>JAFSQI010000127.1 GCA_017446685.1 Butyrivibrio sp.
TAAATTATATTGCCATCACTGCAGTTTAATGCAGAACATACATAGTTTTAAAAGAGGTAGTTTAAATGATTTCCAAAGATTACACATTAGGTATTGATATTGGTTCAACAACTGTAAAAGTAGCACTTTTAGATAAAGAGCATAATATCATTTTTTCAGATTATAAAAGGCATTTTGCCAATATACAGGAAACTTTGGCACAACTCCTAACAGAAGCCAGAGAAGTAAGCGGCAATGTAACACTTCATCCTGTTATAACAGGTTCAGGCGGGCTTACTTTAGCCAAACATCTGGAAATTCCTTTTGTTCAGGAAGTCATTGCCGTATCTACTTCACTTAAGGAACTCGCTCCAAAAACTGATGTTGCTATAGAACTTGGCGGCGAAGATGCTAAAATAATATATTTTGAAGACGGAAATGTTGAACAGCGAATGAACGGAATCTGTGCAGGTGGTACAGGTTCATTTATAGACCAGATGGCAGCTCTTTTGCAGACTGATGCCTCCGGTCTAAATGAATATGCAAAAAACTATAATTCACTCTATACTATTGCAGCAAGATGTGGTGTTTTCGCAAAATCAGATATTCAGCCGCTTATCAATGAAGGTGCTACCAAAGAAGATCTGGCTGCTTCTATTTTTCAGGCTGTTGTTAATCAGACAATTTCAGGTCTTGCCTGCGGAAAACCGATAAGAGGACATGTAGCATTTTTAGGTGGTCCTCTCCACTTCCTTGATCAGCTCAAAGCTGCCTTTATCAGAACATTAAAGCTTGATGAAGAACATACGATAGAAACCGATAATTCGCATTTATTCGCAGCTATCGGTTCTGCTCTTAATGCAAAAGAAGATACTTCTTATTCTATGGATGATATGGTCAATAAACTCTCCCATAAAATTGTTATGGATGCAGAAGTGTCAAGACTTGATCCTCTTTTCAAAAATGAAGATGATTATAATTTCTTCAAAAAACGTCAGGATCAGTATAAAGTCAAGACAAGAAAACTTGATGGTTATAAGGGCAAGGCATTCCTTGGAATTGATGCCGGATCTACAACTACTAAATGTGCACTCATAAGTGAAGATGGGGATCTTCTCTATTCTTTTTACTCAAGTAATAACGGTAGTCCGCTTAAGACAGCTATTTCTTCAATCCAGGAAATATACAAACTCAAGCCTGCTGATGTTGAAATTGCAAGAGCTTGTTCAACAGGATATGGAGAGGCTCTTCTTAAGTCAGCTCTTTTACTTGATGACGGTGAGGTGGAAACTATTGCTCACTACAATGCAGCTGCATTTTTTGATCCTGAAGTTGACTGCATCCTGGATATAGGCGGACAGGATATGAAATGTATCCATATAAAGAATCAGTCTGTTGACTCTGTTCAGCTCAATGAAGCTTGTTCTTCAGGCTGTGGTTCTTTCATCGAAACCTTTGCAAAATCACTTGATTACAGCGTTCAGGATTTTGCCAAGGTTGCTCTTTATGCAAAGTCTCCTGTTGATCTTGGAACAAGATGTACTGTATTTATGAATTCAAGAGTTAAACAGGCTCAAAAAGAAGGCGCTGATGTTGCAGATATTTCATCCGGTCTTGCTTACTCAGTTATTAAAAATGCTTTATTCAAGGTTATAAAAGTTTCAGACGCCAAGGATCTAGGTAATCACATCGTTGTACAAGGCGGAACCTTCTACAATGATGCTGTTCTTCGTGCATTTGAGATTATATCAGGTGCAGAGGCAATAAGACCTGATATTGCCGGAATAATGGGTGCTTTTGGTGCTGCACTTATTGCAAGAGACAGATTCAATGAGGTTGAAAATTACAAAACAACTATGCTCTCAATTGAACAGATTAATTCTCTTGAATACACAACAAGCATGGCTACCTGTCAGGGATGTACCAACCACTGCAGACTGACCGTCAATAAATTCACAGGTGGACGCCAGCACATTTCAGGAAACAGATGTGAACGTGGAATTGGTAAAGTAAAAAATGCTGCTAATGTTCCAAATCTTTTTGATTACAAATATAAAAGACTCTTTAGTTACGTACCGCTTTCAGACGATAAGGCAGTTCGTGGTACAGTAGGTATTCCAAGAGTTCTTAACTTTTATGAAAATTATCCTTTCTGGTTTACATTCTTTACCAAGTTAGGATATAAAGTGGTTCTCTCTCCTCGTTCAACACATCAGATATATGAGCTGGGTATAGAGTCAATTCCAAGTGAATCAGAATGCTATCCTGCCAAGCTGTCTCATGGACATGTTGAATGGCTAATCAAGCAGAATGTCGACTTTATCTTCTATCCGGGTCTTTTTTACGAGCGAGAAGAGGTTGAAGGCGCTACTAACCACTACAACTGCCCTATTGTAACTTCTTATTCTGAAAATATTAAAAATAATGTTGAAGCAATTACTAATGGACAGATAAAGCTACGCAATCCATTCATGGCATTTACTTCGATTGAAACTGTTACAAGTGCGCTGGTAAAAGAATTCTCGGAAATACCAACAGAAGAAATAATAGCCGCTGCCAAAGAAGGCTGGGATGAAATGGCTAATGCAAGAAAAGATGTTCAGTTAAAGGGAGAAGAAACCCTTAAATGGATGGAAGAAAACCATAAACATGGTATTGTTCTTGCAGGAAGACCCTATCATATTGACCCTGAAATCAATCACGGTATACCTGATATGATTTGTTCTTATGGTGTAGCTGTTTTGACTGAAGACAGCGTTTCTCATTTAGGACATCCGGAGAGACCTCTTATAGTATCAGATCAGTGGATGTATCATTCAAGACTATATGCCGCTGCCAGCTATGTAAGAACAAGGGATGATCTTGATCTTATTCAGCTCAACTCTTTCGGATGCGGTCTTGACGCTGTAACTACAGACCAGGTAAATGATATTTTATCCGGTTCAGATAAGATTTATACCTGTCTTAAAATTGATGAGGTAAACAATCTTGGAAGTGCAAGAATAAGAGTACGTTCTCTTCTTGCAGCCATCAGAGTTAGAAAACAAAAAAATAAAATCCGAAAGATAAACGACTGCTCTAACCACAGAGTTATATTTACAGAAGAAATGCGTAAAAACTATACGCTTCTTTGCCCTCAGATGTCTCCAATTCATTTTGATATATTGGAACCGGCTTTTTCTGCTTGTGGTTACAACTTTGTTGTTATGCAAAATGACAACAGACATGCGATAGATATGGGACTTAAGTATGTAAACAATGATGCTTGTTACCCTTCATTATGGGTTGTAGGTCAGATTATGGATGAACTTCTCTCCGGTAAATATGACCTTAACAGAACTGCCGTTATTATGTCCCAGACAGGTGGCGGATGCCGAGCAACCAACTACGTTGGATTTATCAGAAGAGCTTTGAAAAAAGCCGGAATGGAACAGATTCCTGTTGTTTCACTGAATTTATCAAAGCTTGAATCTAATCCCGGTTTCCATATTAATCTGGAAATGTTGGAAAGAGCTGCATATGGTGCAGTATTCGGTGATATATTCATGAGATGTGTCTATCGTATGCGTCCATATGAAAAAATAAAAGGTTCTGTAGATGCCTGCCACCAGAAATGGCTTCCTGTTGTAAAAGAATTCGTGACAGCAAAGCATATGAATATTTTCAAATTTGAAAAGCTTTGCAAAGAAATTATTGAAGATTTTGATAGAATTGAAATTACCGATGAAGTTAAGCCAAGAGTCGGAGTTGTTGGAGAAATTCTAGTAAAATTTGCTCCTGCAGCAAATAATCATCTCGTTGAACTACTTGAGTCAGAAGGCGCCGAAGCAGTTGTTCCTGATCTTATCGACTTCATGCTCTACTGCTTCTACAACCAAATTTACAAAGCAGAAGAATTTGGAACTTCTAAAAAAACTGCCGCGCTTATGAGAGTCGGTATATGGGCTATAGAAAGACTACGAAGCGGTGCAACAAAAGCATTTAAAAAGAGTGTTCATTTCGATCCACCTACAAGCATTTATAAACTTGTAGAATATGCTAAACCAATAGTTTCAATAGGTAATCAGACTGGAGAAGGCTGGTTCCTTACAGGTGAAATGGTTGAGCTTATAAAGGAAGGTGCTACTAATATAGTTTGTACACAGCCATTTGGATGCCTTCCAAACCATGTGGTAGGTAAAGGTGTTATTAAACAGATGCGCCACTTGTACCCCGGCTGTAATATTGTGGCAATTGATTACGACCCGGGTGCTTCTGAGGTTAATCAGCTTAATCGTATTAAGTTGATGCTCTCTACTGCTCAGCGTAAGGTTGATGAATCAAAAAAAGCAATGTAATAAAAAGTTAAAAAGCATAAAAAAGCTGCGGAAAAAATCCCGCAGCTTTTTAATATGCATAAATGTCAGATATAAAGTTATTTAATCTTAGCATTAAGTTTTTCTATAGCATCTTCATGACGTTGAATAGCAAAAGTGGCTGACTTAATTTTCAATTCTGTTGCCATTCTCTTTTTATGAATCTCATTGCTCTTTGTATAGTAATCGAAGATACTCTCATCCTCAACTTCCAAAAACTTATCCGCTATACATCCAGGAAGTACAAATTTCTTAATAACATCACTGAACTGTACTTCTATGTATTTACCATCCTGCTTAACAACTTTGCCTTCACCAAACTTTTTGTGAACAACCTTCATATCAAGTGCAGAATGAGCCCCAAGAGTTTCTTCTTCCTTCTCAAGATCCGCTAAAACATCACCCAACTGAGTCTGCTCGTCTTTGAGATTTTCAATCTGTTTTGCATTCTCTTCAAGCATCTCTTTGGTTTTTTTGGTGGGCTTTTTCTTAAGGTCGCTCTTTACCTCAATTTCATCATTCTCCGCATTAAGGGCCATATGATTAGTCTCCTTATAAAATATCATAGATAAATTATCGAACTATCATTAATATTTTATCGTATTTTTTTAGGAATTACAAGTTTGTATAAGAACCTGGTTTTAATTCAATAGCTTTTTTGTCCACTTCAATCCATACACTGTTTGCATTAGGATTATATGCAAAATCGCCATTAACAGAGAACTGAACTCTATTATAACTATCTATATAATCAACTATTTCAATATTTGTAGCATACCAGATATCATCATGACCAGACATTTCTTTGGCAAATTTTTCAATTATATGCCAATTATTGTCACGCTCAAACTCATAGCTATGCCCCCAAACATACAGCATGTATAAATACTGTGTTTTATGAAGATCAGAAAATTCTTTGTACAATCTCTCAAGGTTCGGGTTACTGTGAGAACATGTAGGGTTCCATCTCAGAAAATCAGAAGGCATTGCAAATCCAAGTGTAGAATGAACTGTTCTCGCATGAACAATTCCACAGTTCTTAAATATATCAACCACCTGATCATCAAAAGAGCCATTTGGATAAGCCATTCCTCTAACTGTCTTGCCTAGAGCTGACTCAAGATTTCTTCTGTCCTCAATAACCTGCTGGACAATCTGTTCCTTAGGGCATCTGGCTATTGTAGGATGTGTAAGCGTATGACACGCTACTTCATGCCCTTTATAGAGCTCTTTATATTCTGAAATCGGAATTCTCTCATCATAGCTCTCTTTATATTCAAGGTCCATAAGTCCTGAATTAACATTGAAAGTTCCCTTTAAATTATACTCATTAAAAAGAGCTACCAGCCTTCTGTCAGCAATTTTACCATCATCATAGCTTAGAGTAAGTACTTTGTGTCTGCCTTCAGGGAATGTCATATAAATGTTTTTAATCTTATTCATTTCTGTCTCCTCCACTTATAATGCATATATGAATAAAAATATTATAAACCTTACACCTCTTTTGTTAGTGCCATCATAGCTTTCCTTGCAACATCTTCATCAAGAATCTGGCCCCATTTATATGGAGTATTCTGATATACGTAGTAATTCAACCAGTTAGTATACAAGTTGTTGGCATGAGAGCGCCAACGTAAATCAGGCTTATTATCAGGGTTATTATCAGGATAATAATTCTCAGGAACATGAATATCAAGTCCTTTTGAAAGATCTCTTCTATATTCCTGATCCAAAGTGAGCCTGTCATATTCAGCATGTCCCATTACAAAAATCTGACTTCCTGACTTATTCATGCATAGAAAAATGCCAGCCTCATCAGACTCAGCAAGAACAACAAGATCTTCGCATTTATGTATTTCATCTGCTGGAGTTTCGGTATGTCTGGAATGAGGCATATAAAAAACGTCATCAAATCCTCTTACAAGAGGAACTTTTCTATTCATTACTCTATGTTCAAAAATACCAAAAACCTTTTCATCAAGCTGTCTTTTATTTATTCCATAGTGATAATAAACTCCTGCCTGTGCCCCCCAACAGATGTGAAATGTAGAAGTTACATTTGTCTTTGACCATTCAAAAACTTCACATAATTCCGGCCAGTAATCAACTTCTTCAAAATCCATCTGTTCTACAGGTGCACCTGTTATTATGAGTCCATCATAAGTTTTATCCTTAAGCTCACTGAATGGATGATAAAATCTGTTCAAATGATTTGGTGAAGTATTGCTGGAATGATGTGAACTCATCTGCATAAAAGATACATCAATCTGCAACGGTGTATTGGACATTGAACGCAAAAGCTGAAGTTCAGTATCCTCTTTTAAAGGCATAAGATTCAGAATACATATCTGTAATGAACGAATATCCTGATGTAAAGCTCTGTTTTCATCTACAGCGAATATATTTTCCTGCTCAAGAATTTCTCTAGCAGGAAGATCATTTTTAATTTTAATAGGCATCTTATCTTCCCCAACTATTTTTATTTTTTATAATGAAATGTATTATACATCACTTTAACATTTCTAAAAACTCTGCTTCATTTATTACTCGAATTCCCAGGGCATTAGCTTTTGTAAGCTTGCTGCCCGCAGCCTCACCAGCAAGAACAAATGATGTTTTCTTAGAAACACTTCCTGAAGCCTTTCCGCCGTTCTTAACGATTAGCTCTTCTGCTTCTTTTCTTCCAAGTGTAGGCAATGTTCCTGTAACAACTATTGTCATCCCAGCCAGTTTTTCAGAAGCATCTTCATCTTTAACAGAATCCATATTAAGCCCTGCTTCATGCATATCTGACAATATCTTAAGGTTGTGTTCATCATGGAAAAACTCATATAAATCATTTGCTGTAGTTTCTCCAATATCAGGAATCTGCAAAAAGCCTTCTCTTGTAACCTTAGTTAATTCCATAAGATTATCAAAATGTTTCATAATTTCTCTGGCAGTCGATTTTCCGACATTTCTGATAGCTAGTCCTGTCAAGAGTCTTACAGGATCATTATTCTTAGATTTTTCTATCTCATTTAAAAGCTTATCTGTATTTTTTTCTTTTCCAATAATGCCCTTTTCAATAAGCTCATCCCTGTGCTCATAAAGGTGATATATATCAGCATAACTTGAAAGATATCCCTCAGAAACAAGTGCTTCTACCAAAGTGTCACCAAGTCCCATAATATTCATGGCATCCCTGCCAGTAAAATACGCTATAGTGCGAGTTATTTGAGCTGGACAGGTAGGATTGATACATCTGATATCAGCAGTATCTTCCTCTCTTACGAGTAATGCGCCACACACAGGACAGTTTTCAGGCGCACGATAAACTTTCTCAGGAGCTTTAACACAACCATTGAGCTTTGGTATAATTTCCCCACTCTTAAAGAGTTTATACTCTCCACCGATTCCAATCTGCATCTCATTGATATAGTCCTGATTATGAAGAGTAGCCCTTGATACGCTTGTTCCACATAACCTTGCAGGTTTTCCTGTTTCCCTGTCATGAAAGCTTCCTGTAAATGTAAGTTTTCCTGTTCTTCCAACATCAATCAGAATTTCATCCATAACAACTACTTTTTCTTCCGGAGGATACTTATACGCAATATGGCCACTTGAATACTTGGAACCTGCCGGAAAATCATCTCTCCATGCGGTATGATCGATTTTTATTACCGCACCGTCAAGATCAAAATCCAGGTTTTCTCTCATATTTCCTATTTCATTTATCGCATTTATAACATCATCTTTTGTACTACACTCTATGTGATAAACAACAGGAACGCCTGCTTTTTCAAGTATATCCAGTGCTTTACAATGCGATTCCATAATTTCTGCAGGACCATCCTGAACATTAAAGATAAACATCTTAAGTCCACGACTTCTTGTTATTTCCGGATCAAGCTGTCTTAAAGTACCTGCTGCAAGATTTCTTGGATTGGCAGCAGTCTTTTTACCAAGCTTTTCCTGTCTGTCATTAAATTTTTCAAAATCCTCATGAGACATATAAACTTCGCCTCTTAGTTCAAGATACTCATAGGGAAGATCAATAACTTTTTTCACATTTGGAATGACCATTGCATTTGCCGTAACATCTTCTCCAACTAGTCCATCGCCTCTTGTTTCAGCCATTATCAAATGAAGTTTACCATCATTGCTGTCTCTTTTGTACCTTAATGTCATACTAAGGCCATCAATTTTTATTTCTGCCGAAAATACCGCATCAGCGTGAAGCAAATGCACTTTATCTACCCACTGTGAAACAGCTTCCTTAGTAAAAACATCTTCAATAGAAAGCATCGGTACATTATGAGTGATCTTTACACCGGCTTCTCTCTTAGCTGTTCCACCTATTATCCTGCTTGGAGAATCCTCGGTAACAAAAGACGGATTTTCTTTTTCAATCTCCTTGAGCCTTACCATAAGTTTGTCATATTCATAGTCACTTATCTCAGGTTCATTTTGGTTATAATATAAATCCATATGATGCTTAATAACTTTTACAAGCTCATCATATTCTTCTTTAATATTCTTATTACTCATTAATGCCAACCTTTTTCCTTTTACATAACTACAGCATATATTTAAACTGTTATAAAAAATTAAATTAACCTGCACTGCTTCTTTAATTTATCAACTAAAGCATCATCCAGCTCAATATATTCCCCACAGGATAATTTTAGCTTTTCCAGCTTTAAATCCATAATTCGAATTCTTTTAAGTCCAACAACCTCATATCCAAGCTCACTGCACATTCGTCTTATCTGTCTATTAAGCCCCTGGGTAAGTACTATGTTAAAAGATCTTGATCCACGCTTAGAAACCTTACATTGTCTTGTTCTTACACCAATCTCACTAAGAAATACTCCATTAGTCATTCTATAAATAAAATCATCTGTAATATCTTTATCAACAACTACTTCATATTCTTTTTCGTGAAGATTAGCACCTTTCATCATAGCATTTATAAGATCTCCATCATTAGATAAAAGAAGAAGACCTTCAGAGTCCTTGTCGAGTCTACCGGCATAAGTAACTCTTTTTTTGTAATTGAGTTCTTGAATAACTGTCCGCTCAGCATGGACATCCCGTTCAGTGCAAGTAACTCCTACAGGCTTATAATATGCAAGGACAATAGTTTTTTCTGCCGGCTTTAATTCTTTTCCATCTAGAAAAACTTTATCAGTATTTTCAACATTCATTCCGTTTTGTGCCGTTACATCATTTACAGTAACTCTTCCTGAAGCAATCAACTTATCTGCATCACGGCGTGAACAGACACCACAGGAGGCGATAAACTTATTCAATCGCATATTTTGTCTCCGGTACATAATAATCAAAAAGAACGGTTCAGAAAATAATCACTAAACCGTTCTAAATAAATGTTAACAAGAAGCGAGCTTTTCAATTGCTCTATCTTTTATCAGGCAATCATAATTTTCTTTATAATGTGCAATTGTATTCTGATTGGTAGCCTTAAAATGTCCAAATTCGTATGCCATAGTAAAGAGCGAAGCAAATGCTTTCGCATTTTCCTCTCCACGAATGAGATCAAGATAATATTCCCCGGTTAACTCATTCTTATAAAGAGAACTGATTATATTTATATTTTTGGGCGTCTTGTTACAAAAAGTAATAACTGTTCTGATGTCCTTAAAAGTAAATACATACTCATGAAATTTTAATCTGTTATTATCTCTTTTTTCTTTTTCTTCAGGAGAAAGCGTTTTGTTCTTTATAGATGCACTATTTGATATACTTGCTGCTTTCTTCTTACCATCTTCAACAGTAGCTGATGAATTAACTTCGATTATATTATCAGCATTCTCATCATGTTTTTCTGAAAGCCCCGTTTCTTCCATTATATTCTTTACAGAATTTGTAAGTCGTTTAAGGCTATTCAAATATTCATTTAACCTGTTGATACGCTCTTCATCAACGCTATCGCCGAGATCTTCCAATATATTTTTAGGTATTTTGATGCCAGCCTTCTCAGTAAGATTCTTAAGTATTTCTCCAAACGAAGCAGAAGCATTCTCTGAGAGAGTCAAAGAAATTGAATGGTCCGGTAAAACAGTAATCTGCATGGGCATGAAAGAACCTGTAGGCTTATAATCAACTTCTTCCTCAGCTTTTTTCATGACTTCATGAAGAAAATCCATTGCTTCTTTTTTCTTTTCAAACAAATCTTCCAGCTTGATGCCCTGTTCATCCATATCATCTTCTGTTATTATGCAGGTAACTGTATCTTTATTTATTCTCTTAAATTCCATTAAATGAAGTATCCTTTCAAAAATAAATCACAATCCAAAACCAGCAAACCTATTTTACAACATTTAACAAATTCTTGGAAGACCTTCTCCATACATTAAACCGATAATGCGCTTTCCACCAATCTTTGTATTCAAAACCACATTATGATCATTAATAGTCTCTTCACTTTGTGTTACATCACCGATAATTTCAGCATTTTCACCATATTTAGATTCTCTTATAAGTAAAAGAGCTTTTTCTGCATCTTCTGCAGCTACTGACAAAACCATTTTTCCTTCATTTCCCATGTACATTGGGTCAAGTCCCAAAATACCGCAAAAATCTTTTACAGCAGCCTGTACGGGAAGTTTTTCTTCATAAAGATTTATCGTACACTTGGATGAATCACAAAATTCATTTAAAACTGTTCCAAGGCCACCTCTTGTAACATCTCGCATAGCATGAACCTGTATATTGTTATCCAGAAGCTTAATAACCATTTCTTTTAAAGGGGCAGCGTCAGATACTACATTGGTCTGAATTCCCATTCTGGTGCTAAGTATTGCAGCATGATGATCACCAAGATTACCTGAAACAATGATTTTGTCACCGTTTCTAAGATTAAAAGGCCCCGGAACCTGAAGATTATCTCTTATAAAACCAACTCCGGAGGTATTAATTATAAGTCCCGGCTCACCGCCTTTATTTTCAATTACCTTAGTATCCCCTGTTATAATTTTGACGCCTGCTTCGTTAGCAGTTTCTGCCATTGAAGCAATTATCTTGTCAAGAATTTCCATATCAAGGCCTTCTTCAAGAATGCATCCGCAGGTAAGATACATAGGAGTCGCACCACTCATAAGAAGATCGTTAACAGTTCCGCAAACAGATAATCTTCCTATATCTCCTCCGGGAAATATTATAGGTGTAACCACAAAGCTATCAGTTGTAACAGCCAGTTTTCTTGATCCTTCAACTACTGCAGAATCTTCTAATTTATCAAGAATCTCATTGTGAAAATGCTTAGAAAAAACTTCATGTATGAGCTGTGAAGTTGATTCTCCGCCGCTTCCATGAGCCATAGTAATCTTCATATTATTGCCTTTCAATTAAATTATTACTGTAAAATATAATTAATTATCTTCGCCCTGAAACGAAATAATTATAGCAACTGCCCTCAGTTGAAACCATACATGCCCCATGAGCATTATCCGGTGTACAATTCTTTCCGAATAAAGGACACTCGTTTGGCTTAACCTTTCCTACAAGTACACTGGCGCAGCTGCATCCCGGTGGCATATGATCCTCATCAAGACCAAAACTTCCGGCATCATACTCTTTGTACTCATCTCTAAGTATCATTCCGGAATCATGTATAGTTCCCATTCCGCGCCATGCAGAATCCGCTTTAGTAAAATATTTATCTACAAGTTCTCTGGCCTTCACGTTTCCATCTTCAGTAACGACATTTTTATATAGATTTTTTATTCCGGACTTTCCCTTCATAGAAATGAGAGCATAAATTGTCAAAAGCAGCTGTGCTCCTTCAAAACCGGAAACCACAAAAGGAATAGACAGTTCATCTGAAAGCTCTTTGAAAACATTGCTTCCGGTAATAGCTGCTACATGCCCCGGAGCAATAAAACCGTCAATGCCTCCACCATTCCTGACTACCCATCTTATAACCTGTGGCATAGTTTTAAGTGAAGTCAAAAGCTTTAGATTGTGAATATTTTGCTCCTGAGCTTCTTTAATGAGCATAGCATAAACAGGTGTAGTTGTCTCAAAACCAATCGCTGCAAAAACATAAATATGATTTGGATCATTTTTTGCCAGACTTATTGTTTCCATTGGAGAATAAACCATCCTGACATGAGCTCCATCAGCTTTTGCATCAGCCAATGACTTATTAGTTCCCTTTACTCTGATAAGATCACCGAAAGTAAGAACAATAGTATCAACGCGCATAGAAAGCTCAATAAGCTTATCAATTACGGCAGTAACTGTTACACAGACAGGACAACCGGGACCTGAAATAAGTTTTATCTTAGGAGAAAGCATTGATGGGATACCATTTTCAGAAATAGCAGCAGTATGCGTTCCACATACTTCCATAATTCTTATTTCTTCACCGTCATATTCCTTTAAAGCTCTCACAATATCTTTAATATCCATATTTTGCATATTAAATCGTAAGCCCCTCTATCTCTTTAAATAGTTCATTCATTTCATCAGCCAATTCATCATCCATCGTCTGTATAATACATCCGGCATGGACAAGCACTTTATCTCCCACTTTAACATTGACAAGACCAGCTTCTGCCTTGACAATATTTCCGCTAAAATCAACTGTTGCCTTAGTCCCTTCTAATTTAATAACTGTACCAGGTATAGCTACACACATAATTATCTCACTTTCTTTTTTGAAGCATAAGACCATAATATGCCTGTCCCAATGAAATGCCGGAATCTCCGCATGGGACCATTTCATTTGTATAGACATCAAAATCTTCCGACCGAAGATTTTCAAATGCAAGCTTTAATAAAAGCCTGTTACCAAAAACTCCACCGGACAAACACACATTATTCTCTTTATACTTATCTCTTAATATAATACAGATATTTCTAATTGCATCTGCCAAAGCTATATGAAAAGAAAATGCAATTTCAGAAATGTCATATATGTTAGATTCATATAGTTTTCTAATTTTATCAAAAAAATCAGTCTGATCAAAATAGTAGTTATCAACTAATAATATACTAATATCAGGCGCTGTCAAATTGTTTTTATTATTGTCATAATATTTCCACGCTTCTTTTTCTAAAGCAATAGCACATTCCCCTTCAAATGAATTAAAATGCTTTATTTCAAGAAGTGAAGCTACAGCGTCAAACAACCGACCGACGCTGGAAGTATCATATGTACCTATATTATTATCAAGTGCCGCTTTTACTAAAGGAGAAATTTTTTTGTCATTCTTATCCTTGGCATAAAAATAACATTCCTTTACCTGCTGTGCATTTTTGGGAGCATTATCTCCGCCGCAAAGTTTAATATATGAAAGCTTTGCTTCAAGCGAAAAATCAATTTCATTGCAGTAAAGGATTTCTCCGCCCCATATTTTTTGATCTGTACCATAGCCTGTTCCATCAAAAGCAATTCCTATACAAGAATAAAGCGATTTTTCAGCCATAACAGATAAAATATGAGCATGATGGTGCTGAACCTGATATAATGGAATACTCTTAAACTCAGAAAGCTCTTTGGCCATCCTGGTTGAAAAATATAAAGGATGCATATCACAAATAATAATATCTTCGTTGAAATCAAATATTTCTGATATTTTTTTACGTAAATCCTCGCTATTCTTTTTTATATCAAGACCTTTCAAATCACCCAAAAAAGGAGATGTAATAATTCTTTCCTTCCTGGCAATAGAAAAAGTATTTTTAAGATCACCGCCAAAAGCTAATATATTTTTATCTAAATCCAAAAAATCATTTCGCTTTATCATTAAAGGCAGAGGAAAATAGCCTCTTGATCTTCTGTTAAATGAAATCAATTCACTATTTTCAGATAATTCTGTCACGAATGCCACAGAATCATCTTGAGGTATATTAATTTTTCTCTTATGAAAAAGACAATATTTTATTGAATTTTTAAATCTCTCATCAAACTTTTCTTCAGAAATTATTATCGGTTCATCGGAAATATTCGCACTCGTAACAATTAGTGGTCCAACTTCATCACACAAAATCCTATGGATACCACAGGAAGGCAAAAAAGCACCTATATATCTACTGTCTTTGCATACTTCATACGAAAAATCATATCTTTTTCTTAAAAGAACAATCGGTCTGGCAGAACTTTGTAATAATGTCGCCTCTCTTTCGCTGACAAAACAATATTTTCTTATGTCGAAAATAGTTGAAAACATTACCGCAAATGGTTTGTTTTCTCTTCCTTTACAATGCCTCAATAAAAGAGCTGCATTATCATCAGGTCTTCCGATAAGTTGATAACCAGACATGCCCTTAAGCCCAATTATCTCATCTTTTTTAAGTGCAGTTATTGCAGATAAAACAGCATCCTGCCCATCAAGAATTTTATAATTTCCATCAGAATCATAAAACTTCAAATAATATTGAGGTCCACAGTCAAAGCATGAAATAGTTTGCGCATGTCTACGCCTGCCATCAAGATAATCTTTACCACATGAACTACACATTTTAAATGATCGCATAACAGTGTTGTCTCTGTCATAGGGCAATTTATCTAAAATACTAATTCGTGGTCCGCAACCGGCACAGCTAATTAAAGGATAACCATATCTTCTGTCTTTTTTATCAAGCATTTCATTAAGACAGTCATCACAAATTCCAATATCAGGTAAAAAAACCGGAAGTTGATCCTTTAATGTGACTTCGGAACTATTTAAAATCCTAAATTTTCCAGTGTGAATTATGCTATCATCTTCATTTTTTTCATCAATGATCAAATTACCAGCTTCATCTACAGAGACATCATTAAAGGGAATCTTTTCGACATCCAAAATAAAAGCACCTGAAGGATGCTCATTTCGTATCATATGGGTAAAACTATTTACCCGTGATTCATCTCCGGAAATGAGAATATCAACAGCTGCCCCAATATTCTTAACATAGCCACTTAAACCATATTCAGTTGCTTTTTTTAATACAAAGGGGCGATATCCAACACCTTGTACCGCCCCTTTAACTCTAATCTTTATAATCATATATTATGCTTTATTACTGCTTATCATTAGCTGCATTCTGTTGAGGTGCAACATTTTGCTTAGGAGCAGCTTCCTGCTTAGCTTGAGCCGCCTGTGCAGCTTTTGCAGCAGCCGCAGCAGCTGCACGTTCTTTAGCAGCTTTCATAAGAGCTTCCTGTGCAGCAATAGCTTTTTCAGACTGTTTAAAGGTCTTTGTTACCTTTTCTTCTCCGGGTTCCTGGAAGCGAAGTCCCATAGAAAGAGACTTCTTAGGGCAATTATCAACACAGCATCTACACTGAATGCAACTCATAGGTCTGATAGACCATGTTTTTTCTGCCTTATCTACTGTTATAGCATGCGTTGGGCATTTTATAGAACATAAACCACAAAGCACGCATAAATCCATATCATTTTCTACATGTCCTCTTGTACCGGCAGGATATTCCTTCTCAACCTTTCTGGTCTTAGGTTTTGATACAAGATTATGAAGAATTGTATTTTTAAAACTTACAAGTGCCATTATTAATCTCCTATCCTACCTTTTTATCTCTCTGTACAACTAATACAAGGATCAATTGTAAGTACAAGAATCGGTACATCAGCAAGGTCACATCCCTTAAGTGTCTCAACAAGACCTGCAAGGTTAGCAAAAGTGGGAGTTCTAACTCTCATTCTGTCGATAAACTTAGTTCCGTTAGCCTTAACATAGTAAAGCGCTTCTCCACGAGGCTGCTCAATACGCATCATGTACTCGCCGTTTGGCATTCCCTTGACAGGAACATCAATATCGCCTGAAGGTATCTTATCAATACACTGCCTGATAATATCAAATGCCTGGAAAATCTCCTTGATTCGGCACTCAGTACGGGCATATGAATCACCATCATTACTAACAATAGGCTCAAAATCAATATCACCATATGCACAGTATCCAGTACTTCTGATATCTCTGGCAATACCACTTGCTCTCAGGAAAGGACCTGCACATCCAAGTGCATCTGCCTGTTCTGCAGTAAGTATACCAACTCCACGAAGTCTTGTCTGAACGGCCATATCCTCAAGGAATGGCTTGGAAATGACCTTAAGATCTTCTTCCATACGATTAATTCTCTGATAGAAATCCTTTAACATTTCATCAGGAACATCACGTCTGATACCACCAATCTTCATAACAGAGAAAATAACTCGTCCACCTGTAGACTGTTCAAACATATCAAGAGCTTCTTCTCTAAGTCTCCAACAATCCATATAAAGAGACTCAAATCCGAAAGCATCTGCTAAAAGTCCAAGCCAAAGCAGATGTGAATGAACTCTTGAAAGTTCTGACCAGATTGTTCTCAAATATCTCGCACGATCCGGAACCTCTATATCCATAATATGTTCAACACATTCCGAATAACCAAGTCCGTGTCCGAGTGAGCAGATACCGCAAATACGCTCTGCAACATATACCATTTCATTAAAATCTTTTTTATCAACCAGCTTTTCAAGACCTCTGTGGATGAAACCAATAGAAGGGATAGCTTCTACAACTTTCTCATCCTCCATAACAAGATCCAGATGAATTGGCTCCGGAAGAACCGGATGCTGGGGTCCAAATGGAATTACACTTCTTGTAGACATTACAGTTCCTCCAATTTATTTGAATGGTGTCTCTATCGCTGTACGATAAAGCTTGCCTTCAAAATCTATATTGATCATCTTGACCTTAACACCGAATAAATCATGCATCTCATTCTCATAAATAAATGCACACGGATAAATACTTGTAATACTTGAAATTTCCTGTTCCTCCGGAAGAGTAATCTTGAGCTGCTTAACCTCTAAATCTTTTCCAAAAGAATAAATTAGCTCATATCCGTCAGGAATACGTGTAGCACACTGCTGCATAAGATGATATCCATTAAACTTAAGCTTTTGTGACTCATCAATAACGTTATGAGGATCTATATTTATAAACTCTGTATTCATCAGCCATTTTCTCCTTTCACGTTATTATCCGCAGCCTTAGGCTGTGCAGCAGGAGCAGCACTTGCCATAGCTGCCTTAGGAGCAGCTGCATTAACCGGCTTAGGTGCAGGCTTTGCAGTAGCCTTGATTTTTTCTTCAGCCTGCTGTCTAAGAGCTTCTTCTGTAAGAACTGCATCATACTGTGTACTAGGATCATAGTCGTCTGCAGTCATATGAATAGCAATTTTGCTATAATCAACAGTACAATATCCGGCCTTCATTGATTCCTTAAGTTTCTTTCTCTTTTCTTCAAGAATACCAACAGCCTTTACTACACCTTCTATAAGAGCTTCAGGTCTTACAGCACATCCGGGTACATAAACATCTACAGGAACAACCTTATCAGCACCACCCAAAATATTGTAGCACTCTTTAAAAATACCACCGTCACAGGCACAGATTCCGCATGCAACTACTACCTTTGGGTCAGGCATCATATTGTAAAGCTGTCTGACTACAGGTGCTGTCTGAGCATTAATACCTCCTGTCAGAAGAAGTACATCAGCGTGCTTAGGATTACCGGTATTGATAATGCCAAAACGCTCAACATCATAAAGAGGAGTCATTGTGGCAAGTACTTCTATATCACAGCCATTACAGCTGGAGCCATCATAATGTAACACCCAAGGTGATTTAGAAATATTCATTATCTTCCATTCCCTTCTTAAACTTATTTTAAAACATTTAAAATTAACAGATTAGTTCCTGCAAATACAAGGATAACGCTCCATGTAACAATAAGCATAGTCTTGTACTTAACACGTGGGAACAGATTGTCAATAAGCGTGCACAGGAAAAATACTACAGCGCATGAAATAATAGCCCAAATACGGCTGATTGGATTAGCAGTAATAAAGAACATACCAACTATACCAAGCATAAGAACAACGTCGTACCATTCAGCTATCTCAACTAATGCAAGGTTACTACCGGAAAGGTCAGTTGTAAGTCCCTTAACCATTTCCTGGTGCATATGATGAGAAGTACTAAGATCAAATGGTGACTTACGAAGCTTGATGATCAAAATAAATACAAATCCGATAAAGAATCCTGGAATCTGTACAATAGCAGGAACCTGCGTTCTAATCAGATCATCCACCATAAAGCTTCCGTTTGCATAGTAAAAACCAATAGCAACAAGAAGTGTCATAGGCTCATAACACATCATCTGCAGAAGTTCACGCTGTGCACCCATGATACTATAAGGTCCGTTAGTTGAAAAAGCTGCAAGTACAAGCATAACTTCAGACATTGATAAAGCAAAGAATACAAGAAGCATATCTCCGCCTGCAAAGAAAAGTGTTCCGGTAAAGATAGTAAAAATAAGATATACTGTCACAAATAATACCTGAATACTATTAACAACGGTTGTCTGCTTGTGCAAAAGCTTATTTACATCATAAAAAGGCTGAAATACAGGAGGCCCCTGTCTTCCCTGCATCCTTGCAGAAACAACCCTGTCTAATCCTGAAAGCATTCCACCGATTAACGGTGCCAAAAGTATATAAATTAAAGCTTTAACTATCATCCATGCAGTCATTAGATAGCACCTCCAACTACAACAATAAGCATTACCAGAACGAGAACTGTTGAAATCCAGATACATGGCCATAAGAGTTTCTTCTCTCCGAAAAAGTCCTCCATGTACCAGTTAGACATATAAAGCGCTCTCTCTTTACCGAAGGAATCAATGTAATGTCTGTCGTCTCCGGCATTTACACCAGCAACATATGACATTGTCATCTTGGAATTCTTACCGATTGACAGGAATCTTGAACCGATAGGAATAGCAAATATCATTGCAACCATTATCATCATGATAATTACATCACTTCCGCCAATTACGTCAGGAATATTAGTATGGAAAGCCTCATCAAGAATAGGCTGAATCATATGTGCTGACATCCATGGGAATGCGAAGCACATAACAATGATCATCGTAGTCAAAGGAAGCATTGATACCATCTCACTTCTTGGAGTGATGTCTTCAAGTTCAAATGACTGGTGAATTACAGTACAAATCTTTCCAAGCCATTTTGCCCAATAAAACAGTGTACTTCCTGAACCAAATACAAGGAAAAGAACAAGCCATACGGAACCTGAATCAACGAATGATTTAAGTGCAGCCCACTTAGAAACAAGCATTCCGAATGGAGCCATAAACATACCACAAATTCCGATAATCATAATAAATGCAAGTCTTGGAAGTTTAATAATTAGACCATGCATATCCTCAATATCACGACTGTGCATACAGTTTTCAATGTCACCAACAGTCTGGAACAAAAGCGACTTAGACACAGCATGGAAAAGAACAAGCATAACAGCAGCCCAAACACCCTCTGTTGTACCTGTGCCTGCACAGGCAGTTATAAGTCCAAGGTTTGAGATTGTTGAATAAGCAAGAACCTTCTTTCCATCGCTTACTGTAATAGCAAGAAGTGAAGCAACAAAGAAAGTAAATCCACCAATAACTGTAATCATTACACCTGTAAGTGTGCCTTCCATAACAGGTGATAATCTTATGAGCATGTACACACCAATCTTAACCATTGTTGCTGAATGAAGAAGTGCACTGGAAGGAGTAGGCGCAACCATCGCTCCAAGAAGCCATCTTGAAAATGGGAACTGTGCACTCTTTGTCAGAGCAGCAAATGCAAACAAGGTAACAGGAACAATAACTGTAATAGTTCCATTCACATCAGTAACCTGACTGAGATTTGAAATACCAAGTGCAATATTGCAATACATAAGTCCTGCAGCAAAGCCACAGCCACCTAAAAGGTTCATCCACAGAGCTCTAAAGGAATTATCAACTGCTTCCTGTGTTCTTGTATAACCAATCATAAGGAATGAACATACACTTGTTATTTCCCAGAAGAAATAAATCCAACCAAGATTATCAGAAGAAATAAGCCCAAACATTGCTCCAAGAAATACAAACATAAGAGCAAGGAAATAGTTTGAACGATCCTGCACATCAGTATGATGATGATGATAATCTTTCATATAGCCGGATGCATAAATACAAATAAGTATACCTACAATACCAACTATCAAATACATTACAGCTGCAAAAGTATCAATACGAAAATGCGTATTTCCTTCTACAACTCTTCCTGAAAGATCCATCCATAAAACAGGAATAGTTCCTACAAGAGATAAAAGAATTGCATAGATTTTTTTGTATTTGATACTGAGGAAGCAAACCAGACACATCAAAAAGATTTCTCCCGCAATAACAAACTTATCGGGTATATGTGTTTCTGTTAAATACATATACTGCGAAGTATCACCGGACATAAGTACATTTACGGCAACATAAACAGCAGCGATCATAATTGTAAATCCACCTAAAATGATCACAATACTTCTCAGAGGAGTTGCTTCCTTCTGAATGAATATCAATGCCGCAAGTACGAAAGGAAATAGAATAAGAAAATTTACTACATTTGGAATAGCCAAGGCATTACACCCCTTTCACATACATTTTTTTCACTCAGGACATGAGAGTAAAACAAAGGCTCTTATTGAACACATGCCCGAATGATTACAAATCTTTCATAAATTTGTCGATTGCCTCATTTAATTCAATGATGGCTTCATCATCTCCGTCTTCAACAGCATGTACAATACAATGACTAATATGCTCTTTCAAAATCTCATTGCCACATTTATTAATTGCAGACTTAACAGCTGAAAGCTGAATGAGAACCTCTGTGCAATCCCTGTCATCTTCTACCATTTTCTTAACAGACTCAAGGTGTCCGATAGCCTTAGAAAGCCTGTTTGAAATAGATTTGATATGCTGGGGGTCGTGATGATGATTATGGGTATGAGAACTCATAAAAGACCTCCAAAAAACAATGTGCGCTTTTGTTAATTTTTTGACTTTACAGTCCAAAAATTAAATAGCCAAACAAAACGCACACTTAAGCCGAAGTTTATTATATTTCTATTAGAAAAAAAAATCAATTATAAATAAGAAAAAACAATAAAGATTATCTTACATTTCCTATAATTTTATATAATAATTCATACAATGTTTTAGCTTCTTCTGCAGATAATTTTACACATGTTCCCATATTTCTCGGAATATCAACTGCTTTATCTCTTAGTTCATCGCCTTCCTTAGTGATAGTAACTACAAGATTTCTCTCATCTTCATTGGATCTTTCTCTAGTGATATATCCCTTAGACTCCAATTTTTTCAATACTGGGGTAAGCGTACCTGAATCAAGATACAGACATTCTCCAAGCGTCTTAACATTAACACTCTTCTTTTCCCATAAAACCATCATGGTGATATATTGGGTATATGTAAGATCGATATCATCCAAATATGGCTTGTACTTTCTGATTATTTCCTTAGCACAGGCATAAAGTGGAAAACAGATCTGATTTCCCAATTTGAGAGCTTCATATTTCTCTTCATTCACTCCCGATACAGGTTTAACTTCATCATTACCAGACATAGCAAATACTCCTAACAAATATAATTGAATGCTATTTAATTATATCACAATATATTATTTTGTCATTTAAGAAAAAATCAATAAACCATAAAAAATTTATTTATGATTATATCTTTTTTCTATATAAGTAAACAGCATAGTAAGATAACGCATAAATGGTTCTGTTGCAATTGCAAAAAGGACAAAAAGCATAACACATTCAACCGAAACATAACTTATTGAAAACAAATTATTAAAAAACAACGTTGCCATAATCATTCCAATAATACATCCGGCAATAACTTTGATTCTATATAAATTTATTGGTAATGAAATATTAGCCAAAATAATAAAACCAACTATAGCCAGTAAAAAAGTCGATGCAACCGATACATCCTCACCATTAACCCCGAAAGTATTTGAAAATACAACAAGTGCAGCTATAGCAAAGAAATCCGTCAATGCAGCCGGCATCGCCTTAAGAAGAACTTTAACCATAAAGTGTCCCTCTATCCTTTTATTATTTGGTTCCATGGCAAGAAAGAACCCCGGAATTCCAATATTAAACAAACTAACCATTGTGATTTGCGAAGGCTGTAGAGGATATACCCAAACATTTATAATTGAAAAAACAGCTAACAGAAACGAAAAAATATTCTTAACCAAGAATAACGTTGCTGTTCTTTCGATATTATTTATATTTCTTCTGCCCTCTGCTACTATTTTCGGCATTCTGGAAAAATCACTGTCAAGAAGTACAACTTGAGATGTCTGTATAGCAGCTTCAGAGCCTGCAGCCATTGCTATTGAGCAGTCTGCATCTTTCATAGCGAGGATATCATTTACCCCATCACCGGTCATGGCTACAGTATGCCCGGATTTTTTAAGAGCCCTGACAATTTTTTGTTTTTGCTCGGGAGATACACGCCCAAAAACAGTATAATCTTTTACAGCCCCCGGAATATCTGAATCATCAAGCTTACTGGCATCTACATACTTCTCAGCTCCGTCAATACCGGCATTCTTAGCCACCTCTGAAACCGTAACAGGGCTGTCCCCCGAAATAACTTTAATATTGACTCCCTGCTTTTTAAAATATTCAAAGGTTTCTTTTGCATTCTCTCTTATAGGGTTCTGAAGTAATATAAATAAAAAAGGTTCTGTCAATGCTCCTTCAAGTGACTCGTTTGGAACAGCAAGGGATAAATTATCTTTTTCCTTGTCCAAAACCGGAGTATTATCTGCTCCTCCAAAATATTGTGCAAAACATAATACTCTTAGCCCCTTTGAAGCATAATAGTTTATTATATCCTTATACTCATCAAATGAAGCTCCAAGTACAAATTCAGGAGCACCAAGCACATATGTAGCATCATCAAACTGCACACTGCTATATTTATATTTTGAAGAAAAAGAATGAAAACTAATACAAGTACGCCCGGAAGGATCATTAAAATACTCTTCCAACGCATGCATTGTGATATTATCATCCGGCACACAGCCAATATATTCCGAAACCAGATGGCACATTTGTGCTTTTATAGCACCATCTGAATCCACTATATTATCAGCCAGAACAGCATCAGCCACCAGCATACTGTTATCGGTAATTGTTCCTGTTTTATCTACGCAAATAGTATCTACTCTTGCGAGTGTTTCAATTGAGCGCATATCATGAAGCATTACATTGTTTTTTGCAAGCCTTACTGTACTAAGTCCGAGTGTAATACTAAGCAAAAGATATAGCCCTTCAGGTATCATCCCAATTAATGCAGCAACTACAGACGGAACTGTTTCAGAAAATGAATTGCCCTGGATTAAATAGCTCTGCACAAATAAAGCAATTCCTATCGGAATAATTACAATTCCTGCAAATACAACGATACGATTTATTGAACGAACCATTTCTGATTGTTCTGTAGAAGGAAGTTTTTTTGCCTTAAGAATAAGTTTGGATATGTATGAATCAGCCCCAACTTTTGTAAGTTTAGCCAGGCACCTTCCCGAAACCACAAAGCTCCCGGACATCAGTACATCGCCATTTTTCTTTCTTATTTCATCCGCTTCTCCTGTCAAAAGAGCTTCATTTACACCGATTTCGCCACTTATCACCTCAGCATCAGCACAAATCTGACTTCCTGCTGAAAACACAACCACATCACCCAGAACAAGTTTATCTACAGCAACAAGGTCTTCACTGCCATCTCTTATCACAGTTACAGTTGTCTGATTAATTATGCTTAATTTATCAAGGATTTTTTTGGCTTTTAACTCCTGGAATATTCCAATCAGAGAATTACAAATTATAACCGGTAAAAAAGTAAGCGAATTCCAGGCGCCTGATAATATCAAAAGTACAGCCATTATAAGAAAAATCAGATTAAAATATGTAAATACATTTTCCTTTATAATTTCGCTAGTTGTCTTGGCTGTATTATCAATCTTTATATTGCCTTTTCCCTGACGATATAATTCTTTTGCCTCAGCAGTAGATAATCCAACATTTATCTCATCAATCATAATGAGCCCCTATACTTTTTTCACTCCAAATAAAAGAATTTCTGTAAATCCTTTATTATTTATTTATGTTCCCCAAACAAATAAAACCCGGTAAACTAAAATAGCCAGCCGGGTTTTATACATTATTTATTTCGCAGTATGATTCATATTCTTGATTGGAATATTTGCATAAAGAGCTGGTACAGTCTTACCTGTATTGTCCTCAGTATCCATCTGAGTAATATTAATATCTATCCCCGCCATATCAATCTCTGCATATTTTGATAAAACCTCTATGATGTCGCTTCGAATCTTCTGCATTATTTCAGGTGAGCATGTGGCACGATCTGAAACCAATACCAACTTAAGACGATCCTTGGCAACGTCGCTTGAAGATTTTTTCTTAAAAATATCTGATAACTTCATTTTTCGCTCCCCCAATTATTTTCTTTTAAACCATGAGAAAATACCTTTCTTAGCTTCAAGATCCAGGAAAGGAACCTGTTCACCGGTTACTCTACGGCAAATATTCATATAAGCCTGACCTGCAAGAGAATTATCTCCAACAAGAGGTTCACCGTTATTTGTAGCCACAACAATATTTTCATCATCCGGAACCTGGCCGATAAGCTCAACAGCCAAAATGTCGATAACATCATCAGCTGACATCATATCGCCCCTCTTAACCATATCAGCACGAAGTCTGTTTACGATCAATTGAGTCTTTCCAATTTCATTTGCTTCAAGAAGACCAATGATTCTGTCAGCATCTCTGACAGCTGAAACTTCCGGGGTAGTAACTACAAGCGCTCTGTCAGCTCCTGCAATTGCATTCTTAAATCCCTGCTCAATTCCTGCAGGACAATCAAGAATCACATAATCAAACTCACTTTTGAGTTCGTCTGTAAGTTTCTTCATCTGATCAGGTGTAACGCTTGTCTTATCTTTGGTCTGAGCAGCAGGAAGCAGGTATAAAGAATCATATTTTTTATCTCTGATAAGTGCCTGCTTAACCTTGCAATTACCCTCAATAACATCGACAAGGTTATATACGATCCTGTTTTCAAGGCCCATAACAACATCAAGGTTACGAAGTCCTATATCTGTATCAATCAGAACAACCTTTTTGTTTAATTTTGCAAGTCCGGTTCCAAGATTGGCAGTTGTTGTTGTCTTTCCAACTCCTCCCTTTCCAGATGTAACTACTATTACTTCTCCCATGTTATCCTCCTATGAATCCGTAAAATAATATCTTTCGCAAGCCGTCTTAGAAATCAACGGGCTGTCACATTTCATTTAATATACTGTCTTAAAAACGCAGTGCCATAAACAGTTTTAACAATATGCCCATTTTCAATATAGGCAACTTCAGGTTCATGGACACTTGTCATAATCTTCTTTTTCTTAAACCGAAGCTTAGGTCCTTTTTCTGCATCGGGTGAAATAGCAATTGCATCAGCTATTCTTACCTGCAATGGATTAAGTTCCAATGCCATCACTATAGCATTTCTGTCACCACCGGCACCTGCAAAAGCATTGCCTCTTAACTCTCCAAGAATAAATATACTGCCATATGATGTAACATTTGCCCCAGGCTTCACATCACCAAGTACCACAACACTCTGTTCACATGAAATATCCTGTCCGGAGCGAAGGTTACCGGTATATATAAATGCACTGTTATCATAATTATATTCAATAGCGGAAGGTTCAGTTTCAACGGGCTCTGATTCCGGTACAGCCACAGCCTCATGCTCACTTTGACTTGCAGCATTCTTAAAAATCTTTTCCATTTCAGACTGCTCATCTATGATGCATGTGATAGTTAAATCAGAATTATCTGAAATAATATCAGCAACTTCAGACTGCTCATCATCAGAAAGCTCTTTTCCACGAATAATAAGTCCCATATTATTCTTACCAAGGAAAGTCGATGCCTCATTAAATTTAGAAGCTATCTCCTTTTTAAGAACATCAAATTCCGTATTCGGATCAAGAACCAATATTATACCTGACTTTGTTCCTTTAATAGTAACAATCTGATTCAAAATAGTATTCTCCCAAAAACATATACCTTAATAGTATACAACAATTTTAAAATTAATAAAGAAGATTAAATTTATAAAAAAAGGACCTTGGAAGCTTTTCCAAAGTCCTTAATTAAGCATATATTAGTTAAGACCAGCTGCCTGCTTTGCAACTTCCTCTGCAAAATTCTCGCTCTTCTTCTCAATGCCTTCGCCTGTCTCAAAACGAACGAATTTCTTGATAGAAAGCTTAGCATTGTTATTCTTGCCAACCTGTGCAATGTACTGACCAACAGTCTGCTTTCCGTCCTCGGCCTTTACATAAACCTGCTCATTAAGGCAGATTTCCTTAAGTTCCTTGTTAAGACGTCCAACAAGCATCTTCTCGATGATCTGCTGTGGCTTTCTCTTACCTTCAGGAAGCTCTTCATTTTCCTTCATAGCCTGAGCAAGAAGGATTTCCTTTTCGTGATTTCTGTACTCTTCAGAAACATCCTCTGTAGAAACATACTTAGGGCTAAGAGCTGCAACCTGCATAGCTACATTCTTTACAGCGTCCTTAATTTCATCGTTAACAACATCTGTATCAGCCTCAACGATAACAGAAATTCTACCATTTCCGTGAACGTAAGGAACAACGATACCATTCTCAGCTACAACTTTCTCAAATCTTCTAATGCTGAGCTTCTCAGAAATAACAGCTGTAATCTCTACAAGAGCATCATTAACTGTCTTAGAAGAATCAAGATTCCATGCCTCTGCAAGGAATGCATCAAGATCCTTTGAATCAGAATTAACAGCCTGCTGAGCAACTGCCTCAACAAATGCCTGGAACTTCTCGTTCTGAGCAACGAAGTCTGTCTCTGAGTTAACTTCTACAACTGCAGCTGTCTTGTCATCCTTAACTGCAATTCTTGTAAGACCTTCAGCAGCGATTCTGCTAGCCTTCTTTTCAGCCTTCATGATACCGTTCTTTCTAAGGTACTCAACGGCTGCATCCATATCTCCGTTAGTCTCTGTAAGAGCCTTCTTGCACTCCATCATACCTGCGCCAGTTGACTCACGTAATTCTTTAACCATTGCTGCTGTGATAGCCATGTAATTTGTCCTCCGATTATTCATTTATAAAGAAAGGGATTATGTATTTTGCTGACAAATAAAAATAATCAGACAAAATACATTTCCCATCTATAAAGTTCGTTTATATATTATTCTGCTGCAACTTCTTCAATATCTGTAGCTTCTGCATTGTCTGCCACATAGTCAGCAGCTGCATCAGACTCAGCGCCCTGATTAGCCTCAATAACAGCATCTGCCATCTTACCAACGATAAGCTTAACTGCTCTGATAGCATCATCATTACCAGGAATGATGTAATCAAGCTCTTCAGGATCACAGTTTGTATCGCCAATACCGATAAGTGTGATTCCAAGAGACTCAGCTTCCTGAATGCAAATTCTTTCCTTCTTAGGATCTACAACAAAGATAGCATCAGGGATTCTCTTCATGTCTCTGATTCCGCCAAGGTTAGCCTGAAGCTTAGTAAGTTCCTTCTTAAGCTGAGCAACTTCCTTCTTAGGAAGAACATCAAATGTTCCATCTTCCTGCATCTTCTCGATAGCCTTCATTCTTGCGATTCTGCTCTGGATTGTCTTGAAGTTTGTGAGCATACCACCAAGCCATCTCTCATTTACATAGTACATACCGCAACGCTCTGCCTCTGTCTTAACAGCATCCTGAGCCTGCTTCTTTGTTCCTACGAAAAGGATTGTTCCACCCTGCTGTGCAATTTCAAATACTGCCTTGTAAGCCTCGTCAACCTTTACAACTGACTTCTGAAGATCGATAATGTGGATACCATTTCTCTCTGTGAAGATGTAAGGAGCCATTTTAGGGTTCCATCTTCTTGTCTGGTGACCAAAATGTACACCTGCTTCAAGTAACTGTTTCATTGATACAACGCTCATGTTAATACCTCCATTTGGTTAGAATCTTCCGTACATCCCTGGCTTCATAAATACCGCACAAGAGCGTTTTCAAATGCGGGAAGCTCCCATCTGATCGTATATAATCAAATCTGACAAAGACCGACACCGGAATGAGAACAAGATATACGTGCATATTTGTTACTGCTTATTGCAGTCTGTAGTATACAGACATAATTAGTCTATAAGCCCACAGCTTTTTAATATTATCATAGCAGAAATATGATTTCAAGCACTTTTGCAAAAAAATAAGGAGACAAAACAAATTTTTGTCTCCTTATACTAAATCATACACCTAAAACAATAACCTTATTTTCTGCACAAAATAGCTGCTATATCTGCATAGGTTGATCCAGCAGGAATGTTTTTTACACCTGATCTTATAACTCTGTCCATTTTAGTATCTACCAGATATTTATTGAAAAGGACTGCATTATCAATAACACCCTCATTATATAAGATATTTGCAACTCTATCAGAGCTCGTTCCTCCGGGAATTGTAACTGTTACACTTTTTGTACTGGTATAAACAGAAGAACTAGTGGTATTTTCTTCCACTTTCGCATATGTATTTGCTTCTGAACTTTCTGTAGTTGCAGTAACAACATTCTCAGAAGATACCTCTTCAGTATTCTTTGCACCTGCAGATGTGTCCTTTGTCTCGACTTTCTCAGTCGTTTCCGCTGCATTAACAGTTTTTGCATTATCTGTTTCATTAATAACTGCACTTGTTAGAGCAGTGGAATTATCATTTGAAGTTTCGGTTTTCTTTGCTCCTGCTACGCTTGCTTCTGGTTTTGCTTCGACTGTCCCAACGATTTTTTCCTCGGGATCAGTGTCAATAACTTTGTCTGAAGTTGCGAAATCTTTTTCATTCTTAACTTCTGTTTTTTCCTTTTCTTCATCCAGTTGAGAAACAGATTCACTTGACGAAGAGACTGTCTCGTCGATTTCTTGAGATATTTCTTTTCCTGCTTCATCCAATGACGTACCGGATGCAACCTCAGTCGTATCATCTTTCTCCACTCCAATATCAGTGCTTTGTAAAAGTACACCGCTTTCCGGAATAATCATTCCCAAAGCCTGCGCCCTTTCAATTACTTCCGCTTCACTTATGGTAACTTTTCTGCCACCAAGTGCAAAGCCCATAACTATTGCGGTAAGAATTATACCTATACCCATTCCGCGCAAATAATATTTTAACTTCACATTCTACCCCCGGATATGAAAATCACTTATATACTGACAGTTTATCTGACTTTTCTATGTTTATTGGAAAGATCGATTACAAGTTTAACTTCACCAATTCCAAGTCCAAGCTCTCTTGCAATCACCATATTTGACTTTCCCGCCTTATGCATCTCAATAATCTGTTTATTTTGTGAAACAGGATCGTTGGCAGTAAGTTCATGCATGTTTTTATCTGGATTCTGAGCCTTTATTGCATCAGACAACTGCACAACCTTTTTATTTGTATTATTATTTCCGATTACATGCAAAGTGCTTGCTTTTTCATTGGAAATAACTTCAACAGAAATTTCATTTAAATCCTTGATCTCATTTTCAGTTACATACTTGTTTTCTCTTGCCGAAACTTTTCTTTCAAGGCCTGCGGCCTGATCACGCCTTTCCTCAACAGGTTTAACAGTAACCGCATCAATCTCTGCCTTTGTTCTCTCCGTATATGGAATTCTGATTCCGCTTAATCTGTCAGACTCTTCATCCAAAAGAATAGCTCTGGAATTTGGAAAGCTATTATTATAGGAAACAGCCTGCTTAGCTTTTGTGGCAGATTCCTGTGCATCTCTCGCTGTGGCTTCTGCGCCTTTTGCAGTAGCTTCTGCATCTCTTACTGTTGCCTCAGCATCTCTAACAGTAGCTTCCGCATCCCTAAGCGCCTGCTTTGCTTCGTCAGTTTTTCTGGTAACTTCAGATACAACACTGGTGAGATTCTTATGTTTATCATTAAGCATATCATACATAAACATGACTTCGTCATGATTCTTATGAATATCATTTATAACTGTATCAGAATATTCTCCGATTGCAGACAATTTTTCGTTAGAAATACGCTCCATTGCACGTTCAGTTCTATCAAGGGAATTATCGACAGTATCGTCTACGATATTTTCAATGGTCTCTTTTTGATTTTCGACCTCATTACGAACAAGCTCACGAATTTCCTTCTTCATGAGCTTTTTATCATTTTCATCTATATTTTTTCCGGCAGGTATAAGGTAACCCACTATGATTGCTGCAAAGCCAGCAACTATAAGAATTATCTCAGTAATACTAATCATCTCCGCCCAAATTCCCCTATAAGATAATCGCAGTGTTATATAAATTATATATTATATTTTCAAATCAAAACCAGACGATATTCCAAAGTTAACAGGTTTGCCATTTCTATCCAGAACATTTCCGGCTAATTTTCCCATTTTCTCAGCAGATATCTGTCTTTCATTCAAAGCATTTTTATCATTTTTCTTGGAATCACGTCTTTTCTTTCCCCCGTCGCCAACATATTCATTGCTGCCTTTTTCTCTGGCATCTGAATGAAGTTCCCCCTGGCCAACGTCATCTTTTTGATTAACCTGACTCCTCTGATTATCTACTTCCTGATTAAACTGGGTTTGAAAGTTGTGCTGATCCATAACTGGTCTGGCATCTTCTGCTGCTTTTATGGTACCAACTTCACTTGAAGCTGCCATAACCCCAAAATCAACTCTGTTAATTGACATGGATACCACTCTCCTTCCTATACCCATTATATCATGTAAATGCTTTATTTCCCAAGTGATTTGCCCATTTTTATTACCTATTATTATCATAATAAATGAAAAAAGCGCCAAAAGCAACTTTTGGCGCCATAAAATATGTAAAAAAATAAATTTCAATAATAAAATTGTGTGAATTTTTGATTAAATTGCTGCAACTCTGACATCACCGTCTTTTATAACAAATCTGCTATATTGAACAGGTTTTTTTACTATCATGGAGAGTTCTCCGATATTAATTGAAGTACCGGGATAAGCAACTCCTTCAACCACAACATAGGCTTCTTTCTGCTCTGCAAGTTTTTCCATAAGAGAAGCATATTCATCTGAATCATCCTGAATCTGCTGAGTAAGATTCTTATTAAGTGTTACAAGCTTCTGAACATTTGTAACCTGATCCGGAGTAAATTTTGCTCCTGACTTTAGCATCTTTGTAAATCCTTCAATAGTAGGTTTTATGCTTTCGATATTTTTCTGAGCTGAAGCCATATTTTTCTGAAGCTCTTTTAATCTAATCTTAACCTGCGGATCAGCACCAACTTCTATTATAGTATTAGCTCCCATTTCAGAGCCAAGAATTTTAGCCTGAATCTTATCGGCAGCAATAACCTTTCCACCGGCAATAAATCCACGTTTACCCGTAACATTAATTTCAGTTCCGGAAGTAACTGTAGAATGAAGTATGCACTCACAGTTTACGCTGCCTCTCGCTGATACTGTTGCATTTTCTATAAATTTAGCAACAACATTTCCGCCGGCTTTGATATTGCCTCCCGCCTTCACTCCGACCTCCAAAATGACATCGGCTCCGGCTTCTAGTGTTGCCCCTTCAACTATGCCTTTAACAATAATATTTCCGCCCGCCTTAACGCTAAAGTTTGATGCAATAATACCACTTACAACAACACTTCCTTCATAATCAATATTTCCGGAAGCAACGTCGACATTTTCAACTGTAAAGACATCAGATACGGTTACACGGCCTTCTTTTAACGTTACATGACCAGCTTTTTCAGCTGTAAGCGTAAGTTTATCTTCGGAAAGAATTGTATTTGCTCCATATTTGATAGCTGCAGGCTTAACCTGTGCAGGCTTAATATTTTCACCATGTACATTCGTACCAGGTTTACCCGGCACTTCAGGATGAAGAGTTGCAAGAAGATCACCTGCTTTGACATTATTTATGAGATTTAAATGGAAATAGTCAACACTTCCGTCCTCTTTCAAAGTAGGCTTTGGTTTTAAATTTGCATTAAAATGCAGTTCAACAGAAGCATTTTGCCCCTGCTCGACCTCTTTTCCCTGTGCCAATAAGATAGGAGTACAATAGGTTCTATGTTCAAAGAACTTATGGATATTTTCTTTCTGCACGCCAAATACAATCTTGTTATATGCTATAGTGTTTAAAACTTCCTGCTCGGTTAACAGTTCAGCGCCTTCTGTCGGAGGAAAAAAATATCCGGTAGCAGTCATTCTATCCTTAGACAACTCAATAACCATGCACTCACGTTCAGGCATGACCTTAGCATCAGTAAAAATTACTGTATCATCCTTTCGGCGGTACATGGCATCTTTTAACTTTACTACGTCATATTGAATCTTTCTATCATCCAAATATGTGCATACAAGCCCAAGATCTAATGCTGCGCCGCCGTCAGTAGGTTCAAAAATCTTGATACCAGTACCCTTCTCAGTTACTATAAGCTGAAAATATCCATCCATATCAACCTCTACATATTATTATTTTGCATTTGTCAAAATTCCTAAATACTTCCCTAGTTTTTCTCTCATTTTCTGCAAAGCTCTTGTATGAAGCTGTGAAACTCTTGATTCTGAAACTTCAAGGACTTCACTGATTTCTTTTAATGTAAGCTCTTCATAATAGTAAAACAGAATAACTTTTTTCTCTTTATCCGTAAGAAGTTCTAAAGAATCTACAAGCATTTTCTTTAATTCTTCTTTTTCAACAGCTTCCTCAGGTTTAATGAAACCAGAATGAATATTGTTTGAATCTTCAGGTATGTCTGACCCCTGATCCATAAATTCATTTAATGATACCACGCCTGTGACTTTCATCTGATTCTGCCAATTTAGATACTCATCCTCAGAAATCTCCATTTTAGCAGCGATTTCTGCATCAGTAGCAACATGGCCTTTATCTCTTTCAATTTCCCGAATTGCAGTATCAATTTTTTTCTGTCTCTGACGGATAGTTCTGGGAATCCAGTCCATTTTTCTGATCTGGTCCAAAATTGCGCCTCTGATACGCAAACTGGCATATGTTTCAAACTTAACATCCTTCAGAAGATCAAATTTGTCTATTGCATCTATCAAACCAAAAATGCCATATCCTACAAGATCATCATATTCGACATTAAAGCCCAAATACATACTAAGTCTTCCCGCAACAAGCTTAACCAGTGGAGCGTATTCAAGAATCAGTTTTTCTCTCAAATCGGCGTCCTTTGTCCTATTATATTCTTCCCATAATTTATTCTTTGCCGCTTCATCCATTAGCTAATTCCCCAAGTCTTTAGAATTATTCCGGTGTATCATCCTCGATTATAACCGGTTCACCGCCATTTTCAGCTTCCATGGCAGCTCTTGCCTCCTCTTCCAAACGCTTTGCTTCTTCTCTTTCAGCAACTGCTTTTTCATAATTAATATCCACAAAGCGTGTAATCATTCTTTCTATGATCAATCCCAGAATCAAAAAAATGACTACAGAAGAAAAAACGATAATAAACCAATCTCCGGCAGGATAATGCTCAAAGTACGCATATATCGCAATGATAGCAGTCGCACTGAGCACCACCATCGGAGTGACCAACTTTGTATTCCATTTTTTTATTTCTTCGTTATTGGTATTCATATAGTCTTCTCAGGCTTTCCTACAGCCCTGATAACAAAATTACCATTTTCAGGATAAAAAATGACTGTTCTTCCATAAGAGTCTCCAGTATCCTGAGCAAGAACAGGTATGTTCATCTCCTTTAATTTCTTTAAAGTAGCCTGAACATTTCTATCACCAACTCTCATAGCACTATTTCCGGATTGAAAAGCAAACATCTGGGCACCGCCGGCAATTTTGGCAACAAGCCTCTGCCGGGAGGCACCTTTTGCGACTATTCTTTTTATTAGCTCTTCTATTCCGGTATCAGCAAATTTTGGAATGTTAGAATTGTTCTTTATCTCTTTGGAATCTGGCAACATTATATGTGCCAAGCCGCCTATCTTTGTAACAGGATCACGAACAGCTATTCCAACACATGATCCAAGTCCAAGGGTAGTTATACCATCGGGGCTAACACAAATATTCAGATCAGCCATACCAACCTTTATAATTTGACTCATATATGTGCCCCTTCATCAAATAGAAATATCGCCCATTCCAAGAGATGTCAAAATCTTTGTATAACCATCCATATCAGGCAACAGAATAAAATAGCCACTGAGCTTAAGTTCATCAAAGAACTGAGTTTCAATAAGAAGAATCTTATCTCCCATCATTCCAAACTGTATGGCCGGTACACTGAGAATAGCTCCCGCCATATCAATTGCCACAAAAGGAATCGAAGGAACAAGTTTAAGATTTGTCATCATTGAAAGTGAATTAAGGTAAGAACCTGTAATGATGTTTCCAACTTCCTTCAATGCAGATAACTCAACCTCATCAAAATCTGCCTCATCAGGTTTATGCCCTGTTCCCATCAGCTTATCAACCAGATGTCTGGCTGCATTTTTGTTAAGAAGGAACATGATACTGCCATCAATATCGCCTTCAACAGCCAGATATATACCTGCCATAATCTGCTCAGCACCGCCCATCATGTCTCCTACATCCTTAAAATCAAGAAGGCGAACCTGCGGTACTGACATATCTACTTTTGTTCCAATCATCTGTGCAAGAGCCGTGGTGGCATTGCCCGCACCGATATTTCCAAGTTCTTTTAGAACATCAAAATACTGGCTGGACAAATTGTCCAAACTCATATCTCCCATTTGATTTCCTCCAATCAGCTGGCATTACTAGCTTTTTCTTTAGATTCTTTCTCCGAAACTACAGCGTCCAGATCAAGGATAGAAACGAGGCCGCCTTCATAATGACCTACTCCGCCAACAAACTTCGCGTTATCAGAGCCTTTTTTATCATCATAGCGCATCTTCTCAATGTTATTAACATCCAGAGTAAGAACCTGGTTAACCTGATCGACAATTATTCCAACGAGATCGCCCTCACTTGTCTTTAAAATGATTATTCTGGACTTTCCGGTGATGACATCTTCATCAAGTCCCATTTTCATCCTGACACTCATAACAGGAACAATCTCGCCTCGAATATTAATAACGCCTTTCAAATACGGATCAACCTTGGGAACTCTTGTAATCTGCTGCATTCTGACAATATTATCAATATATTTGATATTGATACCATACTGTTCATCATCAATCTTGATTACAATAAACTGAATAAGTTCTCCTACTTCAGAAGTATCTCTAAGTTCGTTCATATCATTCATCCTTTCTATGTCAAATCATCAGAAAATTGAATTAGTATCAAGAATAAGAGCAATTTCGCCATCGCCAAGGATTGTAGCGCCGCTTATAAGCTTACACTTGTTAGTATATTTGCCCAAAGGCTTGATAACGATTTCCTGCTGACCCATCAGCTCATCAATAACAAGTCCTGCGAGCTGATCACCTTTTCTTGCGATAACAACTACCATATCTTCGTTAGGATCTTTTGTTGACTCTGTATCAAGAACCTGATTAAGTCTGATAAGAGGAAGAACACTTCCACGAAGATTGATAACTTCTTTATTCTCAACAAACTTAAGATCTGAAGGAGAAACATCCTCAATACTCTGAATAGAGTCAAGAGGAATTGCATACTTCTCTTCACCGATAATAACCATGAGAGCCTGAATAATAGCAAGTGTAAGAGGAAGTCTGATTATCCATGTAGAGCCTTCACCCAATTTAGTCTTAACAGTAACTTCACCTGACAAAGACTCAACCTTAGACTTAACAACATCAAGACCAACTCCACGTCCGGAAATTTCTGATACCTGCTTGGCTGTTGAGAATCCCGGATGGAATAATAGCTCAACACACTGCTTTTCTGTTAAAAGAGCTGCCTGTTCAGGAGAAACAACTCCCTTTTCAATAGCTTTATTCTTAACCGCCTCAGCGTCAATACCATTACCATCATCACCAACCTCGATAACAACGCTGTTACCATCCTGGAAAGCGTGAAGGAAAATCTGTCCTACTTCAGGCTTTCCACGCTGAGCACGAAGTTCTGCCGACTCAATACCATGGTCAGCACTGTTTCTGATAAGGTGCATCAGAGGGTCACCGATTTCATCTACAACAGTACGGTCCATTTCTGTGTCTTCACCGGTCATGGTCAGTTCCATTTTCTTTCCAAGTGTCTTATTGAGATCTCGTATCATACGAGGGAATTTCTGAAGAACACTTTCTATAGGAACCATTCGAACCTTCATAACTGATTCGTGAAGATTTGTAGTAACACTTTCAAGATATTCAATTTGCTCATTAACATTTGAATTGCTTACTCCGGATGTATTAGCTGCCGAAATAAGTGAGTTCTTTGCAATAATAAGCTCAGAAACTAGATTCATAAGAACATCCAGTTTATCAATGTCCACACGAACTGTTCTGTTTACAACAGGTTTTCCGACAGGTTTCTTACCTGCATTTCCACCCTTAGCGGCAGCAGGTGCTGGTGTATTTGCTGCAGGTGCTGGTGTATTTGCTGCAGGTGCTGGTGTATTTGCTGCAGGTGCTTCTTCCTTTTCTTCGGAAGACTTGGCACCGCTTGGATCAAATTCACCACATTCGCAACCTTCTACCTCAGAAACCGACTTTACAATTTCTTCAACCTTTTCCTTTGATTCATCTGTTATAAGAACAAGGCTGAAAGAATACTCAAATTTTTCATCCTCGATATCCTGTGTATTAGGATCAGAAACAGCAATTTCTCCTATTTCTTCCAAACCTTTAAACACAAGGAAACCTCTTGCCGCTTTAAGAATACAGGACTCCTGAATATGTACTGTAATTCCATAGAGTTTCTTGCCCTGTGCTTTAGCTTCTTCCAATGTTGATTTTACTGATGGATCTAATTTGATGGCACGATAATCAGTGGTTCCGTCTGCGCCCGGTGCTGCAGCATCAGCCGCTGGCGCATCCGCTTTTGGTTTTGCATCAGCTGCAGGAGCTGCCGCTTCACCGCCGTTTGCTCCACCATTTCTGATATCTGCCAGAGATTTTATAATATTCTGATGTTCGTCAGTACCTTCATCCTGATTCTCGGTAATGTTATCAACATATTCCTGGATAGCATCAAGGCACTGCAAGAGCACATCGATATCTGCTGATTGAATTTTGATCTTACCGGCACGAACGTCAGAGAAAACATCCTCCATATCGTGGGTAAGATTCTGCATTCTGGTATAGCCCATAGTTCCGGCCATACCCTTCATAGAATGAGCTGATCTGAAAATTTCATTGATACAGTCCTCATTTTCAGGGTCTTGCTCAAGAACCATGATGTTATCATTCAGAGACTGCAGATGCTCTTTTGCTTCATCGAGAAAGACACTTAGATACTGGGAAACATCCATAACCTATATACCTCCATAAGAAAAGTGATAGTATCAAAAGCATATCCATTATTACGCATACTTTTGAACAAAATATCGGCTTATCAAATGAAGGATTTTAGGAACAAAAGATGAAAGAAAAATAAAATATAAATGAAACCCCTCAATTAACACCGACACTCATTATTATTTCCTGGGCTATATCATCAAGTTTGACTACCTGATTAACCAGTCCAGCTGTTGCAACTGCTTTGGGCATTCCATAAACTGTACATGTGCTTTCTTCCTGTCCGATTACATGTACTTTTTTCTTAGTCTTTAAATTTTTGATTCCTTCTGTTCCATCAGCTCCCATACCGGTTAGTACAACACAACATATCTCATCATAGTCAGAATCCATCAAGGACTCAAACATGAAGTTGGCACAAGGTCTGACTCCCTCTCTTGTTGGGCCATCAACATAATGGATAAGACTCTTTCCGCCACTCTTTACGATATGCATATGCTTACCGCCCATGGATATGTAGACAGTACCTGCCTGTAATACATCGCCTTCAGCCGCTTCTTTTACCCTTACTTCACTCAAAGAATCAAGTCTCTCAGCAAGTGAAGCTGTAAAGCCAGCCGGCATATGCTGTACCAAAACAACAGGTGCTTTAAGATTCTTTGGTAGCCTTGGAATAACTGATTGAAGTGCCCTTGGTCCTCCGGTAGAACTTGCAATTGCAACTATACGATTGCCTGTCATTTTACTTGCAGACCTGCTTACAAGTTCAACAACCTTTCTGGATTCTTTAGCCTCTTCAAAAGAGAAGTTTCTGGATGAAACCGGTGATTTAGATTCTGCAACTGCTGCAAGAGTCGCAATAAACTGTTTTGAAAAATCTTCGCCTCTGCATTCAGATGCCCTGTCCGGTTTATGTATAAAATCCAAAGCTCCAAGATCAAGTGCATCCATAGTGACCTTTGCACCTTCTTTAGTATCGGTACTTGCAAGCATGATCTTCGCCCTGATTTTATTTTTCTGAAGTTCTTTTAAGAGCGTGATGCCATCCATCCTTGGCATGTTGATATCCAGCACAACAGCATCATAGCTTTTCTTTTTAAGTAAATCCAGACCTTCAACTCCATCCTTGGCCTTGTCCACAACCTGGAATCTGGAATCTGAATTAATAATATCACTGAGAACTGTTCTCATAAGTGCAGAGTCATCAATTATCAAAATTTTTTTCATAATTAAGTTTGCTTCTTTCTTATTTTTCGTTCTTCTTCAAAAATGAAATGTATAATATCTTCTCTGGAATTCTCGTCTATATAAATATATTGGATTCGATGTTCATACAATCCGGGCCTGCTTTCAAGCTCCTGAACTTTAAGTACATTACAGAGCATTTCATACTCTTTTTCAGAATTATCTCCCGGAAGCTTGTAATAACAAATTATGGTACTTTCTTCCTCATATTTGAAATTTGCTACAAATCTAAGTCCACCACCACTTATGTCAACGACAACACTCTTTTGTAACGGTTCATCAGAATTTACAATAAAGAGTTTACTTTTTTCATAAGCTTCCTGTTCTTCCTTGGTAATGAGTCTTGATTTAAGTTCCAGTGCACAACTAAATCTGTAATATTCTCTTCGTTGAAGCTTGGAGAGCTCACTTGTAAGATCAAGGACCAAAACATACATATTATCAGTCCGGTATCTGTCAACAATTCTTGAAAAGCATTGATAAAGCCCTTTATTACTGTAAAAACATAAACTGTACTCTCCATCAACAGGAAGAAGTACTAGTCTCCCTTTTACAAACGGCATCAAGACTTCAATTCTGTCATCTGAAGTTACATCCATTACTTTACTAGTGTAAATTTGCTTAGTTCTGGCATCATCGTCCATCCACATTTTTCCGGTTGCTTTTAGTTCAACACGGTTGCCAGGTGCAATATAATCAGCCAACATATTTAATTGCTCCATTCTCTGTTTTTATAAAGAACTAACTCTGTACATTTGTTGCAGATCCGTTTACTGCAGATTGTGTATTACTCAGTTCTCTTCCGGAAATGATATGTGAAAAGAAAGCAGCCATTCCTCTTGGCTTAACTTCCAGCGCATCTCCGGGATTCATTAACTGTCCGGCTATATTTTCAAAAGCTCTGACAGATTTTGCATTTGGATATTGAATTGATACAGGTGATTGTTGCAATACACTCTTTGCAAGCATATTGTCCTGAGGAATTGCCCCCATGTATGTCAGAGGAAGTTTGAGATACCTCGCTACTACTGCATTTAACTTGCTAAATAACTGCTGTCCCTCATCTTCTGACAAAACTTTATTGGATACCACTTTTACCACTGTATTCTCTCTGGAAAATCTGGGTGATTGATTAAGTGCCTTTAAAAGAGAATATGAATCTGTGATAGATGTAGGATCAGGAGTAGTTACCAGGATTATTTCACCACTCGCAACAAGGAATTCCAAAACTGCACTTGAAATGCCGGCTCCTGTATCTATTATTATTATATCAGCTATTGCATCAAGTTCAGCAAGATTCACAATAATATATACCAGATAATCCCTGCCAAGATTATACATACCTGAAATTCCGGAACCACCGGAAATAAATCCTACTCCTTCCGGCCCCCAGGTAATAATATCCTTAATATTTTTTCCCTGATAAATCAGATCACATAGATTATGTTTTGGCACAGTTCCAAACATTATCTCAATGTTTGCAAGGCCAAAATCAGCATCAAGAATAATGACTCTCTTGCCCATTTTTTTGAACTGAATAGCAAGATTTATTGCCACGTTTGATTTACCGACGCCTCCCTTACCACTTGTAACAGTAATAATTCTTGCAACCGGTCTTTGCGGCTTGTTGGAATTTTTAATAATATTTCTAAGCTGTTGAGCCTGATCCATATACATTCACCCTAACATTGTTTAGCTTTTGCCACCCAATAGATTCTTTACGATGCGCTGCGCATCAAATACCGCAATATCATCTGGAACATTTTGTCCGTTTGTAATATAAGCAATCGGAGCACCTGTGTACATCTTAACGTTATATAGATTTCCTTTGGCTCCTGTTTCATCCATCTTGGTAAAAATAAGTTTATAAGTAACCAGTTTAGAATAAGAATCAGCAATTTCCAAAAGATCTCTATATTTGGTTGTCGCAGATAAAACAAGGAAATTTTCACATTCCATCACTTCTTCAAGAGCTCTTATATACTTTTCAATATATTCTTTGAGTTCTTCGTTGTGTAAAGAATGTCCCGCCGTATCTACCATGATATAGTCAAAATCTCTGAAATCTTCAACGGCTTGTTTCATTTCCTCCGCGGAATAAATAACTCTAAAAGGTATCTCAAGAATCGAAGCATATGTTCTTAGCTGCTCAGCAGCGGCTATTCTGTATGTATCGACAGTAAAAAGTGCTACCTTTTTCTTTTGCGTAACCGAAAGCTCTGAAGCAAGCTTTGCAATTGTAGTAGTTTTGCCTACTCCCGTTGGCCCAATAAATATTTCGGCCCTCGGTCCATTTCCCTTTACATCTTCAATAGGTTCTGATTTTCCAAATTTTAGAACCATCTTCTGATATACATTGGCAAGTGCAAAATCAAAAGGAAGTCCCGGTTTACTTATTTTTTCGACTTCATCAGTCAATTGATTAACATAAATTTCATCAACTTCATTTTCTATAAGAGTGTTATAAAGAAGTTTGATAAAAGATAAGACTTCCTGCGAAATTTCTTCTTTTGGCTGTGCAGGTTTTGTGTCCTGTTTTTTTACCTCGCTCTCTACGACATTCTCTTCTTTACCACTGTATTTTATATTTTTTTCAAGAAGAGTACTGAGATTATCCAGTTTTTCTTCAATGGCACTGCTGTCATCAACCAGATCAGCAGCCTTGTTCGTCTTCATTGATGCTCTCATTGTATCAGCCTGCCCGCCCTCTACAATAGGTGTGCGAAGTGGTGGCCTTTGCTCCTGCATAGGAGTATATACCTTTTGATTTCTCTCAGATTCCTCTTCAATAGCCACAGTCACTTCGATTTTTTGAGGTAAAAATATTGAGAAGAAGCCGGATTTTTTTAAAGGTCTGACATTCATGATAACAATGTTCTGACCCAGCTCCTTTTTAGCTTCCTCAGTTGCCTCACTCTCGGTTTTTCCAACATACTTTTTGATAATCATATTATGCAGTTACCATCCCCACTGATTGTAATTCAACACTAGGTTCCACCTCGTTATAAGAAATCACAACCAAATCTTTGTAATAATCTTCTGTCATTTTCTTGAAATACATCCTGACAATCGGACTTGCCATAATAATCGCCATACGTCCGGTCTCTTCAAGCTTTTTAACCTGCTCGCCGACAGCATTCAAAATAGCCTTAGTCCTTGCCGGATCAAGTGTAAGATATGCTCCGGTCTCAGTCTGTTTAACACTATTCATAATTTCCTGCTCTATCTTAGGATCAAGTGTAACTACACTGGTAGTTTCACCGGGAACAAAATATTTGCTGGAAATAGCTCTTTTCAAACTCTGCCGCACGTATTCCGTCAAGATATCCGGATCATGTGTAGAAGGTGCAAAATCTGCAAGAGTCTCGAATATAGTAACAAGATCTCTGATAGAAACCCCCTCGCTGAGAAGATTTTGCAATACTTTTTCAATTTCACCAAGACTCATAAGCTTAGGCACAAGCTCTTCAACAAGTGCAGGATTATTCTCTTTGAGATTATCAACAAGATTCTGAACATCCTGTCTGGTCATAAGCTCAGCTATATGCTCACGTATTACCTCGGTAAGATGTGTAGCAATAATAGACGGAGGATCAACTACGGTATAACCAAGGCTTTCAGCTCTTTCTCTCTGACTCTCGGTAATCCAGATTGCAGGAAGATGGAATGAAGGCTCAAATGTAGGAATACCTGTGATTTCATCTTCCACATGTCCGGGATTCATAGCCATGTAGTGATCAAACAAAATTTCACCGTCACTTACCTGTATACCTTTAATTTTAATAATATATTGATTAGGATTCAACTGTATATTATCACGTAATCTGATAATAGGAACCACAGTACCAAGTTCAAGTGCCACCTGACGCCTTATCATAACTACTCTGTCAAGAAGATCTCCGCCCTGATTGACATCTGCCAGTGGAATAATTCCATAACCAAATTCCAGCTCAATGGGATCAACCTGTAAAAGACTCGTTACATTCTCAGGCTGCCTTATCTGATCAGCTTCCTGCTCTTCCTGCGAAGCAACTTCAGCTTCTGTTGAAACCTCCTCTATGGTCTGACTTGTTATTCTTCCAAGGACGATAAAGACAGCACCAAATGTACAATACAAAAGTGTAGGCAGGGGTGAAAAAATACCCAGTCCTGCAACAACTCCTCCAACAAGATAAAGAGTTTTTGGAACTCCAAACAACTGATTGATAAGAACATGTCCAAAATCCGCTTCTTTTGAACCCTTTGTAACCAGAATACCTGTGGACATTGAAATCATCAAAGAAGGAATCGAACTTACAAGTCCGTCACCCATAGTCAGAATGGAATAGGTGTTGATTGCGGTATTTACATCCATCCCCATCCTGAGTACGCCCATTGCAATTCCGCCTACAAGATTGACTGCGGTAATTATAAGACCTGCTGTAGAATCTCCTTTTACATACTTGGTAGCACCATCCATTGCGCCAAAGAAGCTCGCTTCTTCCTGAATTTTTTCTCTTCTAAGCTTAGCTTCAGAATCAGTTATTGCTCCGGTATTAAGATCGGCATCAATAGCCATCTGTTTACCGGGCATGGCATCAAGCGTGAATCTTGCAGATACTTCAGCTACACGTTCAGAACCTTTATTAATAACCATAAGCTGAACAATAATAAGGATAACATAGACAATTGCACCGACTATCAAATCTCCTCCACCCACGAAAGAGCCGAATACTTCGATAACCTGTCCGGCACTTCCCTGAGTAAGAATAAGTCTGGTGGAAGAAACGTTAAGTGCAATTCTGAATATAGTCGTAAACAAAAGAATTGTCGGAAAAAACGACATCTGAAGAACATCCTGGGCAAACATTGCCGTGAACATTATCACAAATGACAATGACATATCAAAAGCAAGCAGTATGTCCAAAAGCCAGTCCGGCAGAGGGATAATGAGCATTACTATCGCTGCAACAATATACAGTGCAAGACCATAGTCATATACACGGTTTTTCAGTACCTTTAAGTCCATGTCATTTCCCCCTTTCTATAATTATACCAAGAAAACTGTACCAACTGCAAAAAAATTACATTTTATTACTGTTCAGTTCCTGACCAGTAACTACATTTTTCCTTTAAGATGATATACATAGGCAAGGACTTCCGCTACAGCCTTATATAACTCCGGAGGAACCATTTCACCTACTTCAACGTTTGCGTATAACATTCTTGCAAGGGGCTTATTTTCAACGATTTCAACATCATTTTCTCTGGCAACCTCTTTAATCTTCTGTGCCATATAGTCAGCACCTTTAGCAATTACAATAGGCGCATCGGAAACCTCTGCATCATATTTTATTGCAACAGCAAAGTGAGTAGGGTTGGTAATTACTACATCAGCCTGAGGAAGCTGCTGCATCATTCGCCTTCTTGATGCCTGCATCATTCTGCGCTTCTGCGCCGCCTTGACTTCAGGATTTCCCTCTGAATTCTTATACTCATCCTTGACTTCCTGCTTGGTCATCATCATATCCTTGTGGAATTTCCGTCTTTGATAAATAAGATCCACAACCGCCAGAATCATATAATAAACGGCAATTCTAAGTCCCAATTCAATGATAAAATTTCCCATAAGACCGATTGCCTGCTTAAGTGGCATATCATACAAAAGAAATATTGATTCTTTTCTTCCGGGAAAATAAGTAAGAATGACAACAGCCATAATTACAAGCTTAAAGATTGATTTAAAAAGTTCAAAAAGCTTTCTTGTAGAAAAAATCTTTTTCATTCCGCTTATAGGATTAAGCTTGGAAAGCTTTGGCTGAAGTGGTTTAGTTGTAGGTTTATAGCCAACCTGGATAAGATCGCACAAAAAAGCAACAAGAAATCCAACAATAAAAAAAGGAGCGCAGATAAACATCATCGTCAATAATGCATTTATCAATATGCTCGATATATAAGAGATTGGCAGATGTCCGTCATAGGTGCGTGCAACATTTGGAATACTGTTATATACTCTTGAAAAAATATTTTCAAAATTTTCACCAAGAAATCCGTAGCCAAATCTCAACAGCAGAAAAAATGCCAAAAGAGAAAATGCAGTGGCAATTTCCTGGCTCTTCGCAACCTGTCCTTCTTTTCTTGCATCATCCAGCTTTTTGGCTGTAGGTTCTTCTGATTTCTCAGCTCCATTTGCATCTTCGGCAAAAAACTGCAGATCATATTCAATTAAAAGATGATATTTATCATCCTCCGCTTTGCATACTGTAAACAAATTGTTCCATCAGCTCCTTCATTTTTAAAAAAATAAAGTTAGAAGCATCATTTAACATCGTCACCGTGACAAACATTATCAAAAGACCAATAATAATCTTTATCTGAATACCTACAGCAAACATATTCATCTGTGGAGAAACTTTGGCAAGAATTCCTAGAATTATGTTTGTGATAAACGTAATTACAAACACAGGCAAACAGATTCTAAAACCGATAACAATATAATCCCTCATAAATTCCAGTATTGCAGCAAACATTCTGTCAGTGTTTATAACTGCACCGTTTACAGGAATAAGTGTAAACGTGTCCACCAGAGCCTTTATGATATATTGATACATACCGGTCAAAATAAGCATCATGGTAATTATCTGTGAATAAAGGCTTCCTGTAATGGTAACCTGCTCATTTGTATTCGGATCAAAGATATTTACCATCGAAAGTCCAATCTGCATATCTGCAACAGTTCCGGCAAAAGCAGAAATCATTTCACAAATCTGGACTGAATATCCTATCAAAAAACCGACCATAACTTCTTTTAACACAATAACCGTATAACCGACTATCGTATTATAATCCGGTGCAACAATCGGAACTGCCCCATAAAGAATAATTGATAAAAAAAGGCTGAATCCAATTTTTACCATGTTGGGAGTCTGATTGCCTCCAAAAAACGGACAGATAAATATAAAACTTGCTACTCTCACAAGAATAAGCAGGAATATTTCCAAATCGCCATAACTAAAGCTGTAATCAAGCATTTATTTGCTCCTTGCGCAGTCAGCGTAAATATTTTTAGCGCACATACTTTGAAAAATCTGACCAAAGCAGCGTTATATATCCTGAAAGCTCAGTCAACATCCAGTTACCTATAAGTATGATCATTACAAATACACCGATTACCTTTGGAACAAATGTAAGAGTCTGCTCCTGAATTGATGTGACTGTCTGAAAAATCGAAATCACAAGTCCAATTGTCATTGAAGTCAAAAGAACAGGAAGAGACATCTTGATTACCATAAAAAGGGCTGAACTGACTATTGCATTTATATCGCCTATTGTTATCATAGTTTGTCACCTCGTACAATAAAAGCTTAATAGAAGGATTTAACAAGATTACCAATAATCAGGCTCCAACCATCAGCCAGGACAAATAGCAAAATCTTGAACGGAAGCGATATTGTTGTTGGCGGCAGCATCATCATACCCATACTCATAAGTACCGAAGCAACAACCATATCAATTACGATAAACGGAACATATATCAAAAATCCGATAATAAAAGCCGTTCTAAGTTCGCTGACAATAAAGCTGGGGATAAGAACAACATTAGGAATACTTTCAAGTTCCCCATCCCACTCTATTCCATCAATCTGCATAAACAAGATGACATCTTTTTTCTGAGTCTGTCCGTACATGAACTGTCTGAAAGGATCCATTGCCTCTTTGAAAAATTCCTCCTGATCCATCTCACCATTTTCAAACGGAATGACCGCATCGTTATATACAGTTGTAAGTGTAGGCTGCATAATAAAAAGTGTCATAAAAAGAGCAATTCCAATCATGACAAGGTTAGGAGGGGATGTCTGAGTACCTATTGCAGTTCTTGTGAAATGAAGCGCGACTATGATCCTCGTAAAAGAGGTCATCATCACCAGAAGTGTCGGCGCTAAAGATATTAACGTTAAAGTGATAAGAATTCTTAAGGCGCCATTAAGAGAACCATTACCATTGTCATATGTGACAGTAACAGTATTGGCAATATTAAGTTCCTTAAGATCCTCGGGATCCTCACTGGAACCCGGCTCGCTTATATTTGTTCTCTCTTCCTGAGAATCCGTAAGATGAGTTTCCACATCCGTAGTAGGATCGGTCGGAGTTGTATCAGAAATAACATTCTCAGTAGCGTAAGTTTTTACAGGAATAGCAAGTGATAACAGCGCAGAAATATTAAGTGCCAAAAGTAAAGCAAATAACACACCCCTAATGCGCTTTATTAAAATGCCATTATTACAATCTCCCCACATAAATGTCATCCGTTATTTTTCTCACCCTTTATTTTTTCTAGTATATCTTTGAAGCTAATGTTTTCCGAAGTTTCACCGTCAAGTGTTAGCTGTTCTTCAGACAGATCTCCCAAATTGGTAATCTGATCCTTAGAAACAGCTATTGCCACATAACGTGTGCCAATTCTGACAATCTGAATATATTTAGTGGTTGAAATTCTGCAGGTTTCAATTATGCTGATATTTTTCCCCGCCTCTGTTCCTTTCTGATAATTGGCAATCCATTTCGTCACATAATAAGTAACACCCAGAACAGCGACAAAAATCACTAAAATTGAAATAAATTGTAAATATGAATCAGCTCCCATAATTGTCCCACATCGTTTAATAAGTGTAATTACTGCACTATTTCTGTTACACGAACACCAAAACTTTCTTCAATAACTACAACTTCACCCTTTGCTACAAATTTTCCATTAACCAGAACATCTACAGGTTCACCTGCAACCTTATCAAGTTCTATGATAGTTCCCGGAGCAAAATCCAAAATATCAGAGATAGGCTTGGCTGTTCTGCCAAGTTCAACTGTAACTTCAAGCGGAACATCCTTGATAATGCCTATATTTTCTCCTCCGGCCATAAGTGTTGTACCGCCGGCAAAATTTTGGAATTGAGCTGGTTGTATATTCATATTCATCATCTGTGACATAGGCATCTGCATTTGAGGCATTCCCATTCCCATCTGTGGCATTCCCATTTGAGGCATTCCCATTCCCATCTGTGGCATTCCCATCTGTGGCATCTGTCCTGCCATCATATTCGGATCCATAGCAGGCATTGGTCCGGGTGCAGCCGGTGCTGGAGCCGGTTCCGGTGCAGGTGCAGGCTCCGATGCAGAAGCAGAACCTGTATCTCCGCCAACAACTGTATCTTTAAGTGTTTTAGCAAATTCAATTGGATACAACTGCATCAAAGTTGAATCTACCAAATCTCCAATTTGCATTTTGAATGAGATCTTAACGAAGGTCCCTGTCAAAAAATCAGCAATATCGGAAGGATCATCATTGATCATATCAAGAAGTGTGGCCTGTGGCGGGCTAATGTCTACTTTCTGATTGATCATTGTTGAAAGAGATGTTGCCGCAGCACCCATCATCTGGTTCATCGCTTCTGAAATAGCTGAAAGCTGAAGCTCTCCAACCTCTCCGTCGGTGTTTGTTCCATCACCGCCCATCATAAGGTCAGTGATGATCATAACATCATGCTCTTTCAAAATAAGAATATTGGTTCCGTCAAGACCTACTGTATATTTGATCTGAATAAAAACACAGGGTCTTTCGTAGTTGTTTATAACATTTTCCCAGTTTGCAAGTTCAACCTGTGGAGTGGTAATGCTTACTTTCTGATTTACCAGGGAATACAGCGTTGTTGCTGATGATCCCATACTGATATTGGCTACTTCACCAATAGCATCTTTTTCTGAATCCGATAATAAAGATTCATCGATTACTGAACCTCCGCCACCTGTTGAAGCAGCATCTCCTGACGCTGCATCTGCAGAAGCATCCGAAGCAGCATCACCCTCAGCAGAATTATCCATACCGGCAAGAAGGGCATTTATTTCATCCTGTGATAACATTCCATCCATGCTACTCCTCATCCTCCTCTCTTACAACTGATGTAATTTTCACCGCATATTTATCTTTGGCAGTTCCGGGTAAAGCGGTGAATTTAAAGATATTTCCAACATATACCTGCATATCCGTATTAACTCTATTATCAAGCCTTATAATGTCTCCAGCCTGTAAATGAACAAAATCACTTACTGATACATGACACTTACCAAGGATAGCCTTTACAGGAACATCAACATGACGAACCATGGTTTCAAGAGTTTCCTCGTAGTTCTCATCAGTGTTTTTCTGCATAGTTGAGAACCAGAACTTTGTATTCAACTTATCCATCACACTCTCAAGAGTGAAATAAGGAAGGCAGACATTCATAAGTCCTTCAACTTCACCGATCTTTATATTAAGTGTGACAATAGCTATCATATCTGTCGGTGAAATAATCTGAGCAAATGTAGGATTTGTCTCAATTCGCTCCATTACCGGATTGATTGCTATAACATTCTGCCAGGGTTCAACCATAAGCTGCATGCAAATCGTTACGAGCTTTTCAATCAGCGGCATCTCTATATCTGTGAAAGGTCTTGGTTTCTCAAGAGCTTTTCCCTCGCCGCCAAGCATTCTGTCGATAAAGGAAAAACCAAGATTTGCCTGCAGTTCCATGATAATAGTTCCCTGTAATGGCAAAAAATTGATAACTCCCATAATAACAGGATTGGACAGAGCGTTACTGAATTCAGAATACGTAACTGTCTCGGAATTGGCGACAGACACAGTAACATTTTTTCGCAAGTACAAAGGTAAAGTAGTGGATAAAAGTCTTCCGTAGTGCTCATAAATCATTTCAAGCGTACGCAGATGCTCTTTTGAGAACTTGGCAGGACGTTTGAAATCATAATCCTTAACCTTTTTCTCGTCCCCTGCCTGCATCTGGTCAACGTCCAGCTCACCTGTACTCAGCGCCGACAACAAACTATCTATTTCATTTTGTGAGAGTACTTCGCTCAAATTTTTATCCTCTCTTCCTTAAGGAAATCTAAAACTCCTTATGGAATAATTACTGATACAATGCGCTACTAAAGGTTACTTCATAAATAAAGTTTGAATTAAACAGTTCCTGAACCTGTTCAAGTATCAGTTCTTTTGCTTTTGTATCATCGAGCTGAAGTTCTTCCATTGTATAGGAAGAAAGAACTGTAGTAACTTTTCCTTTTACAAGGTCTTTCATTCCATCGATTGATTCAGAATAAGCAGCATAGTCCTCTGATGCTGTGTTCATTGAAAATACAACTTCAACCAGCATAAAGTGTGATTTTCCATCTGCACTTGGCTTTAAGTTAATGGTAAGCTTATCATCACCTGTAAAGCCAAATGTTGCTATATTCGCAACATCAACAACACCTGATGCCGATCCGGAAAAGCCACCGCCATTTCCACCACTTGCTTCAAGTTCAAGCGCTGCTGCTATGTCAGAAATCAGTTTTGCAGTCTGAGAATTGGTTGTAAGGACACTCAGAAGCATAAATGCATTCATACCGATATTTACAACCAATAAAGCTAATATGATTATTGACAAAAGATTCTTTTTCATTTTAAAACTCTCCCTCTCATTAGTAATTGGAACTAAGTGGATTGTAGATTTTTATTTCAACTCTTCTATTTCTTGCTCTACCCTCGTCCGTTGAATTATCGGCTATAGGATCATATTCTCCTCTTCCGGTATGCATAATCTTTGATGGGTCAAGGTTTGTATTCTCAACAAGATAATAGAATATTGAAAGAGCTCGTCCGGAGCTAAGTTCATCGTTATTACTGTACTTTCCGCCACTTGACATTGGAACATTATCAGTATGTCCCTCAATTTCAATTGTTCCGCCTGCAAATGTCTCAAGAATCTGTCCCACCTTATCAATTACCGGAATAGCGGTTTCTTTTATATCCACTTTACCTGAATCAAACAAGATTGATCCCTGAATACTAAGCTCAACATATTGGCTTGTGTAATTAAGTGAAACTTCTTCTGTAATTTCCGAATCTTCAAGAGCTTCCTGTATTTTTTCTGCAAGTTCCCGGGATGCCTCAAGCTGTTCCTCTTCTGCTGCCTCCATAAGTTCTTCCTGATTCATATCTCCGACTGCTTCTGCATTCTCATCGGAGTCCTCACCACTCTGAGCAAGACCCATGGATGTAATATAACTTGAAAGCTGTGTAAGCTGTGAAACACCATCACCTATCAGTGCTCCCTGTCCTATTGCCATCTCACCACCGGAAAAGATTCCGAAGGCTGAACTGAAGGATGCTGCAACCTCTTCAAATTTTGCTGCGTCCATTGTCGCCATTGAGAAAAGCAAAACGAAGAAGCAAAGAAGCAGATTCATAAGATCACCAAAGGTACCTTGCCAGGCGGGAAGACCGGGTTTTATTTCTTCAGGTCTTTTTGCCATTATTCTCCGCCTCCTCCGTCGCCGGAGCCATTCTCAGCTTCATATGCAGATCTGTCAGCAGGTGAAAGGAATGACTTAAGCTTTTCTTCTGTAACTCTCGGGTTTTCTCCTGCCTGAATTGACAAGAGGCCTTCAATTACAATACTCTTTACCATATATTCTGCATTACTTCTTGCTTTCAGCTTATTTTCGGCCGGGTAACAGAACCAGTTAGCAAGAACGGAACCGTAGAATGTAGTAATGAGGGCAACCGCCATGGACGGTCCGATTGATGAAGGGTCTGACATGTTCTGTAACATAAGAACCAGTCCCAAAAGAGTTCCGATCATACCCCAGGAAGGACCCATACCTGCAACGTCTGCGAAGAAGGAATAGTTCTCTTTATGTCGGTCAGCCATCGCATCTATTTCTGCCTGCAAAATGCTTTTAACCAGTTCCGGTTCAGTACCGTCTACTATAAGCATTACACCTTTTTTCATAAATGCATCTTCCAGATTACCGGCCGCTTCTTCAAGTGCAAGAAGGCCTTCTTTTCTGGCGGTATTTGAAAGATCGATGATACTCTTAATAACACTTTTAGTATCATCTGAAGGCATCTTAAAAATCAGAGTATAAGATTTTAATCCGCTGATGAAGCTCGGCATACTTCTTGAAGCAAGAACCGCCATGAACGCTCCACCAAAGGTGATCATCGCCGACGGCGCATCGAGGAAGTATTGTACACCGGTAATACCTGCCGAAAAAACAATACTGAGAATCATAAATAGAAAACAAAGACCTACACCAAGCAATGACGCTATGTCCACAATATAACCCCCTCTCGCATGTGTTTATCGTATATCTGGACTAATCAATGATTGTAAACTACTTCTGAACCATTTCAAATATCTCTTCCATGGTCTCTTTTACCAAAATCTTTCTACCGCCCTCAAGCATTACCACCGTATCCGGATTAGATTCAACGCTTTGAATAAGTGCTGCATTTACCATTATTTTTCTGGTATCCATTTTGGTTAACTTTAGAAACTTCATCCTTGTCGTCCCCCTTGATAAAATAGGACAAGTTTATAAATTTTTTCATTTTTTCATAGTGCGTTAAGAAATATTGAAATTTTATTTTCAACTATATTTAGTTTACCACTTTAAAACACTTTTTTCCCTATTTTTCGTTAACATTTTGTACATAATTGAAAGTAAATTGCGAATTGCATTCGATATAATGAAATTATTTTGCCTATATATCATTTTCTTAGTTTTGAAATAAACAATAGCGTTAATAAATTAAAAAAATACCATAGCTAGTGGTATCTAAATTAATTGTATCACTTTTACGTACATTTAACAGCAATATTTTAATATATCCTAAAAAAAGAATGTCGCTTGCGACATTCTCGCGCGAGGCGCGGATGCTTTAGCATCATTTTCATCTCGCGCCGATGCGCATCCATAGCGGAGCGTTTTTTATTTCATAGGAAATAAAAAATATCCGGTCTGGTTTTTAGTATTCCAAACCGGATATCATATATAGCTTTTTAGTTTGTTTGAAGATTATCTCTTAAGGTTTGTAAGTTCCTCAAGAAGTGTATCAGATACTGTGATAATACGGCTGTTAGCCTGGAATCCACGCTGCGTAGTGATCATTTCAGTAAACTGAGTGGAAAGATCTACGTTGGACATTTCAAGTACTCCGGTATTCATGTAACCACCATCTGTCGTAATATCCTGAATAGTTGCTTCGCCAGAGTTAAGTGTCTGTGAGTAAAGGTTATCACCCTCTTTTGAAAGGCCTGATGCATTAGCAAACTCAGCTGATGCAATCTGTCCAAGGAGCTTTGTCTGTCCGTTTGAATATGTTGCGTTTACCTGACCGTCAGTTGCTATTGTAATACCGTTCATCTCACCAACCATACGACCTGTGTTAAGAGACTTTTTATCACCCTTTACAGCTTTGATAGTTGAAGATCCGCTTGTGTTATAGTTTGTTACAGTAGAGAAATCAAGTGTCATTTGTCCTGCCTTAGCAGCATCATCAGCCAGTACAGGCTGGAAACCAAATGACTCAAGTCCCTCTATTTTCTGATTAAATGTAAGATTTACAAGACCGTTTTCATTTCCGTTTGCACTCTTAAGAGCACCACTTGCAGGGTCAAATTTAAGCTGAATAGTCTGTGTTCCTGTTGTAAGATTCAAACTTCCGTCAGAGTTAAAAGCATAAGTTCCGTCAGTTCCGTAAGCATCTGCATCCTCATCTGAAATATTGTAAACCTTATAAAGAAGATTCTTAAAAGTACCTGTCGCAGTCTGAAGAAGATCTGAAATATTTCCCTGAAGCGGAACTTCTTCATATGCCGATGTATCATTGGTTGTAACATATTTAAGCTGTCCGTTTGCCTGAAGCTGAGTAGCATAATCTGTATTAAGGTTAGGAGTCTGTGTGGCATTGTGATAAATAGTGATTGCACCTGCTGTACTGAATTTTACGAGCAAATTGCTGTTACTTGGAATATCAATATCAAGTTGGAAAACGTTCTGAAGAAATTCCTGGCTAAGATCTCCAACTGTTCCGTAATCACCTGCAAGTACATATGCAGAACCTGTTGTAGAGTCTTTAAACACAGAATCAGGTGTATCAACATTGTATGTACTCTCATCTGCAAGATATTCTTTGTAGAAATTTCTGCCACTATATAAAACTCTTGTTGTATCTCTGGTAATTGCCGGTGCACTCTGATAAAACATTATTACAGATGTACCTGTAAGATCTGTAACTTTAAGATGAGTGAAGCTATTACTGCTTATATATGCGTCTAAAGCAGAAACTGTATTATCAGAAATAACATTTGTTGCACTAAGTAAAGCAGCAAGTTCTGTCTTTTGCTCAGTGTTAAGTGAATTATATGTATATACAACATCTTCCAAAAGCTCAGAAGTTGATGAAGCGGCAATGTTTATTCTTTGAGCAGTTCCTGCTGCCTCAAGAAGTTCATCTGTTGAAGCCGTTGAAGTTGCCGGATAAATCTTTAACTCTTTTTTGTACTCATCAGTATTGCTCTCTGTATAATCATAGTACATGGTCATACCACTCATAGCACTATCAAGATCTGCCAATGTAGCATATTCGCCTGTACCGTCCGATATGAAGCAGTTATTTTCATACTTGGCAAAGCTGGTTGCTGTACCTGAGCCATATTCAAGTCCCGGAAGCTGATAAACAGCAAATACATCAGATCCACTGGAATTTGACTTAAAAACATACTTATATGGTGAATTTGATCCCAGATAGTTATACGTTGTCGCATCGTCCGTAAAATTAGTAAATACATTATTTAATGTTGCCTGTGTACTTGTTGCTATACCAGACATTGAACCTGCCTTACCGGGAACAGCATATCCAATCATGGAACCATCTGTTGCAATGTAATAATCACTTGAGTTAGTTGCTGTAAATGAATATGAATGTCCGTCTGCAGATGTAATCTTTTTGTTGTAGTCGGTAGACGGATAGGTGATTGTCATGATACCGTCTTCAGAAATACTGTAGGTTGAAGTCTTGGAATAACCATACTGTCCACTGTTTACCATAGCATCGGAGATTCCATATGCATCTTCAAGAATACCGCTAAGTGCTGTCTTACTTGCATTCATCAGACTATAAAGAGTTCCTTCCATCGGAACATTTTCATAAACAGTTGCACCTGCAAGAAGCTTTATATTTGCATAAGATGATGAAACTGTAACATCATATGCATCATCTACTGCAATTTCAGAAGTCTCAGTCGTTCCAAAGCTTATTCCATCAAGAAGCTCTTTTCCGATAGTATTACCGTTTGAATCAATGATATCTGTAAGCTGAATAGAGAAAAGATCTTCTGTTCCTGTATCTTTAAGTACAAATTTTCCTGTGTACAGATAACCTTTATTATCATAAAACTCAAGAGTTATTGTCTTTCCGTCATCAGATGTAACATTAGTATCGTTATCATCAATATTTCCGCTAAACAGACCTGCTGTTGTAGATGCCGGAGAATATGTTGTATTATCAACATTCATAAGCTGAAGATTTGTTAGACCACCATTTTTATTAACAGTAATCTCACCTGTTTCAGGGTCTTCCTGAGCAGCCCAGCCCATAACAAAATATCCGTTTGCCTGCATTGCAAGATTACCTGCGCCGTCAACATAAAATGAACCGTCTCTTGTAAAAAGATTCTGAATTCCGTTATTTACAACAAAGAATGCATCACCGGTAATCATGATATCAAACGGGTTATTTGTAGTCTGTGTAGCACCCTGTGATTCAATTGCAGTTGCAATAGCACCGGATTTTGTACCAAGACCTATCTGACGTGCATTAATACCACCTTTTGTCTCAGTTGCTCCTGAAGCAGCCTGGGTTGTCTGATACATGGTATCTGTAAAAGTAATTGACTGGGATTTAAAAGAAGTTGTATTAACGTTGGCAATATTGTTACCGATAACGTCCATTTTGGTCTGATGTGTCTTAAGTCCTGCAACACCAGAAAACAATGATCTCATCATAAGGCAGTGTCCTCCATCATGAAACAAGTGTAACTTTAATACAGCAGCTTAAATTTCTTTTTTCATAAGCCACTATTTCTCCATATACACTTTAATTTTGGACGGGAGTTTGCAGATGATTCCTTCTATCGGTCGGGAATCCTAGATTTCCTGATGATCATATCTTTTAAAGCTATGATCACTTCGGTCCAATCAAGCAATAACTGCTCCGTCTATGTTTGTAAAAATGTTACTCTTATTCTCGGTCTGATCCATTGCTGTCACTACTGTTTTGTTAGGAACATTTACTATAAAAGCAAGCTGATCCACTAATATAAGCGAATCCTTTATTCCTTTTTCACCGGCTTCTTTTGCACCAACCTCTAGTCTCATCATCTGGTCATCTGATAAAACTATATTTCTGTCGCTAAGCCTGTTAGTAGCATGCTTTGAAAATTTTAAATTTTCATCAGCTCTATCTACTATATCGGCATTTTCTGTTACTTTGTTTAGTATGTGAGCAAAAGAATTTTCACCTGAAGCGGGAGCCTTTAACGCACCCGCCTTAGGTGTCTTTGTATTTAAGTACTGGTCCTGAACCTGACCGATGGAAAAGAACTGACGATCATCCATTATCATCCTTATTTCCTCCATCACACTTTCATAACTTGGCAATTACGCTTTTTGGGTTTCAAAGGTTCTGTAATCATCGCCTCTGATCTCATCTATCCTTGCAACATACTGCTTCAAAGATGTCACATAATTTGGATCCATCATCTTCTTGGCTTTTTCATCCATTGTATTCATGTAATAATCATACATGGTATCAATTGTAAGACCGTGCTCCTCTTCTGTTACAAAGTCAATGCTCTTAGGAAGCTTGTCTATTGCCTGCTGGAAGTCCTCAACAACCTTCTGGGCATCTGTGTAATCAGCGTCATAAACTTCAGTTACATTGTCAATATCGTATTTAGTTCCATTTATAGTCAGATATGCCTTATTTCCACTATAGGTTACAAAGTCAACCGTTCCAACTGTCTCGGAAGTCTTTCCGGTGTCTGTATTAGTCTGAGAAATCTTGACTGTCTTACCTACAAGCTCAGATGCTCTTGAAAGAGACATAGAGTTTGCCATATTATTCAGCTGCTCAACCTGTGTAAATGTAGCATATTGAGAAATATATTCAGTATTGGATGTAGGCTCCATGGGATCCTGATATTTCATCTGTGCAACAAGGATCTTAAGAAAAGAATCTTTATCATATCCCTTTGGAGTTTCATTGGTAGATTTAGTCTTATCTGTAAGATTAGTAACTTCGCCATTTTGTACAATTGCACTTACTGAATTTGTATCTGCCATAGCTTTATCCTTCCTATATATCGGAAACGAATAAATCTTTTAATCTATCCGTTTCCGGCAATATTTATAAGCACTTATCAACTTACGCACTAAAGTCCACAGTATTTCCATTTAGTTCCATCATTTTTGCACTTAGCTGTTCTTCCTCAGACATCTCTTCCATGATTTCTTCATCGATTTCAGAAAGGTTAATTCTTCTTAAGGATTTTCTGCCTTTTCCGGCTTCCTCACGAGCTTCATTTTGTCCGCCTTCCTGCTGAAGATTTTGTTCAAAAGCATGAGATGCAACAGTAACTTCGATGGATGTTACCTTTATCCCCTGCTCATCAAACTTTTGCTGAAGAGTCATCATCTGAGTCTCAACTGCCTCTTTTACAATCTCATTCTGGGCAGTAAACTTTGCAATTATTCCACCATCTTTAGAGCTGGATAAAAGAATATTTACATTTCCAAGACTTGCAGGGTGTAATTGAAGCTCTATCTGTGTTTCTTCTTCACCGGCTGTAATAGTGATTTTCTCTGTAATCTGCCTTATAATATTTTCCATTTGCGCCCTGTCGGTATACGATACTGTTTCTGATGGAGCATTTACAGCTGCATCTGCTATATTCTGCGCAATTTGGTTAAAAAGATTAGCCTGGGGATTATTTTGTCCAAATGAGCCTTCTTTATTATCACCGGTAAAAGATTTGGGCTGTGGTTTTTCAACCGGCATTTCTTCTACATCAGGAATTTCTTCTACTGTTTCATTGACTTTAGATTGTTCATTAGACAGGATTTGTTTGTTCTGAATTGGAATCTCATCTACTTTAACAAATACTTCCGGTTCTTTTTCCGTTATTTTTTCAATATTTTCGGTAAAAGAATCTTTAAATTCTGAAATAGCTGTTTCAAGTTCGTCTTCAGATAAGTTAAGCTCATTCATAAGCTCACTTCTCATATCATCCGCATCCTTCAAGAGGTCCTGCAATAAATCATATGAATCTGAATCAGTAACAAGAAGTGCCATACCGTCCTGTCCTATAACAGCTGTTACAACATCCTGTAAATTCTGTGGTGTAAGAACATCAATAAGTCCCATTCCCAAGTTCTGCATTGCCAACATGATTTCGTCTTCTGAAACATCAAGTTTTTCAGAAATTTCGGAAATCAGTTCTTTCGCTGCCTCTTCAAAAGCCTGTGATGTTTCTTCATCAATTTCAGTTTCAACTGCTGTAACACTACTGTCTGAACCCTTTTCAAAAGAATCAGTTTTTAGCTCTTTATCTGTTGGTTCATTTTTTTCAACAGGCTCATTCTTTGTTCTTACTACATCTTTTTTTACATCACTGGTCTTTGTTGCTTCCTTGGTGGTGTTATCAGTCGTTTTTCCTTCTTTTTGTGTCGCTCCGGAGAACTGATTAAGAATATTATCAAAACCGTTAGAAGTCTTTGACGCTGCTGTTTTTAATGAAGAGCCCATACCGTCAGTTCTTTTTACATTGGGATTAGTAACAAACGCAAACTGTTGACTGACAGAATTAGAAGTTTTATTTATCAAATCACTTCCTCCTTCCTTTCATTTTTTTATTTATCAAGGTACATAATTCTCGATTAGTATATCGACATAAGTTTTAAAATAATTAGGAATTATTTAATATTATTTAAGTAGTGCCATGACACCTTCATTTGTCATATTAGCCTGCGCAAGCATAGCCTGTCCTGCCTGTGCAAGAACATTATCATTAGAAAACTTCACTATTTCAGCAGCCATGTCAGTATCACGTATAAGTGATTCTGATGCTGTAGTATTTTCCACTACATTATCCTGATTTTTTACGGTATGCTCTAATCTATTTTGAAGTGCGCCGTAATAACTTCTGATCTTGCTGATATTTGTTGCAGCTATCTTTACAACATCAAGAGTATTTCTTGATGAAATAGCTGTTTTAGTATCAAAACCTGCGCTATTGGTAATCTGTTGCACGGATACTGAGTATCTAAGGAGAGGTATCCTGTCTTCATTTGTATTATCCGCTCCAACCTGTAAATAGAGAAGTGCGGCAGCATTTGTTCCTCCGCCTGATGGAATATTATCAAAACTATATCCACTTCCAAAAGCATTAGCATACTTAGTATTATCTGTAAGCACTTGATAATTTGTGGTTGTCGAGCCAGCAACATTTCCAAACAAATCCTCTTCAGAATCGCTCAAATTACCAAATATAGATCCCGCTCCGTTTGATCCTCCTGCCTGCAAAATCATTTTAACTGCCGCAAGTGTAGTAGCATCTCCTGTAGTAAAGCCATTCTCAAAATCTGCAAGAGAAGTATACTGTGTTATATTATCTGAAATTGCATCACTAAACGTTTTACCATTTGCAACATCTGTCATTATCTTGTCAAGTCCTGATCTGATGCTTGCAGAACTAACTGTGCCTGCTCCTGATGCAAGATGACCAAGAACCATAGTTGCCATATACCCTGCTCCATAAGGCATTGATTTTAATTTACTCATATAACCTGTTATCTGAGCATCTGAAGAGTTTTGATCAATACTGTGTGATACCCATCCATTGTCACCACTTGATGTCTGAGCTGCACCCTCAATAAACCAATCCGGAAATCCTCCAAGCATACCTGAGGTAAGAGTATCATCCATAATAATATGCGTCATTTCATGAGCTATCGTAGCTGCTAAATCCGCCTTCTGAGCAGCACTCATAGAAGAATAAGCATTGACAGGATAATCTGATGTATCAACCTTCATGGTATAACTCATAGTTGTTGATGTTGAATTTGATTGTATCTGCATAGCAGCATATGCCAACGTGCCGCTCTTACCATCAATATTTCCCAGCTCCAAACCAATTTTTATATCATCCGATGAAGCAGCACTAAAAAGGCTTGGTAAATTACTCGCCAGATTACTTACAGCACTTGCAGCAGCCTGTTGTACAAACTTTGCAAAATCTGTATCCTTTGTTGAGGTATTTTCCGTTCCTACAGCCTGTGATTCAGTTACTGAACCAACCTTTCCTTCTGAACCGATAAAAGGTGTCAGAATTTCAATTGTATTCCCTCCGGGCACAGTAATTATAATTGAGCCATTATTTGATATAAAATTATTATTTGGATTTAAGCCACCATCAAATATAGGAATTTCATTGAACCTTGTTGTAGAATGAATTTTATCTATTTCTTCTGATATTTTCTGTACTTCAGCATCAATATATTCTCTGTCAGAATCTGTAAGTGTGTCAGTAGCAGCCTTTACTGCCAGCTCCTTGACTCTTTCTAACATGTCATCGACTTCATTCAAAGAGCCATCCGCAATCTGACACCAGGAAATACCATCCTGAGCATTTCTTGTTCCTTGACTCAGGCCTTTTATCTGCCTTCTCATTTTTTCAGATATTGCCAGTCCCGCGGCATCATCTGCTGCTCTGTTAATTCTATAACCTGATGAAAGCTTCTCAGAAGATTTAGCTTTTTCACCTAAAGTAATATTTAATTGCCTATTGGCATTCATTCCAGATATATTATGCTGTATTACCATAAATCATCCCTATTTATCTTACTTTTAATCCCAATTACCCATTTTCTGTATCTTCAAAGCATTTTTACACTTAGGGCAAAATAAAGCCTTCTTTCCACTAATAACTTCTTCATTATCTTCTATTTTGGGAATCGTGCTGCATTTGCACCTTGAAATGACACTAACTACATTTTTATTTCCATCAGTAATAGAAAAAACAGCTACTGAAGTAATCTTTTTACATGTGTTACAGCTTGTAAGATTCTTTGTAACATTCCACTCTTTTCCGGGATTATCTGACACTAATTTTTTTATCTCTTTTTGGGATACATCATCAAACTGACTTAATACATCTTCAAGCTTATTAAAGCTAATACCAGCCCCTATATATACGTCCTCCTGATATCCGCATTTTGAACAATTAACATTTAATAAAATCCCCATTTTTCCCCTTTCTCAGTAACCTGGCTTATCCTCTAACTGCTAAAATGATATTTTTCTTGAAAAATACATGATCAATGATTTAAACCACGGATATCTCGTCAAAATTTTTCCGAGATAGCAAGACCAGCTGCATCATCTGCAGCACGATTGATTTTATAACCTGATGATAATTTTTCTGACGACTTAGCCTGACGCTTAACAACGATTCCCAGCTGTCTATTAGAATTATATGAAGATAGATTATGCTTAATAATCATACATGAATTCCCCATTTTCTTTATGCATCCATGCATGATTAAATAATCCTTTATAAAATATATCGGTATTATTTGTAATTATATTACAATCAAAATACTATTTTTAAAATAAAATTTATTCGTAATATTGGTAATGTATTTTGAGCAAAAAAAGTGAATGTACTGTCAAAAACAATACATTCACTACTATATTACTAAAATTTTAACATACTACTAACAGTACCCTATTTTCCTGTAACCTGAGTAGATTCTTTTTCAAGAGCAGATGGTTCCAATAATTGAGTTGCTTTAGCAGCATTGGATTTATCCATTGCAGCTAAAATACTTGAACGATTATCTACTGACATTTGAGCAAGAATCCTCGCAACTAACTGAAGCTGATTTTCTTCAACCATCTGATCAAAAAGGCCTGCCGCATCTTTGGCTTTCATAGATGAATAAGTCTTGGCAAATGCCTCAATAGCATCATCTTCAAGTTCACCTGCAACAATTTCTTTATAAAGTTCTGCCGCTGTTTCAGGGTCTACCATCGCATAATAACTGGCGTATGCCGAAGCATCCGGAGCATAGTCTCCATAAACAACACTTGCATAAAATGATGCTCTTTCCTCATAAAAATCTTTTTGCTGCTGTTCAAAAGGCTCCAGTCTCGTCACTTCAGTTTGAAGCTTCTCTATTGTAGCTTCATAACTGCTGTTTTGCTCCATCTCTGATTGAAGAGCCTGCTCAAGTCTTTTTATATAGGCATTAGCTTCTTCAAGTGATTCCATTCCTGAAGCAGAAGAATCTGTACTGCTGGCATCAGTAGTATATTCATCCTCCGCTGTCTGTTTTACAGCGCTGTCAGGCAGAATCATGTTCAAATATGGAACATCTTTGATAATTGGAGCAAGGACATCTGAGCCAAATCCGCCTACATCAAGTTTGATAAGTAAAGCCATGATAGCAAGCCATATCAAAACAATAAGAAAGGTTATTACAATCGTAGCAAAACCGCCTGCATTATCTCCATTAATTTCGGCAGTTCTATCCGCAAATTCCTGCTCTTTTTCTTTTTGCTCCTTGCGCTGTTGCTTTAATTGTTTCTGATATTCCTTCTTATCTGCCTTTAACTTGGCTTTCGCAGCCTTTGGATCATCGATATTATTTGGAAGAGTACCGTTTGTGCCTGTATTAGCCATGAAAATCCTCCGGTAAATTTCGTGTTACTTTATTTTTTTATACCTCTTAGTTTGTTACACGCTGTCTTTGTCCGTAGGTATAACTTATGCGCTGATCATTTTCTTTGGCTTCTTCCTGCTTTTCTTCTTCAATGAATTCAGCAAAAGCCCTGTCTCTTAAAATCTCCTGCATTTTGCGTTCCTGAATAGCTCTCGTAAGCCTTACTCTTATTTTTTCGACAATTTCCTCATGCATCTTAACAACCTGGGCCTGTGAAGCTATCATTACATCCATTTGCGCGGTCGCGTATTGATTATCGAGAATATCCTGCAAATTAAGTTTTTCCTCATTGCGAAGATTTTCTGCTTCCAAAAGATAATTGTCTTTTCTTCGAAAATAATCATCCAGAATATCCTGCTGTCTGTTAAGCTCGCTTTGGGCAGCAGCATACTCCATTTTAATCTGGCCTTCAGTCTTTTGTTTGATGTTTAGAATGCTCTGCATTCTGTACACAAATTTAGCCATTAAAACCTCTGTTACTAATCTTTAAATATATCAAGAAGCATCCCTCTTATTTCCTCGAAGGTAAACTTCTCATCAGTTTCCTGCATCAAAAAAGCATTAACTTTTTCAATCTTAGAGACAGCATAATCAATATTTTTATTTGCTCCCGCCCTATATGCACCGATATTAATAAGATCTTCGGCATCATTGTATGTCGCAAGAACATTTTTAAGCTTACCTGCCGCTTTTTTGTGCTCAGGGTCAGCAATTGCAGACATACATCTGGAAATACTGGCAAGAACATCAATTGCAGGATAGTGATTCTTTTGGGCAAGCTTTCTGTTAAGAACAATATGTCCGTCAAGAATACCTCTTGCAGTATCGGTGATAGGTTCATTCATATCATCACCGTCCACAAGAACAGTGTAAAGACCTGTTATTGAACCATTTCTTGACCTGCCTGCCCTTTCAAGAAGCTTTGGCATCTCTGCATAAACGCTTGGTGGATACCCTCTTGATACAGGCGGTTCACCACTTGCAAGGCCAATTTCTCTTTGTGCCATGGAAAAACGTGTAAGAGAATCCATCATCAAAAGCACATCTTTTCCCTTATCACGAAAATACTCCGCAATAGAAGTAGCTGTCTTGGCTGCTTTCAGTCTTTCAAGAGCCGGTTTATCGGAGGTCGCACAGACAACGATTGAGCGCTTCATTCCCTCCTCGCCCAGATCTCTTTCTATAAATTCTCTGACTTCTCTGCCTCGCTCTCCTATAAGGGCGATAACATTTATATCAGCCTGGGTATTTCTGGCAAACATACCAAGCAGTGTACTTTTTCCAACGCCGGAGCCTGCAAATATTCCGATTCTCTGCCCCTTGCCAACTGTTAAAAGCCCATCCACCGCTTTAACTCCGAGAGATAAGACATCGGAAATCGGATCCCTTGTCATGGGGTCCGGTGGCTGATTTTCAACTGAATAAGCTATGCCGCCTTCAAGCTTAAAGCCTTTTCCATAGCTGGTTCCGTCTATTCGCCCAAGACCGTCAAGTGTTTTGCCAAGAAGACCCTCGCCCACATTTACTCTCAGGGGAGAATCAGTATTTTCAACAATACTTCCGTTTCCTATGCCGCTGGTATTCTCATAGGGCATAAGCTGTACATGGTTATCCTTAAAGCCCACAACCTCAGCCATTGCAGGGCGACCGGGCCCCGGTGAAGTATCGTTTTCCTTCTTTTTAGGATAAATAAGACAGATATCTCCAAGCTTGGCATCAGGTCCTGCGGACTCAATTGTAAGTCCAATGACATTTACAACCTTGCCGCTCATCCGGTAAAAAGGGGTGTTTTGCATCTTTTTGTACTTGTTAAAATCAATTGAACTTGTAAGCAAAATTGCCCTCCATAATCAGCGTTTTGTTCTGTCGAAGGATAAAAGCTTTAATTTCCTTGAAAGCTCTGAAAGCTCAACACCCAAACTGCAATCAAACACTCCGCTGTCGGACTCTATCATACATTCATTTCCTTTAAGAAGCGGATCTTCAATAATTTCCATTGAAGTATTCGGAGATGTCACACAGGCTTCAAGTGCCGGTCTTTCATCAAGAATATCGTCATAATCATCAGAAGAAACATGAACAATAAGGTTTTTCCCGGGTTCTATCCTCGACAATGTCGATTTTAAAAGATGAAGGATAATTCCTTTGTCTTCTCTTAGCTCTATTCCAAATACATGCTCATAAATCTGAGTGAGTGTATCTACCATCTCAGGCTCAAGATCATCAACAAGCTGCTGGTATTCAGCTTCAAGTGCGTTTCTTTTTTGCTCTATTTCCTGTTTCAGAACCTCTGCTGCAGCCACACCTTCCTGATAACCTGCTTCATAGCCCTGGCTGTGTCCTTCTTCTTTGGCATTTTCAAGAATAGCTGAAGCCTGTTCATTGGCATTTTGAATAATCGCATCAGCCTGTTCCTGTGCCTGCTGAAGCTTCAGATCCATTTCAGCCTGCATTGCCTCCATATCAAATTGAGGATCAGGAAATGGTTCTATCTCACCTTGATCCTCAGTTATCTGAGAAAGCTTTTCCATCCCGATTCCGGGGATGAAATCACCTGAATCCGAAAATTCTCCATCCCCTTCACCGTCTCCTGAAAGCTCTCTTTGCCTCCGAAGCTGATGCTCCTGAAAAGCTTCAATTTTTTTCTCTGCAAGTGCGTTGCTGTCGATAATAAACTTATCTGACGGGTCTACATTGACAAATCCCGCTTTAAACAAATTAGACAATTAATTCATCACCTCCGCCTCTGGAGATAATGATCTCACCAGCGTCTTCAAGTTTTCTGATAACATTAACAATCTTCTGCTGTGCCTCTTCAACATCCTTCATACGAACAGGTCCCATGAAATCCATATCTTCCTTGATCATGGCAGCAAGACGTTTGGACAGGTTATTGAAGATTGCATTCTGAACATTCTCAGTAGCTCCCTTAAGTGCAAGACCAAGATCACTGTTTTCAACCTCACGCAGCACTCTCTGAATAGATCTGTCGTCCAGAAGGAGGACATCCTCGAATACGAACATCTTCTTTCTGATCTCGTCTGCAAGCTCGGGCTCTTCGATTTCCAGAGTTTCCATAATATGCTTTTCTGTTGCACGATCTACGGTATTGAGGATTTCTACAACAGCATCCACACCGCCGATAATCGTGTAATCCTGATTGACAAGAGACGATAGCTTTGATTCCAACACTTTTTCTACTTCCTTTATTGTATCAGGACTTGTTCTGTCCATAGAAGCAATACGCTTTGCAACATCAGCCTGTCTGTCGGGCGGCAGTGCCGATAGAATAAGCGCACTGTGAGCCGGTGACATATATGACAAAATAAGTGCAATAGTCTGTGGATGCTCGTCCTGAATGAATGTAAGTATCTGCGACGGCTCCGTCTTACGTATAAATTCAAATGGCTTAACCTGAAGAGATGCAGTAAGCTTGCTGATAACATCAAGGGCTTTGTCTTCGCCGAGAGCTTTTTCAAGAAGCTCCTTGGCATAAGTAATACCACCCTCTGCAATGTACTGCTGAGCCAGAAGAACTCCGTAAAACTCAGAAAGTACCGCTTCCTTAACCTGAGATGTAACACTTCTTGTATTGGCAATCTCAAGTGTAAGCTCTTCAATCTCTTCATCTTTTAAATGTTTAAATATGGCAGATGACTTTTCCGGTCCAAGGGCAATCAAAAGAATAGCCGCCTTTTGTGTTCCGGACAAATCAGCTATCACGGCATTTGAATTTCCGGTGGGCATTCCTGGATCCATACCTTATTCTCCTCTAAATCGATAGTTTTTTATCAAAATAAATTTTCTTAAAAATCAGGTATAATCTTCATTAAGCCAGTTTCTAAGTAATGTGGCTGCAGCTTCAGGATTTTCGTCAACAAACTTTTCAATAAGCTTCTTTGTCTCTGATCCTGTGTCCATCTCAATGTCTTCAAGAGCTTCTTCCGGAGTTGATTCAAGTAATGATTCAACAGACAAAGGCTCCGGTTCCGGCTCTTCTTTAACCTTCTTATTTGTCCACATACTTCTGATGACAATGAATGCAAGAAGACCAAGAATAACAAGGATGGTAAGTATCTGTAAAATATCTGTAACAGTAATTGAAGTACCTGTTTTATCAAAAAATATATTCTGAGAATACGCAGCCATAGCAACGTTTTCGTTAGCAATGCCGGTAGCTTTTGATACTACATTTATCATTTCTTCCGGAACATCTATTAAAATAGGGTTGGCATTTGCTGCTTTATATTCAGCCCATGTCATGTTGTTATTAGCTGCACTATCATAATCTTCTTCATTCATGACAACATAGTTTATTGCCGTTACTGAAATCGAAGATTCATCATACTTAATTGCACCGGGAACACTTGTTGTCGTTGTAATTGACTCATTTGGTAAATAATCTCTGCTTTCCTCGGTTATCGTAGAAGTAGAATTGGTATTATCCTGTGTTACATATGTTGTTTCATCATCTGCATTTGTATCAGTTCCGGGGATTCCACTGATTCCATTTACATTTTCAGCGTTATAAGTATTTTCATGACTAAGCACACCCTGAGTCTGATCTTGAGCAGGTGTATAGTCATGCTGCACCTTCTCTTCTTTTGAAAAATCAAGAACAAGATTACTAGCAACTTCTATGTTGTCATAAAGTCTTGTTCCAAGAAGGACTTTCTTAACCTCATTTTTTACAAGCTGTTCAGCTTTTGCCTTGAGTGTCAACTGAGATCCTGCGATACCTGAAGTGGTGGTCTCCTCAGAGCCGGAAAAAAGCATATTTCCCATATTATCAAGTATCACAATATTAGTTGTGTCTTTATTTCCAAGAGCCACAGCTATAGCCTTTGCAAGGAATGCTGCATTATCCTCGTCAAAGGTCATTCCTTCTTTTATTTCAAGAAGAATCCAGGCTGATGATTCCTCCTGATTCCCAATCAATGTTCCGTCATTGTCAGGAATATTAAGAGAAACCTTTGCACTTTTTATAGCTTCAAACTTATCAAGGAAATCCTGCTCAAGTCTGCTTTCGAGATAAAGCACATACTTTTTTTGTTTATCGGATTCTGTGGTTGAAAAGCTTCCGTCCGTGACATTATCAATACTGTACGCGTAAGATTGAATGTCATTTGCACCTAAAAGAAGGTTGGCGTTTGCCTGATCCTTTTTAAGCACCTTAAACTCCAAACCGTTATCCGACATCTTATAATTTACTGAATTGGAATCAAGAAGCTCTTTTATTTCTGAAGCTTCTTTAGTAGAATTGGCTTGCGCCAAAAGAACGTACTGAGGCTGGTTTAAAACAGTGACTAGAATAATTATGGTCAGCAAAATAACAGTTCCCGCACCGACAACAAGTGTCTTCTGCTTGGCAGTAAACTGATTCCACCAATCAAGAACTTTTTGCCACAAGGCTCTAAGTCTATCAGCCATATATTCTCCCTCCCCTCATAGTTTTGTGCCTTAAATCTGCATCTGAGTGATTTCTCTGTAAGCAGATAGTGCACGGTCTCTAACAGCTACTGTATACTGAAGAGCTGTTTGAGCCTTATTTATTGCAATAGTAAGATCGTGAGTATTGTCAGTCTGACCAAGTGCCCATTTGATTTCTTCATTTTCCTGGTCTGACAAATAAGCATTTGTAGTATTTATATTCTCCATTGCCATCGAGAATATTTTGGAAAAAGAATCATCCTCATCTTGTGAACCAAGAACGTTATAAACTGTGCTGTTTTTTAGTTCTGCACTTCTTATAACATCTGATGAAACATTGCGAAGCTGGGAAATATCAAGTGAAGCCATATGCTTTCCTCCTATTCTTTACCTTATCAGTTCTTGCCAAGTTCAAGTCCGCGTGTTGCTATGTTTTTGCTGGCATTAAAAGCAGTTGCATTGGCTTCATAGGACCTGCTGGCATCAATAAGATTGGTCATCTCAGTTACAGTATTGACGTTTGGATATGTAACATATCCGTTTTCGTCAGCATCCGGATGTGAAGGGTCATACACTACGTTCATCTGTGTCCAGGTATCATCCTGAACCTGTGTGACCTTAACTCCGCGTCCTGAGTAGTGATCCAGTCTCTCATTGAGAATTCTGGAAAAAGGAGTCTGCGTACCTTTCTCAGCAAACCTTACTACTTTTCTTACATAGGGTGTTCCATCTGCTGTTCTGGTAGTATTGGTATTCGCAATATTTTCAGAAATAATATCCATTCTGAATCTCTGAGCTGTCATTCCCGAGGAGTTGATATTAAAAGAATCAAATATACTCATATATGCCCCCTAATTATTATGATGACTTGCATACACTCTGCAGATTTGCAAATTCTGCTCCAAGCCCTGACATCAGTCCCTGGTATTTAATCTGATTGGCAGCCAGTGTTACGTTTTCAGTGTCAATATCCACGTTATTATAGTCAGTCCTATATGAGAAATTTGAATAATCATTGATTACTCTTGGACGAAGCTCTTTTTCCTTAAGTGCTGTTACTTTGGCATCCATAGTAACATATCTGGAATTGCCGAGTGCTCTCTCAAGTTCGTCCTCAAAATTCAGATCCTGCCTCTTATAGCCGGGTGTATCAACATTGGCTATGTTATTGGCAATAACCTCATTTCTAAGCCACGAAGCATCGGCGGCTTTGTCGAGGACATTGATATAGTCAAAAGCATTACTATTTATCATATCGACCTCCTATCATACACTGAAAGATGTCGAAAACTCATTGCAATCAAAGCGAAATTAGTTCTCATGTAATTAACGTAATATTGAGTACTTTTGTATATCATATTAATAATAAGACTTTTTTACGTAAAAAACAAGGAAAAATGCGCTTTATATGGTACTTTAGAGAAAAAGAAAATACAAGATGTGCTCAAATAAAAGGTTGACTAAATGTCGACAATTCCCTTTATCAATCATCCATCCTGTATTGTTCTCTATGCAAAAATCATATGCTCCGCATATTCTTAGTTTTCGCATCTTTTATTTAGTTCTTAATATATATCGGCAGATTAAAGTTCCTGCTTTAGCTTTTTAATTTCATTAAATACAACATCATTTGTAACTTTAATATATGTTCCCTTCATTCCTGAAGATCTTGATTCAATTACTCCGGCACTTTCAAACTTTCTAAGAGCATTTACTATTACGCTACGGGTGATTCCAACTCTGTCAGCAATCTTACTGGCAACAAGAACGCCTTCCATGCCGTCAAGTTCATCAAATATATGTATGATAGCCTGCATCTCTGAAAAAGAAAGAGTTCCGATAGCTGATTTTACAACTGCAAGCTTTCTGCTTTCTTCGGCATTTTCTTCATTTACAGCTCTAAGCATTTCAAGGCCTACAACTGTTGTTCCGTATTCACACAAAATAATATCGTCAATATCATATGGTGCTTCTGTCTTGTATATAAATAGTGTTCCAAGCCTTTCACCAGCTATCTCAATAGGAGTAATAATTGCCTGGAACTTGGAAGAATCGATACCTTCAAAGCCAAGTGTCTCCAGATTAACATTCTCCTTGGTTGATAAAATAGTCAGTAATCTTTCGTTTAGCATAGGATCAATAAATGAGCCGACATTATCTACCAGAAGATCACTAAGTGATTCCACATTTGGACTTTCACCTATGCCGAGAACTTTGCCTTTTCTACTAATTACGAACATATTTGATGCAAGAATGTCGCAAAGCACTCTGCAAATATCGTTAAAAACAACTTTACCCGAATTGCTGTTGTGAAGTAATTTACCGATTTTACGGGTCTTATCCAGTAGCTGTACACTACTCATTATTTTTCTCCTTTGCTAATAATTTACCTTGTGCAAAGATTTTATCGTTTTAACGTAGATAAATATCATACACTATTGTTATCATAGCATAAAAAAATAGGCGCTTCAAACCGTAAAGCGCCTACAATTATGAAAAAAGACTTAAATTTTCAGAAATCTCTATTTATATTTTTCAATTTCGTCCTTAGAGCATACAAAGCCGCACTCCTGATTGCTGCAAGCAAGCTTGCTGCTCTTTGCATACATAAGGCTTCCGCACTTAGGACATTTCTCCGCAACAGGCTTTTGCCATGACATAAAGTCACATTCAGGGTTGCCAATACATCCATAGTAAATTCTGCCCTTCTTTGTTCTTTTAAGGACAAGATCCTTGCCACACTGAGGACAGCTAACACCTATCTTTTCAAAATATGGCTTGGTATTTTTGCAATCAGGGAATCCAGGACAGGCAAGGAACTTACCATGAGGTCCATATTTTATTACCATGTTCCTGCCACATACATCACAGATTTCATCTGTAACTTCATCCTGCACCTGAACTTTCTCAAGCTCTTTTTCGGCAGCTTCTACAGCAACCTCAAGATCAGGATAGAAATTCTCAATTACCGTTTTCCACTTGACATCTCCTACAGCAATTCCATCGAGAAGTGCTTCCATGTTAGATGTAAAATTAACATCTACAATCTGAGGAAATGCCTCAACCATCATTTTATTTACAGCCTGGCCAAGTTCAGTAATAAAGATTGCTTTATTTTCTTTTGTAATGTAATGTCTTGCCAAAATCGTAGAAATGGTAGGTGCATACGTACTTGGTCTGCCAATTCCCAAAGCCTCAAGATCATGAACAAGAGATGCCTCTGTATAATGAGGTGCAGGTTGTGTAAAATGCTGATTTTCATCAAAAGAATCAAATTTAAGTTTTGTTGTCACATCAAGATTTTTCATGAGAACATTCTTCTCAATCTGGTCATCTTCATCTGTGTAAACATTTAAGAAACCGTCAAACACAGTCTTAGATGCAGCAACAGTAAATCTATGCTCACCGGCATCTATTTTTACAGATGTGGTCTCATATTTTGCCGGAGCCATCCTGCTAGCCATAAATCTTCTCCAGATAAGCTGATATAATCTAAACTGATCTCTTGAAAGATAATCCTTAACAACAACAGGTGTATTCTCAATATAAGTAGGTCTTATTGCTTCGTGGGCATCCTGTATCTTGACATCACTCTTTTTTACATTGCTTCCTTCAGCAAGATATTTATCTCCGAAGTTGCTCTTGATATATTCAGCAGCAGAAGCTATCGCTTCATCTGAAATTCTGGTTGAGTCAGTACGAAGGTATGTAATAAGACCAACCGTCCCCTGTTTTCCAAGTTCAATTCCTTCATAAAGCTGCTGTGCTACACGCATGGTCTTTTGAGTTGAAAAATTAAGCGTTTTTGATGCTTCCTGTTGCAATGTGGAAGTTGTAAAAGGAAGCGGAGCTTTTTTGCTTCTCTCACCTTTCTTGACATCGCTTACAACATACTTCGCATTTTTAAGTGAACTGCATATCTCATCCAGTTCTTTTTTGGACTTGATTTCTTTTTTCTCATTGCCCTTTCCGTAGTAATGAGCAACAAGAGGTTTCTTTTCTCCATCAGCCTTAAGATTAACATCAAGTGTCCAATATTCACTTGGAATAAATGAATCAATTTCCTCTTCTCTGTCTGCAATTATTCTAAGAGCAACAGATTGCACTCTTCCTGCGCTAAGGCCTCTTTTTATTTTTGACCACAATAAAGGCGAGATGCTATAACCAACCATTCTGTCAAGCACTCGTCTTGCCTGCTGAGCATCTACAAGATTCATATCTATATCTCTTGGATGCTTCATTGCCTCTTTTACGGCATTCTTTGTAATTTCATTAAAAGTTACTCTCTGAACCTTTGCGTCTGCCTCATCGAGTTTAAGTGCAGACATAAGGTGCCATGAAATAGCTTCACCTTCACGGTCAGGGTCGGTTGCGAGATAAACTTTATCTGCCTTTTTTACCTGCTTACGAAGTTCAGCAAGTACATCACCTTTTCCCCTTATAGTAATATATCTGGGTTCGTAATCATGCTCAACATCTATTCCCATCTGACTCTTAGGAAGATCCCTTACATGTCCGTTACTAGCAGCCACCTCGTAGCCACTGCCCAAAAACTTCTTGATAGCTTTAACCTTAGTAGGTGACTCAACTATCAAAAGTGAATTTTTCTTTGTTCCGGTACTTTTTGTTGCCATTATAATTTATCATTGCCCCTTCATATGTTATAAAAGTTACAATTCTTATTAATATACATTTTTTGAACTTAAGTCAAGCATGGAATTATCAAGCAGTCTCAAAATAATCCATATTAACTGTAAAAAGATTTCCTATATACATCCCAAATGACGACGATCAGAAAGATGATGTTCCATCTTTTCTTCATACATTCTTCTATCAATAGTTTCAAGAAAATCCTTTACTTTCATGCCGCTTCCATAATCGTACACGGCCACTCCGGCACTGATTGAAAGATCAATTTTCCCCTTGTTGCTCCAATCAATACATGCAACAGAATCTTTAATATTATCAATTTTTCTGTTTAATTCATTTTCATCATTTGTCCGTGTGATGATACAGAACTCATCACCACCGAATCTACCGACAATATCATTTTTTTCAAAAGATGATCTAAGTACATCAGCAATGCATTCAAGCACTTCATCGCCCGCTTTATGGCCAAAATTGTCATTTATTGTCTTAAAATAATCAACGTCTATCATAATGGCTGCAAATTCTTTTTCTTTGCTCTCAAGGATTGCTCTTTTCATAGCCATATCAATTCCGCGCCTGTTTACTGTACCAGTAAGATAATCCAGATTTACATCCCTCCTCTGCACATAAATGAGCAGAATAAGACACGCAAATACAGTTGCAGCATATTCAATATTTATATTAAACAAAGTAACCTGTAAAAGTCCACCGATACCTACAATTAACGGAAATGCCATTATAGGCACCTTATAAGTGTCAATAATACATTCTTTGAACATAAATACAAATAAAAGTACAGAAACGCATAATACCACGTGAAAAAGCCCTCTGACAATGTAAAATGCTCCCCTATGATACGTTCCGTCAACATAATAATAATACCAGTTAAGTCCAAAAATCTGAGAAACAGTTACAAGTACAAGATTTAAAACAGCATATCCTCTGAATAACCAAACGAAAAATTCTCTTTTCTTTTTGTCTCCATATACTGTATATGAATCAATATAGCTTAGTGAAAAAAGAAAACCAAAAGGATCAAATGCAAATACAAAAAATGTACTTGCTTCAGCCAAAGCAATCCATTTTCCGCCTGCTTCATTTGCAAAATCACCAATTACAGAAACAAGCACAAGTGAAATCAATGCCAGAACCAGCTTGATAAAAGCTTTATTAGACTTGGATTTTCGATCATTTTCCTGAAAAACAAGCAATAGAAGTGCCAAGAATAAAGTGTAAATATTTAGCACTATGCCCCCGTTTAAAAAATTCGCCATTAACAATCCCCTCTCTCCCAAGTAAATCAGACATTTATAAGCTAAATTTTCTTTTGTCTAAAATACTATAGATTACTTTTTACAATATTCTTTAGTTTTGGTCAAGAAGATAATTTACTTTAGTTTAATAAAGGAGTCAGTATCCATGCGGATATTGCCCCCTTTATAATAAATTTATAAAATTTATATAAACTAAAACAGCTGATATTTATAATTAATTTAGCCAAATGAACCTAAATTAATTAGCTAAATTAATATGCGTTATGTGGCTGAAATTTCTTTAATCATAAACTCATTTCCCTTAAGAAGATAAGTTTTTTTGCTACCACAATTAGGACAGGTACGACCATATTTAACAGTTTCATACTCTGCCTTGCAATCTTCACAATATGTTGTTGCCGGAAGATTTTCTACAATAAGTTCAGAGTCCTTAAAAAGCTCAGTCCTGTTTGCAGCCCACTTCCATGCATCAGTGAGGTACCCAGGCACAACGCCTGAGACCTCACCAAGTTGTATAGTTACTGAATGTACTTTTTTTATTTCATTTTCCCTGCCAACCTCAGTAAGATCGTCAATGATATGAAATACAACTCCAAGTTCATGCATAGTTTATTCCTTATTACCATTAAACTTAATTTTAATTGCTTGTTTTAGTCCATAAGGAAGAATATATTTAAGTTTATCTTCAGATTTTCTCATTGTTGAACATTCTGGTCTGTCTCTCAAAATATGAATTGCATCAAATTCACATCTTGTAGTGCAAAGTCCACAACCAATACACTTATTTTCATCGACAATAGTTGCACCACATGAAAGACATCTTGCTGTTTCCGCTTTAACCTGCTGTTCTGTAAATACCGCTTTATTATCACGGAAGCTCTTGGATAAGCCTGACTTCTTACCGGGAATCTGTCGTGGAGAATTATCATATTCAGGGAACGAAAGGTCATCTTTATTGAGTTCAACATAGTGATTGGGGTTACGTCCAATTGTAAGAGATGAATGAGGCTGTACAAAACGATGAATAGAAATTGCAGCTTCTTTTCCTGCGGCAATTGCATCTATTACAAATTTAGGGCCTGTGTATACATCACCACCTACAAATATGTCAGGCTGAGCAGTCTGATATGTTACAGGATCAGCAACAGCTCCGTTTCCACGTCCAAGCTCAACTTTAGAGCCTTTAAGAAGATCTCCCCATACTATAGACTGACCAACAGCAAGAACTACGTGCTTACAAGGGATTGTCATAGTATCGTCTTCATCGTACTTAGGGTTAAATCTACCATCAACATCTTTGACCTGAGTACATTTCTTGAAAGTAACACTCTCAACATTTCCATCAGTATCAAGGTTGATTTCCTTAGGTCCCCATCCACCGCAGAACTTAACTCCGTCTTCTTCTGCTTCTTCTATTTCTTCAACAGCAGCGGGCATAATTTCACGAGTTTCAAGTGAAACCTGTGTAACCTTGACATCACCGCAGCGAATTGCATCACGTGAACAGTCAATAGCAACATTACCGCCACCTACAACAACTACATCACCTGTAATATTATATTTCTCATTAGCATTAACCTCTGCAAGGAAGTCAACCGCTGTAACAACTGAAGGAGCATTTTCTCCGGGTACTCCCACTTTTCTTCCGCCCTGGCATCCTATAGCAATATAAAATGCCTTGTAGCCCTGGTTTCTGAGCTCATCAAGAGTTATATCTTTTCCAACTTCTACACCTGTTTTGATGTCAACGCCCATCTCTTTAATAATATCAATTTCAGCAGCAATAACATCTTTTTCAAGCTTATAAGAAGGAATACCGTACACAAGCATTCCGCCTGGTTTTTCATTTTTCTCAAAAATAGTAGGAGCATACCCTTTTTCTGCAAGATAAAATGCACAGGAAAGTCCGGCAGGACCTGCTCCTATAATAGCCACCTTGTCAGCAGAAAAATCCCCTACAACCTTTGGAATAACTTTTTTAGGAATATATCTTGTGGAAGCATTAAGATCCTGCATTGCTATAAACTTCTTAACCTCATCAATAGCTATTGCCTGATCAATTGTTCCTCTTGTACAAGCATCCTCGCATCGTCTGTTGCAAATATGTCCGCAAACAGCAGGTAAAGGATTGTTTTTCTTAATTAATGCAAGAGCCTCTGTATATTTTCCTTGTGCTGCAAGCTTTAAATATCCCTGAATTGCAATATGCGCAGGACATGCAGTTTTACAAGGAGCTGTTCCTGTTTCATGAGACTCAATACGGTTAGTATCTCTATAATCCCAATTCCACTTATCCGGTCCCCATTTTGCTTCAGAAGGAAGAAGCTGCTTAGGATACTTAACTTCTGTTCCATCTTTTTTGCAGAGCTTCTGGCCAAGTGTAAGTGCACCTGCAGGACAAACTTCAACGCAGCGTCCGCAAGCAACACAATTCTTTTTATCAACATGTGCAACATACGCTGAACGAGACATATTCGGAGTATTGAAAAGCTGAGAAGTACGAAGTGCATAACATACATTTACATTACAGTTACATATAGCAAAAATCTTGTCTTCACCATCAATGTTTGTAATCTGATGTACAAATCCGTTTTCTTCTCCCTTTTTAAAGATTTCCAGAGCCTCCTGCTTGGTAATATATCTGCCGCCCTTGCCTGTTTCAACAACATAGTCAGCCATATCTCCCATTGCAATGCACCAGTCATTAAAGTCATCTGCACAGCCTTCATCGTAAGTTTTTCTAGATGCTCGACATGAACATGGTGATGCAGCATACTTTCCATCATACTTATCAAGCCAGTGAGAAATATGCTCAATATCGATTGACTGATTACTCATGTTAACCTCTTTTTCTACAGGAATAACATGCATTCCTATGCCTGCTCCTCCCGGAGGTACCATATGAGTAATCTTCTCAAGTGGAAGTCTTGTCATGTGTTCAAAGAAATAGCCAAGTTCAGGATGCTCTTTTAACAAATCTGCATTCATATTAGAAAACTCACCTGAACCCGGAACGTACATCGGAAGAATCCAACGTTTTTCATGGTTCGGATTCTTACCATCAAGATTCTCATAGTTCCACTCAATAAGTCCTGTATAGGAAAGTTTTTCAAGTCTTTCTGTCAGTTCTTCGTCAGAAAGACCTGAACTTGCCTTGAGCTGAGCAAAAGTTTTAGGTTGACGTATTGCTTTAAAATTGTCTACAACCCACTTTGCCAGCTCATCATCATCATAAACAAGTACCCTGACTGCCCAATACTCAGGGTCATCCTTTGTAACTTTTTTTAGTCCCAGCTTAATAGGAACACGGTCAGTAATTACTTTGCCAAGTAATGCAATATTTTCCTTCATTGGTCCACTTACATCAACATAATCAGGGCGAAGTGGATAATTAGGATTATTTCCAGCCATAAAATCTCCTTAAAAAATTCATTTAATACTTAGATCTATCTGAGCAGATAGCCAGTCTGCCCATTCTTTCATTCCTTCTCCTGTTTTTGCACAGATAGGTATTATCTTTGCATTAGGATTACGGAACAAAATGTTCTCTTTGCATTTTTCAAGATCAAAGTCAAAATAAGGCATAACATCAATCTTATTAATAAGTACAACATCGCAAATTGAGAACATAAGAGGATATTTAAGAGGTTTATCGTGTCCTTCAGGAACAGAAAGTATCATAGCATTCTTGGTACTGCCTGTATCAAACTCAGCAGGACAAACGAGATTACCAACATTTTCAAGCACTGCAAAATCTACATCTTCTACGCCAAGCTCTTTTATTCCCTGTCTGGTCATATCTGCATCAAGATGGCACATTCCACCGGTATGAAGCTGGATTGACTTAACTCCGGTAGCAGCTATTGTCTTAGCATCTACATCAGAATCAATATCAGCTTCCATAACGCCTATTCTGTACTTATCCTTTAATAGTTCAATAGTTCTGGTAAGTGTTGTTGTTTTACCAGATCCAGGAGATGACATTAAATTCAAAAGAAATGTCTTGGACTCCTTAAGTTCCTTGCGCAGTTTATCAGCATCAAGGTCATTGCTTTCAAAAATACTTCTCTTTACTTCGATAACTCTAACATTATCCATAATTATTTTGCACGCTCCATTGCAAGTTTAAAGTCTTTAGTGTCTACGAATACCTCATTTGCATAAGGATTCTTTCCGGATTTAATTGATCTCTTAATAATTTCTGATATGCAGATTACATTAACAACAATTGAAAGAACAGCTACAAATCCCTGCATTCTTGGATCAGCTGTAATTCCGAGGCTCTCAATAATCTGACCTGCCTCAGCAGTCTTGCCGGCTCCCGAATTATAAAGAGCAATAGCTTTTTCATAGAGGTCCATTGTTGTAACACCATTTGCTGTAGCACCGCCGTATACAGAAGGAAGAGCTGCTGCAAATTTAGAGCTAAGCTGGAATGCCGGAACTACCTGAGCCCACATGCACCAGATAGCAAGTGTATTTGCACGGTTCTGAATCCAAGCACCCTTGTTCCAAAATGCATTAGCAAATGTAGGAGCAAGAAGAAGTGCAACTCCACAATACCAGGAATGTGTAGGAAGATTGAGATATGTATATTCAAAGTTCCATACATCATATGCTACGATGAACCAAACTGTCATATCAGGCCATAGCATGTCAGACTGGTTCTTATCCTTAGAAGTATATAGATGAACACAACCTGTCATACAGAAAATGTTGATCATACCTGCAATAGCATTAACAACATTCCACCATCCGCCATAAATAAATACACCTTCATTAGATGCCCACCATGCACCTGATAAATTACCTGTTATTGAATATGCTGCCAATGCAGATTCCATATCAGATACGTTAGCTATCATAATATTTGCTGCTACGATGATCCATGGGAACCATGCAAACCACTTCTCTTTGCCGATACCCCATTTGTACTTGATCATCATAAAACCTACGCAGCCGATATCAGCAGCGTACAATTTGAAATAATGGAACCAACCATCCATAAACGCAACGGTAGGATTCTCACTTCCACCAAACATACCAAGATGAGCAAGAATAAAATAAACAGTAAGAATACATGGAATAACAACAAATACTATTATTCCACCAACTTTGGTCCTACGACCAATCTCATTCATAAGAATAAGACCACAAAATACCAATACCCAACCAATCAGTTGCATAGCAGCATGATCACTATAAAGTTGGAATAACATAATAAAACCTCCTTTGATGTTGTGAATTTTTGTTACAGACAACATCGTCATAATTTTGACAATATTATAGCATATTGCACAATATATAGCAATGTAATCCAGACGTAATAAGGCAAAATGGGGCACTGACTATTTGAAAAATAGTTTCCTGTTGTACAATCATTCTTATTATTTTGTTTAATTGTCAAACATTTTACAAAAAGAGCTCTCTTTTTCTGTCAATCATCTTATCAAGCTGCAGCATATATAAAGAAACATCCTTAACATTGTCACATCTCTCTATTCTTCCATCACCATATACTCTTTTTGTAACAGTTCCTGCCCCAAGAGCGACAATTGATTGAACTTCTTCATTAATTAATATATTATATATTCCGGCTTTTCCTTCAGCAGCGTAACCAGTGTTTTCAAAATTACCGCTGATATTTTTCTGTCTGTACAAATAATATGGTGAAAGTCCCATATCTTCTGCACCCTTTGCAGCTATATCCATCATTTCGGCAGTATTATTAATAGATTCAAGAACAGAAACTTTAAGTTCTCCTCTTAACTCTTTTTCATGGAGAACTTCAGCAAGTCGCGATCCTCTCTTTATTGCAAGGGAATGAACAGTCAAATCATCCGGTCTAAGCTTTTTTATTTCTTCCATTGTATAAGCAACATCTTCAGCTGTTTCTCCCGGAAGCCCCAGAATGATATCCATATTAATGTTATCAAATCCCTGCTCTCTAGCCATCAGGAATGAATCCTTAAGCTGTTGAACAGTATGCCTTCTGCCTATCAATCTAAGGGTTTCATCTCTCATTGTCTGTGGATTAACAGATATTCTGTTAACTCCCATTTCTTTCATAGCTTTAAGTTTTTCGCTGGTAATAGAATCAGGACGCCCTGATTCAACAGTAAATTCTTTTACTCTGCTAATATCGAGCTTCTGCGAAAGAAATCCCAAAAGTCTTCTTATTTGATCCGGCTCAAGTGTAGTCGGCGTACCACCACCTACATAAATTGTATCCAGAGTTCTTCCTTTGAAGTTATCCGCAACATAATCAATTTCTTTTTCCAGGCATGTAATATAATCATCCACGATGTTTTTATACGCGCCTATAGGATAAGATGTAAAAGAGCAATACAAGCAGGTGGTCGGACAAAAAGGAATTCCAATATACAGACTATAGCCATTTTCATAATCGATATCTCTGAGAATTCTTTTTTCTCTTCTGGCAATACGGCAGCTAAGATCAGCTTTATTATCGCTGACAAAATAAGTATTCTTCATATAATCCATAATTTCAGCATCGCTCTTACCTTTATCAATTAAATTCATAGCAATTCTTGTAGGACGAATTCCGGTAAGATTTCCCCATGGAAGCTTCTTTCCGGTAAGTTCAGACAAAACAACATAAATCAGCTTCTTAATAGCATTTTTAGAAGTATCAAGCTCTCTTTTTTCTCCGTCAGTAGATTTATTTTCAAAGTTACCTGAAACTATATCCGCATAATCCATCTTTGCACTAAGCATATCGCCGGATAAAGTAAGTGTGCATTTTACGTTTTCATCAAAAGAGTTTTCAAATCCGTTTTTAGCTGTTTTTGCTTTTATTCTGACATAGCCTTTAATGCAGAAATCCATTCTTTCTTCATAAAAATCAATATATGTGGCATTTTCAATATCGTGAATATCCAAATGTTTAGCACTAGATATTTCAGCCAGTGAATCTTTATCTCCATCATTCTCATTAATAATAAGAAGCTTCACATCTTCTGATGGATAAAATGCTTTAAAAAGTGAATGAATATCGTACTGATATCTGTCCTCATTTAAAATAATAATCTTCATAATTACCTCAAAAAAATTCGCTGGACTGATGTAATCTATTCATCATACCAGCGAAAAAAACTTTAGGGTTTAGTTATAATCTCACAAAAGGGTTATACACTTTCTCATGCTCAATTATCGTGCTTTCCCCATGGCCGGGATATACAACTGTATCATCCGGCAATTCAAAAAGCTTATCGTTTATTGATCTTACAAGCTCGCTTGTTGAACCAGTAGGAAAATCACTTCTCCCAACAGACTCTTCAAAAAGAGTATCACCACTAATGAGGATGTGTTCTTCTTCAAAATAATAACAGCAGCTACCGGAAGTATGTCCCGGAGTAGAAATAAGTCTGCATGAAAGTCCTGCCGCTGTGATTATTTCTCCATCTTTGTAAAATATATCCGGAACAATAGATAGATGCATTCCGTAATCATTGGATAAGTTAAGGTAAATATCCTTACACATTGCCATTTCTTTTTCGAAACAACCTATCTTAGCTCCGGATAAATCTCTAAGTTCCTTAGCACCGCCTATATGATCAAAATGCCCATGAGTAAGCAGGATAAGATCAATAATAAATCCTTTTTCCTTAAGCGTTTCATATATAAGCTTGCCTTTATCGGCAGGATCAAAAAATATCCCATGCCTGCAGCCATTTTCATCGATTCTGTCTTCGTCATACACAAAATAACAGTTGGTGCCGATCATGCCAAGTGTCATTGTTCCAACTTTAACATTATGAGTGCTCATCAGCCAGTAGTCCTCTCAATATCTATTACGCTGTCAATCTGCCTTATCTTATCAACTATCTCTCGAAGCTGATCTCTTGATGATACCTGGAAGGACGTTTCCATTGTAGCAAGCCCCTGCTTACTTGTTCTTGTATTCATTGAAATAATATCAATATTTTTCTCCGTAAGTGCTCTGGAAATATCTGCTAAAAGACCACTTCTGTTATTAGCAAATATCTTAATGGTAGCAGCATATTTACCACCACCTTCAGGAGAATCAGACTGCCACTTGGCCTCTATAAGCCTTGTTCTGTCCTCTTCCTGCATCTTAATAACATTGACACAATCACGGCGATGAATAGATACACCTCGTCCTCTTGTTACAAATCCGCAAATATCATCTCCAGGTACAGGATTACAGCATTTTGAAAATCTTACTGCAACATCATGAACGCCTTTTACAATAATAGCATTTTCAGAACCGGAAACCTGCGGCGTAATATTTGACTCAGCAACAGCTGCAAGAACTTCCTCATCAGTTATATTTCGCTTATGCTCCTTGTCACCAAGCTCAAGCATTTTGTTGATAATCTGACCTTCTCTTAAACCTCCATGCCCGACAGCAGCAAGGATTGCATTCCAGTCATGAAAACCATATTTTTTTATAACTATATTCTGAAATTCAGGTTTTGATATAGCAAAAAGGTCAATGCCCTTACTCTTGCAATATTCAATAAGTAATTCTCTGCCCTTTGCAATATTTTCTTCCTTAAGTTCATTTCTAAACCACTGATTGATCTTATTTTTGGTAGAAGTAGCCTTTGCAATAGAAAGCCAGTCTCTACTTGGGCCTCTGGAATTCTGGCTGGTGATAATTTCGATTCTATCACCATTTTGAATCTTGTAATCTATAGGTACAAGCTTTCCGTTAACCTTTGCACCAATCATTTTGTTACCTACAGCACTGTGAACACTGTAAGCAAAATCGATAGGTGTAGAACCGGCAGGGAGATTTTTTACCTCACCGGTTGGAGTAAAGCAATAAACATCTTCTGAGAAAAGATTAAGATCGCTCTTAAGAAGATTCATAAACTCCTGATTGTCAGACATATCCTGTTGCCATTCCAAAATCTGACGAAGCCAGATAAGCTTCTCTTCCTCGCCCTTTTCTGGCTTCTTGCCATCAGATGTCTCTTTATATTTCCAATGCGCAGCAATACCATATTCGGCAGCTCTGTGCATATCATAGGTACGAATCTGTATCTCAAAAGGCTGCCCCGTCTGACCAATCAAAGTGGTGTGCAGTGATTGATACATATTGGGTTTGGGCATAGCAATATAATCTTTAAATCTTCCAGGAATTGGTTTATACAATTCATGGATAACGCCTAAAGCCGCATAACAGTCTTTAACGGTTGCGACAATTATCCTGATTGCAAAAAGATCATAAATCTGATCCAAAGTCTTATTCTGGTTGCGCATCTTCTTGTATATACTAAAGAAATGCTTTACTCGTCCGTTTACTTCACCCTGAATACCTGCATCCTTTATGCTCTCACGAACATGATTACAGATATCTTCGACATACTTTTCCCTCTCACTTTTTCTGGCAGCAACCTTATCTACAAGGTCATAATAAACATCGGGTTTGAGATATTTAAGGGACAGATCATCAAGTTCAACTTTGATTCTGCTGATACCAAGTCTGCCGGCTATAGGTGAATATATATCAAGAGTCTCCTGGGCAATTCTCTGCTGCTTCTCAGGCGGCATATGTGCAAGAGTGCGCATATTATGTAATCTGTCGGCAAGTTTTATAAGAATAACTCTTATATCCTTTGCCATAGCCAAAAACATTTTTCGCAGGTTCTGTGCCTGCATATCAATCTGTTCCTGGGTCTTATTGGAATTGTCAGTAGATAACTGCAAAGCAGTCAATTTAGTGACGCCATCAACTAAAAGAGCTACATCAGCGCCAAAATCCGCTTCAATTTCTTCCTTAGTTAAAATCGTATCTTCAACAACATCATGAAGAAGCCCCGCCGCTATAGTCTCCTTATCCATCTCTAAATCGGCAAGAATAATAGCCACACAAAGAGGGTGAATTATATAAGGTTCACCTGATTTGCGTAGCTGGTCTTTATGAGCTTCAGCCGCTTCCTGATAAGCTTTCTCAATAAGGGTGATGTCATCAGACGGGTGATATTTTCTCACACGACTGATGAGTCCCTTATAAAGAGATTCCGGCGCCTGAAATTCTTTTATGGCTTCAATTTTTCCATCGTCGAAATTTTGTGGCATAAATTACTTACCTTCGTAACTTATTGCAGCATCAAGTCTATAATTGCTGATTCTCTCTCTACCCTTAAGTCCCTTGAGTTCCATAAGTACAAGAACACCTGCAACTTCTCCGCCAAGCTTCTCAACAAGCTTGATCATAGCTTCGATAGTTCCACCTGTAGCCATGAGGTCATCAACCAAAAGAACCTTCTGCCCCGGCTTAATTGCATCTTTATGAAGCTCAAGTACAGCCTTGCCATACTCAAGATCATATTCAACCTCTATAGTCTCGCAAGGGAGCTTGCCCTTCTTTCTTACAGGGACAAGTGCCTTCCCTCTGTTATATGCAATAGGTGCGCTAAAAATAAAACCTCTTGACTCAGCACCAAGTACAACATCGAAATCAAGGTCTTTTACCATATCCTGCATTTTATCAATAGCAAGATGGAAGCCATCAGGATCCTGTAAAACAGAAGTAATATCTCTGAACATGATTCCTTTTTCCGGGAAATCCGGTATTGTTCTTACATAATCTTGTAATTCTTTCATTTTTAAAGATCCTCTCTTTGAAACAATTCTTCAATTTAATATTATATCATAAATATCGTACTTTTAAACAACTATTCCTTGTAAAATTATTAATATAAATGTATAATGAATATTGTGCTTTTCAAAAAGATGCTGGAATAGCGCAGTTGGTAGCGCAACTGATTCGTAATCAGTAGGTCGTGGGTTCAAGTCCCATTTCCAGCTTTTTTAATAAAACATTCAAAAATGTCGGTTCACTTATTCTGAATCGACATTTTTTATTTTGTAGAGCCACTGATTTATATTAAGTCAGTGGCTCTAGTAAAAGTAAACAGACCAGCAGTCTTCTACCCGATTATTTTGTTTCCTTCTTAATTGTCTTTTTTACCGATGTTTTCTTTACAGAACTGCCGTTTTTTCTTGATGAACTTTTCTTTGGCGCAGTCTTTTTCTCAGATGGCTTTGCAGAAGAAACGCTTCCCAGAACCTGTTCTGTAACTATGCTTGAGATTCTTTCTTCCTGAATCTTCTCATACTTTTCTTCTATTGCTTTTTCCTGCTCAACAATTTCTTTTTCATATTTGAGCTTAAGCTCTGCAAGAAGCTGCTGTTCTTCAAGATCCTGCTTTTCTTTTAATTCCTTTAATTTTTGTGCACGCTCATTTTCTTTTTTAATTTCTTCTTCTTCCCTGATGGCACGAATCTTCTTTTCCTGCTCAGTGTAAGGAATAAAGCTCAAAATTGAGACTGAACAAGGCGCAAGCTTAAGTGAGATGCTGTAGTCTCTGCCATCAACAAGTTTTCTGACAGATTCTCTCTTGCCTTCATTCAAAACTCCTGTTCCACCGTAGCTAAGATCATCACTGTTAAATATTTCTGTATATCTGCCATCAGCAGGAACACCTATTTCAAAATCTCTGCCAACACCTGCAAGATTTGCTACTACAAGCAGTCTTTCAACGTCATTGCTGCTCTTTCTTATAAATGAAATCATGCATTCGGAAGCTGCCATATTATTTATCCACTCATAACCACTGTCTGAGCTGTCAAGCTGATGAAGTGCATCATGCTTGTAATATATCTCATTAAGCTTCTTTAAAAGATTTTCTACAAATACTGCCTGGTCAATTGTAAGGGCATCCGGCTCCATATAAAGATGTTTTCTTCCCGGATGTGTATACATAAGTCCAAGTGCTAGTCTAAGATTTGCCATCTTCTGACCGGAATCACCTGGCATAAGATAATAAAGCCCCTCTAATCCTTTTTCAATATCTTCATGAGTAAATGCAAGAATAAATCTCTCTGTATAACTATAAATCAAACTAAACGTAAGCTCATCATGATGACCTGATCTGAAAAGAGGATCGTTCTGCATATATGAAATAAAGTCTCTTGTCCAACCATTATTCCATTTATAATCAAAGCCCAGTCCGCCGTTGTCGACATCTTCTGTAAGCTGAGGCCAGCAGGCTGTTTCTTTTGTTATCATCATGATACCGGGATTATCCTTGTGAATAACCTGATTCATATGCTTAATAAACTCAAGTGCTTCCAGATTTTCATTGCCGCCATAGATATTAGGCATCCACTCTCCGGGATTTCTGTCATAATCAAGGTAAAGAATCCTTGAAATATCTGATGTTCTAAGTCCATCAATATGGAAATTCTCAATCCAGTACAGAGCATTTGAAATAAGGAAATTAGATACTTCTTTTCTACCATAATCAAATACAAGGTCACCTGATTTAGGAGATACTCCAATTCGGGGGTCCGCATATTCATACAAAGTTTTGCCATCAAAATCACTAAGTCCGCATGATGACTTAGGGAAAAATGTAGGCACCCAATCAAGGATTACTCTGATATCGGCATTGTGCATTGTATTTACGAAAGTCATAAATTCTTCAACACTTCCGCTTGAATCATCAAGTGCAAAGAAATCCAGAATATGATAAAAATGTCCGGGAAGATGTTTCATTACCGGCATAAGTTCAACTGTGTTAAAGCCATGATTCTGAACATACTCAAGTACATCTGCTGTAACTTCAGCCATAGAGCTCTTTTGTCCGTGACGTCCAGCAAAAGCTTCAAGAGAAATCTCACAGATAGAAAGTGCATCCTCATCCTTTTCAAATTTTCTTCTCTTTGCAAGCCATTTCTCATCTGTCCAGGTAATCTGTCTGTTCTTTCTTATTACAGAAATAATTCCATTTTCACCCTTTGACTCAACTGCAAAAGGATCAGGTCTCTTATAAATAAGTCCGCTTCTTGTCTTAATCTCAAACTGATACCCATCCATTTCAGACGCACCTGGAACAAAAATCTCAAAAACTCCGATAGGGTCAAGTCTGTGCATCTGGCATAATCTTCCGTCCCAGTTATTAAAGTCACCAATTACACTGACTCTCGCTGCAGAAGGTGCCCAAACAGCAAATTCTGTACCATCAACACCATTTCTTGTCTTAGGATGTGCCCCCAGCTTTTCATAAATATGGTAATGAATTCCACTGCCAAACTTAATAAAATCTTCCCTATCCATAAGCGCTTCAAAAGCATAGGGATCATATACACTCTTACTGCTTCCTGCAGTATCGGTGATTATGAATTTATATCTTATTTTATCCACATACGGAACAATTGTAGCAAAAAAGCCTGCTTCATCAGCAAGTTCCATAGGGTATTCCTTTTTGGTATTTTCAATATAAACACTGACATTATCCGCGTCTGGATAAAATGCCTGAATAAGATAGCTGTTTCCTACCTTATGCGCCCCAAGTATCCTGTGAGGATTATCACCATCAGAATAGATGATTTCCTCAATCTCAGGCCAGTTCATCATTTTGTACAATTTGTTATTCACAAAATTCCCCTCCTCTATGAACGGTAGTTTAGTTCTGAAAATACTGACTTTTTTCATATTATTCTCAATATTTCCTCAAATGATTGTACCATTAATTGTATGTATAAATAAACCACTTAGCAGCTTTGGTTCAAACCAGGTTGATTTTGGCGGCATCAAAAGACCTTTATCAGCCACCTCAAAAAGTTCAGAAATCGAAGTTGGATACATAGAAAAAGCAAGTTTCATATCAGTATTACATCTTTTCTCAAGTTCAGACAGTCCCCTTATGCCACCCACAAAATCTATTCGTTTATCTGTGCGCGGATCTCCTATTCCAAGGATCGGAGTAAGCACTTCATTCTGCAAAACAGACACATCAAGTCCCTCAACCGGATCACTATTCAGAATATCTTCATGGGCGTTGATCCTATACCACTTATTTTCAAGGAACATACCAAATTCACCCTTTTTTTCCGGCTTTACTGCTGTTTCTTCCTCTTTTACATCAAATTTCTCAGAAATTTTTTCAATAAACTCATCAGGAGTATAACCATTTAAATCTTTTATGACTCTGTTATAATCCATTATCATAAGTTCATCATCAGAAAACAGCACTGAAAGAAAATAGTCAGATTCAAGCTTTCCCCTTACTTTTCCTTTATTTTCTTCACGCTTTTTTAATCCAACTTTTACCGCAGATGCACATCTATGATGACCATCAGCTATATAAATAGAATTAATTGTAGTAAATATTCTGCAAATTGTTTCTGTTTCTTCAAGATCAGAAATAATAAAAATCCTATTTCTTACCCCGTCCTCCGAAGTAAAATCATAAACAGGTTCATCAACCTCTTTTACTTTGGAAATAAGTTCAGTCAATAGACGATTATTTCTATAGCACAAAAAGATCGGCCCGGTCTGTGCTTCACAATAATATACATGTTTAATTCTGTCCTCTTCTTTTTCCTGTCTGGTATTTTCATGCTTTTTTATAACATTATTCAAATAATCATCTATGGAAGAAAGCGCCACGATTCCGGTCTGAGTTCTGCCATTCATTGTCTGTTCATAAATATAATAACAAGGCTTTTCATCCTGAACAAAAAGCCCATTATCAATCTGCTCCCAGAGCATATCATGTGCTTTTTTATACACCTCATCAGAATACATATCGTAATCTTCTGCGAATTGTGTCTCCGGTCTGTCTATAGCAAGAAAAGTATGTGGATTTTTTTGCACCTTCTCATAGGCTTCCTTCCTATTAAAAACGTCATAGGGAAGCGATGCTATTTCCGAAGCTTTATCCTCTACAGGTCTATATGCCTTAAATGGTTTAATGTCTGCCACTTCAATTCCTCCCAAAAGTCTTTTTATAACATTTTAACAGAAAAAATCGCAGGAATAACCTTTGATTTGTATTCCTACGATTTTTATTATATTAGAGTTTTAAAAAACTACAAACCTGAAATATCATTTTTATATTATTTCAGGCACGATAAGTTTTATTTTTCCTTACGTACTACCCTTACTCGAACCACGCCTTCAATTGACTGCATTTTTTCTTCAAGTTCATCTGTAATGGAATCTTCAAGGTCAATAAGTGTGTAAGCATAATCTCCTTTTGACTTATTGGTCATATCAGAAATATTATAACCTGAACCACCAAGTACAGTAGTAAACTGGCTGATCATATTTGCAACATTTTTATGGAAAATAGCAATTCTTGGACTGTCACAAATTCCCATATCACAATTAGGGAAATTGACAGAGTTATTGATATTTCCGTTTTCAAGATAATCTTTCAGTTCAAGAACCGCTTTAACAGCACAGTTATCTTCAGATTCCTCTGTAGACGCGCCAAGATGAGGAATAACAATACAGCCGTCATGTCCAGCAATGGTAGGATTTGGGAAATCTGTAACATATTTGCGGATTTTTCCGGAATTGATACCTGCAAGGATATCAGCTTCATTGCAAAGTATATCTCTGGCAAGATTAAGGATGATAACGCCTTTTTTCATCTTTGAAATAGCGTCCGCATTTATCATTCCTTTAGTGGAATCAAGTGCCGGTACATGTATTGTGATAATATCGCACTTTGAATAAATATCATCAACATTTGTCACGTGCTTAACATCTGAAGAAAGTCTCCATGCAGCATCAATTGAAAGATATGGATCATAACCATATACTTCCATTCCAAGCTGTCTTGCTGCATTCGCAACTCTTACTCCAATAGCTCCAAGTCCGATAATTCCAAGCTTTTTCCCGAAAATCTCAGTTCCTGCAAATTTCTTTTTACTCTTCTCTGTAAGCTTTGCAATATCAGGATCACCTGCATTAGCCTTAACCCATTCAGTTCCGCCGATAATGTCTCTGGATGCAATAAGCATTGCAGCAAGAACCATCTCTTTTACACCATTTGCATTTGCTCCCGGTGTATTAAATACAACAATTCCTTTCTCAGCACATCTTTCAAGAGGAATGTTATTAACACCTGCTCCTGCTCTTGCAATAGCAAGAAGGTTAGAAGAAAAATCCATTTCAAGCATATTGGCACTTCTGACAAGAATTCCATCTGCCTCATCGACGTTATCAACTGCCTGATATTCATCAGTAAAATTATTAAGACCGATCTTCGCAATCGGATTCATGCATTTATACTTGTACATCAGCCGTTCTCCTTTTCAAATTTATCCATGAATTCCACAAGCTTCTGAACTCCTTCAATTGGCATCGCATTGTAGATACTAGCTCTCATACCGCCAACTGTTCTATGACCTTTAAGAGAAACAAATCCTGCCTTGGTAGCTTCAGCAATAAATTTTGCATTAAGCTCATCACTGTCTGTAACAAAAGGAACATTCATAAGAGAACGATCATCTACTCTTACAGTTCCCTTAAACATCTTGCTGGAATCAAGATAATCATAAAGAACTTTTGCCTTAGCCTCATTTCTCTTTTTCATCTCTTCAAGTCCGCCCTGAGCCTTAAGCCATTTGAATACAAGGCCGCACATATAAATGCTCCAGCAGTTTGGTGTGTTATATAAAGAACCATTATCTGCCTGTGTCTTCCATTTAAGCATTGTAGGCGTATAAGATGGAACATCATCAGTTATAAGATCCTCTCTTATAATGCTGATAACAAGTCCTGCAGGTCCTACATTCTTTTGAACTCCGCCATAAATTACTCCATATTTTGTAACATCAACTGGTTCAGAAAGGAAACATGAAGATACATCAGAAACAAGAATATGTCCTTTTGTATTTGGAAGTTTTTTGAACTTTGTTCCGTAAATTGTATTATTTTCGCAGATGTAAACATAATCTGCATCTTCAGGAATATCCAGATCAGAACAATCCGGAATATAAGAGAATGTCTTGTCTGCACTTGAAGCAACCTCAATTGCTTCGCCATATTTCTGCGCTTCCTGGTAAGCTTTTTTTGCCCACTGACCTGTGATAATATATGCAGCCTTCTTATTCTTCATAAGATTAAGAGGAACAGCAGCAAATTGCTGGCTGGCGCCGCCCTGTAAAAAGAGAACCTTATAGTTGTCAGGAATATTCATAAGATCTCTGATATCCTGCTCAGCAGTCTGTATAACATTATCAAATGTCTTGGATCTATGACTCATCTCATTAATGGACATACCACATCCATTATAATCAAGCATCTCTGCTGCAGCCTGTTTCAAAACTTCTTCCGGAAGTACTGCCGGACCAGCCGAAAAATTATAAACTCTTGCCACTTTGCTACTCCTCCTGAAAACAAATTATTATCGAATTAGCGAATAAACACTCTGTTGGTTTAAATCAATAAATCCAACACTTTAAAATCATTCTAATCTATTTAAAAAAAATGTCAATATCGCAATTCCATAATTAATGTTATTTAATTTTTTTGTTCAGGATTTTTGTATTTTTTTAGTAGTACAAAATCACAGGAGTACCTACATCTACAACCTCCCAAAGCATAGAAACTTTTTCTTCCGGACAATTAATACATCCATGAGAGCCTGAACTTTTATATATTTCTCCACCAAATTCATCTCTCCAATTTGCGTCATGAATCCCCACACCTTTATTAACTCCAAGCCAATAATTCACATAAGAAACGTAATCGACGCCCCTCAAATATGTGTGATATCGTTTATTATAAACATTAAAAATGCCTGTAGGCGTTCCTCTGCTCCTATTTATATTTCCGGTTACAACAGGCATATCCATATTCAGCTGTCCGTCAACATAGTAGTACAGCATCTGTTTATTCATATTTACTTCAATATAGGTATTACCAAGAGAAGCCAAAGCATTATATTTATTCGCATTGTTTCCAAGCGATAACACAATGCTTTTTTCATCTATATAAGTTCCGTCGATATAGGCATTTTTTAGTTCTTCAAAGGCTTTTTCTATATCAAAAAGAGCTCCCTCACCTTTTTTACTGTTCACAACGATTTCATCCGCAATTCCCTGTCTGTAAAGTTCCATTAAATACTCAGTGTCATATTCGGAAGCGAGTTTTTCAAAATAAGCATGCATTTTTGTCTGACTAAGGATAACATTTCCGTTTTCATTTAGAACAAAGCCATCATAAACTGTCCATGTACTATCTATTTCAGACAGTGATTTCTCATTTTCCATGTCTAATATTTCTGATACTTTTTTTGAAAAATCATCAGGCATAGCTATCTCAGCAGAATCAGAAATATACATTCCAAGCCATGGTTCTTTTTTAGAAGACTTCATTCCTACAGCATCAGGAAGATCTTCACCAGTCAATATAAAATCGCTAACAGCTTTTGCGTCAACAGGAATTGATATTCCTTCAAAATCATAAGTGATTTTACAATTCTGCAGCGCATCTATCTTTTTAAACAATTGAATTATCTTCTCGTCATCGGCCGTAAGATCATAATCTGTATAAGTATAGTCAAAACTGGTGAGATCAACTCCTATCTCCATTGATTTCATAGCACTTAGACTAGTAGCAACAATATTATCTCTATTAGGGACATTAGTAAGGCCGTTATGTAATATGTAACCTTCCTCAGTTTTTTCGATACTAATTTTTTGCTCTTCATTTTCAGGAAATATATCCCATGAAAGCACTATTGCCTTAAATTTATCTTCGTTCAGCGTTATAGTTGGTTCAAATTCTTTGGAAATATCATTAAAAAGATTGAGTCCCCATGCATATGGATTGTTTTCACTCAAAAAAGAATTAAGAGAATCTGTATAGTCAATCGAAAAATCGACTTCAGACGCGCCAATAAAAAGAGTATTACCATCCCTTCCATACAAAGTTATTCCGGGATATATACTTCTTTCAACAAGTTCCTTATTAACTTCAGAAACACTTTTACCGGTACAATAGACACCGTTTATCCATGTAGAACAGGGAAAGCCGGTACTATAATACCTCCCCAGCAGTATATATACTACTGCCAGAGAGGCTACTATTATCAAAAATGCAACGCCAATAGCTCTAAATGTCTTTTTCATAATCCCCCAATTACAATAAAACACTAAAAATCAGCGCTTATTTAGACTTATTTTTTTCATTAAGGTCCTTTTCATCAAAAGCTTCGCTTATACTTGCTCCTGCAGGAACCATAGGAAATACTTTATCATCTTCTTCAATTATACAATCAATTAGTACGGGTGTCTTTGAATTAATTGCTTTTTTTAACGCAGGAACAACTTCTGATTTCTTGGTTACACGAATTGCCATGCAGCCAAGTCCCTCAGCAACCTTGCAATAGTCTACCTTATCTTTGAAAACTGTCTGTGAATAATGTTGTTCGTAAAAAAGTGTCTGCCACTGCCTAACCATACCAAGAACAGAATTATTGATAACAATTTCAATAACAGGAAGATTGTATCTTGATGCTGTTGCAAGTTCGTTCATATTCATTCTAAAGCATCCGTCTCCTGCAATATTGATACATAGCTTATCAGGATTACCAACCTTTGCTCCAATGCAGGCACCAAGTCCATATCCCATTGTACCAAGTCCTCCTGATGTAAGAAGAGTTCTTGGATGTCTGTATTTATAATACTGAGCAGCCCACATCTGATGCTGTCCTACATCAGTTGAAATAATAGCTTCACCTTGGGTAAGCTTATCAAGTTCCTCAATTATATATGGGCAGGTAAGCTTATCAGTATCATAAGAAAGCGGGAATTTTTTCTTATAATCTTCTATTTTAGCAATCCAGTCGCTGTGATCCATTTTTTCAAGCTTTTCATTTATCTCTGAAAGGACTTTTTTAAGATCTCCAACTATAGCAAAATTTGACTTGATGTTCTTATTGATTTCAGCAGCATCAATATCAATTTGAAGAATCTTGGCTTTGGACGCAAATGTTCTGGCATTACCTGTAACACGATCAGAGAATCTTGCACCAAGTGTAATAAGAAGGTCACATTCGCTTACACCAAAATTAGAAGTTTTTGTACCGTGCATACCTATCATACCGGTATAAAGTCTGTGAGTTCCGTCAAATGCACCCTTTCCCATAAGTGTATCACATACAGGAGCATCAATAGTTTCAGCCAGATAAGTAAGTTCCTTTGAAGCACCTGAAATAACCGCACCGCCTCCAACATAGATAAACGGTCTTTTGGACGCTTTTATCATCTTTACAGCAGTATTGATATCCTCGTGATGATATTTTTTTACTGGAGCTTCATCTGTGACTGTAACAGCTCTAAAATCGCAAGTCTTGGCAGTTACATCTTTTGTAATATCAACAAGTACCGGACCAGGACGACCGCTCTTTGCAATCTTAAAAGCCTTTCTGATAGTATCAGCAAGTTCTTTTACATCTTTGACGATATAACCATGTTTTGTAATAGGCATAGTTATTCCGGCAATATCCACCTCCTGAAAGGAATCCTTTCCCAAAAGAGGTAAATTAACATTACAAGTTATTGCAACCATAGGAACCGAATCCATATAAGCTGTCGCAATACCAGTAACAAGGTTTGTCGATCCGGGACCGCTTGTTGCAAAACATACACCTACTTTTCCGGTTGATCTGGCATAACCATCAGCAGCATGTGCTGCGCCTTGTTCATGGCTTGTCAAGATATGAAGAAAATTATCACTCTGTTTATATAATTCATCATAGATATTAAGAATGGTTCCACCCGGATACCCAAAAATAGTATCCACTCCCTGTTCCTTTAAGCATTCAAGAACAATCTGTGCACCGGTAAGCTGCATTATTTCATACTCCTCCTAAATAAAAACCTTAAAATTTCCTATACTATTTTATAACAAAATGCGCAGCTTCGTGCGCATTTTGCAAATGAACTTTAACGAGGAATTTCCAAAATAGCTCCTCTGTTTCCACTTGTCACAAGTTCCCTGTATCTTGCAAGATATCCTGTAGTAACCTTTGGCTCTCTAGGCTGCCATTTTTCTTTTCTCTTAGCAAGTTCCTCATCAGAAACCTTAACATTGAGAGAATTATTAGGAATATCTATAGAAATGATATCTCCTTCTTCAATAAGTGCAATTGGTCCGCCCACAGCAGCTTCCGGAGAAACATGTCCAATAGAAGCTCCTCTGCTGGCACCGGAAAATCTTCCATCAGTAATGAGAGCAACAGTAGAGCCAAGTCCCATTCCGGCTATAGCTGAAGTTGGATTTAACATTTCTCTCATACCAGGACCACCTTTAGGTCCTTCATATCTAATAACTACAACATCTCCTGCTACAATTTTGCCGCCCAAAATAGCCGCAATTGCATCCTCTTCACAATCAAATACTCTTGCAGGGCCTTCATGTACCATCATTTCAGGAACTACTGCTGATTTCTTGACAACACCTGTATCCGGAGCAATATTTCCCTTAAGAACAGCAATGCCGCCTGACTGCATATATGGATTTTCTATTGGTCTAATCACTTCAGGATTAAGGTTTCTAACTCCTTCAAGGTTTTCTTTTATAGTCTTCCCTGTAACAGTAATAAGATCTGTATTTATAAGATTCTTTTTAACAAGCTCTGACATAATAGCAAGTACGCCGCCAGCCTCGTTAAGATCTTCCATGTAAGTAGGGCCTGCAGGTGCAAGATGGCAAAGATTAGGAGTTCTTGCAGAAACTTCATTTGCAACTTCCATATCCAGCTCTACTCCCGCTTCATGAGCAATGGCAGGAAGATGAAGCATGGTATTTGTAGAACAACCAAGTGCCATATCCATAGTCATAGCATTCATGAAAGCTTCTTTTGTCATAATATCCTTAGGTCTGATATTCTTTTTTACCAGATCCATTACAGCATATCCTGCATGCTTTGCAAGCCTGATACGAGCAGAATAAACCGCAGGGATTGTTCCGTTGCCCGGAAGTCCCATTCCGATGGCCTCAGTTAAACAGTTCATGGAGTTGGCAGTATACATTCCTGAACATGAACCACAAGTAGGACAAGCCTTTTCCTCATATTCGCAAAGCTTTTCCTCAGTCATTTTTCCTGCTGAAACGCTTCCAACCGCTTCGAACATAGATGAAAGTGAAGTTTTGTGTCCATCAACTCTTCCAGCCATCATAGGACCACCGGAAACAAATACAGTTGGGATATTCACTCTTGCGGCAGCCATCAAAAGTCCCGGAACATTTTTATCACAGTTTGGAATACACACCATTCCGTCAAATGCATGCGCCTTAGCAAGACATTCTGTGCTATCTGCAATAAGATCCCTGGTAACAAGGGAATACTTCATTCCTATATGTCCCATAGCAATTCCGTCACAGACTGCAATGGCAGGAACAACAACAGGCATACCACCTGCTTCAGCTACTGCAAGCTTTACAGCATCTGTTATCTTATCAATATTCATATGTCCCGGAACTATTTCATTGTATGAGCTCACAATACCAATAAGTGGCTTTTTTCTCTCTTCTTCAGTAAAACCAAGTGCATTGAACAAGCTTCTGTGAGGAGCCTGCTGAATGCCTTCCATAACTCTGTCACTATTCTTAGCCATAATATGTCTCTCCTTAGTTAATTTTTTAGCGATATAGATCGCCTTTTTTCATTATTTATCGAAACAACCATATAATCAGGCTGAAATTCTATCTGCCAGTAAATCGCCCATTTCACTACAGGATACAAGCTTAAAGTTACTTTCCTGTCCCTTTGGTAAAATATCAACAGTACGATATCCCTCTTTAAGAACCTGCCGAACAGCTGACTCAATTGAATCTGCTTCTTTATCAAGATTAAAGCTATATCTCAACATCATAGCTGCAGAAAGCACTGTAGCTATTGGATTTGCAATATTCTTACCTGCAATATCAGGAGCACTTCCATGACTCGGCTCATAAAGACCAAAACTGGTATCATTTAATGATGCACTAGACAGCATACCGATTGATCCTGTTATCATACTTGCTTCATCCGACAAAATATCACCAAACATATTCTCAGTAAGAACAACATCGAACTGCGCCGGATCTTTTACAAGCTGCATCGCACAATTATCAACAAGCATATGTTCCAAAGTAACATCCGGATAATCTTTTGCAACTTCTTCAACAACTTTTCTCCAAAGTCTTGATGAATCAAGAACATTTGCCTTATCAACACTTATTACGCTTTTTCTGCGCTTCCTTGCAACATCAAATGCTCTGACAGCAATTCTTCTTATTTCACTTTCTCTGTATACCAAAGTATCTGTAGCAACCATCTCACCATTATCAAGAACAGTACTTCTATCACCAAAATATAGTCCTCCGGTAAGCTCTCGCATGATAAGCATATCAAATCCCTTATCAGAAGTAGCCTCTTTTAACGGACAGGCATCCTTTAGCTCAGGATACAGATAAGCAGGTCTTAAGTTAGCAAAAAGATTTAGAGATTTCCTGAGTTTTAGAAGTCCGGCTTCCGGGCGAAGCGATGGCTCAAGCTTATACCATGGCGATGTTGATGTGTTTCCACCTATAGAACCCATAAGTACAGCATCTGCAGCTTTTGCGTCTGCAATAGCCTCATCTGTAAGTGGAACACCATAAGCATCTATAGAACAGCCACCCATAAGAATATCTTTATAGGAAATATTATGAGAATAGACTTTACAAACTTTATCAAGTACTTTTTTTGCTTCAGTAACGATTTCCGGACCTATACCATCCCCCGGAATACAAGTAATCTTAAGATTCATTTTGCCCCTCCATTAAAAAGATAAAGACTGTCTGTTTACTATTGTAACTGTTATTTTGATACTTCGCACGTCAACGTTTTAACGCACAACAGTGATTTTTTTGGAAAAAAGCCCGATTGGAATTCCAATCAGGCTTAAAATCACTTTTTCTTAGAATCCTTAGTGTCCTTTGAATCAGTCGAACTTACGATTGCATCCTCAGGCTTTTCAACCTCTACGATTGCTTCCTTGTACATAGGAATACGGCAGTTTTTGTTATTACCAAATTCTACAATAACCATATCATCACTAATATCAAGAATAACGCCAACAAAACCACCTGTAGTTCTGACGCTATCACCTACAGCAAGTGAAGCAAGTGTCTGTGCTTTTTGTTTCTGTTCCTTACGCTGAGGTCTGATCATTATAAAATACAGAAATCCAAAAAGTACAACATAAATAATGATGATCATAAAAGTGCTAGAAGTAGAAGCTACGCCTGCAGCATCTGTGGTCAATAGTAATCCCATAACATCCTCCAATTACTTTAAAAATATATACCAATCCATATTACTAAAAACGCTTTCTAAATTCAAGTATATAAAAATGAATTTATTGAATTAACCTTTTCTCCAGTTTCGAGCAATATTGTATGAATCTTTTATTTCTTCACTGTCAAATTCAAGCATACCATCAAGTTTTCTCTTTTTGTATGCCTGATATTCTCCTTTGTCTATGGCATCTCTTATCTCTTCCATCATGTGATTGTAGAAATACAGATTATGAAGAACACAAAGTCTCATGCCGAGCATTTCACCGGACTTAAGAAGATGTCTGATATATGCCTTTGAATATCTGCGACATGCAGGACAATTACAGTTTTCTTCTATAGGTGTATCATCAAGCTCATACCTGGCATTTAAAATGTTAATATGACCTCTGTTCGTATAAAGATGTCCGTGGCGTCCGTTTCTGCTTGGATAAACACAGTCAAAGAAATCGACACCTCTTTCAACTGCCTCAAGAATATTTGCAGGTGTGCCAACTCCCATAAGATATGTAGGCTTATTTTGAGGAAGATACGGAACAACTGCCTCTAAAACATGATACATTTCCTCATGACTTTCTCCAACAGCAAGACCGCCAACAGCGTATCCATCAAGATCCATATCACTGATTCTCTTGGCATGCTCGATTCTGATGTCATCAAAAATTGCTCCCTGATTTATTCCAAAAAGAAGCTGATGAGGATTGACTGTATATTCCAGACCATTTAACCTATTCATCTCTTTTTTGCATCGTTCAAGCCATCTTGTAGTTCTGTCAACAGACATCTGAACGTATTCTTTTTCAGCCTTGGCAGAAGGACATTCATCAAAAGCCATGGCAATAGTAGAGCCCAAATGAGACTGTATTCTCATACTTTCCTCAGGCCCCATAAAAATCTTATGGCCATCAATATGTGAATGGAAATAAACGCCTTCTTCCTTGATACGTCTGGATTTCGCAAGAGAAAAGACCTGAAATCCACCCGAATCTGTCAAAATAGGCTTGTTACAGGACATAAACTTATGAAGTCCGCCCATTCTGTAGACAACGTCGTCTCCCGGTCTCAAATGTAAATGATAAGTATTGGATAGCACAACCTGAGTTCCTATACCCTCAAGATCCTCAGTGGATACACCGCCTTTAATAGCTGCCACAGTCGCAACATTCATAAATACCGGAGTTTGAATTTTGCCATGAACTGTCTGAACCTCAGCTCTCTTTGCACTACCATCAGTTTTTAAAATCTTGTACATAAAAATCCTCTAAAAAAATATTACCCGAAGATCACTGTAAATAGTAACTCCATAGTTCCTCCAGGCATATGTCATTTTGCACCATAAATGTCGCCGCGTCAACACCAACATATCTGAAATGCCATGGCTCAAATTCTATACTTGTTATTTCCTCTTTTCCCTGAGGATATCTAAGTATAAAACCATACTTGTAGCTGTTATTCGCAAGCCATTTTCCTGCTGCTGTCTTGCCAAAGCCCTCATCAAGGCTGGAGTAACCATCAGTTATAATATCAATAGCAAGTCCAATCTGATGCTCTGATGATCCGGGAACAGTAACTGCCTGACTGGCAAGTTTGTAAGAATCCATATAGGACATTCCGGCATCCATGTATCTGTTGATCTTATTATCAAAAAGCATTGTCTGTCTATCTTTGTCTCTATAAGGAGAACAAATTATAAGAGATACACCCTCCCTTTCGGCAGCCCTCATCATTTCAAGAAGCGGCGCAATTATTCTCTCATCACAGCGCATACTTCCTCTTATTGTTCCAAGCGGAAAAGTATAATCATCAGGTATTGGATGCTGCTTATTTACCAAAATAAGGCTCCAATCTTTTTTTGAAAAAGAAACTTCCTGCTCACTTGAAGAAGTTTTGGCAGAATCATCTTCCATAGAGATTTCTTCATCAGGAACTGTTTCTAAAATATCGGTAAGTGAAGCCTGCTTATCCGGATTTAAGTGCTCCGCCTCAGCGACATCAGGATTTTCGCTTTGAAGAGCCTCTTCTATAATTGCTGAATCTACATCTTTACTAACTGCAAGCTCAGCATCAGACTGCGCAATTTCAGTTTCTGATAAAGTAGTAACATCATCAGCAGAAATATTTTCTTCAATTATATTAGATGCAAAACTTATATTGAGTGACATTGTCGGATGTGAAAAGCTACTGCTTGATACAAAGAACAATAATATACACGCCAAACATGTAAATCTCTTTACATTACTGTAGAAATAAAACAGAAAATTGTATATACAAATTGCCAAAACAGCATAGCCCATTCCAAAAACAGCTAAGGCTTTATGCTTTTTATTAAATTTTCCAACTCTGGAAATTATTTTATTTTTATAGGAAATTTTTTTCATTGCACTACTGGCATTCATATCAGAAATCCCCTCTATTTCAGATATAATCGCTAAAATAAAATTACACAGTTTAGTATATAACTTTTTCACAAAAAATTCATTATTTTTTTAAAGAATAGCCAATATTTGACAATTATGTACCTTTTAGATTTTTTTCTGTGATATACTTATGAGCAAAAATAATAACAACCATACAAATACGGCGTATGTCTTTAGGCATATATGTGACATCTGCTATGATTCTGCATGGAGAAAGAGGTAAAAATGTCAGGCTCTACACTTGGTAAAAATATTAGCATAACCACCTGGGGAGAATCCCACGGGAAAGCTTTGGGCGTCGTGATTGATGGTTTTCCCGCAGGAATGGAGCTTTGTGAAGAAGATATTCAAATTTTCCTTGATAGAAGGAAACCCGGAACCAGCAAAGCTACAACTCCAAGGAAAGAAGATGATTTAGTTGAAATTCTTTCCGGTGTATTTGATGGCAAAACTACAGGTACCCCAATCTCGCTCATGGTAAAAAACACCTCACAAAAATCCTCTGATTATTCTGAAATTGCAAATTATTACAGACCGGGGCATGCAGATTTTGGTTTTGACCAAAAATATGGTTTTAGAGACTATAGAGGCGGTGGTAGATCCTCCGGCAGAGAAACAATCGGAAGAGTTGCTTCAGGTGCAATTTGTTCTAAACTGCTCTCCTCTATGGGTATCTCTGTATGCGCATATACAAAATCAATCGGTGATGTTGAAATAGATGAAAAAAATATTTCAATGCCTTTGCGGCTTAGCTCTCCTACTGCAATGCCTGACAAAGATGCTGATAAAAAGGCAATGCAGCTTATCGAGGAAGCCAGAAAAAACAACGATTCTCTAGGTGGAGTTATCGAATGCAGAATAAGCGGAATGCCGGTTGGAATAGGCGAGCCTGTATTTGATAAATTAGATGCCCTGCTATCTAAAGCTGTAATGAGCATCGGCGCTGTAAAAGCTGTCGAAATCGGTGATGGAATAAAAGTTTCATCATCAAAAGGATCCGAAAATAACGATGAATTTATTTTAAAAGACGGAAAAGTTGTAAAAAGGACCAACCATTCAGGCGGAATACTTGGCGGAATGTCAGACGGAAGTGAAATAATCCTTAGAGCTTATGTAAAGCCCACTCCCAGCATCTATAAGACTCAGTCAACAGTCAATAAAAACGGTGAAGAAATTGATATCAACATAAAAGGTCGACATGATCCTGTTGTTGTTCCAAGAGCTGTGGTTGTAGTTGAGTGCATGTGCGCTTTTACAATACTTGACCTTTTAATTTCCAACATGTCTTCCAAAGCGGAAAGCATTATAAATTTCTATAAAATTTAAATAAGAAAGAATGTCCTGATTATTCTTATAGATATTTCCTGAAATAATTAAGCTCCGATACTTCGCACACGCAAAATATCGGAGCTTTTAAATTTTTAGTTTAGCTTACATTAACAGTAAGTCAATAGTATTTAGTCAGATAACTTATGGAAAACAATGCAGTTAGGGCGTGATACCGGCATTTCAGGTCCATTCATTACCATTGTTCCCTTGTCCATATCTACAGTAAAGAATGTAAGTGTATCAGATTCATGATTAAGTGATACCAAATGCTTGTTATCAGGGAAAAGAGCTGCATCCTTTGGATACTCTCCCGCTACAGGAAGCTGAATCTTCTTTGTCAGAAGTCCTGTCTCTTTATCTACTTTGTAAACAACAACATTGTTCTCACCTGCTGTAGAACTTACAAGATAATTGTAATCTTCAGAGAATGTTAATGCACTGCTTGCAACTCCGATAGAATCAGACTCATCAGAATTGGAAACAGACTGAATCTTATTAAACTCCGGCTCACCGTCATTCTCGACATACTCGTAAACGTCAATTGCACATTTCTGTTCAAGGCAGACATAAAGGAATTTTCCTTCTTTGGAAAACTGCATATGTCTTGGAGAAGATTCCTGATCGCAATGTATAACATCGATATCCTTAATTTTGCCGGTCTCCATGTTAAGAGAATAAACATTAACTCTGTCCATTCCAAGATCTGCCGCCAAAAGATATTTGTTATCCTTGGACACTTTTATACACTGAACATGCGGAACATGGTTACGTCCTGCAGCTGTTCCAAGTCCCTTATGATAACGCTCATCAGTAATTTCGCCGATGCTTCCATCTTTGTTAAGCTTCAGAATAGTTACTTTTCCGTCATGATATCCGGCTGTCAAAAGATAATTATCATTCTGATCCATATTCAGATAGCATCCACGCATACCATTGATAGAAGCCTCGTTCAAAAATTCAAGTCCTCCGTCAGGAAGAATATGATACGCTTCTACTCCTGCATCTGTTATGGAATAAAGAGTTTTATTGTTATGCGAAATACCAATATAAGATGAATTGGTTATTTCAACCTTTTGTTTTTCGGTAAGTCTCCCGTTTTCTAAATCTACATCATATATTCTGATGCCATATTTTGTACCAAGTCCTGATGTATAACTGGACACGTATGCAACATATTTATCTTTCTCAGCCATTACCAATGTGCCTCCTTGGAAAAATCATATACTTATTAAACATTTTAACACAAGAAAACAAAACTTTAAAGTAATGCAAAAAAGTAATTGACAGTGGAACTTTCTAATTTAAAATAGAGTAGATGCATTATTATACATTTTTATAGGAGAAAAACTAATGAGTAAAGATCTTATAACTCTTGAACATATATCCAAATCATATGACAGTCAGCTAATACTGGATGACCTAAACCTCAGTATTTATGAAAATTCATTTGTCACATTACTTGGTCCCAGCGGCTGCGGCAAAACTACAACTCTCCGTATAATAGGCGGTTTTGAGAAGCCTGACCAGGGAAAAGTCATATTTGACGGAAAAGATATAACAAATCTTGCACCAAATAAAAGGCAGCTAAATACTGTCTTTCAGAAGTATGCTCTTTTTACTCATATGACAATTGCAGAAAACATAGCCTTTGGACTAAAAATAAAAAACAAGTCCGACAGTTATATTAAAGATAAAATAAAGTATGCTCTTAAGCTCGTAAACCTTGAGGGCTTTGAAAAGCGAATGCCCGACTCATTATCAGGCGGTCAACAGCAAAGAATTGCTATTGCCAGAGCTATCGTAAACGAGCCTAAGGTTCTTTTATTGGATGAGCCTTTAGGAGCTCTTGATTTAAAAATGCGTCAGGACATGCAATATGAACTAAAGCGTTTGAAAGAAGAGCTTGGTATTACATTTATATATGTAACTCATGATCAGGAAGAAGCTCTCACAATGTCTGATCACATAGTTGTAATGAATCAGGGCTATATCCAGCAGGAGGGATCACCTGAAAAAATCTACAATGAACCTGAAAACGCTTTTGTAGCGGACTTTATCGGTGACAGCAACATTATAAGAAGTACTATGGTAAGAGATGAGCTGGTAGATATACTAGGTGCCAAATTTGCATGTGTAGATAAGGGATTTGGCGAAAACAAGCCTGTAGATGTAGTGATAAGACCTGAGGATGTTGAGCTCGTTTCTCCTAATGAGGGCACTCTTGAAGGTGTTGTGACAGATCTTACATTCAAGGGAGTCCACTATGAAATGGATGTCGAGGCAAATGGCTACGAATGGCTTGTCCACTCAACAAAATTATCTGCTGTAGGAACAAAAGTCGGAATTAAAGTTGATCCGTTCAATATTCAAATAATGAATGTTCCTGCTTCTGAAGATGAGGAGGCAATAAGTGAAACTGTTTAAATCAAGAAAAACTTCTGCCCTGATGTCCTCTCCTTATATTGCATGGGCAACTATTTTCATCATCATACCGCTCTGCATGGTAATTTACTATGGAATAACTGACTCAAACGGTCAGCTGACTTTTGACAATATTACCACTATAGCAAAGCCCGGATATTTAAAAGCGCTGATAAGATCTGTTGAACTTGCACTTATTAGTACACTGGTCTGCTTCATACTGGCTTATCCGCTTGGTATGATTCTTGCCGGAATGAAGCTCAAAAACAATTCATATATTGTAACACTTTTCATTCTTCCCATGTGGATGAACTTTTTGTTACGTACTTTAACATGGATGACACTTTTGGAAGGTAAAGGCGTAATCAATACAATACTTGATTTTTTTCATCTTCCAACCATGAAAATAATAAATACTCCCGGAGCTATTGTACTTGGAATGGTATACAATTTTTTACCATTTATGATTCTTCCTATCTATAATTCACTAAACAGTATAGATGAAAATGTCATAAATGCTGCAAAAGATCTTGGCGCTGATAATTTACAGACTTTTTTGCGTATTACTCTCCCATTGTCTCTTCCGGGAATTTTAAGCGGAATCACAATGGTATTCATTCCGGCGCTTACCACCTTTGCTATATCTACTATGCTCGGCGGTTCAAAAATACTGTTAATCGGAAATATCATCGAACAGGAATTTACTCAGTTATACGACTGGAATCTTGGAAGTGGTCTGTCTATTGTACTGATGCTCTTTATCCTGCTTAATATGATAATAGAGTCCGTTTCATCCAAGAAGGGAGACAGATGATATTATGAAAAAAATATTTGAGAAAATCTATCTCGCCATAATTTTGATATTTATGTACGCTCCGATTCTTACCTTGATTGTTCTTTCTTTTAATTCGAGTAAATCAAGAGCAAGATGGGGAGGCTTTACATTAAAATGGTATGTTAATCTTCTTGAAGATGAAGCAGTTTCAAGTGCCTTATTTAACACTCTTGCAATTGCGGTACTTGCCACCGTTTTTTCAACTATTATAGGAACATTTACCTGCATCGCAATGATAGGCCTCTCAAAAAAACTACGCTCAATTATTATGGCAATTACCAATATTCCAATGATAAATGCAGATATCGTAACCGGAATTTCACTTATGCTGCTTTTCAGATTTCTGCATATAGGATCAGGATTTTTAACCATTCTTCTGGCACATATTACTTTTAACATTCCTTTTGTAATGTTGAGCGTTATGCCCAGAGTGAAAAATATGAATTTTTATGTATATGAAGCCGCACTTGACCTTGGTGCTTCCCCTTTATATGCTTTTTTCAAAACTATTCTTCCGGAGCTGATGCCCGGAATTATATCCGGAGCGCTTATGGCTTTTACTATGTCTCTGGATGACTTTATCATAACTTATTTTACAAAAGGATCCGGCTTTGAAACCCTTTCTACACTAATCTACAATGAAGTAAAAAGAGGTATTCAGCCTGAAATATATGCTCTTTCCGCAATAATATTTGTAGTTGTTCTGGCACTTTTATTGCTTGTCTACAGAGCACCATCAGTAAAATCAAAGGAAAAATAAAGATGAAAAATCATTTTATTTCTAAACTATTACTGACTTTCACTGCACTTGGCATTCTGACAGGCTGCGGTAATTCAAATGATTCAGCTTCAAACAAACTCTATGTATACAACTGGGGTGAATACATAGATGAAGAAGTAATTGAACAATTTGAAGAAGAAACCGGAATAGATGTAATCTATGACATGTTTGAGACAAACGAAATCATGTATGCAAAACTAGCTCAGGATCCATCTGCCTATGATGTCATCTGCCCATCTGACTACATGATACAAAAACTTATAGAAAATGACATGTTAAAAGAGCTTAATTTTGCTAACATTCCGAATTCTGTAAATATTGGTGAGCAGTATTTTGAGCAGTCCAGGGATTTTGATCCTGAAAACAAATACTCAGTTCCATACTGCTGGGGCACCGTAGGAATACTCTATAATAAAACAATGGTTGACGATGTAGTCGACAGTTGGGATATTCTCTGGAATCCAAAATATAACGGACAGATTCTTATGCAGGATTCTGTAAGAGATGCCTTGATGGTTTCTCTTATCAGAAACGGGTATTCTTTAAACACAACCAATCCTGATGAAATTGCTGTAGCCACGAAGGATCTTATAGATCAAAAGCCTCTTGTTCAGGCTTATGTTGTTGATCAGGTGAGAGATAAAATGATTGGCGAAGAAGCAGCCCTTGGTGTTATTTTCTCCGGAGAGGCAATTTATACTGCAAGAGAAAATCCTGATCTTGTATATGTTGTACCAAAGGAAGGAACTAACGTCTGGATAGACTCCTGGGTTATCACAAAAGAATCAAAGCATACAGAAAATGCCGAGAAATGGATAGATTTTATGTGCCGCCCTGACATAGCCCTCAAAAACTTTGAATACATTACCTACTCCACTCCCAACGTTGCTGCACAGGAACTTATAGAAGATGAGGAAATCAAAAATTCAAAGGTTGCATTTCCGGATCTTTCAGCATTTCCTACAGAATCATACAAATACCTTGGAGAATCAGGTGACCGTCTTTACAACGATGCCTGGATGGAGGTTAAATCTGCCGACTATTAAAAATCAACATCATAAAAAGAATCCCAAAACTTACTTTTTAAAGTTTTGGGATTCTTTTGTTATAGAAAAATTCTAAGCGGCTCTTTATTTATCAATCTACCAGTACTCCGTTTTCATCAAATGTGTAGGAATGAGTCCAACGGGTTATGGTCGCATTCTTGACCATATGACCTTCCGAATCAAAATAATGTGTTCCGTCCTCGAAGTCAATGAAATCATTTTTTAACATTGCTCCGTTTGACTTAAAGTAATAGTCATAACCATCAACTGTAACCACTTTATTAACAGCCTGAATTCCATCTTCGCCGTAGTAATAGGTTGTCCCCCACTTCGTCATAAAACCGGTTACCATATGACCATTTCCATCAAAATAATATGTATTTCCATCTAATGTTACAGAAGTACTCTTCTTTATAGCACCATTCTCAGCTGCATAATATCTGTATCCATCAACCGCTGAAAAAATTTCATTTGATGCCATCTTACCATCTTCAAAGAAATAGTATGATGTTCCCCATTTAGTCATAAATCCGGTTACCATATGACCATTCCCATCAAAATAGTACTTGTAACCATCAACTATTACAAAATCGCTCTTTACAGCAGCTCCATTACTTTCCTTAAAATAATAAGTATAACCGTCAATATTATAAAAACCTGTAAGCTTACTTCCATCATCAGTCACATAATAAATAGCACCATACTTGCTTGTAAGTGTTGCTTTAGGTTCTTCAGGTTTTTCTGGTTCAACCGGATCATTATTTTCAGAACCATTGTCGTCTCCTGTGTTTTCGCCGTCATCACTTGTAGCTTTAGAAGAAGTAAATTCTACATTTGTAAGTGTACAAAGTTCAGTATACCAATAAGAAGACTGTGCAAGTCCAACACCAAAGGTGAGCTGATCAGCTCCTGATATAGCATTTAGTATCTTGCTGTAATTTGTTGTAGAGCCATTAAAACTTGTAGCAAGCTCCTCACCGTCAACTGTCATTGTCACACCATCTGCTGTAATAGTAACAACAACCGCATACTCTTTTCCGGGAGTCATTCTGGGCGCTCTGTTGTCAGCACTGCTTCCCGGCTGATTAATATCCATCCAGCCATCGGAATTATAACAAAGATAAGGATTTGTCTGCATTGAAACTCTTCCGCCTGTTGCGCTGTTATAAAAACTGAATATTCCATCCCAGCCATTCTGTGCAGTTCCGGAAGTCATATTTATAGTGTATTTAAGAGTTACTTTTTCAAGGTTCTTTCCATAAAATGGATTTTCAAGAACTTCAATATAGTCATTTGATGTGATTTCTACAGAATCTCTTGTATAAGTAACTTCATCCGCTTCTTTTTCTGTTTCTTCTTCAGTTTCCTCTTCATCAGAAAGATTCACATTTTTATCAACAGGTCCAACTGTAATAACTACATTACTGATAGTGTTATTTGCAACATCTCCCCACCAGGAACCTGAACCAAATAAAAGAGTATCTGCAGAATTATAGAGCCAGTTAAGTACTTTGGTATACTTTCCGTCTATAGTTCCATCGCCATTATCTGTGTCAAGTATTGCCTCTGTATACGCCGTTTCTCCATTTACATCAACTTCAAAACCTGTCGCTGTAAGTTTAATATCAACATGTGCACTTTCGCCAATATAGTCTTTTACAAGAGAATAGCTGTTAAGATTGGCATCATACCAGTATCCACCTGCGTTATATCCAAGGTATGAACCCGGAGTGAAGTACATTCTTCCGTTATCGCCACCATTACCCTGGAAAGCAAGTATTGTTCCAAGCACATTCACATTACCGGTACTTTTTGTATCAAAAGAAATAGTAACACCGCCTGAAAGGTCAAGACCTGAAGCAGTACCCTTATATAAAGGATTTGATACTGAAATCTTATTTGTTAGCGCAGTACTTAAATCAACCTCTTCATCTGTAAAAAATCTTCCCACCACAATTGAATCAGTCTCATTCTGTACAAGTGGCTTAACGGTAACTGTATATTTCTTGTCATAGTAATAGTTACCTTTAGCAATTCTTGCAGTCAAAACAACGTCTGTATCTGCATTTGTAGCTGTAACCGTTCCGTCCGAAGCAAGAACCTCCGGATTTGAAGAAGTCCAGCTTATGGTTGTGCCATGATCACCCTCAGAAGGAAGCGAAATACTTCCAAATGTTGAAGCAGGCGCATCATAAGCACTGTTAGCTGCAGTGATTGCAATTGCTGCCTGATCGGTTATTTCTCCGGAGCCCCAAATTGTAAGACCATCAGAGGAAACTGCTGTAAAGCACATTACAGGCACATTTGTTCCACCAAGCATCTGCTCAGTGAAAACACCCTTATAAGTAATTCCATCCAGTGTAATCTGACAATATGGTGTACCAAGCTCAAGTTTAAAGCTTCCCTCTTTTGCCCCTGTAATTGTGCCGTCTGCATTTAGTACAATATTCTCTGCACTATTATATTCAAGATCTCCGTAATTCATTTGGAAATCATGTGTAATAATGCCATAATTTCCTGCTATTTCAGACAAACTATAGCCAGTCTGAGAAATAGTCTCTCCGGCATATTCATAAGGAGCAGTGACAAGCCATCCATCTTCATTTACAAACATCTGATGAACTCTTACCTCATGTCCTGCTGTTCCATCATTGAATTTGGTGTGATAAACAAGATAAATCTTACCGTCATCCGCTGCAATTGCTGAATTATGTCCCTGCGAAATTTCTGCCTTACTCATAGTATCCCACTGATATCCGCCCATAAGCTTTTCACCACGATTATTTGCAGTATCAGTAGCACTGTAATTCATAATATACTTATCAAATATTGCACTTGTACCATTTTCATCAACATACGGTCCATCAGGATTTTCTGAGCGGAATACTCTCATATTATAACCGCCCTCGGGAGAATAAAATCCATAAGATACAAACAGATAATAATAATTTCCTATATGTTCAATGTAAGGTCCTTCACCTGATACATAGTAACCACCCGCGATTTTTCTACCAAAGTAAGCATCCTCAGTTACCGATTTTCCTAAAGTATCATAATTACTCTCATACTTTACAGTATAATCACGTAGTCCTGTCTGCTCATCAAGTTCAAGCATGTAGATACCGCCTGACCAAGAGCCATAGACCATCCAAAGATCACCCTCCTCGTCATAAAAAACTGCCGGATCTATTGTATGAGGCCAGAAATCTCCCCAGGACTTATTTGCAATTTTCTGGTATCTTTCAGGAAGTTCATCCTGTGAACCTATTACAAGCTCTAAATCTGTATCGTGGAAATTTTTGCTTGAATCAGAAGTGCTAAAACCTGAAAATACCACAGGTCCAACATAATCATAAGGGCCTTCGATATTGTCTGCAGTAAGCAAAACAATACTTGAATTCCAAGTCGCACCATTAAGACTTAAATACATGCACCATTTTCCAAGATTTTGATTGTAGATAACATCCGGTGCCCACATATTCCCGCTGACAGTATTATCGGAAATCCATTCAGCTATATCATAATTGCCAAAAGTGGCTGTAACAATGTTGCCATCTGCATCCAGAACATTTACCTCTGTCCCGGCATTCGTATTACTTTTAAACTCAGTGTTGTAACTTTCTGCAAAAATTCCACCAGTGGGATTATCGGTATACACTGATGTCCAGTTTTCAAGATCCGTGCTCTTTGATACCCCCATATGAGATCCAAACACATAATAAGTTCCTGCATTGTCATAGACAATAGACGGATCATGGACACTGGTTCTCTTAAAAGATGAATTGGCTGTAAGCGCACTGATTTCCTCGTCAGTAAGCGCCGACAGGTTTTCTTGTGCATTTACTGCCAACGTACATTCAGGAGTAAAAGACACACCGGAAAATACCATAAAGGCAGACAAAGCAAAAGAAACAGACTTTGCCCAAAGTTTTTTGTTATTTCTTTTCATACCTTCTCAAATCCTCCTCGATTCATTTTGTGAATAATTACGAAATAATCTCTTCCCCTTTTTTGAGAAAACATCATAATTACCAATTGTTTAAATTGAATCTAACATATTTCAGGCAAAATGTCATTAATTATTTTAAATATCGTTAAAATACTTTAAAAATGTATAAATATTTTAGTTAATACTATACAACTTAATTCCTCATTCCTATCCGAAAATAAAAGTCTAAAAAAATGTCGCTCATATAATTACAGAAAAATTATATGAGCGAAGTTTCAATTAATTACATTCATATCAACATTACCACTTATTCCACCTACGCTACCCTTCGAAGTATACTGCCACATATCATAGCGCGTAGCTGAATATGTCGGAATATCGACATACTGCGCAAGCCAAATCTTATAATTTGTAAAAGAGGCTGTGTTTATCCTATTTTCAAACCAAAGTTTATTTGAATATATTCCGCCTGTATATCCGGCGTTACTTATTGTTGTAAGAAATGCATGTGCAGCAGCACTTCTTTCCTCAACACTGATTGAATCAGCTCTTCCGTTACTCTTTTCAACATCGATATAAACAGGCATTTGAAGGCTGTACCCATTAAGGAGTTCAAGTACCATAGATGCCTCCTCCACAGCTTCTGTCTCATTAATCGCCTGTGAAAAGAAATATACGCCAACATTTATACCTGCTGCCTGTGCACCGCTAATATTTGAATAATAATATGGGTCAACAATAAGTGCTCCTGAAGTTGAACCTCTGTATCCGCATCTGATAATTGCAAAATTAATCCCCGAAGCCTTAACCGCATTCCAGTCAATACTTCCATTATGTTTGGATACATCAATTCCCCTAGTTCCGGAGTGTGACGCCACATATTGAGGATCTGAAGCAATCGCAGGTGCCGATACAGTACCTGAACTAGCACCTGTAACAGCTTTCTTGGCATTTTCTTCTGCCGCTGTATCCGCTTCTATCTGTGCCAAAAGATCTTCTGCATCCTCCGAAATATCCTCATCATAGGATTCTTCCACTTCTGAATCAGCTTCACTTTGTGTCACATCTGTAGTTTCATCTACATCCTGAACCTTCGTATCTTCTTCATCTACATTTACCTCAGCCTCAGTCTTTATCTCGTCCTTAACATCTATCTTTGTGTATTCTATCGAATCCGAAACAGTTATTATTTCAGATTTGCTGCATACATATGTTGTACCATCTACAGTAGCATCTGATAAAAAAACAGTATAGTCACCCGCCTCAACATATGAAATATAAATAACACCATCTTTATCAGTATCCGTATATGTAAGAGTTTTATCATTTCCCTTAACTGTTACTTCAAACCCGACATTAGACACCAGCTCGCTATTTTCGCTGTTTAATATTTTTATTTTAATGTCATCCTGCACCGAGCGAAGTGTCATGACAACATTTACGCTCTTCACAGCTTCGTTTTCATTATCAATGTTTTCATCATCAATATCAGAAATGCCATTTTGTTCTCTTAGCTGCTGCCCATCAATGATTCCAAGTTCAAGGGCTTCCAAGTTGGATACTTCCTCAAAAATACTGCTGCTGGAAGTCTCAGCAGCAGCTTCAGAAGAATCTTTTGATGAATTAAATAAAAATCCTGCAATTAATAAAATTATTAAAATCCCAATAACTGCTGTCAAAACTATAAATATCTTTTTAAACATATAATCTTATCTGACCTTATCCGCAAGCTTTCCATAGGACTTTCTGTAATGGCGGTTCATAAGATAACATTCCCAAAGTGAAAGATAATGTCCTTCGCCATGTCTCATTACAGCCGTATGTGCAATGCACCCTTTATCAAGTACTATTGCAACAGCCATAGCATCTTCCTCATCCTTGCCTACACAATATGCACCATCATTAAGGCTGAATATAGCATTCACATTTCTCTTTATATTGTGATAATTCTGACCATCCTTGCCATGCTCATTACTCGGAACCCTTATACTGTAACCTATAAGCTGTGCAAAATCATCAAGAAGAGGTCTCATATGATTAGCCCTTCTTGAAACCATCATTACAGCCTCTGACTTGTTGTGAACAATGTATTTTACATCGGGCCGCTTTGCATAGATGGCTGAATGGATGTCTTTTACCCTCTGAGGCGTATCCTTGATGTCATAAACTATCTCACCATTTTCAAGGTGACTGTTATAGCCAACTTCTACACCGTGATTCATATCAGTCTTACAGACATCCACGAGGAAATTATGGCATGAAACTTCGAGCTTTTCTGCTTCAAAAACAGCTTCTTTGGAATTTCTGCCAAGACATACAGTACCGTGATTTGCCATAATAAGCGCATTTGAATCAGGATATTTTTTTAATGTTGCCAAAACATTATCCGCAAGTTTCTTCGTTCCGGGAAGAGCATAAGGCGCAACCGGTATGATCACATCTTCATCATCAAAATAAGTAGAAATCTTTTTTAAGCCAAGAGTACCTGCACAGGAAGCATATACCTGGTGGGTATGCACAATAAATTCAACATTTTTTCTTGCTTTATAACACACTGCATGAACAGCTTTCTCACTGGATGGAGTTACATCACCCTCATGAGATAGATCATCTATATTAACCTTAACAATCATATCCGGTGTAAGGTCTTCGTATTTTATTCCGCTTGGAGTAATGATAAAACTCTTTTCATCAACTCTCTGACTAATATTTCCCCAGGTTCTGACTAGTAGTCCAACCTCATGAAGTTCTCTCGCAACTTCAATAATATGCTTTTTTGCTGCCAATAATTCTTCACTGCCGGTAATCATTCCCTGATCTGTCCCTCTCCAACTATCTTATATTTATAGGATGTAAGTTCCCTAAGTCCCATAGGGCCTCTTGCATGGAGCTTTTGCGTGCTTATTCCAATTTCTGCTCCAAATCCAAACTCAAATCCATCTGTAAAACGTGTAGATGCATTTACATAAACACATGCAGCATCTACTTCATTTAAGAACTTTTCCGCTGTTTCTTTGTTCTCTGTAATTATTGATTCTGAATGGCCGGTATTGTACTTATTAATATGGTCTATTGCCTCCTGAACATCAGAAACCGTCTTTACGGAGATAATATAGTCAAGATATTCTTTTCCAAAATCTTCTTCTGTAGCATCAACAGAATCTGTAAGTACACTTTTTGCTGCCTCATCGGATCTTATTTCTACAGAATGCTCTTTCATGGCTTTTGCAAAAAGAGGCAAAAAACTGTCTTTGATGTCTTTGTGCACAACAAGAGATTCGGCAGCGTTACATACGCCGATTCGCTGAGTTTTGGCATTTATGATAATAGGAATCGCCTTTTCAAAATCAGCATCCTTGTCTACATAAATATGGCAGTTACCGGTTCCTGTCTCAATGACCGGAATAGTCGAATTTTCTACAACTGCTCTTATAAGTCCTGCGCTTCCCCTTGGAATCAGTACATCCACATATTCTTTCATCTGCATGAACTGAGTAGTCACACTTCTGTCAGTAGCTTCTATGAGCTGAACAGCATCTGCACTCACTCCTTCAGCAACAAGAGCATCTCTAAGTACCTTTGTTATTGCTTTATTACTGTTTATTGCATCACTTCCGCCTTTTAAAATAACAGCATTTCCTGATTTGAAGGTAAGACTAAAGGCATCAGCAGTTACATTAGGACGAGATTCGTATATTATTCCAACAACACCGAACGGAACCCTTACCTTTGAAATCTTAAGCCCATTTGGTCTTTCAAAACTTTCTATTGTTGTTCCTATAGGATCTTCAAGGTTCGCAACCTGCCTCAATCCCTCCGCCATAGCTTCTATTCTTTTTTCATCAAGCTTAAGTCTGTCAAGCATTCCCTGATGCATGCCGTTTTTTTGACCGTTATCATAATCTTCTTTATTAGCCTTTAAAATGTAATCCTTCTCTTCCAGCAATTTACCGGCAGCAGCAAGTAACGCTCTGTTCTTTACCCCGGTAGAAAGCTTCTGAATATCATACTTTGCAGCTTTTGCTCTTTTACAAATCTCTATTAGCTCCATACCACCCTCCATTCAAACCACTATTAACGAAAAACTTATTAAATTATACATTTCTCTAAGGGTATTATCAATTTATTTCATGCTCATTTTTGTCTGTGCTATAGCCTGTCATACCCCTTGGTGAAATTCCATAAAATTTTTTGAACACATTGGAAAAATAGCTGACATCACTATAGCCCACTTTTCCTGCTATAGAAGACAGTTTTTCATCTGTTTCAGTAATTAGTTTTTTTGCCTCCTGCATTCTGAACTGAGTAATATATTCAGACAGCGTCATATCCATTTCACTCTTAAACATTTTTCTTAAATAAGTCTGATTAACACATAGCTTTTCAGAAATATCAGATATAGAAAGAGCACTGTCCGAATAATTTGATTCTATGTACTGCTTTGCCGCCTGTGCAACATCATGGTTTTTAGATGTTTTTTTACTTTTCTCAAATTCAATTCTCTTTTGATAAAGAAAAATAACACTATTCTTTAGCTCTTCCGAAGATTTGGCTTCTGCCATATATTTTTCGGGCGAAAAGCCCTCTCCGTACACTTTTTCAATTGAACGCCCCGAGCTTATAATATTTGTCATCAAAATGCTAACTGCACTGGTCAAAAGGTTCATAGCAGAAACATTTCCGCCCAAATCGCTGTTTCTATAAAGCCTGTCCCACAGAGTATTTATTACAAGAGCCGCATCCTCTGACTGAAGAGTCTCCAGGTCTTTATTAAGCCTTATTACTGCATCCAGAGAATAGTAATTATCTGAAAGGTTCTCATCTTCCACCTTCCTTAAATCCCACATCTGGCCAAAGCCCTTACGTGAAAGAAAACCAAGCGCTTTCTCATAGGCATTTTTAACATCACTGATTCCGGAAGCTTTTGACAGGGCAATTGCGCTTCCGATATTAAGCTGGCTTTTTACAACCTGAATAATATCACTAAACTCATATCCCTTATAACTATCCAAAAGTTCATTGGAATCGAAGCTCATCAGCACAACTATATTGTTTTCAAAATCATGAAAAATCTTGAATTCGCCGTCAATATCAAGCTTATCAGCAAGGAGTCTGGCAATCAGCCCTTCCCAGTTCATGAGCTTTTCTCTGGAATCAAAGGAGTCATCCTTTGAAAATGCTTCTGAATCAAACCTCAATAACGCAAGCAGATATGACGAAGCTGCTTTGTGCTCAGTAAAAAGATTTACATTGCTTCCCTCTGGCACTCCCGCGTAAATAATTGCCCTGAGCTCATCATAAGTGGTATCACTGGCTGCACCTTTCCTTGCTGTAGCAGCATTTTCCAGCATTTTATCTATGTTATCCTGTAGTTTTGATAGACTAAGTATCAGCTCTTCTTTTTCAAAAGGTTTCACGATATAATCACATACACCTATTTTCACGGCTTTTCTTGCATATTCAAATTCATTGTTGCCTGTTATGAGTATCACGGAAATATCAGGATATTCTCTTGTTATAGTTTCTGCAAGTTCAAGGCCGTTTATGTAAGGCATGGTAATATCCGTAAGAACCACGTCAGGATAATATTCATCAAGCTTTTCCAGGGCTTCTTTGCCATCATGTGCCTCACAGCATATTTCAAAACCGTAGCTCTCCCAGTCTATACATCCTCTTAAATATTCCAAAAAAATCGGCATGTCATCTACTATCATTATACGAATCAATGTATTTTACCTCTGAAAATATTATGATTTAAGCGGTATTTTAACTGTCACACTAGTCCCGGCGCCGGGGCTGCTTTTTATGACAGTTCCATACTCTTTTCCAAAATATAGCTTTATCCTTGAAGCAACAGAGTACATTCCAAAATGACTTCCACCCCTTGTACTGTCGTGGTTTGTTATTGCAGATTCTTCAAGCTGCCGCTCCTTATTATCTTCATCACTTTCCAAAAGATGCCTTATTTTTTCAAGTTCCTCCTTAGGCATACCTATTCCGTCATCAATTACCTTAAGCTCAACACTGTCCCCATCCACAATATATCCTGTAATGGTGATTTTCCCCCAGTCAGCTTTGTTCTTCAAGCCGTGATAAATGGCATTTTCAACAAGTGGCTGCAATGTCATTTTGGGAATCTCAGATTTTTTAATTTCCTCCGGGATATCAATTATGTAGCTGAATTTATCACCATAGCGCATTGTCTGAAGATCCAGATAATCCTGAATTATCTGAATTTCTCTGTCAACTGTCACGATTTCTTCACTTCCGGAAAGAGAATTTTTGTAATAATTTGCAAGCTTTTTTGTAACTCTCGATGCTTCTTTACTTCGCCCCATCTCAATCAGCATCACTATTATATCAAGAGTATTATATAAAAAGTGTGGTTTTACCTGTTCCTGTATAAGTGCAAGCTCATATTCTCTTTTCTTTTTAGCTTCTTCATCCACCTGCCTTAAAAGCTCAAGGTTTCTCTGTGTCATATAATTAAAAATTCTTCCAAGTCTTCCTATCTCATCCTTGGTCTTGAATCTGAATCTCACAGACATATCTCCTTCAGCAATCTGTTCAGCTCCATCATGAAGTATTTTAAGGGGTCTTGTGACAAAATTTGCTGACAACAACACGAATATCAGAAGAAGAAGCATTGTAATACCAAAAACAACCAAAAGAATAAACTCCAGATCTTTGCCTGTAACATTAAATCTGTTAAGATTTGTTATCCCGACAATTATCCAGTGAAAGCTCTTTATTTCATCCCTGGCAATAAAATATTTTTCTTTATTATAGCTGATAATATCCTCATCTGTATCAAAAAGTGTATGTATAAACTCTTTATCATTAAAAACTGCGTCCTTTAATTTTTTTCCTGTAATTACATTGGATGATGTATCATAAAGAAAATAGTAACTGATCTCACTTTGAGAAGATTCTATGAGATAATCCTTGTCCATATTTATAAAAATATATCCAAAGGAAGATCCTGTAACAATATTAAGACAATGCTTTCCCATAGTCACAATTTCTTTATCTTCCCTGTTCATAGGATTCGATACAGGATCCATCATCACTGTCTTGCCACCATGTTCGGAGAGATAAGCCACATATTCAGAATAAATAATATTCATCTTATGCTCATAAAAAGCCGGATCTGTGGAATACATCCTTCCGTCTGCCGTCACAAAAACTATTGATGAAATCCCGTTATATATCAACAGTGACTGGGATAACTGGCTGATAATCCTGTTATCTCTTGTAACCTGCTTCATTGACTTATCATTATAAAGGTCACTGAACTCTATAGTCAGATTATTGGAACACAGTTCCCCGTTTTGAAGAACAGAGTATATCCTGTCAGACATTATTCTGATATTCTCTTCTATCTGCTTATCCGCTCTTTCATAGATAGCTCTGTTATAAAAAAACAGCATAAGAAACATCAGTACCGTCATGGGAATCAGCGCAACAAATATTGTCAAAAATGCCAGCTTATACTTTATTGAAATATTTCCGGCATTCTTTTTCCTGTCGTGCCTTTTGGCTGTCTTTAATTGTTCCATATCCCTGAGGGACATGCTTTTTATATCGTTTTTTTCCATATTGTTTCCTGTTTCATCCACCATGAATTCATGAATCTGTTTCATAATCATATCATATTAAGCTTATTACACACAAAAATCAGACTGATATTTATAAATCAGTCTGATTTTTCGTTTTTTGTTCAGTCTACACTGCGCTTTCAGCCTTTTACTGCGCCTCCGATTGTCATAGCACTTTCAACCTGTTCTGAGAAAATAGAATATACGATGATCGCCGGAAAACTTGCAATTACCATTGTTGCGCCCATTCCTCCCCAGTCAGTTGTGAATTCACCCTGAAAGAACAAAACACCAAGAGGAAGGGTCTTTAAAGAGGGAATGCTTCCCACCACCACATTAGCCAGAATAAATTCGTTCCACGCGTTTAAGAAAATATATATTACAAGCGTGACTGTCGCCGGTCTTACAAGAGGCTCAATTATCAAAAAGAACGTCTGATAGATATTTGCCCCATCCATGCATGCCGCTTCTTCTAATTCCATTGGTATTCCCTTGAAGAATCCGTAATAAACCATGCATGCAAAAGCAAGATTAATTGCAATATAAGGAAAAATCAGAGACCATCTTGTGCCCATAAGCCCGAATCTTTGGACAACCTTAACTACAGGAATCATGATTGCCTGTACAGGAATGAACATTCCCAGTCCGAGAAAAAGTCTTGTAAATGTCTTTAATTTCCAGACCATCCTGCTTGTGGCATATGAAAAAAGTAATGCACAGATTATAGTTATAACAACTGTTCCTACTGAAACGAGTAAGCTGTTCAAAAAATACAGAGGAACATCATACTTGGTCCAGGCAGTAATATAATTTTCATAATGAAGCGGCCATGGAAAGCCAAAGGGATTAGTTACAAATATTTCCTGATTGGTTTTGAAAGAATAAAAGAGCATCCAGATCAGAGGATAAAGTGAAAATGCAGCATAGATCCAACAAAATGCCACAAATATATAGTGCAGTGCTGTTTTTTTGCCCTCGTTATGCATTTCTTTTCCTCCTGGATTTTTCTTCTTCCTTGAGCTGGTTCTTTTCTCTGAAAATAAAATTGATGACAAGCATTACCAGCATGCATTCAATTACCATGATAGATGCGGCAGCAAGACCATAACCATAATCAGACTTCTTGAAGGCTGCATTATACATCATGTAGGTAAGCGTAAAGGTTGATTTGTTAGGTCCGCCCCCAGTTAATATATTCATTTCGGTAAATGCCTTGATACCGCCTGTAAGTGAAATGATCAAGCAGAACTTGTAGGTTTCAGCAAGAAGCGGGATCGTTATCTTCAAATGAGCTTTTACATTCGAACAGCCATCTATTCTTGCAGCCTCGTAATAGTCCGAAGGAATGGATTTGATGCCTGCAACAATAAGTGCAAACTGATATCCCATCCACTGCCAGGCATTAACAAAAGCAATTACATAAATTGCCTTGTATCTGTCACCAAGCCAATTCTGTGAAAAATCTAAACCGCCTGCCTCAAAGAGTTTGTTTAACAGACCTTCTCCACTAAGGATTGCGCTCCAGAGCTGACAAACAACGGTAACTGAGAGAATAACAGGGATAAAATACGCAACTCTCAGGAACTTTCTTCCCTTCATCTTTTTGTCAGAAATTGTGATAGCAAATATTGTGGCAAAAAGCATCTGATAAATCGTAATTACAACCGCAAATATAATCTGATTGCGGTTAGATGTATAAAATACTCTATCGCTGAACAGTTCTATATAGTTTTTCAGACCTGTAAAATTCGGAATCGTAAGACCGTTCCAATCAGTAAAACTATAAGCAAATACCTGAAGGATCGGTATAAAATCAAATATTATAAAAATAGCCAGCGCCGGCAGTACAAACAAAAAAACTGCCAGCTTATTTCCCATATATTTTTTCATAGGGTTCTCCAGTTAAATGATACTTAGTTAAAAACTATTCCCCTGCACCGGATTAGAGCCGCCTTTAAGCGGCTCATCTTACCGGTTCGTGTGCTTTAATATGTTATTCCATAATATCTTCAAGATCCTGTATGAACTCATCAGCAGTGAACTGTCCTGAAACAAGCCCCTGTGATTCTGACTGGATTCCATCGTTAAATGTTGAATTTGTAAGTCCCCATGTAAACTTTGTTGTAGAAGTGATTGAAGGAAGTGTGTCGGAAAGCTTCTGCATCATTGCAGGATATTCAGAATCAGGCTCTTTTCCGGTATCAATTGCTACAAGTGGATTATGTCTGTACATAACCTTCGCTTCACAATATTTTTCAGTGATGAATTCAGCTACTTCTGCAGCAAGCTCTGCATTCTCGGAATCAGGATTTACAGCAAATCCTGATGCGCTTCCGCCGCCGGAAAATACTGCTTTACCTGCTTCGTAAGCTGCTTCATCTTCTGCCGGATAAAACATCCAGTCTACATCATCACCAAGTGCCTTTGTAGCATCCTCGATATACCACTGACCATTTATGAACATTGCAGCTTCTCCTGAAAGGAATTTTTCTGAAGCCTGATCATAGTTGGTTGTTGTGGCATCTTTCTGGAAAAGACCTGCTGCTACCAGCTCTTCAAGTTTCTTTGCAGCACTTACATATCCGTCATCTGTGATACTTGCACTTCCCTCATCAAGAGCCTTGATGCCGCCGGCAACATATCTTGTAGCTATAACATCATAAGCTGCCGCAGTATTCCAGCCTTCCTGTCCAAAAAGTGCAAGAGGAATAATTCCGCTTTGTGTAAATGTTTCCACGCAATTTAAAAGATCTTCATAAGTCTTTGGAACTTCAAGATTATTTTCCTCGAAAAGTGCTTTGTTGTAATACCAAAGAACATACTCCTGACCCGAAAACGGGAATGCATAAATATTTCCGTCTTCTGCATAAGCAAGATCCTTGTTGGCATCATAAAGCTTGTCAATAAAGCCTGTCTTTTCTGCAACGTCGTTGAGAACCATTATCTGGTTGGATTCTCTGAATGTATTAATAAGATCTGTACTTGCCTGATAAATATCGGGAAGCTGACCTGTTGCAGCCAATGTCTTAAGTGTCTGCCCATCGTCCTGAGCCTGTACAATAAGATTGAGTTCGACGTTCGGATATGCCTCGGCAAGCTGCTCTACGGCATAGTCATATGGAACCTTTGTGTCATCATCAGCATACTGTGTATAGATGCTAAGTGTTATCTTGTCGTCTGAAGAAGTCTCTTGTTTTGTCTCTTCTTTCACTTCTTCACTTGAAGTTTTCGCTTCAACTGCCTTTTCTGTTGTCTGTGCATCAGCATCTGCGGCAGTTTCTGTCCCGGCAGCAGTACTTCCACAACCAACGATTGATGCAGTTGCAACTGTAAGACATACAAGAGTACTGAGAATTTTCTTTTTCATAATAAAATACCCTTCCCTTCTCTAAATGAATTTAAACAACGCGTATGGAACCCCGTCATTTGATTACAGTACCCATTATAGAAAAGAAAAGAGTTAAAAAAAATGTGATATTCAAAATTGTTTTTGTAATTTTCGATATAATGATATAACGTCAAAAGGTATGTAAATATTGCACAACTGCTTAAGTTACGCTTTCGCTTAATCGCTTAGAACAAATTCCGGTTTCACGTCATGTGCCTCAGAAGGAATTATCTTGTCTGAATGCTGGACTTTAAAGGCAAGCGCTATAGTCTTAAGATTATCAAAACGCTTCAAAAATCTGTCGTAATAGCCGCCTTTATACCCGATACGGTTATTTTCATCATCATAAGCAACTAAAGGCATTACCATCAAAGTAGCCTCAGCAATTTCCCGGTTGGAAAATGAGGTTCCATATATCACAGAATCACTTCCAATCATAGGTTCTCTTATACCAAAATATCCTTTTTCAAGATCACTTAAGCTCCCGATTTTTACAAACTCCATAATTCCGTTTTTCGTATCTGTGCATTTCGGGCAAAAGACATTTTTTTCTGCTGCTAAAGCATTCTCGATAATATCATCAGTTCTGACTTCGCTTCCCATAGAGGCATAAATTAAAATATTTCGGGCATCTTGGTATTCAGGACTTTTGATAAGAGTTTCAAAAATTCTCCTGCTTTTTTTTAATATTTCTTCTTTAGTCAAACTGTTTCTTTTACTTAAAATATTTTTCCTTATGTCATCCTTTGTCATTATGTCCATTGTCTGCACATATTCCTGTATATACTTTTTTATATAAACTTAGTTACTATTAAACTTATCCTCTTAATGCTGTATTAAATGATAAATATAGTAAACTCCAAAAGTTTTGCTGTTTACTGTAGATTTGCCGCAATATATTCTGCGATTTTCATCCCGTCCATGGCTGCAGACATAATTCCTCCGGCATACCCGGCTCCTTCGCCGCAGGGATAGAGACCTGAAATATTGACTGATTCTCCGCCGTTTCCTCTTACAATCCTTACAGGAGATGAGGTTCTTGATTCCACACCCGAAACAACTGCTTTTGGAGAATTATACCCTTTAATCATCTTTCCAAACTTCTCCATGCCTTCTACAAAGCATTTATTAAGCTCCTCCGGAAGAATTTCATGAACCTTGGAAAAGGTATATTCGCCCTTCATCTGAGGCATAAAATCTTCATCTATATTTACTAAAGATTCCTCCATGCTGCCCTCAGAAGCCCTTTCAGAAATACTCCTCTCACCTTCTAAAGCTTTACTTGTCACAGCTTCCTTAAAATCGCCGTAATATTCAACAGGAATCCTGCCACCTCCGACTTTATAAGCTTTCTCCTCAAGCCCTCTTTGAAACTCTACACCTGAAAGAACATCCTCAGAGCCAAAATCCTTGGGGTCAACCGTAATAATAATGGCGGAATTGGCATTTTTTCCATCACGCTTTGAATAGCTCATGCCGTTTACAGCAAGCCTTCCCTCCTCAGAGGACGCATTTACAACATATCCTCCCGGACACATGCAAAAAGAATAAACTCCTCTGCCTGAATCTGTGGTAGTTGTAAGCTTGTAGGGTGCAGGCGGAAGAGATACGGGCATTTCCATTCCATATTGGGAATAATTTATAAGTGTTTGCGGGTGCTCCACTCTAAAGCCCACTGCAAACGGCTTCTTTTCCATGGATACATTTTTTTCCTTTAAAAGATAAAAAGTATCCCTTGCACTGTGTCCTATTGCAAGTACTGCCGCATCACATGGAAAAATCTCATCTCCAGCCTTTACCTTTGTGACCTTCCCATCGTCTATGATAATATCAGTAACTTTAGTATTAAATCTGACTTCGCCACCCTGCTCTATTATCCAGTTTCTCATGTTTTTTACTACATCGCACAAAATATCTGTTCCGATATGCGGCTTAGCGTCATATAAAATATCTTCAAAGGCTCCGTTTTTTACAAAAATCGAAAGAGCCTCCCTGCCTCTGCCATCCTTGTCTTTTACCATTGTATTGAGCTTTCCGTCAGAAAACGTCCCTGCACCGCCCTCGCCAAACTGGACATTTGTGCCTGTATCAAGCTCTCCGCTTTTCCAGAAATGCTCTACCTTGGCAGTTCTTGTGTCCACATCTGCGCCTCTTTCAAGAATAATGGGCTTAAAGCCGTTTTGTGCAAGCATATAACCGCAAAATAGTCCTGCAGGACCTTCGCCTATAATCACAATCCTTTTTTGAGCTCTTTTTGCTTTATCGCTGATACAACCGCCTTTTAACAGAACCTGCTGCTCAAAATCATATTTTACAGGCTCTATTACCTGTACATTTTTATCATGACATTTCTTTATGACTTTATTCTCATCAAGCTTTTTAAGTTTTACATCTATCATGTAAATATCGTATATTTCCGGCTTTTTTCTGGCATCTATAGAGTGCCTTATTATCTCTGTTTCGGCTATTTCACCCACGTCTATTCTAAGAAGCTTTGCAGCCTGACTTCTTAATATTTCAAGGATTTTGTCCTTTGAAATAATATTTTTGCCGTCATTTTTTATCTTTATCTGATTTATTCTTATCATACTTACCCTTTTTACTGATTAAAAAACTGCTTCGTTTCTCTATAATTTATCACATCACAGGGAAGCAACAGTCCCTGCAATGCTGCCGCTTGTAAATGCCCACTGAAGATTGTATCCTCCGCATCTTCCGTCGACATCAAGAAGCTCTCCCACTACAAATATTCCGTTATATGAAACACAGGTCATATCATCTCTTATGCTGCCAAGGCTTACTCCACCTGAAGTCACCTGGGAAGCCTGATAACCATATGTATCAGCAAGACGTATTTTAAGATTTCGATAATAATCAAAAATACTAAGGACCATACTTTCTGAGATATTCTTCATTTTCATGGTTCTGCTCATCTTGAGGCGGCTCATGATCATATCGTTTATTGCTTTATTGTTAAAGCCATTTAAAAACTCTTCCAGCGTCCTGCCATCTCTAAGCTGAAGCATTTCTTTTTCAAGCGAAAGAAAATCTTCATCCGAATAATCAGGAAAAAGATTTATACATGCCAAAACAGGCTTTCCCTCTGATATAAGCTTAACCACCTTACCACTAGCCTGCATAACAGGAAATCCAGAAATTCCATCTTTATTAAATTGAAGTTCTCCATATTCCTTGGCAAGAATTTCACTTCCAAGCATGAATGATACTTCTGCAACACTTCTCACACCGCTCTGCGGCATAATTTCATCTCCGGCACATTTAAATCCAACTAGCGCTGGAAAAGTGTCCTTGATATCCATACCAAGCTGCTTACAGATATAATAGCCATCACCAGTTGACATAGTGCTCTTTGCACCTGATAATCCGCCTGTTGCCAAAATTATCCGGTCAGCCTCGTACTCTCCTTTATTGGTCAAAAGAATGTATTTATCATTGCCGGGAGCCTTTACAGCTTTAACCTGCTCGTTAGTTATGACTTTAACTCCCAGTCTTTTCAGCTCATTTTCAAAGGCTGTTACAACCGTAAGTGCCTGCCCCGACAAAGGATAAAGGTATCCGTTTTCACTTCTTATAACAATTCCCAGAGACTTAAAAAAATTAATTACATCAAGAACGCCATAGACGGAAAGCCATTGCTTCATTCTCTTTTCCGCAGATACATTATATTTTTTCTCGTCCATATCGAGATTTGACAGATTACATCTGCCATTTCCTGTCATAGACAATTTTTTTCCAAGCTGATTATTTTTTTCTATAATAGTGACATCAGCACCATTTCTTGCGGCATATATTGCCGCACACATTCCTGATGCTCCGCCACCTGCCACAATAATCTTCTTACTCAATCTAATACCTCATCACTCTCTGTCATGCTGTACCATTGCAGAAAATCCCATGAAATATTTGCCGAAAGGAATCGAAGAAAGCTCATGTGTCTTGACTCCTTTAAGCACAATCAATATCAGCATATAAATAATACTGTAGAGTACCACTTCAATAATCAGTGTCAATACTTCACCAATCAAATTCACAAAAATTCTGTCAATAAAATAAGCTACAAGGCCCGAAACCGCTGATGCCATAAGTGGAATTCCTACATTAAGAAGTAAATTACTTTTGTATTTAAGCATCTTAAAAATCATAAAAAGACAAAGCACATCATAAACAAGCAATGCGGCTATTTCAGATATAACAATACCTGTAAGCTCCAAAGATATTCCTGCCAAAAGAACAGCCAAAAGCAAAATATGAATTAGCCATGCAAGAGAAAGATTTACTACAAGAAGTATATTCTTTCCCATATGATTTAAAAGCCATGATGTAAAAATTGCTATTGAAAGCAAGAAAAGAAGCGGCGCCGCAAGCTGAAAAATACCGCTTATCTCATTACTTATCTTTCCAAAGACAGCAATTTGAATACTGTCAGAAATAGTAAAAAGAAATACTGTCACAGGAAAAAGAAGCATCGTGGAAAAATGTATATTTTTTCTAAGTCTCTCTCTTGCTCCCTCAAGCTCATCTCTTTCAATTCTTGCCATTATTCTGTTCCAGGACTTTATAAACGGAAAGCAGCATAAAAAAGCAAGAATTACTACAAATGAAACTATTCGGCCTTCATAGGCTCCAATAGCACTCACCATAGTATCTATATGCCCGTTCTTCGCCTGAATAACATTATAAAAAACAATATCAACAAGACACATAAGAAGCGGCGAAGCATACAGATAAAGAATTGGCCTGATTCCTGTTATAACATCATTCTTATTGTCAAGATAGCGTGGAGCACCGCCCTTTACTATCTCATCTATTTCTTTTTTTCTAAGAGATATACTTACAATAATCTGAATAAAACCGACAATTGATCCGATAAGTAAGCCAATCATCATGCCGGAAGCGCCATAAATAGCGCTGTATTCATCTCCATGGAACAGCTCGTTAACCTTTTTTCCGTAACTGTACATTATACCGGAAATTATTGCACCTGTCACAAATGCAACTAAAGCCATAAAAATATCAGTTAACACAATAGGTTTAGTATATCCGAGTCCTTGAAGATAACCTCTCATAACGCCCTGAGTACACAAAAACAAAAGACTGACCCCGACAATTATTATCTGAAAGTAAACTCTTACTGAGCCAAACAAACTCCTGGCTATAACAAAGCTACTTAATGATAAAATAATTGCTATCAGTATCCCCGATATTAAAAAAATCCTGATCGATTTTTTCATATTAGCCTGAGCATTTAAAAACTGTGACCTTCGTGCTCTAAGCCTTACCATAATATATACTGCCTTTTGTACAGCAAATACAAAAGAAACATATAATAAAAAATACAGTGCAAGAGGGCCTGCACCAAAACCAGATCCCTTATCACCAAAAATCCTGACTGAAATTATGTTATACAGCATCATGATAATAATCGAACCAAAGACTGTTGCTGTAAGTATGTCAGGACGTATTCTTTTCTCCTCAACATAGTTCTTCATACAATGAACTCCCTGAACTGATAATCTTTAATCGCGCGTAATTCCAAGCGAATCAAGAACTTCGTTCTGTTTGGCTTCCATAACCGCCGCTTCATCTTCTTCCATGTGGTCATATCCGCACAAATGAAGCATGCTATGAGCAATAAGGAAAGCAAATTCCCTTTTCTCTGAATGTCCGTAGTCCAAAGCCTGAGACCTCACTCTCGCCTCATTAACTACAATATCACCGAACATAATATTTCCGGTATCAGGATTTAACAGATCAATATTCTGTTCCCCGTCAATTACAGAAAAATCTCCCGCAGTTTCATAGCTTACATTAGGAAAAGACAAAACATCTGTTGGTTTATCTATCTGTCTGAACTGACTATTGATCTCCTGAATTCCATCATTGTCAGTTATTACTAAATTTATTTCAACTTCATGAGTACAATTTTCTTCTTTTAAAACCGCCTCTGCTACTGTCCTGGCAAGTTTTTCAAAATCAAAATCAAATTTTGCATCTACTTCATTTTCAACGTAAAAAGTCATAATACAATTTCTCCTTTTTAAGGATCTTTCTCATTACCTCATATTCTCTGAAAGTAACATTATAGTCATTAAGTTTACCATCAGAGATCATTTTATCAAACAAATCATCTATCAGTTTTTCATAATCAATTTTTGCATTTTTATCCTGCTTAAACAACTGCTGTATTGAAATTATTACTGTCTCAGTCATCCTTACCGCAAGACACTCTTTTGACTTGACATGCCCTTTTTCGGGAGCTATATACTCACGCAAATAATCCTGTGCTTCTATAGGAAAATGATTTTCTTCATAGAAATGCTTAACATCTTCCCATTTTTTCTTATTCTCAAGAACTCCAATCCCGTGATAATATGAGCAGGTCTTTACCGCTCTGTTATTAATTCCAAGTTCAAGCGCTATTCTCTCTGCAAGAGAACCGGTGTGTATCGCCCTGTAATAATCCTCAATACTTTGTTCCTTCAATCTGATCAGAAGCGGATAATTCGTATCGTTTATCTCCATATACATGTCATTGGATTTTCGAATAATATATACACCAAATATGTTTAGAAAAACCATAAGTATGATAAGATTAAACATTATATTAAGAATAGGAACTATCAAAAGCCCGATTGAAAGTGTTCTGTTTTGAAACAAAACATTAAAAGCTAACAAAAGAACCGCCTGTATCATCAAAGAAATAGCTGTTGGATAACCAATAGCTGTATTTTCTTTCAAATCTCTAAATAACGCAAGCGCCAGCATTCCGGCAATTGCATACATAAATAATTCGCCGTAAACACCGCTTTCTTCAAGAAGTACAGAAATAATCACAAATCCCGTTCCACTAACTATCCCTATCTCATTATTTGAAAACAGTCCCAAAATAACAAATAATGCCATATAGGGCCAAAAGAGATTCGGTACTAACGAAAAGACGCAGGACATAATAAGTATAACGATATATGCAAAAACAAATCTGAATTTATGATCATAATTATCATACGCATATGCTTCTTTTCCCCTTGAAAAAGCGTCAAGAAGCATATATACATCCGTGCCGGCTATAATCAAAGAAACAATTGTATTTCTAAGAATAGCCTCATAACTCTTCCCCATTAAAAAAGAAAAACAAAAAACAATAATTCCTGTAATAAAAAACAACAGACCATAGCAGACATGAATCTTTTTACCAAGCTTGTTTTCCATCCCCTTTAGTGTCTCTCCAATTTCTGAATAGCTTTCTTTTTCTGTCTATTCACAGTTTTTTTCTCATAATCCTCATAAGCTTTTACAATCTTTTGAACAAGCGGGTGACGTACAACATCACTGCTTGTAAGTGTACAAAATGCAATATCATCTATTCCTTTAAGAACATTCTGTGCTATATCAAGTCCGGATTTAACATCAGGCGCCAAATCCTTCTGAGTTGCATCACCGGTAATAATAACCTTTGATCCAAAACCTATTCTGGTTAAAAACATCTTCATCTGTGCCGGTGTAGTATTCTGAGCTTCATCAAGTATAATAAAAGCGTTATCCAGAGTTCTTCCTCTCATATATGCTAAAGGAGCTACCTCAATCAGACCTTTTTCCATATTTTTAATAAAATTTTCTGTTCCCATTATCTGATACAGCGCATCATATAAAGGACGAAGATAAGGATCAACTTTACTCTGTAAATCTCCCGGTAAAAAGCCAAGCTTTTCTCCCGCCTCTATAGCAGGTCTTGTAAGAATAATCCTTGATACTTCTTCTCTCTGAAAAGCTGTTATTGCCATAGCCATCGCAAGATAAGTCTTACCTGTTCCGGCAGGGCCAAGTCCAAAAACAATCATTTTGTTTCTGATAGCATCGATATATTTCTTTTGACCAAGTGTCTTTGGTTTAATAGGTTTTCCGGATATGGTATGGCAAATCACATCCCTGTCTATATCCACCAGAACATTATCGTTGACAGGCTCTTTCAAAGCCCGTTTATCCTCTTTTAATGAAATTGCGTAATCTACGCTTTGTTCTTCTATTCCGGTTCCTCTTTTTGACAACTGAACAAGTTCTCTTAATATACCTGCCGCTTTATTAGCCCCTTGCTTGTCTCCAATTATGTGAAGTTCACCATTTCTGTCAATTATCTCAACATGGAAGCTACTTTCAATTTTCTTTATATAACTGTCATTGCCCCCAAAAATATTTCTCTCATCTTCAGCGGTAAGTGCCAAAGAAAGCTCTGTAATTTCACTCATATATTCTCATCCCCAATTTAATACTATTTATGATATGGCTCTCCGCGCATAATCCGGTAAGCCCTGTATATCTGCTCAAGAAGTATCACGCGCATCATCTGGTGCGGAAATGTCATATCAGAAAAACTAATTTTACTGTCCGCTCTGCTCAAAACACTCGAATGTAGTCCCAATGAACCTCCTATAACAAACTGAATATGACTTATTCCTCTTACTCCCTGTTCTTGAATATACTCAGAAAATTTCTCTGATGAATACTTCTTACCATCAATTGCCAGAGCAATCACTAATCCGGAAGGATCAATATTAGCAAGAATCCTATCCCCTTCTTTTTTCTTAATCTGTTCTTCTATCGCCGGCGGAGCATTATCCGGAGTTTTCTCATCGGCAACCTCAATTATTTCAAGTTTACAATACCGTGACAATCTCTTGGAATATTCTGCAATCGCTTCATTCCAGTATTTTTCCTTTATTTTACCTACACATATTATACTTATATTCATTATTCTACTCTGCTTCCACCAAAGATAATACCTGAAACTCCATTATCTTTTGCCTTCTCATCTGACATCCAGATATGATTTTCAAGATTTTCACGTTCGCTCAATACTGCGCTATTGCCTCGCTTATCTTTATCAGTTTCTGAAACCTTCTGCCAGGTACCGCTATTACAATTTCCAATCCATTCTTTAGTCTCGCCATTAAGATCTACGGTTATGATATACATCTCTCCGTTATATAAACCATTTATAAAATTGCCTATCGCATTTTGAAGATAAATATCCGCATTATTCATATACTCGTAGTTATAATCATAATGCTCCTGTCCGTTGCCATTTGGCAAATCACCATCCCATTCTCCGGAATACATATGTTCCTTGACGACGTAACTATTATATTGAGGATAAAAAGAAATCCATGTTCCCTGGCCACTTCTCACCCCATTTTTCCACTCACCGTAATAATATTGATCATTCGCATATGCAGCCACGCCAAAACCATTTGGGAGTCCATCTGAATCAGTTTCTCCTGCATAATAAAAATCATCTTTTCCTTCTAGTGAAAAAGACATTGCTTCAAAACGTTCAAGATGGGCGAGATCCCTAATGGCTTCCTGGTTATTTTCAGAAGCATATGTTAAAAGTTCCTGCATCTGCGAATTTTTATCGTAAGTTACTTTTTTATATAGATTTTTTAAAACCGCTTTATCAGTTGAATAAAAACTATTTCCTGACACTGTGCTTTTACCAGTGCTAAGTGAAGCAGAGCTACTCGCAGCGCTTGAAGACTCTTTTGAACTATCCAAATCAGCACTTAATGAATCCTCTTCACTAACAGTACTCATAAAAGAAGATGATGTTTCAGAAGCTACCGGTTCCTCTGATGAAGTCTCACTGCTATAATCTATAGCATTATCATTCTTTCCATTATCTCCTGAAAGAGCCAGGAAAAAAATCAAAATTAAAAGAATAACTCCTGCAATTCCAGCTGTAATGGCTATCCTTGTTTTCTCTTCACGTTCCATTTTCACAATTCTCCTAAAAAACAATAATTCTACTTATTATAGCATAGAACAGCCGCCAAAGGACACAAAAAACTGCCCATTCATAATTATGAACAGGCAGTAAGTATTAGAAAATACTATTATAAATTTATTTATTGGAAAGATATTCGTCAATACCTTTTGCTGCAGCCTTTCCTGCTCCCATAGCAAGAATAACAGTAGCCGCTCCTGTAACAGCATCACCACCGGCAAATACACCGGGCTTAGATGTCTGACCATTTTCTTCCTGAGCAACAATACACTTTCTGCGGTTAATTTCAAGTCCCTCAGTAGTTGAAGAAATAAGAGGATTAGGTGAAGTTCCAAGTGACATGATAACAGCATCGCACTCAATTTCAAACTCTGATCCGGGAACTTCTACAGGACTTCTTCTTCCTGACTCATCAGGTTCTCCAAGTTCCATTCTGATACATGTAATACCAGTTACCCAGCCATTCTCATCAGCGTGTATTTCTACAGGATTTGTAAGAAGATCAAAAATGATTCCTTCTTCCTTAGCATGTCCAACTTCTTCCTTACGGGCAGGAAGTTCTTCCTCACCTCTACGGTAAACAACGTGTACCTCAGCACCAAGACGAAGAGCTGTTCTTGCAGCATCCATTGCAACATTACCACCGCCGACAACTACACACTTCTTAGGTCTCATGATAGGTGTTCTGGAATCCTCACTAAATGCTTTCATAAGATTACTTCTAGTAAGGAACTCATTTGCTGAGAATACTCCCATAGCCTGTTCACCAGGAATATTCATAAATCTTGGAAGTCCTGCACCTGATCCGATAAATACAGCTTCAAAGCCTTCTTTTTCCATAAGTTCATCAATCTTTACAGACTTGCCTATTACAACATCAGTCTCAAGCTTAACCCCAAGTGACTTGACATTTTCAATTTCTTTCTTTACTACTGCATCCTTAGGAAGACGGAACTCAGGAATACCATAAACAAGTACTCCTCCTGCTTCATGAAGTGCCTCAAAAATAGTTACGTCATATCCCATCTTTGCAAGATCACCTGCGCAAGTAAGTCCGGAAGGACCTGAACCGATAACAGCAACCTTCTTGCCATTCTTCTCCTTGGAACCTTCAGGCTTAATTCCCATTTCTCTTGCAGTATCTGCAACATATCTCTCAAGCTTACCGATTGAAACAGCATCACCCTTAATGCCTCTTACACACTGTCCCTCACATTGGCTCTCCTGAGGACATACACGTCCACAAACAGCAGGAAGAGCGCTTGACTGACTGATTATCTGATATGCGCCTTCTACATTACCCTCTTTAACCTGCTGAATAAATGCAGGAATATTAATTGAAACAGGACAACCCTGAACACATTTAGGGTTCTTACAATTGAGACATCTTTGTGCCTCGCTCTCAGCTTCTTCTTTATTATATCCAAGGCATACTTCACCAAAATTGGTTGCACGAACCTTGGGGTCCTGCTCACGAACAGGAACTCTTACAAATCCATCCATATTTATTCTCCTCTATAAACGATAGTCTATGTCTGACTTGCAACAATCGTAATAAAATTAATTGCAATTACCACATCCGCCGTGGTGAGTATCACCTTCCTGTGCTTTCAAAAGAAGTCTTCCTTCTTCTGTCTTGTACAATCTCATACGATTCATGGCCTGATCAAAGTCTACTTTATGACCATCAAACTCAGGTCCGTCAACGCAGGCAAACTTAACTTCTCCGCCAACAGTAAGACGGCAAGCTCCGCACATTCCGGTTCCATCTACCATTATAGGGTTCATACTTACAACAGTAGGAATTCCTAATTCCTGTGTAAGTTTACATACAAATTTCATCATGATCATTGGTCCGATAGCTACACAGTGATCATATTTATTACCTTCATCCCAAAGATCCTGTAATGCCTTGGTAACCATACCGCTTCTGCCATATGAACCATCATCTGTTGTAATATGAAGATTACATACTGCTTTAAATCTATCCTCAAGAATAACCAGATCCTTGGTCTTAGCACCAATAATTACATCACAGTCTACACCATGCTCCTTAAGCCATTTTGCCTGAGGATATACAGGTGCAGTTCCTACACCGCCTGCAATAAATACAATTTTCTTTTTCTTGAGTTCTTCTATACTTTCCTCGCAAAGATCTGAAGGTCTGCCAAGAGGACCTACAACATCAGCAAGAGAATCTCCTGCCTTAAGCTTGGAAAGAGCAAATGTCTCAGCGCCTATAGCCTGAACAACTATTTCGACAGTGCCCTTTTCTCTATCATAATCACATATAGTCAAAGGAATTCTTTCCCCTTCATTGTCTACACGGATAATAAGGAACTGTCCCGGTAAACATGCCTGCGCAACACGTGGAGCCTCAACGACCATCTGAAAAATGTTCGTAGCCAGCTCATTTGCCTCTAAAATCTTGAACATAGTCATCCTCCTATATAAATAAGACTCAATATTTTCATAATAAACGAATAACAAAAAAAATTCAATCTTTATTTATTTAAAACATTAAAGTGTTAAAATATTTTTTCATATTATCATTATCTGTTTGAAATGGTTATCAAAGTATATTTACCACTTGAATCGTAACCCAATCTGTTAACCGAGCCATCATGTGTATTGACCGCATACAAAAGACCGGTAGGCGTAGAAATCCCATCGTTAGTAACATGATATTCGACAATAACATAATACTCACCCGCCCCTTGAATCTCTATTTCGGAATTATAAATATACTGGTTATATCCGTCTACACCACGTACCTTTCCTGAACTGTCAAGCAAATAGTCAAGTCGTACAAGAGTATTCACTAGAAGATTTACAGCCTGCTCCGTAGATACAAGTCGCGTAAATACCAAATGATAATTTCTCTCCACAACTTCACTCATAACACCTTCTTCATTTATTGCAACAAACTTAAAATGCGAAGTGCCAACAGGCATTGTTATAGGCGAAATATATTGCTTTGAACTACTAGTAGGATCTGCTCCGTTACTTGTATAAAAAATTGTACTTCCTGCCTCGGCAACAGCTACAATCATAGTATTTTGATTGTATTCTCCACTAGGCTCAAGAATCTCAGGAGGTGCCGGAGCTCCCTCAACAACTGAAAATTTTCCCTCTACTACAGAACTGGAAACTCCGTATTCATTGATACATACGGCTTTTATCTCATATTCGCCTACTGTATCAATTACAATTTCATTCTCATACAAAATGCTTCCGGCATCAGGATTACCATCATTTACAGTATAATAAATGTTAAAATCTGTCCCACTGGGTGGTTCAAGAACAATCGACACCGTATCATCATACTCACCGGAAACCGGAAGAAGAATAGGACTTTCGGGTATATATTTTTCTCTTAGCCCGGCAACTATACTATTTTCGCCTTCCTGAAGAATTTCTACTATCTTGTCACTTTCATTATTTTGTTTATAAATGGAAATAATACTCTCATAGGCATTTACAATAGTTTCCTCTTGAAAATTCGAATTTTCCGTTATATCCAAGAGTGCTTCCACTGCTTTTTCTGTGTCACCATTTTCAAGATAATAATCCGACAATCTGAATAAAAGATCTGAATTATCCGGAAATTGTTCTTCAGCTTCCTGCAGAATTGAAATTGCCTTCTCTATATCTCCTTCGTTTTTAGCCAACTCTGCACTTGTAAGATAATTATTTGAAGTTTTTTCCGGATAAAGAGCAATAAGATAAACACAAAATCCAAAAACTACAATTGCAGCAACAGACATCAAAATCACATGGCGCTTATTTTTAATACTTTTAATAAGCTCCATGCGCTTTTGTTTTCTTTCCTGTTTGATTCTCTCTTCTTTATTGAGTTCATCTGCCACACCGGAAAGAGTAGCATTTATTTCATTTTCCACCTCTGGCTCAAAATCCGGAACAAAATTAATTTCTGCGCCACAATTATCGCAGTACATATGTCCTTCTGGGATTTCAAAGCCGCATTTTGGACAAATCAATCGGCAGTACTCCTTACTATGAAACAAATTAGTAACCCCCGGCAATGCCGGCTTCTGAATCAATAGCAGTAATTACTTCATATCATGATGCATTAACGCTGCTTCATAACAGTTATTCATAAGCATCGCAATAGTCATTGGGCCAACTCCACCGGGAACAGGGGTAATTGCGCCTGCAATCTCCTTTACTTCAGCAAAATCAACATCTCCGCAGAGCTTACCCTCAGAATTTCTGTTAATACCGACATCAATTACTACAGCACCTTCCTTAACATGATTTTTTGTAATCATGCCTGCTTTTCCAACTGCCGCAATTAGAATATCTGCTCTTTTACAAACTTCTTCAAGATTTTCTGTCTTGGAATGAGCAACTGTAACAGTAGCATTTTCCCTGAGCATCAAAAGAGACATTGGCTTTCCTACAATATTAGACCTTCCGACGATAACGCACTCCTTACCTGCAATCTGTATTTTACCTTCACAACCTCTTTTCAAAAGCTGAATAACGCCTGCAGGAGTACAGGAAACAAAACCGCTCTCTCCAATACAAAGTGCTCCAACATTCATAGGATGAAAGCCATCTACGTCTTTAGAAGGACTTATGGCATCAATAACAGCCTTTTCATTAATATGACCTGGAAGAGGCATCTGAACAAGAATACCATCCACATCATCCTTATTGTTTAATTCATCAATAAGCTTTAGCAGCTCTTCCTGAGTGGTAGAAGCTGGAAGTTCATAGGATAGTGATTTATATCCAATATACTCACAGGCTCTTTTTTTATTTCTTACATATACCATAGACGCAGGATCTTCACCTACAAGTATTACAGCTAAGGTTACCTCTACCCCTTTTTCTTTTAAGTGAGCAGTTTTTTCTTTAAGTTCATCTTTTATCTGTTGTGAAATAAGTTTTCCATCTATAATAGTAGCACTCATATTATCCCACTTTCCATTTTTAAATGATTTGGAGGCAAGAAGCTGTGGCAAAACAACTTGAACATTTTGCTACAGCCCCTTATTTTTTTAGAAAAGTCCTGTAATTATGCCTTCATCAGTTACATCAATGTCATAAGCAGCCGGATGCTTAGGAAGTCCGGGCATTGTCATTATTGAACCTGTAAGTGCAACCACAAATCCGGCTCCTGCCGAAACATAAGCTTCACGCACAGTTATAGTATATCCTGAAGGTCTACCAAGCTTTGTAGGATCATCAGAAAGTGAGTACTGAGTTTTAGCCATACAAACCGGAAAACTTCCAAATCCCATTTCCTCAATCTTAGCAAGCTGTTTTGAAGCAGCAGGTGTAAAGTTTACACCATCCGCGCCATAGATTTCTTTAGCTATTGTCTCTATTTTTTCTTTAAGTCCGGCTTCATCTTTGTAAATAGGTGCAAAATTACCAAGCTTATTTTCCAATGTATCTATAACCTGCTTAGCCAGGTCTTCTCCGCCTTCGCCGCCTTTAGCCCAGACTTCTGAAAGAGCAAATTTACATCCTCTTTCTTCACAGAACTGTTTTACAAAATCTGTCTCTGCCTTGGTATCAGAGATGAATGAGTTCAAAGTTACAACAACAGGCACACCATATTTATGAATATTTTCAATGTGCTTTTCAAGATTTACAATACCCTTTTTAAGAGCATCGAGATTTTCTTCACCAAGATTCTTTTTATCTACGCCACCATTATATTTTAGTGCTCTTACAGTAGCAACAAGTACTACAGCATCAGGCTTAAGTCCAGCCATTCTGCATTTAATATCAAAAAACTTTTCAGCTCCAAGATCAGCACCAAAACCGGCTTCTGTAACAGTATAATCCGCAATTCCAAGAGCAGTTTTGGTTGCTCTTACTGAGTTACAGCCATGCGCAATATTCGCAAAAGGGCCACCATGAATAATTACAGGAGTATGTTCAAGTGTCTGAACAAGGTTTGGTTTTATTGCATCCTTCAAAAGAGCTGCCATAGCACCGACAGCATGAAGCTGACCGGCAGTAACAGGCTCGCCGCTAAAAGTATAGGCAACTATAATTCGAGATAATCTCTTTTTAAGATCATCCATATCATCAGCCAGGCAAAGAATAGCCATAATTTCAGACGCAACAGTAATAACAAAATGATCCTCTCTTGGAACACCATCTGCCTTGGCACCAAGACCAACAACAATATTTCTAAGAGCCCTGTCATTCATATCTACTGCTCTTTTCCATATAATCTGTCTTGTATCAATTCCAAGCTCATTTCCCTGCTGAATATGATTATCAATTATCGCTGCCAAAAGATTATTGGCAGAAGTAATCGCATGGAAATCTCCGGTAAAATGTAGGTTAATATCCTCCATAGGAACAACCTGGGCATATCCACCGCCTGCTGCTCCCCCCTTGATTCCAAAGCAAGGTCCAAGTGACGGCTCTCTTAAAGCTATCACAGTCTTATACCCAAGCCTGTTAAGAGCATCTCCAAGTCCTACACTGGTTGTAGTTTTACCTTCTCCTGCAGGAGTAGGATTGATCGCAGTAACAAGAATAAGCTTGCCCTTCTTATTCTCCTGTGCCTTTTTTAGATATCCTTCGGTGAGCTTGGCCTTATATTTGCCATAATACTCAAGGTCATCTTCAGTAATTCCAACTTTTTCTGCCACCTCGCGGATATGCAGCATCTTTGCTTCCTGTGCAATCTCGATATCACTCTTAACAGCCATTTTGTCTCCTTTTTGTGGTTAGTCCACATAAATTATAATATATTTATTCCTCTGTATCACCATTTAAATAAGCTTCAAATTGCTGTTTTGTCATAAGGACTTTTCTGGGCTTGGTTCCTTCTTCATCGCCAACAACCCCTGCCTCACATAGCTGATCCATAATTCTTGCAGCTCTGTTAAATCCAATTTTGAATGCTCTTTGAAGCATTCCGATTGATGCTTTTTCTTTTTCAATTATGATATTACCTGCCTGAACAAAGTATTCATCTCTGTCAGAACCTGAGTCTGAACTTCCAAATCCTCCAGAGCCATTCTGTCCCTGCATAGAAGAAATCTGTTGCTCGATTTCCTCTCCATAAGATGAATCTATTCCCTGATTTCTAAGGAAGTCAGTAACATCCTGAACTTCTTTGTCAGAAACAAAAGCACCTTGAACTCTTGCAGGCTTTGTATAGCCCTGCGGGTAAAAGAGCATATCTCCTTTTCCAAGAAGTTTTTCAGCTCCATTTATATCTAGTATTGTTCTAGAGTCTACACCAGATGACACTGCAAATGCAACTCTGCTGGGCATATTTGCTTTAATCAATCCGGTAATGACATCTACAGAAGGCCTCTGAGTTGCAATTATCAGATGAATTCCAGCTGCTCTGGCAAGCTGTGTCAGTCTACAGATTGCATCTTCAACCTCATTGGCAGAAACCATCATAAGATCTGCAAGCTCATCTACAATAACAACAATTCTAGGAAGAACCTTCATACTCTCATCCGATGAAGCAGCCGCAAGTTTATTATATCCTTTAAGATCTCTGACACCTGACTCAGCAAACTTTTTATATCTGTTTGTCATCTCCGCAACAGCCCAGTTAAGTGCTGCTGCTGCTTTTTTGGGATCAGTTACCACAGGAATCATCAAATGTGGTATTCCGTTGTATACACTAAGCTCGACAATTTTAGGGTCGATCATTATCATCTGTACTTCTTCCGGCTTTGCCTTATAAATAAGACTCATGATAATAGTATTAATACAAACCGACTTACCTGAACCAGTTGCTCCAGCAATCAAAAGATGCGGCATCTTTCCGATATCTGTCACAACAGTCTTTCCGGCAATATCTTTACCAACCGCAAAAGCAAGCGTTGAATCAAATTCCTGGAATTCATTGGATTCAAGAAGATCTCTTAACGCCACCGGCTGGTTTTCCTTATTAGGGACCTCAATTCCAACCGCAGCCTTTCCGGGAATAGGTGCTTCAATTCTGATATCTCTCGCAGCAAGATTCATCTTAATATCATCCGCAAGACCAACAATCTTATTTACACGAACTCCAGCATCAGGTTGAAGCTCAAATCTTGTAACAGAAGGTCCCTGACTGATATCCGTTACAGTTACACTAACTCCAAAAGTCTTAAGAGTTTCCTGTAGCTTAAGGGCTGTCTCTTTAAGCTGTCTTGCCGAATCCGGATTTTTATTTCTGGTTCCCCTATCCAAAAGATTAAGCGGTGGATAAATATACTTCTTCTGAACAGCCTGCCTATGCTTTTCAATTTCTCTTTCCATCCCGGGACTGGTAGTATGTGGTCCAGGTCCAAGATTAACTGATTGACTACTACCGGAAGGAGAAGAAGAACTGATTTTAGAAGGTGCATCCTGGCTGCGAGAAATATGATCCTGTGCATGGATAACATAGTCTCCATTCAATCCATTACCAATGTGCTCTGCATGAACAGGTACATCCGGAAGAATATCATCATTATCAGCATCAGCTTCAGGAGCAACCCTTGCTAAAAGTCTGTTAAGACTGGTATCCGTTCCATCCTCAGAGAGAGGTTCATCCTCAAACTTTTCTTCAAAAGATTGTTCAGCATCTTCTTCATATTGAGAATCTTCAGCATACTCTGATTCTTCATCATACGAAAGATTTTCATCAAACGGCAAGTCTTCATCTTCAACATTTTCTTCGTTATATGAATTAGAATCTGATAACTCATCCGTATATTCATCCTCAAATGAATTATTTTCAGGAATAGTAAAGCTTTGTATACTATCTTCAACATCCTCATCTGAAGAACCGGTACTGCCCATAAGCATTTCTTCTGCTCTCTTTCTATTTGCAGCAAGCTTATTCGCAAGTTCATCATCTTCATCATATCCAATGCCATGAATACTTGGAGTAGTTCTTAATATCCTCTGTTCATCCGGTGCTTCATCTGTCTCAACATTCCTATCATTAAGAACAATTTCATGAATATCATCCGAAATATTCTCATCCGGTATAAAAATATTCATGTTATCTTTTGAAACACTATTAACATGAACATCAGGTTCAGACAAAGCCTTAAATCCCGGATCAGTTTGAAGCTGCGGTTGTGTTTGAGTTGGTGTTTTAGTTTTAGTTTCAGGCTCAGACTGTGGCTGCTGTAAAAAGCGAAGACGAGGCTTTTCTTCTTTTTTTTCTTTTTCCAAAGAAGTATCCAGCATAACTCCGGAAACTTTTTTCTCCATTCGAAGAATTTTTTCATCTTCCTTCTGCTCGATTGCCAGACGTCTCTCCTCTTCGATGCGAGCTCTTCGCTCCTCCATCTGCTCGCGCCTTCTCTCAGCATATTCCCTATAATTGGCTGCGTCCTCTCTTGTTCTCTCAATCAGCCTTCTTCCACCATTTTTAATTCCACCTACAAATGAATGCTGGGTAAACACAACAAGGCTGGCTATTCCGGCAACCAAAATAAGAAGTATAGTTCCAACCAAAGACAAGTATTTATAGCATACATATGCAAGTGTCCCAGCAAAGACACCTCCGCCGTTTCTGGCACTCCCTGCATCTTTAAAAATAGTCGAAATACTATAGCTTATTGCATTCTGAGGCCGCATTGACAATAATTCAGCCAACATACCGACAAGAAAGAAGAGTACAATACCGGATACTATCTTTCTAATAGATGCAGTTGAACCAAAATTAGCGATGCCTATAACAACAGCACCAAGTGCAACAAGTGGTGCAATATACGCTGTAATTCCGAACAACCCGAATAAAATGCCACTAAGGGCATCACCAAAAGAACCGCATAAATGAAAATTGCACAAAAATAGAAAAACAGTAACCGCCACTACAGCAATAACTGTTATCTCGCTTCTGAGTGAATAATCAAGTTCCTCTTCCTGCCTCTGCACGCGGCGGGTCTTTGAACTACTTGTTCTACTCCTATTTGATGTACTTCTTGAACTGGATTTTCTTGTGGAATTTCCCCTTTTATTACTAGATGTCATTTCTTCCCCGTTAACTAATCTTTTTTAAACAAACTCTAAATAGTATACCATTTTTTAGGTGTTTATGCTATACTAACGTTACTGTTTACTTGTATAATGCTTAAAAATAGTTATTATATCTATTGATTAACAATATAGAAGGAGAAAGAAATGGAATTCAAACAGGAATTGGAAACCGGAACTTTTAAGGTTATTGGCAACACCGAGTCCTCTCTCAAAATAAAGGAAGTAGCTGAAAAATGCAGGCTAGTCAAGTCAGACAACGGTGTTAAGGTAGAACTTGCATACACAGGTCCAAATGCCAGCAAATTCATGCAATATGTTGAAAAACACAAGGAAGAACTCACAAAATATCTCATGAATCCCGATGAGGCTGATCTTTATGAATGGATGGAGGCTTCACATCAGACTCCTCTCACACTAAAGAAACACGAGAAGGAAAAACTTATCTTATATGTAAATTTTGACATGGAAACTCATGCCATGATGACAGGTATAGCAGATGAGAACATCACAATGAAGCTCGGTTCACCTCTTATGGAAATCAATGTTAACGAACTTACAAGAGATGAATTCAAGCTCAAGATTTTCAATATGCTTCTTCTTGCTGATGAAATAGCTTTACTGATGGGAAATGCAGATCTTCGTAAAATGTCCAATATACAAATTGTAAAAACATATCTCGTTGAGATTTATGATAAATATCATGAAAATGTTTAAGTAAAAAAAGAGACGATCAAGCTTTAATGCTAAATCGTCTTTTTTTATTATCATTGCGCAACAAAAAGTGTTCCAACCTTTTTCTTTTCTATGATATCATATAATTTCTCAGGATTTTTTCCATTTGTAATAAGCACATCTATCCCATGGGATGTAGCAAGTTCAGCAGCTTCCAGCTTTGTTATCATGCCGCCTGTCCCTCTGTTTGATCCTGAACCTGATGCAACAGATTTAAGTTCATCAGTTATTTTCTCTACTCTGCTTATAAGTTTTGCATCTGCATCAACACTCGGATTACCATCATATAATCCATCGATATCTGAAAAAATAATAAGCTTGCTTGCATTACAGAATATCGCAACAAGAGCAGAAAGCATATCATTATCAGAAAAAAGCTTTTTTTCTGATTCAATCTCAGTATGACTTACAGAATCATTTTCATTCACTATCGGAATAACATGGTTTTCCAACAGAGCTTCAAATGTATTTTTTAGATTTTCGCTTCTTTGGGAATTGGAAAAATCTGCATTATCAAGCAAAATCTGTCCGACCATTCTATTGTATTCTCCAAAAAGCTTATCATACAGATGCATAAGCTCAGTTTGCCCAACTGCTGCTGCTGCCTGTTTCATTCTTATTTCAGAAGGCTTCTGAGGAAGTCTCATCTTGCCAGCACCAACTGCAATAGCACCGGAAGATACAAGAACAAGATCATATCCAAGATTCTCAGCTCCTGCAATAGCTCTGCATAAATGATCCAGAGCTCTAATATCTACATTTCCATTCTCATTTGTTATTGTCGAGGTTCCAACCTTTACAACTATTCTTTTTTTACTTACGCTCATATCAGCTCCACTTTTGCACTTTAATTTATTAAACTTTAGTCTATCCTTTATTCACGAATTGTGCAAGACTTTTCTTTAATCACTATAACAAAAAGACCTGATGTATGCTTTTCACAACCTCAGGCTTTTGTTTAAAGAAAATTATTCAGTTGTCTTTCTTCTTACATTGTTGCAACTACTGCAAGCATTGCTGCAGCAATAGCAGTTACTAGAATTGCTTCTGTTATCATTTGCGCCACATGCGCAGAGAAACAAACACCCATACAACGTACTAATAACCCCCTGGTTCTCATGCCATCATATGAGCCCCCCGCGTTCCTTTCTTTTTATTGAATTACATAGCAAATCTTTTGTATTAATTATACTATTATTTTGTATCTATTTTATAATTTTAAGAAAATTTAATAAATTACAAAATTTGAATTTTTTACAATTTTTGTATTGTAAGAATAAACTTTCAGATTTAAATCAGCTTTTTTATTAACCATTCTCCCAAAAACAAAAAAGAATACATTGACATAAGCCAATGTATTCCTCATTGTAAAATACGATAACCAATAAATGGAATTGATGACCAGAAAGTCATATCTCTCCGTTCATCAACAAAACCTAGAATGGATTAGAGGGGAGTCGAACCCCTGTCCAAAAATTCATCCCCTGTCCTTCTACTATCATAGTCAATTATTCCAGAGTTCTTCACTCCTGTTCCCTCACAAATCCGGAAATTGACAACCAAATCTGATCAGTAGCTTCATAATACGACCATAACCGCAAAGCTTAAGCCATGTCGTTTCCTACAAAGTTTGACGCCAGTTACTGAATGTGTAGGTGCATTCGGGCTGACGGGCTGCACTCAGGCAGCGATTGCTAAATTATCTTCAGCGTTTAATTTTAATTTGAAGTTTAACGCACCATCCCGCGGATAGCTTCTCCAGCTTCAAAATCCCTGTCGAAACCTTTACTAACCCTTATTCAATTTTCAGGCAGTTACTATGTGCTGCTGAAAATATGCAGCACATTTCATAACATGCCTGTATATTATATCCATACCGGAAATAAAAATCAATATACCGGAAGTTTAAAATTATTTAAACTTGAGCTTAAACTCTTTTTCAGCTTCTCTTTGCTGATCCTTTTTAGCCATATCAGCTCTCTTATCATAAAGTTTCTTACCTTTGGCAAGTCCAATTTCAACTTTAACTTTACCATTTTTAAAGTAAACTTCAAGAGGAACAAGAGTATAGCCCTGAACCATTTTTTGCTGATCCAACTTTCTTATTTCCATTTTATGAAGAAGAAGTTTCTTAACTCTAAGAGGATCTTTGTTAAAGATATTACCTTTTTCATATGGACTAATATTCATGCCCATAATAAATGCCTCACCTTTGTCAATACTGATCCAGGCTTCTTTAATACTACATTTTCCCTGGCGTATCGATTTTACCTCAGTACCGAAAAGCTCAATTCCGGCTTCATACTTTTCTTCAATAAAGTAGTCATGATATGCTTTTTTATTATTGGCTACAAGTTTTCTAGCCTTATTATCTTCTGCCATTTTATCACCAACTATTTTTTCTTTCTGCCCTTTTTCTGCGAGCTTCTTGCCGCTTTAGAAGTAGCTGATTTTTTATATTTATGAACCTTATAAACCTTGCGACCGGAAGATTTCTCAAAATCTGTTCCTTTTGACTTAGCGGACTTTTTGCGAACAGGCTTTCCTGTTCTGGCATCAGGCTCATACTCAGAAAGATCAATCATCTCTCCATTATATTCCACTAAACGAGAATGCAGCTTTTCTTTATGTACAGCTTTTTCCTTAACTTTTGTCTTATCCTTTTTCTTTTCTTTCGATTTTGCTTTATGTTTTTCTTTTAATTCACTATTATTACTGTCCTTATCATTCTCTTTCTGAGATTCACTAATAAGTTTTCTAAGTTTATTGGCCTTGTTTTCAGTAACCTTTCTTGCCTCAGAATATATTATAAAATCATCAGCATAAGAATCTTCATTAGCATCATCATTCTCATTTTCGTTGACAATCTTAAAATCTATTGTTCTTGTAAGTCTGTCAGCACCTACAACTTTAATCATAACCTTCTGACCAAGAGTATACTCCTTGCGAGTACTTTCTCCCACAAGTTTCATGTGCTCCTCATCATAGATATAAAAATCGTCATTCATATTTGCAGCTCGAATCATTCCCTCACAAGAATTATCGAGTTCAACGAACATACCCCAGGCAGTAACACCTGACACAATACCTTCAAACCGCTCTCCAATATGATTTTCCATGTATTGCGCTTTTTTTAACTTATCAGTCTCGCGTTCAGCCTCTTCTGCCCGTCTCTCCGTATCTGAGGAATGCTTTGCAACTTCGCCCAAAATCTGCTCATAATGTGAGCTTTTCTGAGGAGTCATTCTACCTCTGATATGATCTTTTATAATACGGTGTATCTGCAAATCAGGATATCTTCTGATTGGAGATGTAAAATGGCAATAATAGTCAAATGCAAGTCCAAAATGTCCGGTACACTCTGTACTGTATTTTGCCTGCATCATGCTTCGAAGAGTCATACGACAAACAACTGCTTCTTCCTTACTTCCTTCTATAGCCTTAAGGAGCTTTTGGAGCTCTTTGGGTCTGATACCTTCGTCACGACGCGTTCTGATATGATGGCCAAAATTACTTACAAACGTAGAAAGCGTTGCAATTTTCTCAGGATCCGGCTGTTCATGTATACGATACACAAATGGACTCTGCAGATAATAAAAATGTTCAGCCACAGTTTCATTTGCAGCAAGCATAAAGTCCTCAATAAGCTTAGTTGCGACGTTTCTCTGACGAGGTAATATTTCTATCGGATTTCCCTCTTTATCAAGAATTATTTTTGTTTCAGGAAAGTCGAAATCTATCGAACCCTTATCCTCTCTCTTTTTCCTGAGTATTCCTGAAAGTTCAGCCATATCCCTAAACATAGGTACCAGTTCTTCATACCTGCCTATCTCATCAGGATCATTGTCTTCAAGTATCTTAGCTACACTGGTGTAGGTCATTCTCTCATTGACATTAATAACAGATTCAACTATATCAGCATCAACAATCACTCCGCTCTTATCTATAGTCATAAGACAGCTAAGAGCTAATCTGTCCTCCCCATGGTTAAGTGAACAGATTCCGTTGGATAGTCTATGAGGAAGCATGGGAATAACGCGATCTACAAGATAAACACTTGTGCCTCTTTTATAAGCCTCCCTATCCAGAGCAGAACTCTCCTGCACATAGTTTGAAACATCTGCAATATGTACTCCTAGATGATAAAGTCCCTTTTCATCGATAGAAAGACTGACTGCATCATCAAGATCCTTGGCATCTTCCCCGTCAATTGTAACCATCACTACATCTCTTAGGTCAGTACGCCCAAACATATCTGCTTCACTAATCTTATCAGGACATTTATTTGCCTGATTGATAACTTTCTCAGGAAATTCGCTTGGAATATCGTATCCTTTAACAATAGAAAGAATATCAACTCCGGGATCATTAATATTTCCGATAACATCCTTGATTTTTCCTTCAGGCTTTTTCCTGAGAGCAGCATTTCCATAGTCTGTTATCTTAACTACAACCTTATCGCCGGTAACAGCATTGCCATGAAACTCAATTGGTACAAAAATATCACTTGAAATTCTGTTATTATCCGGAATAACAAAACCAAAATTTTTCTCACCCTGATAAGTTCCGACAACTTCATCCATACCCCTTACAAGGATATTTCTGATACGTCCTTCCTGTCTTTTGCCTGTCGATTCCGGCAAAATTTCAACTTCAACAGTGTCAGAATGAAAAGCTCCATGAACATATTCTTCAGGAATAAAAATATCTTCCTCCATGCCTTCTACTTCGACAAAGCCAAAACCTCTTGCATTAGCCACAAATGTCCCTACTATTACAGGCTGCTTATTCTGTTTTTTGCCATATAGGCTCTCATCCATTCTCTTTAAACTTCTAGATTTACTCATATATATACCAAAATTATTTCTGTAAAAACACTCCTCAAAAAACATAAGGCACTCACAAAGGAGTGCCTTGAATAATCATTACATAACCGATTAGAAAATATTCATATTCAGAACAATTGAAACGATAATAAAGAGTGCTGAAAGAACTATTGTCACTTTCTTAAGAATGCCTTCTCTTGAACGTCCCTTGTTTCTACCCCAATATGTATTTTCAACGGTTCCCTGAATAGCTCCAAGTCCCTGATTCTTGCCCTCCTGCATAAGTACCAGAACTGCCATAGCTATACAGATTAAAATAAATACCACTCCAACAACATAATCCAATACGCTCACAGTAAGAAAACCTCCCAAATGAAAATATCTAATATTAGTGCCTGTCTTTCGCAAGCCTTACTATCATAGCATATACATGAAAATACTTCAATTATTTTTTGATAAGTAGAGACTTTCCTGTCATTTCCTCAGGCTGCTCTTCACCCATGCACTCGATAAGAGTAGGAATAATATCAGCAAGACATCCGTTCTCTCTAAGTGTATAAGCAGGATCATAGTTAACCAGAATAAATGGTACAGGGTTGGTTGTATGAGCTGTCCATGGCTCTCCTGTCTCATAATCAATCATCATATCAGCATTGCCGTGATCAGCACAAATGAACATTGTACCATTAACAGCTTTGACTGCATCAACAATCTTTCCAACACATTCATCAACAACTTCAATTGCCTTAACTGCTGCAGGAATAACACCTGTATGACCAACCATATCAGGGTTAGCAAAGTTCGCAACTACAACATCATATTTCTGAGAATTTATCGCATCAAGAATCTTCTCACATACCTCAGGAGCACTCATCTGAGGCTTAAGGTCATATGTAGGAACATCCTTAGGGCTGTTGACAAGCACTCTGTCCTCACCCTCATTTGGCTGTTCAACACCGCCATTAAAGAAGAAAGTAACATGCGCATACTTTTCTGTCTCAGCAATACGAGCCTGCTTCATACCCTTTGCTGCAAGCCACTCACCAAATGTATTATTTAAAAGTACCTTTTTAAATGCAACTTCCTTATTAGGAATAAGAGGATCGTAGTCTGTAAAGCAAACATACTTGACATCAATTCTCTTTCCCCTGTTAAACTTATCAAAATCATCATCGCAGAAGCAGTGTGTAATTTCTCTGGCTCTGTCAGGACGGAAGTTATAGAAAATAATGGAATCTCCATCCTTGATTGTAGCTACAGGTGCACCATTCTTCATGATAACAGTAGGAATAACAAATTCATCTGTCTTGCCATCCTTATAAGACTGTTCCATACATTCATGTGCACTGTTTGCCTTGTTTCCTTCGCCCTTTGTAAGTGCATTGTAAGCAATCTCAACACGGTCATAGTTATTATCTCTATCCATTGCATAATAACGTCCTGAAATTGTAGCAATCTGGCCTACGCCAAGCTCTTTCATCTTGTCTTCAAGCTGCTGTACAAAGTCAATTCCGCTCTCAGGAGGAGTATCTCTTCCATCGAGGAAGCAATGAACAAATACCTTATCAAGTCCGTTCTTCTTAGCAAGTTCAAGAAGTCCGTAAATATGTGTAATGTGGCTATGAACACCACCGTCTGAAACAAGTCCGTACAGATGAAGAGCTGAACCTTTTTCCTTACAATTATTTATAGCAGAAAGAAGTCCTTCATTTGTAAAGAAATCACCATCTTCAATTGACTTGGTAATTCTTGTAAGTTCCTGATATACGATACGTCCGGCACCCATATTCATATGGCCAACTTCAGAATTGCCCATCTGTCCATCCGGAAGACCTACAGCAAGTCCACTTGCATATCCCTTTACAAAAGGATAATCTTTCATTAAACCATCCATAACCGGTGTCTTTGCCATTGCAATTGCATTTCCCTCCGGGTTGTCATTAAGTCCATATCCATCAAGAATCAAAAGAACTGTTGGTTTAGAACCTCTCATTATATTTCCTCCATTCTATGTGCAGTACATTGCGCACTGCAAATTCATGACACAATTAGGTCAAAATAAATTTATAATAATATCCTTGCATAGTATAGCGCATCAAACGCCTTCTTGACAAGCATTTAACAAAAGCTTTATATTTTTACCCTTTATCAATTTCAATCTCAATTTCGACACCGGGAATCAACGGTTTTAGATGATTTTCCAAAAATGAAACAATTTCCTCATCCGGAATGTCATACTTGTATGGCACAATTACATCAAACGACAACTTGGGATTATTTTCTCTTGCATGAGAAAACCTAAGGTCATGAAAGGTAAGTTCTTCTCCAAGTTCGCTCAAAAAATGATTCACCTTCTTTTTTATCTTTTCAGTCATCTCATCATTTGTAACTATAGGATCAACATGAATAACAGCTGTACAATGATATTTTTTCCTAAGAATATTTTCAATATCATCTATTGAATCGTGAACCGTTACAATGTCAAGATTTGACGGAACCTCCACATGAAGCGACATAAAAATTCTGGAAGGTCCATAGTTATGTACAATAATATCATGAACACCCATAACATCTTTCGACGACAATGCGATAGCTTTGATATCTTCCAAAAATCCTTTATCCGGTGGTTCTCCAAGAAGCGGATTTATTGTATCTTTAGCAGAATCTATACCGGTTTTAATAATAAGAACCGCAACCAGAAGACCTGCATATCCATCAAGATTTAGTTGTTTATAATAATTTATAAAAGAACAGATCAGAACAATCGATGTAGTAAGCACATCCGAAATACTGTCCATTGCTGTAGAACGCAAAGTGGCACTATTTATCTTTTTTGATGCTCTTAAGTTACTGCTAAACATAAAAGCCTTGATTATTATAGAAAAAATAAGAACTGCCGCCGTAAAAACGTTAAAAAGCGTTTTTTCGGGATGGATTATTTTATGAAAAGATGACTGCACAAGTTCAACGCCTGTTACAACAATAAGCAGCGAAACAATAAGCCCTGAAATATATTCAAATCTTCCATGACCAAAAGGATGCTCCTCATCTGCCTCCTGACCTGCCAGTTTGAATCCCACAAGCGTAACGACTGAAGAAGCAGCATCTGACAGATTGTTGACAGCATCACCAATTATAGAAATAGAACTGCTTATTACCCCGACAGACAGCTTAGCCGCACATAATAAAACATTCAAAAATATTCCTGTGATACCACTTATCACACCATATCTCTGCCTGACTTTAAAATCCCCAACCTGATCATAATCTTTTACAAAATGTTTCGCTAAAAAACAAATCATAATTATCCCCCAATAACATTTATCAGAATTGCAATGTTATAAGAAGTGTCCCCTCTTCAACTGTTATCTCAGCTTCCTCATCCTCGATAAATTCATTGCTTACGCCTATTGGAAAATCATTTTTTATCTCTCCGTTTTCAAGAGTATACATAAGTCCCTTTAAAGTAACCCCTTTTGAAACCTCAGATAATGAAAAAACAGAAATGTATCCTGTATTTCCCTTATGAAAATGAATTGACTCATTTTCAGCGACCATAATCATCCTGTTCACATCCATTATATAGCCTTTTGCACCATGATGTTTAATAAAAATAAGTGTCTGAATATTTGCAAAAGTATGGTCAATCCTTTTTCCTCCAAGCGCCCCATATAGATAAAACTTTTTATAGCCCTTAGAAAGTGCTATTTTCACCGCCTTTATTGTATCTGTGTCATCTTTTTTTACATTAAGTTTAACAATTCTGTCCGGATCATTTTCAATAATTTCATTAAGCGATCTCATCATCACCGGTCCGGACTCTGATGCAGAATCAAAATCCCCCACAATAAGATCCGGAAGAATTCCCATCTGCTGTGCGTAAAAAAAGCCCGCATCACAAGCAATACAGTAATCCCCTTCATATAAAGAAATATCCACAGGAGAAAAATCTCCTGCAGATATAATAACGCATTTGGGTTCTCTTTTTATTTCGTCCATAATTATTTTCTCCGAAATTTCATCAAGCGTGATAAAGTGATTCTATTGTATCTATATCCATTACCCACTCATTTTCGCCGCCCCAATCTCCGACAATACTCTCAGTAGAACTGCCATCCTCTGCCGTTACAACTGTTGATAATCTGTAATTCAACTGAGCAACTTTAGTTGATGAACCTTTTGTGATATAGCTCTTTAAATATGTTACGGAATATTTAGTATGAGGATACATATTTCCGCCAACAGACGCAGGTTCATAAGAAATCGAATTTCTCTGAACTCCATCATCTTCAAAGAAATTAGCCCAAACTGTGATAACACCGGCTGTTGAAGGATTCTCCTCAAAGTTCAAAAATCTGTATGTCCATTTATCTTCATTACAATTAAAAATCATCGCTTCTCTGCTAACTGTAATGTATGTAGTATTTTCCTGTGGAGTATATTCATTATTAAGAAAAATATTCCTGTAATTTACATATTCATCAGTTACAATAAAGCTTCTGAGTTCATCCACATTTCCCACATCAAGCTGCTCAAAAATATTTGAAAAAAGTGCTTGTACTCCGGCAGCATTATTTATACACTCAACAAAAGAATCAAGTTTATCATTGTTTCCAAGCTTAGTTTCAACTGTCTGAATAAGCTGTCCATAACTAACCGCATCTTCATAATTCATAGTGAAAGAGTCAGATGCAGGAAGCGCATATTTCAATATCACATTTTTAAGCTCATCATTGGGGGCTGCTTCATATACAGAAAGCATTCCTGTAATAAGCTCAGAATATTTCTCATAACTACATCCTGAATCAGTAGACCTGAAATAAGAATCTATATCTTCAAATCCGTTAAAACATCTATCATACGCGGCATCCAGAATCTGAATTGCCTCGGCATTATCATTATCTTCCTCAAGTACTGCCAAAATTCCAAAAACAGTATCTATATTACCATTTCCCTGATTCATGGTATTGACAGCCTCATTCATACTAACTGTCAGATAGTTATCAAATAAAGTCTCATTTTCAGTATTTTGCCAGCCGTCATATAAAACCTGCTTAGCAGATTCAGCATCATCTATACTAAGATATGCACCTGCCATGTTGGAATAAGCTGTAACCGAACCTGAATCTATCTCTATAGCCTCGGAATATGAACTTATTGCTGCCTCATAATCCTGTTCCTGAGTATACTTATTTCCTGCAGCTATTGCCTTGTTTACTTTAACAAATGGCAAATGACTGTATACCGTATATCCAAGTCCTATTGCGACAATAGTAGCACCTGCTATAATTCCAATTTTTCTAAAATTTACTTTGGATTTTTTCCTTCTTTTACTATGACCCTTTCTCAAAACAAAAACCTCTCAAAACAATGGTAATGCGCATGAAAACAAAATACGCCATATTAACAGTAACACCCATTTTTCATACACTTTAGGATTATATCAAAAAGGTCAATATGTATGCAATATGAATCCACAACCATTTTCCGAAAAAAAACCTTCGAAGTAGTAAATACTCCGAAGGCTTATAAAAATCAATTATTTAAGGATCTCATGTACAGCTTCTTTAATTCGCTCATCCTTGGCATTTGCATCAAAGTACTCAAGGAAATGCTCGCCTGAAAGTGCGCCTTTAACAAGGTCTTTGTCAAGCTTATTCAAAATGTCAACCACATCCTGATTGTATGTGATCTTCTTAACCTCATCCAGAATTTTCTTGTTGCGCTGCTCAGGTACTGCGCGCTCTCTTGGATACCCCTGTCCACTCTCCTCTGAGAAAAGCTTCTCAAATGTATACTCAAGGTTAAGCTCTGCGCCCCAACCTGACTTAAGCGCAAAATTCATAGAAATGGCATTACCGTCATTAATCTGAGCAAAAGTGTATGCATCAAGAGGATCAGTAACATGTCCGCAGATTACTCCGGGGAAGCTATTGCATGCAAGCATTGCACCCTCACCTGTACCACAACCTGTTACTACATAGTCTACTGCTCCTGAATTAAGCAAAACGCAGGCAAGAATACCATTCTGTACATATGTAAGCTGTGCATCATCCTCTGCAGAATACATACCGTAATTAAAAACTTCAAAATCATGTTTGTCAGCAACTTTCTTGAGTGCCTTATAAATCATCTCATTCTTAGCTGCCTGGCTATTTTCATTAATAAGTGCTATTTTCATGGCAAAACCCTCCAAAATTAAATTATTTTACCGAAAAAAATACATATCTGCATTTTTTATATGCAAATAACTCAATATTTTTACGAACACATATATTATAGATATTTTTGAGTTCCGCAGTCCACGCATTTTTGATGTTTGTGTCAATTTTTCAAGATTTTAGTCACTTAAAAGAATCAAGAATAACCCCCATCTCCTTTATAGAGGGGTATACTGCATCCGGTTTGACTTCTGATTTAGCAATATCACGTTCTGTAGCTTCTCCGGACAAAACAAGTATACCATTTGCGCCGTTCTTTACACCAGTCGCCACATCAGTATAGAGCCTGTCGCCTACAAAGGTAATTTTATCTCTGTCTACGCCTGTTTTATCAATTATCATATCAACTGTTTCTTTAAAAGGTTTTCCGACATATTTAGGCTCTTTTCCGGTAGATAGTGTTATAGCGGCACATATTGCACCGCAGTCAGGAATAAAGCCCCCTTTCACAGGACAATTTATATCAAGATGAGTTGCAAGAAAAACTGCACCTTTACGAATGTAAGTACATGCATTAGTAAGCTTTTCATATGTGAGTGTCTTATCAAATCCCACTACAACAATATCAGGAATATCATCAGTATCAGCGTTTACATAGCCTGTAGCTTCTTTCTTTGGAGAAAAAAGATTTATTCCGGCTTCTTCAAAGTTCTTCTCAAGAGGCTTAGTTCCAAGAAGATATACCTTTTTTTCAGGATAATTTGCCTTCAGAAATCTTATCATAACATCCCCTGATGTCATAATTTGTTCTCTTGAAATATGGCAATTCATTCTCGCAAGTTTTTCTATATATAATTCTGGAGATGTAGATGAATTATTGGTAAAAAAAAGATAATCCTTGCTACATCTTTTTACAGCATCAAGAAAATCCAGAGCACCATCTATAATATCTTCATCAAGATAAAAGGTTCCATCCATATCAAGCACAAAAAGCTCTGTTTTTTTCAATATATTATCCTGACTCATCTCAAACTTCCTTTATACTCCTGTGTTTTTCATACAAAAGGACCACATCTCCCGCCTTTATTACAATATTCCCCCTTGGAATTATAGCCCTTCCGTTTCTTCGAATCATAAAAATATAACTCTGCCTGGAAATATCAATATCCTTTATAGCACTACCATTCCAGGAATGTCCATTATTTATCGTAATCTCTTTTAAATCTATAGGTTGAATATCCTTAACCTTTTCAGCACAAATTACCACAACATCATTAGCAGCCAAAACTGTATTTCCTCTTGGAATGATGGTATCTTTATTTCTCTGTATCGCAACTATTATTATGTCTTTGGGCAATCCAAGATCTATAATTTTTTTTCCTGTCCAGCTGTCGCGTTCTTTAAGACAAATTCTAATGAAATGAATATTCTCTTCTTCAACATATTCACCTACAGTTTTTAATTTTTGATACTGTTCAACAAAACCGGCGGAAATAATACCCGTAGGAATAGCAACCATGCCAACCCCAAGAAAGCTGATGATAATTCCAAGTATTTTCCCCATTATTGTTACAGGATATATATCTCCGTATCCAACTGTCAAAAGAGTCGAAGCAGACCACCAGATACCTGAAAATGCATTCTGAAACACTTCCGGTTGCGCATCATGCTCCACGCTGTACATACACAGGCTCGCCGCCATCATGAGTATTATTATTATAAAAACAGATGCAAGAAGCTGCTGTGACTTACTTACCAGAATTTCTGTAATTACATTGAGCTGGTCATAGTAAGAATTAATTCTGAATAATCTCAATATTCTTGCCACTCTAAAGAGCCTGAAAACTGAACTTCCTGCAGGAAAAAAAACAGGGAGATAATAGGGTAAAAAAGAAAACAAATCAATTAATCCTGAAAACGAAAAAATATATTTTACAATAGATATTGCTTCTGAATTATTTGGAAACTGCTCATTTGCAGTTATCAATCTTAAAACATAATCCAACGCAAAAAAGAAAGTTGTAACTGCTTCAATAGTAAGGAGGAGCCCTTTAAAGTGCTCCTCCATGTAATCAAAAGTAATAGCAAATGCAGCAAACAGATTAAGAGAAAGCGCAATTATACTTATCACATCATAAAATCTATTAATAGGTTCATCTATAACACCCACACTGACCATATTAAAGATTTTAGCACGAATGCGATTAACATTAACTTTTACACTCTTTTGCATTTCTCCCCCTGAATGTGCATAGCTAAAATATTATTTATTTTTTTCTTTTGCCAAAACTCTCAAGCACAAGATTGCTTACATCCTGAAGATAGTCAAGACTTCTCTTCTTGTTCTCGGCTTTGATGGATTTTTTATCTGAACCGGAAACATGCATGGTATTTACATCTTTGGTATCAGCTTTTCTCCTAGGAGAATTGTCTTCCATGTACCAGGATTTAGTTGTGCCTTCACCCTTTATATTTATATGACCAACATTCTCGAAGCTGTTATTATTGTTTCTAGACTTTCTGTCATATCTTTTTCTTTCAGATGAAAAAGCCTTATCTGTATGTTGGCTTCTATCAGCTTTAATGCTTGCTATAAGACTTTCATCAAGCCCTATACCCGCAGTAAAACCGTCAGAATTATTAAGGGGTTTGTTCTTTCTGCGAGGCTTTGGAAAAAGATCATCAGAACGTTTTCCAAAACGAGAATGTCGTTTATCCTCAGACTTCTTTCCATCTTTGAATCTGCGACCTTCTTCAAATCGCTTGCCATCACGTCCTCTACGGCCTTCTCTTCCTCTTTCTCCACGAGTTCTAAAGTCGCCTCTTTTTCTGTCATTTTTCTCAAAAAGAACTAAATCTTCGAGATCTGCACCCATCTTGAGCTTCATAAATCCGGCAGCAAGCTGTTCTGCAGTATATTCACCTTCGTCAACCTTCTGTGTAACAAATTCAATAGCAGAACTGATATCACTGTTTTCAATAATATCTATAACCTCAGCAAATACCTTCTGAGATTTTACTCTGGTTATTTCTTTTGCTGAAGGAACTCGTCTTTCCTCAATCTTTGTATGGCATACCTTCTCAATTTCACGAAGCTTGTACATTTCCCTTCCGCCAACCAGGGTAAAAGATTTTCCACTTCTTCCAGCTCTTCCGGTACGACCAATTCTATGAACATAGTACTCAATGTCCTCAGGTATATCATAGTTGAATACTGCCTCAACACCACTTACATCAATACCTCTTGCTGCCACATCAGTAGCAATCAGAATGTTGATTCTGCCACTTCTGAAAAGATTCATTACAGTGTCTCTCTGATTCTGAGAAAGATCACCGTGAAGACCGTCAGCGGCATACCCCTTTCCTTTAAGGCTCTCGGAAAGTAAATCTACCATTTTCTTGGTATTACAGAAAATAAGACTTCTAGCCGGATTATAATAATCAAGAAGTCTAACAAGAACCTCTTCCTTTAACTTCTGAGGAACCTTGTAATATGCCTGTTCAATGGCAGCTACAGTAATTTCCTTTGGAGTCATCTTGATATACTCTGCATTTTTCTGATAGGTTCTTGTAATTCTTAATATAGGTTCAGGCATTGTAGCTGAAAAAAGCGCTGTCTGTCGCTCCTCAGGCATTCCCTGCAAAATTGTCTCAATATCCTCTCTAAAGCCCATATCAAGCATTTCATCAGCCTCATCAAGAACAAGGACTTTAACATCCTTCATCTTCATGGTATGTCTTCTCATATGATCCATAACTCGCCCCGGAGTACCAACCACAATCTGCACACCTGATGAAAGTGCTCTTATCTGTCTGGATATATCCTGACCACCATACACAGCCAGAACCTTAACCCCTGACATAAACTTTGCAAAATCTCTGATATCATCCGCAGCCTGCATAGCAAGTTCTCTTGTGGGGCAAAGAACAACTGCCTGCAAGTGTTTATTTGAAGGATCAACTTTCTGTAACAACGGTATTCCAAAAGCTGCCGTTTTTCCTGTACCTGTCTGTGCCTGACCAATGATATCTTTTCCCTCAAGCATAACAGGAATTGCTGCCTTCTGAATGGGGGACATATATTCAAATCCCATCTCTGTGACAGCTCTGATTATTCTCTCATCAAGTCCTGACTCATCATAACGGACTTTATCTTCCTTTGATGCAGACTTTTTTTCTTCACTCTCGGTTATTCCCTGCTCTGCATCTATTTCATTTTCAATGTACTTTTCTAAATCTTTACTCATAAATCTCTCAATTTCTATTTCTTATAAAACTCTTGTAACTATCTGTCAAAAAACGTTTACTATTAATAATATAATTACATATCACCACTCATTACATCTTTATTTTTAATGAGGTAATCAAGTAGTGAAATAATTGTAAGTGCCAGGGCAATCCACATAATAACCTGTGTAAGAATCTGCATAAAGCCAACCTCAAGATTGGCAATCATTAAAATAACCATGATCATCTGAAATGTTGTCTTAAACTTGCCCCAATAGCTGGCTGCAATAACACGACCATTATCGGCAGCAATAAGTCTGAAGCCGCTGATAATAAATTCTCTTGCTATTATCACAATAACAATCCAGGCAGGTATTCGTCCCAGCTCAATAAGTCCAATCATTGCGCTGCAAACTAAAAGCTTATCCGCAAGAGGATCCATAAATTTACCGAAATCAGTAATAAGATTGTATTTTCTGGCAATCTTTCCATCAAGCATATCTGTAAGACTCGCTATAATAAAAATAGCAAGTGCAATCCACTTAAATGCAGTGTTCTGCGCATCAAACAATAAAAAGAAAACAAAAAAAGGAATCAAAATTACTCTGCAAACAGTAAGCTTATTTGGTAAATTCATGATATCATCTCCCCAATCAAATCATATTCATTAGAACCTGTAATAAGTACTTTTACATATTCCCCGGTCATAAGCTCGCGCCTAACTCCGGTTATAAATAAATATCCATCAATATCAGGTGCATCCTTATAAGTTCGTGCAACATAGGAAAGACCTTCTTCATCACCGTCTGTTTCAGTAATTCTTCCCTCTATCACAGCTTCAACTTCTTTTCCTACCATTTCCTCTGCAGCCTTAAACGCAATCTCCTGCTGCAGTCTCATAAGTTTACCCTGTCTTGTCTTTTTTACTCTCTCACTAACCTGATCAGGCATTACAGCCGCCGGTGTATCTTCTTCCTGTGAGTATGTAAATACACCAAGCCTGTCAAATTTAAGGTCACGCACCAAATCCATAGTATCATTATGATCCTTAGCTGTTTCTCCGGGAAAACCACTTATAAGCGTAGTCCTTATACAAATATCCGGTATCTCATCTCTAAGATGCTCTACAAGTGCACGAATTTCAGCATTATTAGTACGACGCCCCATCTTTTTCAGAATTCTGTCAGAGCCAGACTGAATCGGAATATCCAGGTAATGACAAATCTTAGGTTCAGACTTCATTGTCTGAATAAGTTCTTCTGTAATTTCCTCCGGATAACAATATAAAACTCTTATCCATCTAAAGCCTTCAATCTCACATAGCTTATGTAAAAGTTCTGGAAGTTTTTTTTCGCCATATAAATCTATTCCATATAAAGTAGTCTCCTGAGCCACAAGTAAAAGCTCAGTTATGCCGGCGTCGGCAAGCTCTTTTGCCTCAGCTAAAAGCTGTTCCATCGGAATACTTCTGTATCCGCCTCTTACTTTTGGAATAATACAATAAGTACAGCGCTTATCGCATCCTTCAGCAATCTTAAGATAATTAAATAGACCTCCTGTGGTAATTACCCTTTTAAGTCCTCCAACCGGTCTCTTATCCAAAGCATCAAAATAATTCTTGTAACTGTACAGTTTGTCTCTCTTAATTGTATCTTCAACAGCATCAATAATTTTATCTGTAGATGATATTCCCAAAATTTCATCTACTTCAGGAATTTCTTTTTGTATTTCATCCTGATAACGCTGTGCAAGACATCCTGTAACCACAAGAGCTTTAAGCTGACCACTTGCACGTCTCTCTGCAAGCTCTAAAATAGTATTTATACTCTCTTCCTTGGCATCATTGATAAAGCAGCAGGTGTTAACAACTGCTGCTTCTGCCTCATCTTCATCGTCAGTAAAACTATAGCCGCGGCTCTGCAACATTCCAAGCATAACCTCGGTATCAACTCTATTCTTGTCACAACCAAGTGACACAAACAAAATCTTCATATATTAATTCTCTTCGCCTTCAGAAACTTCCTCTTCAGCTTCCTCTGCTGCATTCTTTGCAAGCATAGCTTCTTTTTCTTCTTCTGTAAGGATTCTAAGTGTATCCTGGTTCATCTCCTCAACAGCAATAGAAAGTGGCTTCTGCTTATCCTTAACTCTTACCATCGGTTCATCACCGGCAATAATCTGTCTTGCTCTTTTTGCTGTAGCCATAACTACAGAATATCTTGAGCTGATAACAGGCTCTTCGCCTTCCTCAACTCCCTTATTAACTACTTTCATAAGATCTACATAAGAAGGATGTATCATTTTGTTCCTTTCCTGCGGTATTTCCGCAAATCACATCAGCATTAAATGAATATCAGTAAAATTTTATAATTCATTTAGCTGTCTTCTCATATCATTTATAAATTCAAGATTTCTGTCCGGAGTATTGTGAACTGCTGTAATAATATCATTCACACGCTCAACACAGTCCTCTAATTTATCGTTAATTACAATGTAATCGTAATTTTCTATACCTTCAGCCTCTTCTTTGGCTCTTGAAAGTCTTTGCCTGATAACTTCATCAGTTTCAGTTCCTCTGCCACGAAGTCTCTCTTCCAGCTCCTTGGCAGAAGGAGGCATTACAAAAAGTAAAACCGCATCTTTATACTGCTTTTTAATCTGAAGTGCCCCTTGAATTTCAATCTCAAGAATCACATCTATTCCACTGTTAAGCTTATCCTCAACAAATTTTCTGGGCGTGCCATAGTAATGGTCAACATATCCGGCATGCTCAATAAGACCGTTTTCTTTTATAAGTTTCTCAAACTCTTCATTACTTACAAAAAAATACTCTCTGCCATTCTGCTCACCGGGCCTGGGATCTCTGGTGGTTGCTGAGATTGACAAAGCATAATTCTTATATTTTGCTGTAAGAGCCTTCATTACAGTACCTTTACCTGCTCCTGAAAAGCCCGAGACTACGATTATAATACCTTTACGTTTCATCTGCAATACTCTCTGTTTCTGTTTGTGTTCTAAGTGCAATAGTTTCAGGCAAAAGAGCTGATAAAACCACCATCCCGTTTTCCATAACTATCACAGACTTTGTCTTTCGTCCCTGGGTTGCATCAATGCTTGTTCCATCCTCTTTAGCTTTTTGAACAAGACGTTTAATAGGTGCAGCTTCAGGACTGACAATACTAATTATCTTATCAACATTGACAATATTACCAAAGCCGATATGCAACAATTTACTCATAACAATTACTCTATATTTTGTATTTGTTCTCTAACCTTTTCGATATCTGTCTTTAAAGCTATTCCTACATCAGAAATCTTAAGATCAGTAGATTTTGAAAGAATAGTGTTAGCTTCTCTGTTCATTTCCTGAGCAAGAAAATCAAGTTTTCTACCAATTCCATCTTTATCATCTTCAGAAAGAAGTGTATCCTTTGTAGCAAGAATATGACTACGAAGTCTTGTGAGTTCTTCGTCTACACACACTTTGTCAGCATAGATTGTAACTTCCATAGCAATACGATTTTCATCAATCTGCTTATCTTCCAGTAGGTCCTGAATTTTTTCTCTAAGTTTAGTCTTGTACTCTTGAATGATAATAGGAGAACGTTCAGTAATAAATTCGACATTACTGTACATCACATCAAGCTTCTCAGTTAAATCCTTACAAAGGAATTCGCCTTCTTTAGCTCTGGACTCAAAAAATTCCTTTCCGGCTCCATTGATTGCTTTTTTTAGACCGCTCCATACCTCATCCTCATCAAGTGCTTCCTCTTCCATAGTAAACACTTCCGGAAATCTTGATAGAACAGAAACTCGAATATCATTATCCAAACCGAAATCTGTTGACATTTCTTTAAAATAATTAAAATATTCCTCAGCAATTGCTTTGTTATATTTTACTTTGGAATCTGATTCTGAAAAATCTTCATAACTTATAAAGACATCAACCTTACCGCGCTTCATGTAATTCTTTAATTCAGCACGAATAGCTGACTCAAATGCATTAAACTTCTTGGGCATTTTGATGTTGATATCAAGATATCTGTTATTAACAGATTTAAGTTCGACTGTATACTTACGCTGACCTTCTGTGACCTCACATCTGCCAAAGCCCGTCATACTACAAACCATAATTACATCTCCCGTCATATTCGGATTATAAAAATACTTCAAAGATAATATTACGAAAATATGCGGTCAATGTCAATGAATAGCACATTACCCAATAAATATATCCGCTCAAAACAGCAATAATATGCTATTTAAAGCGGATATAAAGGTCTACATAACTAATTTGTAAATATTCAAAAACTATTATAGTGTAGCAAGGAACAACATTATTGCAAACAGAACTACTATCGCCAAAATAACAATAAGCCCTACAATTGCTCCATTCTTACATCTCTTATAGTTTCTGATATAATTCTTCTTCCTGAAAATGAATGCTGCAAGCAGACCCAAAATTGGAAGGAAGAAAGAAATAATTGAAAGCCATAAACTACCTGTATCATGAATAGGTGTGCTCAGAATTTCACTGGACTCTGCTTCCTCATGGCCCATAAACTCTGTATTCTTAGCCATCTGCTGCTTAGCTTTTTCAGGATCAATTGTTACAGCCTGAATAGGCTTATTCAAATCACGCAGTTTCTTATATTCTTCAATTTCCTTAGAATTACCATATACATAGTGATCATGTCCAATATTAACAAGCTTAGGTCCTTCTTCTGAATAATCATGAATGGAAGGATCATACGTATACAGAACCTTATTTTTCTCAAGTCTAGGATCCGGAATCGGAACCGCTGAGATAAGTGACTTAGTATATGGATGAAGCGGATACTGGAATAATTCCTCAGTTTCAGCTATCTCAACGATATTACCCTTATAGATAACACCGATATGATCAGAAATAAATCTTACAATTGAAAGATCATGTGCAATAAAGAGATATGAAACTCCTCTTTCTCTTTGGAACTTCTTGAGAAGATTAAGAACCTGCGCTCTGATAGAAACATCCAGAGCTGAAATAGGTTCATCTGCAACAACAAGTTCAGGTTCCATAACCATTGCTCTGGCAAGACCTATACGCTGTCTCTGACCACCGGAAAACTCGTGAGGATAACGTGTAAGATGCTCAGGAAGAAGACCAACTTCCTCAATCATCTTCTCAACCTTATGAACTCTGTCAGCTTCATTCTCAAATAAATGGAAGTTATAAAGTCCCTCAGAAATGATATAGTCTACTGTTGCTCTCTCATTAAGAGAAGCAGCAGGATCCTGGAATACCATCTGAATATTTCTGATAACTTCTCTGTCTAGTGCCTTAGGAATATTACCAGAAATCTTAACACCTTTATAGAGAATCTCACCGGCTGAACATGGATTAACCCTGATTACAGCTCTACCAATTGTAGTCTTACCGGAACCTGACTCACCTACAAGTGAAAAAGTCTCACCTTTATATATATCAAAGCTTGCATCTTTTACAGCTTTAACTGCACTGTCACCCTTTCCAAATGTAATATCAACATTTTTAACAGAAAGGAGTATTTCTTTGCCTGTCTGCGGATCAATCGGTCCGTGTTCAGGAAATGAATTATTAGGCATTTTCTGAAACCTCCGTAATATCGTAAATCTTCAAGAACTTTTCATGAATATTCCGGATAATTTCCGGCTTTTCAATCTTTGGTGCCCTTGGATCGAGAAGCCATGTCTTAGCATAATGAGTATCACTTACCTTAAACATAGGTGGTTCCTCAATAGTATCAATCTTAAGGCAATATGGATTACGTGGTGCAAATGCATCACCTTTAATCTTATTGTAAAGTGATGGCGGTGTACCTGTAATTGAATAAAGCTCTGTATCTCTCTGCGCAAGTTGAGGAAGTGAAGACAAAAGCGCCCATGTATAAGGATGTCTTGAATCATAGAACACATCCTCTACTGTTCCAAGCTCAACAATCTGTCCACCGTAAATTACCGCAACCCTGTCTGCAATATTGGCAACAACACCCAGGTCATGAGTGATGAATACTATAGTATAATTGTATTCTTTCTGAAGATCCTTCAGAAGCTGCAGAATCTGAGCCTGAATAGTAACATCAAGAGCCGTTGTAGGCTCATCACATATCAGAATTTTAGGCTGACATGATAACGCGATAGCAATAACTATACGCTGTCTCATACCACCGGAATACTGGAATGGATAATCATCAAAACGCTTCTCAGCATTAGGTATGCCAACCTTCTTCATAATTTCAATTGCACGTGCTCTAGCCTCAACTTCAGAACAATTTTGATGTTTCATAATAATTGAGGTGATCTGCTTACCGATTGTAATAATCGGATTAAGAGATGTCATAGGATCCTGGAATACAGTAGCAATTTTCTTACCACGTGTCTGTCCCCAGTCTGCCGGATCTGTAACTCTTGCAAGGTTAATGTATATTCTGCCATGAAGCTTGGTCTCTGCTTCATCGATAAGTTTACAATACATTACATTATCAAAAATCTTTATCTTTACTTTTTCATTGCCGATATCTTCACCCATCTTAAGAGCCTGCTTAAAGTCCTTAAGAAGCTTATTTACATATTTAACTCTCTTACGGTATGAGAATCTTCCAACAGAAAGATATATTTCTTTACCAAGAACAGAGTTTCTTTCAATCTGCTCCATTGTAACAGGCTTTGAAATATCGCTCTTATACTTAGCCTTTAAAGCATTCATTCTCTTCTCGTAGTCATTTAGATATGTAATATCTGCAGCTACAGCATCTTTGTGCTGTTTGATAAGATCCTCTCGTTCCTTTTCAACAGCTTTGATTTTCTTATCGTATTCTTTAATTTTCTTTTCAGAAGCTTTAATCTTATCTTTTTCCTTCTTTGAGTCAAAGGTCTGCTTTAAATTAAATTCTTCCGTTCTCTTAAACTTCAGTTCATCACTTTTCTTTTTAAATTCAAGATCCTTTTCATCAGAAAGAGTTTCCTTTGATCTTTTCTCTGATTCAAGTTCAAGAATCTCTTTATATGTATCTGCACCAAATTCAAGAGAAGAAAATGCATTGAGCTTATCAATTATTCCATTAAGCTCTCTCTTTCCGGCTGCATTAAGCGTAACAATAGTGTTGGAAAGTTCATCGTCATTAAAAAGTATGTCACCTTTGCTGATAAAACCATTTGCATCAAGCATTCCGGCGAAAGTCTTGGTAAAAACAGATTTACCTGAACCTGACTCACCAACAATAGCTATTGATTCATTTTCATAAATATCCAGCGAAATTCCGCGGATAGCTGTAAGGATACGGCCTCTAACACGGAATTTTACTTCCAAATCTTTAACTGATAATAATACTTTCTTATCTTCCATCTTCATAACATTCCTTACATATGTGTTCTAGGGTCTGATGCATCACCCAAATTCTGTCCTGTAACATAAAGAGCAACTGTGATAATTGAAGCAATTACAACAGGGCTCCAGAACTCGAACTGCCATCCGGGAGTTACCATGGCGCTCTCTGCTTCAAAAATTAGTCTACCAAGAGACATATCTGACATACCCATACCAATGTAAGCAAGGAATACCTCATATGAAATATAAGAAGGTATTTCTACAGCAAGAAGTGTAACTATAACAGATGTCATAAAAGGCAAAATATTCTTGGTTGCAATTCTTGTAATAGGTGTTCCAAGGCATCTACTTGCAAGATTGTACTCTCTGTCTCTGATTATAATGACCTGAGTTCTAATAAAGTATGCAATAAACAACCAGCCTGTTATTGTAAGTGCAAATACCATTGACCAAAAGCTTGGTGAAAGAATAAGCACAAGAACTGATATAAGGAGGATTGTAGGTACGTTACCAACGATATTATAAACTTCCATCATGAACATATCAATTTTCTTGGAAAAGCCCCAGATTGCACCAATCAAAACACCAAGAGTCATATTTATAGCGGCACAAATAAATGCAAGTGAAATTGATATTCTTGAACCGGTCCAAATTGCATCGAACGTTGACTGACCTGATGCTCCAGCACCAAGTATCCAATGAATGTTGTATCCAAATTTCTTCATTGCATCCAAAGGTTTAAGATGCTTTGCAGTTGAATCCAACAAATTACCAAATCTATCATATTCGATTACCGAAGGATAAATATATGCAAACAAAATAACAAATGCAAGCAAAGACAAAATAACTATATTTATCTTCTTTCTAAAGAAAACTCTGAACACGGAGCGCCAGTATGAATATCTGGGCGCTGTAATTTTTTCTGAATCAAGACTGTTATGGTCAACACGGGAAAAAAGCTCTTCGTCTGTCATTCCCTCTACTGTAAATAGAGAATCTTTATTTTCCATTCTAAAATTGCTCCAATCAAAATTATTATATAAGCTATTCACATTACTGTTTTATAAGTACTGTATGATCTAGCAACAAATTCATTACCGAACAATAAGTAATATGTTTACCTTGCTTTGCCTGAGTAGCTGATACGAGGATCAACAATTGAAATCAAAACATCACCAAGAATAATACTTACAACAGAAAGTACTGCATAAAACAGAGTAACACCAACAATAACGCCGTTATCGTACTGGTTAATAGCAATTGTAAGCAAATTACCTGCACCGGGAACAACATAAACACGCTCTGTTATAATAGCACCTACCAAAGCACCCAATACAGAAGCTGGAATACCATGTACAATCGGGATTGCAGCATTCTTCAAAATATGCTTTCTAAAGATTTCGCTTTCTGAAAGTCCGCCGGATCTTGCAAATTTAACATAGTCTGAATTCATCTGGTCAATCATGTATCTTCTAAGCCACTTCATATTATTACCAATTGAAGGAAGCGCAAGAGATATAATAGGAAGTAAATAAATCAGCCAACTTCCGGATTCCATATCAAATGTAGTAGGAAGTCCAAGTTTTCCTCCAATAGCTTTAAAAAGGAATATATATGCAAGTGAAGGAACCGCAATAATAAATACAATATAAATAGTACCAAGCTTATCAATAAGCTTATCTTTATGTCTTGCCATTGCAAGTCCAAGAGGAAGTCCAATCAGATATGCAAGAAGAACCGCAATAATACCGATTGAGAATGAGTATCCCATCTTTGACTTACCTGATTTTACTGTTGTAACGCTTGTATAATCATCAGTAAATCTATCTGAATTAACTTTATTAGCAAGCATAGAACCTGAAACATAAACTGCTGAATGAAGATCATCTGCAGATTCTTCTGTAAGGCCAGTAGGGAATGTAATTGTGCTCATTACGTATGAACCCTGCGCCTTATTCATTGTTTCAAACACATCAACACCCTGGTTAACAGCATAAGATTCTCCCAAATTGAGTGTTACAAGATTCTGATGAATGAATGGGAACTTATTGTCAAAATACAACAAGTATTTATGTTTTGTTCCATTTCCAATAATAGCAGGTGAAAACTTTGTTCCACCATAAACAGGATCATGTAATGTAAATGTCAGTCCGATATTTTCAAGTTCATCTCCATATGTTTTCTGAACATAATGAATATTGTCAATACTTATAAGTCCTGTAATATAAGCTACAAGTCTGTGTGTGATAGGAAGCGGCTTGTAGGCAAATAACTGCTGTGCACCACCGTTAGCATATTTCTTTGGTGAAACCATTATCGCATTAAGTCTGACAACGGTATATCCGTTTGCATTGCAATAATCTTTAAACTTCTGAACATACTCAGCAACTTTCTCACTGTCGTTCTCTTCTTTCTTGCCGATAGAAGCTATAGAAGTCTTGGTTTCTTCATCAATTTCTCCCTGTTGAACCAGCATCGAGAGATAATCTGTATATGTCAAATAATCGAGATAGCCATACTCTTCCCATTTTCGGTACTGGTAGGCAACTTTCTCGTTGTTTCCATAGTTTTTGTAGACATTGTCAGCAGCAAAAATAAGCTGCTTGTCCAGCATCGTGTAGATCATGATCATAACGATTGCTACAACAATAAATGATGATACTAGTCCGTGAATTAATCTTTTTAATACATACTTAGCCATAATGCTTTTCCCTTAATCTGGAATAAAAATTTTACACTTTTTTAATAAATGGTGTAATCACATAATAATGGAGAAAGTGGGAAGAATTCCCACTCTCTCCGAGATGTAGAAATCAACAAATACAAAAATATAAAATTTTTATATCTTTATATTAGCCTAAATAATTTACCATATATCCAGGCAACTGTCAAAACTTTTTAGAAAATACCAATGCTCTTTACCATGTAACCTGCGTAATCAGGAAGCATAGTATCAAGATATGTCTGAGGATCACCATAGTCAGGACCCCAACCTGATACATCACACATATCGCAGTTGAACTCATATCCATATTCAGGATAGTAAGCTGCATAGTACCAATCATCTGCTGATTCACATGCTACAAGGTTGATAACTACATTTTTATCAAGTGTGCTTTCAAGTGACTGCTTGAATGCATTTGCTCTGTTAGTATAAATTTCTGAGCCTGAGAAGTAAGGAAGATCAATCTGGATAGGATTCTCAGCAGAAACCTCTACTCCCTGAGCTGCAAGCTCTTCGATTGCTGTTGCAAGACTTTCCTTAGCATAATCAGGATTGTACCATCCGTCAAATCCATCAGATGAAAGTGTCTCAGCATCCCAAGCCTTAATCTGTACTCCATCAGCATCAAGCTGAGCCTGTGTAATTTCTCCGTTGTATGTGCCAGCCTTGAATGTTGTTGCTGTTCCGTTAATATCAACTGTTACATCCTCAGGAAGAGTTACAAAGTTTCCAGGAACGTAAGAGTTTCTAAGGCTGTTGAGCTTAAGATCTTCACCCGTTGTCTGAGCGTTGTATGAAGCTCTGTCAAGAGAAGCACAAACTGCAAGTCTGAATGCCTGATTCTGCATAGCGATTGAAGTTCTCTGTCCTTCATAAACAGTCTTTGCGGAAACACCAACAGATGCATCGTTAAAGTTAGCATATGCCTTACGGTTGATATTAAGGAAACCGTTAAATGTTGTAGCATCAGTATCTACTGTATATTGGAACTTATCGAAGTTTCCATCAGCCTTAGCAGTCTCAATTGTAGATGTATTAAGAGCAACACCATCAACTGTTCCTGCAATAGCATCATTATATGACTTTGTTACATCTGTTCCATCTTCATATACATATGTAAGAGTCTTGATGTTCTGGTTATCCTTGTTCCAGTATGAAGGATTAGCCTTGAATACGATTGAGTTCTTCTCAGTAAAGCTTGTTACAAGGAATGGTCCGCAGTATGCAATATGATCTGCATCTGTACCATACTGTCCGGCAGAAGCGCCCTGACCGAACTGTCCACCCTGACCTTCATAGTAGGATCTTGAAAGAGGAGCAAATACACCATAGCTGAGCATTGTAGTGAAATAAGGTGTCTCCTGCTCAAGTGTGTATTCAAGTGTATAATCATCAACTGCCTTAACACCAACTGTTGAGAAATCTGTTGTCTCACCATTAATATATGCATCAGCCCCGACAATAACGCCCTGAACAAGATACTCAAGACCGCCCATAGCGTCCATCATATGCTGCATACCAGCAACAAAGTCATCCGCTGTAAGATCAGCAACTTCTCTACCCTGTGAATCAACCCACTTAACGCCTTCACGAATCTTGAAAGTATATGTAAGTCCATCATCTGAAACTTCATAGCTTTCTGCAAGTGCAGGCTGCTGAACGTTCTCTACGTCATATTCCATAAGTCCATCATAAAGCTGAATAAGGATTCTGGAATCTGCCTGTCTTGATGTAGCAAGTACATCCCATGTTACAGGATCACTTGTGCTTGGATAGTTATAAGAGTCCTTAATTGTATAGCCTTTCTCTTCAAGGTACTTCTTAGCTTCTGTCTGATATGTGCCAGTGCCTCTGAGCTCATTAAGCATCTCTTTAAGAGCTAAATGATCTTCAGAAGTAATAAACTCTGTTGTTACGATAGCATTATGCCATCTCTCATCATCATTGCCCCAAAGCACTTTTGTAACTGAACCGGGTGCCATACGTGATACAGCATAGTTACCGCCACGAGTTGAAAGAGGAATAAATACTCCTGATTCAAGAAGCTTTGCCTCAGCAATAGCCTCAAGAGCATAACGCTCTGAAAGTGTTTCTGCCTCAAGAGCCTTCTGATACTCCTCATAGTACTCACCAAGTACCTTGTTGTAAAGATCTGATGATTCTGTCTGATAGCTGTCTACATCCCAAAGCTCTGAATAAGCCTCAGATGCAAGTCTTGTGTCCGGCTCAACTCCTACCAAAGAAGCTCCTTCGGACTCAGTTGTCTCTGCTGCAGTTGTCTCTGCTGCAGTTGTGTCACTGCTCTGTGTTGTTGCAGTTTCTGTCTGCTGTGCAGAATCTGTTGACTCTGTAGCAGGTGTTGCAGTATTACCGCATCCAGCCATAAGAGAAGCTGACATTGAAGTAGCTGCAAGTAAAGCAATAACTCTGTTGTACTTCTTCATAATTTTCCTCCATTTTGTTTTTTAATCATTCGCCCCACATCAAGAAAATGTATTGTAAAACCCACATGGTATGAATGATTTAAAATATATAAAAATAGCTATCTGTATACGAAAATACAAATAGCATTTCTATCACTAGATAATATTTTCGAACTCTTCGAACCCCCTTGTTCGAACTTGTATACAATTATACTATATAGAATAAAATAAATCAATACGAGATTAATTTTTATCTTATAGATATTTAGCGGCTTTGAAGCCTGTATTTATTAAACTAAAGTTTAACAGTTTAAAGCGTTACCCTTTTCATCAACTAATAATAATACATATCAAAAAAAGTTGCCACACTTTTTTACAAAAGAATGGCAACTTTTTATTATCGTAAGCTATAAAAAAACATTATATTTCTAATTATCGTATATGGATCAACAGAAACATTGTATATTGAAATAGTCGGAAGCTATTTATCAAAGACAATCTGCATATGCCTTTTCAGCGCCCTCAGTATGAATTTTCTTGAGATCTGCAATAACTGTTTCTGTAAGATTGTCTATCTTGTTAAGATCCTGATCCCACATCTTCTCATTTCCAAGAACTGCTTTTACAAGATCTTCTTCACTGTCATTTCTATGATCATAGAAAAATTCAAGTGCCCATCTGTCATCACTTACAGTATATGTATTTCCTGCCGGTCTCTTGCAGACAAGTCCCTTATCATTAAGCTCCTGAATATCATTTGAATAAAATGCGATGTAAGCAGCAAGTGACATAGTAAGGCAAACAGGAAGCTTTCCATTTTTTTCAATATACTGAAGGAATGATGGCATATTTCTTGCCTTCCACTTACTTGTTGAATTAAGTGAAATGGACATAAGCTCATGATTAACAAAAGGATTATTGAAACGATCCTTAACAGCAGCTGCAAACTGGTTAAGATCATTTTCATCGAGATGATCAACAAGTGTAGGAATAACTTCTTCATTGAGCATCTTGTTCATGAATCCGGAAATGCTCTCATTCTGCATGCAATCACGAACAATATCCTGTCCTGCCAGATATGCTCCAAGAACAAATCCTGTATGTGCACCATTAAGAATACGAACCTTACGATGTTTGTACGGCATAACATCAGGAACAACATGAACATTTACTCCTGCCTTCTTGAATGGAAGTCTGTCTTCAAGTCCATCTGGTCCCTCAATGATCCAAACGCCAAAAATTTCTCCTACATCGATAAGTTCATCATGATAGCCGTTAACTTCTTCAAGCTTTTCTACTTCCTTAGGGTCACGAATTCTTCCCGGAACGATTCTGTCTACAAGAGTTGAACAGAAAATATTTTCCTCATTAACCCATGTCTTAAAGCCATCCTCAAGCTTCCACTGATCAATGTACTGATTAACGCACTTAAGAAGCTCTTTTCCATTATTGTCAATAAGCTCGCAAGAAAGAACTACTACTCCCTTCTTGCCTGCCTTGTATCTGGTATAAAGAACCTGAGTAAGCTTACCAGGAAAGCTGTTTGCAGGAACATCCTCAAAATTGCAGGAAGGATCATAAGCAATTCCAGCCTCTGTTGTATTTGAAGCAATAATATCAAGATCATCACTTGAAGCTATCTCCATCATCTTGTCAAAATCAGACTTAACATATGGATTGAGACAGCAATCAACAGCAGAAATAACACGCTTTGCATCAACCTTCTCTCCATTCTCGCTTCCACGAAGATAGAGTGTATACAAGCCTTCCTGTTTGTTGACAAGATCTGTAAGTCCCTGTGAAATAGGCTGAACAAGGGCAACCTTTCCATTAAAGCCAGCCTTTTCATTACTGATATCAAAGAAATAATCTACAAATGCACGCATAAAGTTACCTTCACCAAACTGAAGAACCTTAACTGGTGCATCCTTTAAAACATATCCTTCATAACCGGATTTAGCCAATACTTCATAGTTCAATAAGTCCATCACGAATCCTCCTGAAATGTAAGCGCTTACAAATCGCTTAGAAAACATTTTTTACTAAGAATGTTATAACATAAAAATGTAAGCGTTTACAATACCTAATTTTAATTTTTCATGCTATACTATAAAAATATTCTTGGAATTTATATTTTGTTTATAGAGGTAAATTATGGCATTTGATGGAATTACAGTTGCAAATCTCACAAAGGATTTCAGCGATCAGCTTACAGGTGGTCGCATATACAAAATCGCTCAAACTGAAAGCGATGAACTTTCTATTACAGTAAAATTGTCTTATGAAGCAGCAGAAAAATTCGGTTTAAAACAGCAAAAGCTCCTTCTTTCATCTGACGCTTCTCTTCCACTGGCATATTTTACTGAAGACAGCAAGCCTTCGCCTATGACTGCGCCTAATTTCTGTATGCTTCTTAGAAAGCATATTCAAAACGGCAGAATAATTTCAGTCACACAGCCGGGAGGATTAGAAAGGATCATCCGTTTCGAAATAGAACACCTTGACGAAATGGGTGATTTATGCCACAAATTTCTGATTATTGAAATAATGGGAAAATACAGTAACATTATTTTTACAGATGAAAAAAATATTATTATCGACAGTATTAAGCACATCCCCGCTTCTGTAAGTTCAGTGCGGGAAGTCCTTCCCGGAAGAGAATATTTCATTCCTTCCCAGGATAAAGAAAATCCTCTCACTACAAATGCTGATGAATTCTCATCATGTGTTCTGAGTAAAGGAATGCCTCTTTTTAAGGCAATTTATTCCAGTTATACCGGAATTTCACCTATAATCGCACAGGAAATATGTTACCGCGCAGGTGTTGATGCTGATAAATCTGCCATTTCTCTGGACATAAATGAATCAATTAAGATTTATCGTGCTTTTGATGAAATAATGGTTCTTGTTAAAAACGGCGATTTTTCACCTTGTATAATTTACGAAAACGGTTCACCAAAAGAATTTTCATCGGTTAAAATGAAGCTTTATAGTCACAGTGAAGATACCTCTGATACGAATAGCAGCCTAAACATATGTGAAGTAAAAGATATCTCCTCACTTATTACAAAGTTCTACGCAGAAAAGAGCGTAGTTACAAGAATTCGTCAAAAATCTGTTGATTTAAGGAAGATTGTTCAGACAGCGCTTGAGAGAAACGTAAGAAAATACGATCTTCAGCTAAAGCAGATGAAGGACAGCGAAAAAAAAGACAAATATAGAACATACGGAGAACTTCTAACTGTGTACGGATACAGCGCAGAACCAGGTGCCGATAAAATTACAGTCAATGACTATAATACCGGAAAAGATGTAACTATCACGCTTGATCCTACTCTCACACCAAGTCAAAATGCAAAAAAATATTTTGATAAGTATACTAAGTTAAAACGAACCGCTGAAGCTCTTGAAGAACAGATAAAAGAATCTTCTGAAGCTATAGAACAGCTTGAATCAATACAAAATGCACTCGATATAGCCCAGAAAGAAGCTGATCTTGCACAGATAAGACAGGAGCTTGTAAGTTCAGGTTATATTAAATCACACACCACCGGTAAAAACGGAAAAAAAGAAAAAATCACCAGCAAACCGTTCCATTATCGAAGCAGTGACGGTTTCGATATATATGTAGGAAAAAACAATATTCAAAATGATGAACTAACATTCAAAACAGCAAACGGAGGAGATTGGTGGTTTCATGCAAAAAAAATCCCCGGCTCTCACGTAGTTCTTTTAACAGGCGGAAAAGATGTTCCTGATAAAGCTTTTGAAGAAGCAGCCGCGCTTGCAGCTTTCTATTCAAAAGGGAAATTGCAGGAAAAAGTTGAAATAGATTATCTTAAAAGGAAAGATGTAAAAAAGCCAAATGGCGCAAAACCCGGTTTTGTTGTATATTACACCAATTACTCCATGGCAATTGCTCCCGACATATCTTCATTAAAACTTATCAGTGACTGATTTTACATCAGAACAAAGAGTCGCTCGCGACTCTTTGCACGCTGGTGCGCGCAAGCTTTAGCTTGCAAAATTCATCTGCACACCAGTCGCATCCTTAGCGGAGCGTTTATTTATTTCATAGGAATGCGGAGCAATTTCCTATGAAATAAATAGACAATCTTCTATTAGTATTTCATTCCAAAATCAAATTGCATACTCTATAAGAAGCTTCAATACGTTTTCGGCACCATCCCTGTGGCTTCTCTCATATCCATGAGAAGCATATACTCCGGCACCTATCAAACCATGCTTTAAATCATTTCCTGAACGCAAAGTTGCTTCCACATCACTTCCATAATGAGGATAAATATCTATTGCATAATCTGCTCCAGCCTCTTTTGCTGCGGCTACAAGGCCCTGAACAATAGAATAGCTGTACGGTCCACCGCTATCCTTTGCACAAATTGACACCTGTTTTTCAGTACAGGTAAGCCCTTCTCCAACACAGCCCATATCTACAGAAATAGCCTCTGTGCATCCTTCCGGCACACTTGCGCATCCACCGTGTCCAACTTCTTCAAATACAGTAATATGAGCATAAAGAGCTCTCTTTGGTGTAAGCTTATTATCACAGATGTATTTAGCAAGACCAAGAAGTATGCCTACACTGAGCTTATCATCAAGAAATCTTGATTTAATATACCCTGACTTTGTAACTCTGACATTTGGTTCAAAGCATACAATATCTCCTACTGATATTCCAAGCTTTTCTGTATCTTCTTTTGTCTTTACATCTTCATCAAGAACAACCTCACAGTTTTCCCAGGTTCTCTTAGTATCATCATAATCACCATTTACATGAATTGATGCATTATTAAGCTGGAAAGTTCCCTCATATATTCCATCGAACTTTGTAACTACTCTGACATTTTCTGTCTCTGCATTATTTGGATTCATTCCTCCCAGATTAGTAAGCTGCAATCTGCCGTTTGCCTTGATTGTTGCCACCATTGCTCCAAGAGTATCTGTGTGCGCCTCAAGCAAAAGACCATCTTCCTTGTCTTTTCCTGTAAGATTCACGATAACTCCGCCCTTATTCGTAATTTTTGAATCAAAACCAAGCTTTTCAAATTCACCCTTAACCCATGCTGCAGCTTCCTCTGTGTATCCTGTAGGCGAATCAATATTCAAAAGCTCTGTGGTTTTTTCCACTATAAAATCAGTATATCCAGTAAGATTTGCATTTATCACGTTTTTCCCGCTCCTTCTTTAAATATTATCTAAGTAATTTTAATTTTTTAAACAATCCAACCGCTTTATAGCCTTTCGGAAGTCTCTTTAATTCATCTTCAGAAGCCCCGCCTGAGGCGATAAGCACAACAAAATAAACCACTACAGCAACAATTATAGAAATAAATGTTGCTGAAAGATTAACAAAATAATTTGAAAAAAGATATTCATTAAATGTAACCGTTTCTTCAACTGTAGAGGCAAAAGAATTTTTTTTAATAATATAGAAAACAAAACTAATAAGTTGATATGTCCCCCAAGAAGCCACACCCATAACCAGCGAAGAAATAATCGGTAAAACATACGTCTTTTTTATGTCATTTGAAATCACAATGTATTTTTTCAAAGACAAACTATTAAGTATACACATAAGCAATGAATAAACTATAGTGGCAACACATAATGAAACATCTGTAAGCGGTGTATTAAGCAATAGCACGCTAAGAACTAAAGTCTGAATAACCAGGGCAATCAAAGCATTAAATACCGGAACATTAACCTTCCCAATCCCCTGCAAAACAGCATTTGATACAGTTGAAAGAGAATAAAAAACAACTGTTACTGATAAGCACCTAAGCAAAAGTGCTGCCTCATCAAGTGAACTTTTTTGTGGGAAAAGTATCATTATTATTGGCTTTGACAAAAATAATAATCCTGCTGCGCTTGGAATAGCAATCAATAGTATTACTTTTGTAACTTTAGAAACTGTAGTACTTGTATTTTCAGTATCTTTTTTGGCAAAAAGAGCTGATATTTCAGGAATCATAGCTGCAGCTGTAGCACTTGCGAAAGCTATTGGCAGATTTGTAATAGCCATAGACTTTCTGTTAAAAATTCCGTACATAGATGCAACCTGTGACTCATCAATATTCCTGATATGCATCAAAATTCTGCTAAATAAAGTGGAATTTAAAGATGTAGAAAGATTATAAATAAATGTACTAAGCAAAAAAGGCGTGACAATCATTATTATCAATCTGAAAATTTCTTTATTCGCCAATTCCTGATGTTCATCTGACCGTATATCTTTTTTTAATCTCTCTCTGTTAAGTGAATAAACAGAAAGCATAAACAAAAGTGCCACCAAAACACCTGAGCCTGTACCTATAGCACTTCCTATAGCTCCATACATTGCTCTTTTTGACGGATCTTCATTGCCTGCAATTCCTGTCAGAATAAGAGCTGCACTTATTGTTATAAGTGCATTGGCAATCTGCTCAAGTATCTGTGATACCGATGTAGGGATCATCGTTCTGTGTGCCTGAAAATATCCTCTTAAGACACCAAGAAATCCATACAAAAAAATTGTTGGAGCAAAAACCCTAAGAACTGTAGCCGATCTACCCGCAGCAAGAAAATCCGCACCTACATAAAGAAAAATTGCTCCCAAAGCTCCTATAATTGAAACATAAACAAGCGCACACTTAAAAATCCTGTGTGCGTTCTTAAACTCACCTACTGCAAGTTTGGCTGATATAATTTTTGACATTGCTGATGGGATACTATAAGAAGAAATCAAAAGTATGATGGTATATATTGCATAAGCTGCCGAATAATAGCCGTTTCCCTCATCTCCTATAATAGCAGCCTGAGGGCTGGTATACAAAAGCCCTATAACCCTGCTGATCATACCTGCAGCAGTAAGAATTCCTGCCTGAAAAAAAAGACCACCTTTTTTCTTTTCAATATTTCTATTAGAACTGACACTCATAAATCTATATTAACCTACCTTAACTTTCGTCACAGATAGTATTATGATTTACACCACACAAAGTGTCAAGCCACCATTCAAATAGGGCAACAAAAAGGCTGCTACACAGTTACAATTCAGTTGTCAGCCAATATATAAGTGGACATAAATGCTTATTTTCGTCTGCGTCGTAATTCATATAGATTCAAATACAAGAACAAGCTTCATTTCAACGTTGTTCAAAGCATTCAGCTTGTTCTTGTATTTTCA
>JAFSQI010000128.1 GCA_017446685.1 Butyrivibrio sp.
ACTATATTGCTTAGATATAATTTGCAATCTACAAGGCGGAAGATGGAGTCGATGGGCGTCCATCGACGACTGATGACAACGCAGTAGATTCAAATTATAGCAAGCATATAGTCGAGTTAATATAAAACAGCTACACTAGAATCAGAATATGCGAAGCTCCTGCTCCTTAAGCTTCATCAGTGTCTCGATGTAGTAGTAGTCACCGTAAATAATTGCAAATTCATGCTCAGGGTCATGATATGCTGCTGTACACTTTTCAAGGATATTGTCCTTATCGCAGGTGTAATCGCATCTGTTCTCATGAAGCGCTTTGAGCAGATTGATTGCTGTATCAAGATACTTATCAGCCTTTGTCAAAAGAGCTTCTCTATCCATGTAAAGCTCTTCCTGAGTGGAAGAGACACCGTTTTCTGCAAGCTCTTTTATCTCCCTGTAAAGGTCTATCATTCCGGAGGCTGTGATTGCTGCGGCAGTGGAATCCTCCCATGTTACATCCGCAGGCTGTCTGTAATCCACTGGAACAAGATAGTTTTCTTTTAATTCAGATGTAATATAGTCCGCAATCTTCATTGCAGTTTGAAGATATTCAGTCTTATGGGTATAGTGAAAACTCAGTGTAAAGCCATAGATTCCCCAGCTCTGCCCTCTTGTCCATGATGAACCCTCACCATAGCCCTGTCCGCCGTAATCTCTTACATAGTCGCCTGTAGCTGCATCAAAACCAACTATGTGCCTTACTGAACCATCCTCTCTTACAAAGTTCTTAGAAGCAGTAGTTGCATGAGCCATAGCAATTGCCTTAAATCTTGGATCTCCAAGTTCCTCTGATGCCCAATATAAAAGAGGCAAATTCATCATACAATCAATGATTGCCCAGCCAGTTGTATCTCTGTCGTCTCCCCAGTCATTCCATGCTCTAATGAAATTACCGTTTAGATTAAATCTTCCTGCAAGATTTGCCGCTGCAAGAAGCGCTCTGTTTTTAGACTCAGAGTTTTTTTCAAGCTTGTATCTGATTACAGAAGTTGGAAGCCAGCGAAATCCCGCGTCATGATCCATGCCGTTATAATCCATAAAAACAGCATCCATCTTATCTTCTGTTCCAATTGCTTCCTGCCTGAACAGCTCGTTTCCTGTTAATTTGAAAAGCTGCCACAGCTCTCCTCCCCAGAAACCATTGGTCCACCAAGATATGTCCTTTTTGCCTGAGCGGTCATCAAATCTGCCCTTCTCATCAGTGGAATATGGGATTTTTCCAACGTTTCTTTCTACAACCACTTCCATCTTTTCAGCAATTTTGCCAAGTGCTTCTGAAACCCACTTTTCATCATCTGTTCTTAAAATCCCCATTGCTCTTTCCTCCCGCTTTTTATAAGTTTACCGTCTACACATGCCTTTCCCCACCAAATCACTTCTGATCTTTACATCATTCAAAAGTTATTAATACTATAATGCATACGTCAAATAAAAGTAGCCTCAAATTCTTTATCAGGTACAACTAACATTCTGTATACTGAATGTTTCCAGGCGTTTTTTAGCCTTTCATCGTTGATTGGATATTCCTGGATCATTATATCTTTCACGTTTTTCAGCTCAATTTCCCCAATAGTGCCAACCTTGATTACTACTATTTCATCATTATTTTTTTCTGCTGATGCAGTTGAATCCTTCTTTATTTCTGCAGTTTCTTTTTGCAATTCTGCATCATCTTTAGTTTTCTTCACTTCTGGTTTTTCATAAGTCATAATGCTCATGACATAAGGAAAGTCTCCGACGTATCTGTCTTTAACCGTAATGTATTTTCCTTTTTCCAGTGAAACAGTGCGCAGGTAGCTGCAAATATGCTCACTATCGTATGTTGCAGCAATATCCATCTGAAGTGACGACACTCCTGTCTCAGTGTTATTACATAATATGCAGTTTACATTTTGTGCAGCATATTTTTCGCCGTCTTTTTGCATTACAATTTCTGAATTATAGTAATCTGCAGCAGAATTTTTTCCTAAATCAGAATTAATTTCATCTGCAAAAAAAGTAGGCAGATTGTGGAACTGCGACTGCATGGTCCATAGCTCGTAGCGCTTATCTGAAAATGTTTTCTGAGTATACGTACCGACTCCGAGGTCTATCACGAATGGCTTTCCATCCTTGTAAATGGTAAAAGAGCCCACATCATTGTGATTGTGACTGTCTGCATTGTTTCCCGCCTTGGCAGCCAGAGTGTAATGTCTGTCCCTTGCAACCATAAGCCCCATGCTCTCGAAAAATGTGTCCCTTGGCGGCTCTTTGGAAACCGGGAACTGCATCATTTCCTCATAGGCAAATGCCTGCATGCAATGGTAAAAGAGATTAATTTCATCTGAAAGCATCTGCTGATTTTTTGTTTCACTTCTAAAATCCTCAGCAGCAAAGCCTGCAAGAACATCATCATCACAGTTTTTGCCAAATAAGAATTCTCTGGAGCTTCGCCGTCCGGGAAGTGCACTGCAATCGGCAAAATTTACATAGTAGCCTTCGCCCACGTACATCTTCACAATGAAGCTTGCAATATTCCGTATTATTTTTTCTTTATACACATCATGAAATATATTTGTTTTAACCGCGTCAGCGCAATTAATGCCAATAGCTGAATTCCTTGACAAAACAGCCCCATCAATCAGCTCAAGGCAGCCAAAGAGACATAACCCCGCGTGGCTGTAGTATGCCGCACCCTCATTGCACCCACCGTCTTCTCCATATTCATCAAGGAAATAATCACAGGAAGCTGCAGCTTTCTCAATAAATTCTCTTCTTATCTCTTCGGCAAAAAAATCTTCTTCCCTGGAAAGTGCGCAAATAAGAACATTTTGCGTAATCCAAGGCGTCCAGTTACACATGGACTCTTTTCCATTACCCATCCACCAGAAATGCTGATTAAGATACGGAATAAAGATTCTTTTATTAAGGCTGTCATTAACATACTTGCTGATAAAAGGATTTATTTTGTCAAAAACAGGTCTGAGTAAATATTCAGTAAATGCAACCTCTGCACCGCTTTCTGCCTGAAAAAGATCTATAATTGGTCTTGTAGGATCAGGAAGATTTTCCTGTCTTGCGTCTCTTTCATAGCTGTTATGAGGCGGAAGGCACCAGGAGGTCTCCTCCAGAATAAGGTACAATCCGTCAAGAATGTCTTCGATAAATCTGCCTTTATTTTCAACACATTCAGCCATTACAAGCTTATTAAGTTTTCTTCTTCTTGGAAAATATTTGTCTTCAAATCGTACACGATTACCTGATTTGGAAAATTCGAAAAAGTCAGAAATTAAAAGCTGTGTCCAAGGCTCATTTTGTGCCTCTTCTCCAGCCCTTATCAGATTGTTTTTATATTCCTCTGGGATACTATCCCAGGCATTTCTATCTGAGATGTCGGGATATCTGTTGTATATCCCGCATCCACTTGTTTTAGCCAGAAAATCTTTTACTATAGTTCTATGCTCTCTCATGTCATGACTCCGTTCCGTATACTTCAATTTGCGTAAGTGCAGGGAATGGACTTGGATCATCTGATTTTATAAGATTTCCAAGTTTAAGCCATGTGATTTTTTTCTTTGTAATATTAAAAACATGAGGTTCTGCAATTTTCTTTTCCATAGATACTACTTCTCTTGTACCATCGGAAAAAGTGAAAGTTGCACTTGTCCAGTAATTATCATGAGGAAAATCCGCTCTGGTATAAATAACTATCTTATCAAAGTCCACTTCTCTACCAAAATCCAACGTAAATTCCGCGTCATCCTGCCTGTTGATTCCCCATGATTCATAAGGCCATTCACCATGAGAAAGTGTCGCTATACAGCCATCGATAGCATTTCTTGCAGCAAAAACAGCCTCTCCTCTCGTCTCAACATTAGCACTCGCATGAGGAAATACTCCCGAAACTTCGTGCTGATCAAATGGGTTGAGCGCCAAATTCTTGTAGCTTTTTATCTCATGTTCGTAAGCTTTTCTAATAGTTACAACATGCCTGTTTCCAAAAAAAGCAAGAGGATTGTAGCTCGTCTTTTTCTCATAAAAAGGAACTGGAAACTCAAGCTTTTCCTGCTTTACAAGAACAAATGCCGGATCAATCGCAGCATCTACCTTAACAATATAAAAATTTCCGGATTCCAAACCGGAGAATTCAATAATATCCCCTTTTCTATACTCTCCGTCCCATGCAAGAACAACATTTTCTTTTCCCTCGCTTTGGGCCTTCGGAACCCTGTCCCAATCATTAAATACCTGTATTTTCATATCAATCCCCAATAAATCAAAAGTTTCCCCCAACTGAATAGTAAACAATCATCTCGTAGATAAAAATACATTCTCACGAAGTGCATTTTCGTCATCCGGATATGCTGCAAGATATGTACTCATCAGTGACTGCGCCATCGCAAAATCACCCATATACTCATACGCAGTTATCTCATTTAATAAAAGCTCCTGATTAAGCTCTTTATCATCAAGTGAAAGCCCGGATTCAAATGAAGCTATCGCACCTTCGTAGTCACCCTGCCTTATCTGGCACATACCAAGCTGATTGTAAACCTTCGCACTTGTAGGTGTATCGCTAAGGTAAGTTTTGTACACACTTATGGCATAGTTGTAATCGCCCTGTTTTTCACCTGTCTGTCCAAGCAAAAGAATAACCGGCTCTTTATCCTGATCGCGCTCACTTCTGGCAGCCTCAAGATAACTCTGCGCATCAGCATTATTTCCAAGGTAAAAAGACATTTGCCCTTTCTCATAATTGGTCATATAATCTGAGCCACTATCCATCGCAGTCTGCAATATTCCCTGAGCTTCTTCAGCATAGCCATGCTCCGAAAGTGCCTTATAAATATAGATGATCATAGAATAATCTCTGGCATTAAGTGATATAGCTTTGGAAAAATCAGCATAGGCAAGGTCATGCCCTCCTGATGCAAGCTCTACAACACCTCTTAAATAATAGGCGTTACTATCATTAGAACGAAGTCCCAAAATTGCATCGTACACTTCTTTTGACTTACTATATTCACCCAGCTTGTAATATGCCTCTGCCAGATAATAATTGGTGTCAAAATCCATGTCATCAACTATTCCTTCATCAGCAGCGAGCGAAGCAAGGAGTTCATCTACCGCTGTCACATAGTCACCTATATTCAGGTATGCTATACCTCTTCCTCTGTGAATAAGGCACGGATCTTCCCCATTTTCTTCAGCCGCAGTAAAGCTCTCAAGCGCACTTGTATAGTCATGGCTCTCAATATATGTAAAACCCGAATCAATATTATGTCTTCCGGCAAGACTCCCACAACCACCAAGCAACAACACCGCCGCCAACAATGTACTTACTACTCTTAACTTCATACTCTAATCCTAAAAATGTTTTATTCCGATTCCTACTTAATTCACTTTCTCCTGGTGCAAGTGAACAGTATCTATACCTCATCCAACGTAAGCAATTACTTCTACTTCACAAAGGACATTCTTTGGAAGCTGTTTTACTGCTACGCAGCTTCTTGCTGGCTTTCCAACGAAATATTTTTCATATACTGCGTTAAATGCAGCAAAGTCACTCATTTCTGCAAGAAAGCAGGTTGTCTTTACTACGTGCTCATAATCTGTTCCTGCAGCACTTAAAATCTCTCCAATATTTTTGCAAACTCTGTCTGCCTGTTCTTCGATAGTAACAGTATCAACATCCCCTTTTTCCGGATTGATCGGAATCTGTCCTGATGCAAAAATAAAATCTCCTGCCTTAATAGCCTGTGAATATGGTCCTATTGCTGCAGGTGCCTTCTTAGTTGAAATATACTCCATTTTCATGTCCTCCTTATGTTTATAGCAATGATGTAAGTTTCAAAAGTCAAAAACTAAAATGATTACTTTTGACCTTTACATCATTGCTATAATTCAATCACTTTCCTGCGCTCCAAATACTGCTGTAACATAGAATCCGCGGGCATTTTCTTCAACCTTCGTTACTACGCCCTCCCGCTCCAGCATACGCTCTCTAAACGGAAAATTACCCGACATTGCAAGTGACGGGTCAATCGTATAATAATAATTGCTTGGAAGTACACCTTCCGTTACGGTAACCTTGTCGCCCTCATGAAGTAATCCCGGACGTTCCATCTTAAAAGTCATCTCTCTTGCCATCTTAGTACCAACCTTATCATATTATAATTATATAAAAATATACATAGTAATTACTCTTAAAAACCTATAACTTTTTGAACGTTACAATTCAGTTGTCAGCCTGATTATATGAAAACCCAATAGTAACTATTGAACACATTACTGCTTTACAATTGCATGTCCGAGCAAATAATCATACCATCTCTGATATGAGGAAGCCTTAAGATGGACATCATCAAATGTAAGTTCTGCCAAAAGGTTTCCGTTCTCGTCATCAACTGACTCATTCATATCAAGATAAAAAATATCCTGACCATTGGCAAGCTGTGCAATTGCTTCATTCCTAATATCTATATTTTCATTGTTAAAATATTTATCAGTACTGCTCTTAGCCTCTGTTACATGCATGATACCCTGGATATAAATAATTGCATCAGGCTGAAGTTCTCTGATCTTTGCAATAACATCAGCATAAGCATTTGCAAAATATTCCGGAGTACCGGTACCTATCTCATTAAGCCCCAGCATGATGTAAATCTTAGCAAACTGATTTTCTGAAAGAGCCTGTTCTACAGTAATCTTGTCGTTATTTTCTGTCTTTACAAACGGAGTATTAAGTACCTTAAAAATAGTAAGTGAAACCTTAGCATAAAAAGTTGCTCTCTCGTCAAGTTCCTTACAGTATTCAGACAAGCCTACAGTTCTCGAATCTCCAATAAATAACGCATCATTAAAATATTCCGGATCAACTGCTGTCAGTTCATATACTTTTTCAGAATCATTGCCAGAAACAGTATCTTCAAAAGAATCATTTCCAGAAACACTGTTTCCGGAAACATCAAGTGAGCCATTGGCACTGACAGTTATTACACTCTCAGCATCATCATTCTTTTCACCTGAAGAGAATTCATCATTATCTAAACTGCCCATTTCAGAAATTTCATTTCTGCCATCAGCAAACAACTCCTCACCACCAACAGTTGGCTCACTCCAAGGATAGACTCCGTCGGAAAGTCCCTTAAATACCAGTGCAATATGCGGAGTTGAAGCAAAATCAAGTGTTTCACTATATTCAGAATAAGCGCTGCTTTGACACGCATATGAAATTATTGATAAAATCACTGAAATTGCCGCAACACCCACAAGAAGCGGACAATTCTTAAAAATCTTCATCTACTCTCCTCATAAAAATTTAACGATTCGCATTATTCTCCACTATATCAGAAGCGGAAATACATAAACGGATTTCCTGCTGCATTGGACAAGCTATAAATGCAAGCCCAGAACAAGATAAGCAAAAGCACTGTAAACACCGGCTTTTTCTTGTATTTTTCAAAAAGCTCAAAAATCTGAGGCACAAGCAATAACAAACCACTCAAAAGAACCGGCCAGTACATTCCAAGATTTTTGGCAAAGTCACCTTCATTTACAGCTATGCCTGCTCCAAAAAACGGGAATAGTCTCATAAAATAATCGGCCAGCATAGTGCTGTCTGAAATAGCAAAGATAACCCATGTAAGCGGAATAAGAACCAGTACATTTATTCTTCCGATAACAGCAGATGTCATCTCCGGTAATTTTTTCAGCAAATATTTTTCACAGAATATAATGATGAAAATTGAAACTCCCCATAAAATGAAGTTTAATGTAACTCCATGCCAGAAGCCTGTGATAAGCCATACAACAAGAAGATTTAAAACTGTTCTCTTATCACCTTTTCTGCTTCCGCCCATTGGAATATAGATATAATCTCTAAACCATGAACCAAGTGTCGCGTGCCATCTTCTGTAGAATTCACCAACATTTTTTGATTTATATGGCTGATCAAAATTGACAATAAAAGGAAATCCTATCATCATGCCGACTCCTGCAGCCATCAGTGAATATCCCCAGAAATCAAAATACAGTTCAAGTGAATACGCCACAGCACCAAGCCATGCAAGAGGTGTAGAAACACTCTCATAGCCAATTGTCCCTATATCTTTCCAAAGCATAGCCAAATGATCCGCCAAAAGAACTTTCATTCCAAGTCCAACAACGAAATATCTAAGTCCATCTTCTATAGCCTCTAAAATGCCTGCGAAGTTGTTTTTCTTATCAGCAAAATTATCAACTTCTTTTTCTTCCAGCATTTCATCCGCATTTTCGTCATCAAGATCAATTACTTCAAGTTCAGAATCGTTTTTCTTAAAAAACACATTCTTTTCAAAGTCCGAATATCTCATTATAGGGCCTGAAACCACCTGTGGGAACATACAAAAATAAGCCGCAACATCAATAAATTTCGGCTCTTTAGAAATATCCGCCCTATAGTTGTCAACCTGGAACGAAATCATTTTGAAAGTGAAAAAACTAATTCCTACAGGCAAAAAGCTATTATCCACAAATTGCCCAAGGAGTTTGAATTCAATAAGCATGAGCGCATCAAGAACAATGATAAAGCCAAAAAGTAACTTATTGTTACTTCCTCTTAGCGCCTTAGCAAAAAGGAAATTGATTATGATTGCTCCCAGTAAAACCGGAAACATCTTAAGATCGCCCACAGCATAGAAAAGAAGACTCCCTACAAAAAGAGTCACTTTTCTATATCTGGTGGGTGTCAAAAAAAATGCTATTAAAAATACAGGCAAAAACCTGAATATAAATGTCAGATCAGAAAAATTTATCATTATTTTTTAGTTTCCTGAATTATTAATTTCCGCAAGTTTAGTCTGTGCGGAAGAAGCACTCTGTGTATCCGGGAAGTTAGTGATAACCGCATCGTAAGTTGTCTTTGCATTATCAAGATCACCGCTTTGATAATATGAATTTCCAAGGTAATACAAGGTATTCACATTGCTGTTATCATACTGATATGCTTTTGCAAGGTTTGCAATCGCAGTCTCATAGTCCTCAGCTTTGTATGCATCATATCCTGTATTGTAATATGATGTAGCAAGTTTAGTTCCAACCAAAGACATAAGTGTATCATAAAGAGTTGTAAACTCAGTTGATACATCATCACTAATAACATTGAGGTCAAGCTTTTCAAGAGCTGCAGCCATTCCATCAATATCAGATGAGTCAGTCAGATAAATATTTGTGGCATTCATCAGACTGTTCATCGCAGCCGAAGTAGAATCAACTCCCTCATAATCCGTAACTCTTGATTCCAAATCTGCAATTTGGCTCTGAAGACTCTTTATCTGCTGCTCATAATCATTGATCTGAGCTGATTTTGAATCAGACTCTTCACTTATCTGAGCTATCTTACTCTGATTGGTACTATTAATACTCTGTATTCTCTGAGGCAAAATCAAAAAACATGCCGCAGCAACACCAAGAATTGCACCAAGAACGATTCCCCAGATAGAAGTAGTTTTGGTTAACGGAGATTTTTTTACAGGCTGAATTATCATCTCATTGCCGCTATTATATCTGATAACATCTTCACTGTCAGAGGATGCTATATCAGAAACAAGCTTGCCGCTCTCTCCCGGCAAAAGCATGCTGTCAGCTTCCTTGAGATAGCGCTTTGCCATCACATTTCCGCTGTCAAGTTTAAGTGCCTTCTGACATTCAATCTTAGCCCTGTCCCAATTACCGCTGTTTAAATATAAAAGTGCAAGCAAAAGATGTGCTTTAATAAATCCGGGATTTAAAGAAAGCACCTTCTTAAGCTGAATAACTGCCAGATCAAGTCCGTCCTGGTGGCAATAATTCAGCGCAATATTGAATTTTTTGATAGTTTGATTGATATTATCGAGCTGAGCCGGACTGTTTCTCACCATATCCATGTAGTAATCAGCAAGATTATCCTCTGCTTTTAAGTTCTTACTGATAACCCACTCAGAAAGTGCTGCAACAGCCTCTCCGGTCTCAAAATAAATAAGTCCCAAAAGATTTCTTGCATCTATATTATTTTTATCAAGCTTGAGACTTTCTCTAAGTGAATTAATTGCTCCGGTCATGTCACGAACATTTGCTTTTTCCAGAGCATCATTATAAAACTTATTGGAAAAACTAATGATTTTCTTGTATGTAGAAACATCTGCACCACAAGCCGGGCAAATGTTACCTTTATCTAGTACAGCCCCACAGCGAAAACACTTCATTGTCATCCGATCCCTTTTCTATACGTTATCTTTTCTGATTGTCCTGCCCATCAGCTTTGGCATTTTTAAGCAGTTTGATAAGTACATCAGACATATCATCCAGATCCTGATTATATATAATGTCTTCCGCATCTTCTATTTCAAGACTAGGTCTGAACTTTTTGAGCTCCTCTTCAAAATTGATCATTTAAATCTATCCCCTCTTATAACTAATATGTCCAAAATAACCTTTAAAAAAGTTAGATGATTGACTTGATCTGCCCAACCAGATACAAGGACCCGGCAGCAAATACAACATCTCCCGACTTTCTCATAGTAATAATATCAGTCACAGCATCTCTTACATTGCTGTAGTACTTTATTGGAAGACCGATAATTCCAAGCTCATCTTTGGCGTCCTCAAAGGCTCCCTTTAATTCAGCCATTGATACACTTCTTGCAGTTTCAAGAACAGCAACATTAATGGAATCAAACTGTCTGCATTTCAGAATCTCTTTGATAATACTCTTATACTGTTTATCGTCAACCATGCTAAAGAGAAGCATTTTCTTGCCTTCACAGGATATATCTGAAACACTCTCTATAAATGCACTTATTCCGTCGGTATTGTGAGCTCCGTCCACGTAAACGCCGGGACGAACTTCTTCCATTCTGCCTTCCCACTTTGCACTTAGAATACCGTCGCGAATATCAAGTTCACTGATATCAGCACCCTTGTCACGCAGTATTTCCAGCGCTGCTACGGCAACTGATGCATTTTCTGTCTGATACTTTGCTTCAGTCGACAGTTTTAGGTCAACATATTTATCATATAAGGAATTATATGAAAAAGCAATGAATTTGTTACCCATATCATCGCTACATAATTTCACATTTTCAATATTTTCTTTTTTTACAACAACTGCTCTCGCCTCATTTTCAAGAGCCTTATTCAAAAGAACCTCTGTAGTTTCAGGTCTCTTATCAAAAATAACTACAGGAACATTTTTCTTTATAATTCCTGCCTTCTCACCGGCAATTTTCTCAAGTGTATCTCCAAGATACTGCATGTGGTCATATCCGATCTCGGTTATGACACATAGAAGCGGCGAAGCTACAGCATTGGTGGCATCAAGTCTACCTCCAAGCCCGGTTTCCATCACAAGATAATCAACCGGATATACATCATATAAAAGCATCGCCATAAAAAAAAGATATTCAAAATAGGTAGGAAAATACTCTGTATCACCATATTCGGTTATTCTGCGCAGTGTTTCTACAAAAATCTCGCAAAACAGTCCATCTGTGATTGGCTTACCATCAACGCAGAATCTCTCGTTTATTTTAACAAGATGTGGGGACGTAAATGTCCCCACACTGTATGAAGCCGTAAGCAAAACAGACTGAATGTATTTGCAGACAGAGCCCTTTCCGTTGGTTCCCGCAACATGAATAATATTCATGTTTTCATCGGGATTACCAAGATAGGAAAGAAATGCCCTTGTCTCATCAATAGTATGTTTTACCGTAAACTTCGGTATATTGTTTAAAAAATTCTCGCACTCCGAAACAGTTATTTGCTCTCCAAGATCACTTTTACTAAGCAAATTTGCTATAGAGTTTTCAAGTTCTTTATCCATAATTTTTAGTGCACAAGCTGCGCAAGTCTTTCTTTAATCTGGTCGTAGGTCTGCTGATACTTAAGCTGCTTTTCTTTTTCCTCTGCTATCTTCTCAGCAGGTGCTTTGGCAAGGAACTTCTCATTGCTGAGCATGTTCTGAGATCTCTTAAGCTCGCCCTCAAGTTTCTTCTGCTCCTTGGTGAGACGCTCTATTTCTGCAGCAAGATCAACAAGATCTGAGAATGGAATATAAACTGTAGCATCCGCAAGAACTACAGATACTGCATCGTCAGCAATATTGTCTTTTCCTGTCTGGCAAACAGACTCTGAAGCATATGCAAGAGACTCGAAGAAAAGCTTACCTGTTCTGAAGATATCAAGAACTTCTTCCTTGTCGCTTACTACAAATACCTTTGCTTTTCTAGACGGTGCAACATTCATCTGTGTACGAACATTTCTAATGCCACGAACAGCTTCTTTTATAGTCTCAATAGCCTTTTCATCCTGGGCAAAATTCCACTCATCCTTGTATACAGGCCATTCTGAAATCATGATAGACTCTTCTTCATCCTGCATAGTGCAGAAAATCTCTTCTGTGATGAATGGCATATAAGGATGCAAAAGCTTAAGTGCGTTAATAAGAACAGTCTGAAGAGTCCAAAGAGCAGCCTCATGTGAAACTGTATCATCAGAATTGTAAAGCCTTGGCTTAACCATCTCAATGTACCAGTCACAGAACTCATCCCAAATAAAGTCATAAACCTTCTGAACTGCAATTCCAAGTTCATAGTGATCCATGTTGTCTGTAACTTCTTTAATGGTCTTGTTAAGCTTACTCAAAATCCAGTGATCAACCGGCTCAAGACCAGAAGGCATATCCTGATGGATTGCGCTCTTTGCATCCTCTGCCATGTTCATCATAATGAATCTTGAAGCATTCCAAACCTTATTAGCAAAGTTTCTGCTGTTCTCAACTCTTTCATTATAGAAACGCATATCATTTCCGGGTGCGTTTCCTGTTATAAGTGTAAGTCTAAGGGCATCAGCACCGTAATTTTCAATGATATCAAGCGGATCAATACCATTTCCAAGAGACTTACTCATCTTTCTGCCCTGGCTGTCTCTTACAAGACCATGGAAAAGAACTGTGTGGAATGGATAAGTTCCCATGTTCTCATAGCTTGAGAATATCATTCTGATTACCCAGAAGAAAATGATATCGTAACCTGTTACAAGTACATCAGTAGGGAAGAAATATTTAAGTTCTTTTGTATCATGTGGCCATCCAAGAGTCTCAAAAGGCCAAAGAGCTGATGAAAACCATGTATCAAGTGTATCAGGATCCTGAGTAAAGTGAGTCTTTCCGCACTTAGGACAAACTTTAGGCATTTCTTTTGCTACAACTGTCTCACCGCATTCATCGCAGTAATATGCAGGAATTCTGTGTCCCCACCAGAGCTGTCTGGAAATACACCAGTCACGGATATTGTCAGTCCAGTTAAAATATGTCTTTTCCATTCTAGGAGGAATGAGCTTAATCTCACCATCTTTAACAGCCTTAACAGCAGGCTTTATAAGCTCGTCCATCTTTACAAACCACTGTGCCTTGATCATAGGCTCAACAGTAGTATGGCAACGGTCATGTGTACCTACGTTGTGGGAATAATCCTCTATTTCAACAAGAAGGCCCATCTCATCAAGTTCTTTTACAATGGCCTCTCTTGCTGCGTATCTGTCCATACCCTCAAACTTGCCGCCGTTTGCATTGATTGTAGCATCATCATTTAAAATATTGATTTCTTCAAGATTGTGACGCTTACCAACTTCAAAGTCGTTAGGGTCATGACCTGGTGTAATCTTAACTACACCGGTACCAAATTCCATATCTACATAAGAATCTTCTACTATAGGAAGTTCTCTGTTAACTATAGGAAGAAGTACTTTCTTTCCCTTAAAGCTCTTGTATCTGTCATCATCAGGGTTAACAGCAACAGCTGTATCACCAAGCATTGTCTCAGGACGTGTTGTAGCAAACTCAATAAAGTCTGTTGTAGAAACAGTGCCATCCTCGTTGATTACAGGATATTTGATATGCCATAAATGGCCTGCCTGCTCCTCGTATTCAACCTCAGCATCTGAAATGGAGGTCTTACAAACAGGACACCAGTTAACAATACGGCTTCCCTTGTAAATATATCCTTTTTCATGCATCTTGCAGAATACTTCAGTAACTGCCTCATTACAGCCTTCATCCATTGTAAAGCGCTCTCTGTCCCAGTCGCATGAAGAACCGAGCTTCTTAAGCTGTGAAATAATAGTTCCGCCGTACTCTTTTTTCCACTCCCAGGCACGCTCAAGGAATTTTTCTCTTCCAAGGTCTCTCTTATCAATGCCTTCAGCCTTCAAAGTATCAATAATCTTAACCTCGGTAGCGATGGAAGCGTGGTCTGTTCCAGGCTGCCAGAGTGCATTGTATCCCTGCATTCTCTTATATCTGATAAGAATATCCTGCATGGTATTGTCAAGAGCATGTCCCATGTGGAGCTTACCTGTAATATTTGGCGGCGGAATAACAATAGTAAAAGGTTTCTTTGTTTCATCAACTTCAGCATGGAAGTATTTTTTGTCTTCCCACTTGGAGTAAAGACGTGCTTCAATTCCCTTGGGATCATAGGTCTTTGCAAGTTCTTTCTTCATGATATTCTCCTTTATCGATTTTTTAAAAAATTGAGTCGCAATTATTTTTATTGAATAGAAATATCCTGATTCAATAAAAAAATCCTTAGCAATCTAAATAAATAGACTGCTAAGGACGTTAATAAACGTGGTACCACCTTAGTTCGCAGAAAAACTGCCTCTGTCAACATCTATGCTCTGCAATAAAAATCTACCGCAGGATACACACAATGTCTCATCCGATAACGCAGATGACGCGGGGACACTTATGAAAATATTGTTACCGCTTAAAAGAAAAACACTAACAAATAATCCGTTCTGGGTGTCCGGTTCAAAAGCTACCTTCCATATTTTCCATAATCAGCACTCTCTCAGCATGCATCAGCATAAGTGCATTCTCTTTAGATCAGGTAAAAATATGTACTCTTCTTTCTCATTACCTTTAAATCATTTTATTCAATAACTATAAAATCACAACCAAAAAAAGTCAAGACACTTTAATTTTTTTGCCCACACTGTTACTATTCAGGTTTCTATTCAGTTGGAAGCCAATATATATGCGAACATAAATGCTTGTTTCAGTATTAAACCACGCCCAATATGTTGTGATTTGATATTTTTATGACACTATTGTCATATTGGTTTGGTTTACATATACACGTTGACTTAATTGGTCACATGTTTATTTTTTATCGATTAAGTGTACAATTTTCCAACTTCTTTAAATCCGCTATTTTCCTAGGTTTACATTTTTTCGTTTGAAACTAATCCCCAATTTCCACAGAGTTATCCACATGACATATGCGTCATAAAATTAAAACCCGATTATCAGTTTTCTGTTTTAACATATTATTTTTCCTACAATTGACACAATTCAAACTCAAAAATGGTTTACATAAATTATTGCAATATAGGTATATGTCAACTCGTTTTGTAGTCTTTTACTTTTTTACGTCAAATTGTCACCTTTATTTTCTATCAGCTTCGCTCCAGAAGCGAATTATTTCATTTTTGACTATGTCAGTCGAAACTTTTTTGCACCCTTTCCATTCTCTTGGGAAAAGATTCATATAACTTGCCTGCAAAAATCTGTTATCCAATAAAGCCACAACACCTGTGTCCTCTTCAGTTCTGATAACACGCCCTGCTGCCTGCAAAACCTTGTTCATACCCGGATATCTATAGGCATAATCAAAGCCATCAATGCCTTTATCCTCAAAATATCCCCGAAGTATCTCTCTTTCATTGCACACCATCGGGATTCCTGTTCCAACCACAATGACACCTATCAGACTGTCATATTTAAGGTCTATTCCCTCGGAGAAGATGCCGCCCATGACGCAGAATCCCAGAATATTCTTATCTTCTACAACCTCAATATCCATGTGGATAACCTTGGAAAGGTCCATATTGTTACCCACAGAAAACCTGTCCAGAAAAGCTTCTCTTGCGGCCTCACTCATATAGTCCTGCTGTACCAAAAGCTCTGTATTTTCCTCATCCCAAAAGTTATCCGCATAAACCTGCAAAACCTCTTCCAAAAACTGATGTGAAGGGAAAAATATCAGATAATTGCCGCCTCTTGCTCTTGTCACATTATCAATATATGAAGCGATGTTATAATATTGATTGCTGCCACGCATGGAATACTTACTTGTAACATCGCTTCCAATAAATATCCCAAGCTTTGCGGGATCAAATATTGATTTTGCGTAGACCTCAAAATCTTCATCCGTACCGCCAAGAAGCTTTTTGTAATACTGAATCGGCAAAAGAGTCGCTGAAAAAAGAATAGAAGACCTGCCCCTTGCCATACACGCTGCAAGATTCCTTGAAGGATCTGCACAATAAAGCCTTATTAAAAAACTTCCGTCCTCAGAAAACTCACTATACATAACATAGTGATCATCAACCAGATCATATATTGTAAGAAATCTCGATATATCAAAATAAAACAGCAGTATTTCCTCCCTGCAGGGTCCCTCTTTATGATCCTCAAGATACTCTGACATAATGCCGGAAAGCCTGTTAAGCGGGTTAATTACACTGTCAATTGATGTAAGAATAGTGCAGCCGTCGCACTGTCTTTTTAAATCAAGCATAGCTTTATTACATTTTTCAAGATGCCCCGCAATACTCGGATGATAGTCCTTTATTGTGTTCTTAAGTTCCAAAAAGCTTTCTTTCCTAAGGACAGCGCTGTACATATCCCTTCCGCGGTCAAGAAGATTGTGGGTCTCATCCACCAGAAAAACATAGTCCTTCCTGCTGCCATCACCAAAAAAACGCCTCAAGTACACAAAAGGGTCAAATACGTAGTTATAGTCACAGATAACGCCATCTGCCCATAGGCTCATATCAAGAGACATCTCAAAGGGGCACACTTCATGCTTTTTGGCATATTCTGATATCTTTTCCCTGTCAAAAGAGTCTTCATTTGTAAGAAGATCAAATATTGCATCATTTATTCTGTCATAGTGACCATTGGCATAAGGACATGCCACGGGATTACAATTTCTCTCCTCGTCGCCCAAAAAGCATATCTTATCCCTTGCAGTAATAGTCGCGGTCTTAAAACGAAGCTTCTGACTTTTTCGAAGTGTGCCAAAAGCTTCTTCCGCTACTGTCTTTGTGATAGTCTTTGCCGTTAAGTAAAAAAACTTTGAGATTTTCCCCTCTCCAACAGCTTTTACTGTAGGAAAAACCGTAGTGATAGTTTTACCTGTACCGGTTGGCGCCTCTAAAAAGAGCTTTTTCCCATGAACAATAGTCCTGTATACTGCTGCAGCCAGATCTTTTTGGCCTTCCCTGTATGGAAAAGGAAACTGTACTGCTTTTATAGAAGAAGTTCTAATATTTCCCCATTCATACTCGAAATCAGACCACTTTATGTAGCTCGCAATCAGATTTTTAAACCACTCAGTTATCTCCTGATAGGAAAAAGAAAAATCAAAGTACTTTAAGTCCTCGGTATCAATATTACAATATGTCATCCGCACATTTATTTCCGGGCAATGCTTCATTCCACTGTAAATTGCAGCATAGCACTTTGCCTGTGCCAGATGCACATCCACAGGCTCATTTAACTTTTTCAGATCCCTGTAGGTTCCTTTTATTTCATCTATCATAGGCGATGGCTTTTGAGAACTCAAAAAGCTCTCCTGCATGTCATAAGCATTCGGATCATCTATGTATTTGTCTAAAATTCCGTCTGCACGCCCTTCTATAACAAGTTCATAATTATCTGTTTTATGAATATATTTAAGCGGAACTTCAGCATGATAATCCGGTCCCATGCTTTTTTGGATCTTGCGATGAATCCTGCCGCCCTCCTGCATAGCATCAGTTGGCGCCTGTGCTATCCTGTTATCAATATTTCCACTTCGCAGTATGAACTCCACAAGAGCTCTGACTGAAATCTTTATTTTCATTAATCTTTCCACCAGTTCTATATTGTTCGAAAAAAAATCCCCATGGCTTATTGTAAACCATGGGGATTTCTAATTCTATATAAATAGTTTTTTTAGCCTGCGATTGCCAGACCGTTTAAGTATTCCTCGAAATTCTTGTTATCTCCGCTGTACTCAACTGTAAGAGTCTTAGTAAAATCAAGTCCGAACACTCCGAGAATGGACTTGGCGTCAACGACATACCTGTTGTAATATATATCAACATCAAAATCACATTTGGCAGCCTCTTTGACGAATTCCTCAACCTGTGTCGGCTTAAGTACAATGTGTTTCTTAAAAACTTTTCCTAACATAACAGTCACTCCTTTCCCATTAACGCCCTGCAGCAATTACTCTAATCATTATGCCAAAAAACAATGACCATATCCTTGCCAATCATCGCTACAGTTTTTAACTTAATGTAATATACTAATCTCATAAGCTTTTGTAAATAGGTTTTTGTGACGAAAATGTGACGAAACATCGAACTTTTTGTAATCGCTTACAATACGGGCTTTTGAGGCTTTCACATCATTTTATCAAAACACCGTTTTCATCAAAAGTGTATTTATTAGTCCACTTGATAATTCTTTTACATTTCGTCAGCCCAAAACTACATTTTCCGAATATCTTCCCACCTTGATGTTGGCATTCTCAAATGAGCTGCATACCCTGGTGCCGCGAACATAATTTAATATGGTAATGTCTTTTACCATTAAAGACTCGTCATAGCCATTTATTACAGAGGTAACCTCCCCATCTCCGAGATAATTAATATTTATGAAAGTGATACCCTTTATAAGTTTCCCCGGAGCGGGATTATAGTCCTTATTCCACCTGACCTGCACATCTATTACCTTCCCGTGCAAAAAAGGTTCGATATTGATATTTTCATAAGTGACATTTTCAACTGTGTTTTTGTCTCCCGCATTTATCGTAAGGCACCCAAGATACCCCGCCTGGGGCTCATTGTGCTCCAGAATATCAATATTTTTAAAAACAATATTGCTGATTCTGTCTCCGTCCCCTGCGTAATTACCGTGGGTTCCTATCATGGTGGGGTGCGCCACATCCGCCCATAAAACCGTTCCGTCAACCACAACATCCGTTGTATCTCCGTGATTGTCCCAGCGGCTTCCATATATGGCTATGCAGTCATCGGATGTCCTTAAAAAGCCTCCCTTTATATGGACATTTTTGCAGCTCATCATATCAATCCCATCGCTCCAGCCCTCGCAGCTAAAGGATTTAATATTATTTATTACCACATCCCTGCTCTCTCCAAGGAACACTGTGTAATGCGCAGGATTAACAAATATTACTCCACTAATGCAGACATTTGTGCTGTGACTTATCCTGATGCCGTTTACTGCGCTGAACCTTTCAAACCCTGCCTGGTAAAAAATCCCTCTTCCACATATCTTTATATTTTCTGCATTTTCACAAATGAACGCGCCTATAATAACCACACCGCCATCTGTGTAAATCTCGGTATCGGAGGGTATCCTCATTACACACTCGGTCACATAATAAACGCCGGCAGTTAACCACAGTTTTCTCTTTTTCGCAAATTCTTCTGTCAAAAAAACATCCTCGGAAATAAAGTTTGCCTTCTTTGTATCGCCCTCAATTATTACATAGTCATTTGTAGGCTCCTCGATTTTTCCGGCAAAAAGATGAAGATTGTGATATCTGTTTTTGTTAAGTTCAACAGACAGATTTTCAGGTCTGTCAATTCTAAACCTTATCTTTTTGGTATCATTTTCAACGGATATATTTCTTGAAAGAGGTCTTACAAGAGCCTCTGCAATATAAAAAGGCCCTGAAACCTCAACCTCCGCTTCACCCTCAAAATCGAAGTATGCCATAGAAGCTGTTCTTACATCATGCATATCCACTTTGACCCGGTAAACCGGAACTATAATCCATTCCTCATCTCCGACGGCCCTTACCTTCAAAAGATAATCCTTTTGCAAAACGGCACCCGAAGGTGCCGCATATACTTTTACTTTGTTTTTATTATCAATTTGCATTCTTTGCATCTAAGAACTCCTGTATCTGGGTTACAAGCTCTGTTCTCACTTTTTCAAGCCCGACCTTTTCTGCCTCACTATGCCAGGAATCAATCATCTTTTCAGCAGTTTCAGCATCGTACATTGAAAGGGTAAGCTGAAGCTCATTTGAAAGAGCTGAAATATTTGCAACCTCAGTCTCAACATTTGATGAATCAAATACAAAACCGGCGAGAGGACTGAGCTTGTATGTCGAATCACTTAATATGTACTCATACTGTGACTTTAAATCTTCATTGTTCATTACAAACTCGGAAAGACGGACATAGTTGGAATTGAGCGTAAATGAATAGGTAGGCATGAAGTACTTTTCATCATCTGAAATATCTGTGGCAATATAGCCGTTATCCCCGTTTGCCTCCCAGTCTTCTCCTTCGATACCAAGCTCGAACAGATCGTGGGCTTCTTTACTTCCAAACATCCAGTCAAGGAAAGTCATGGTAGCGTCTGTGTTTTCAGACCATTCAGGCACAACCAGCCAGTTGTTTGTCACCATATCACAGATAACTGCGCCGTCCTCCTGATTTCTCTGGGCATCCTCAATTACATAAAACTTTACCTCAGCCTCAGGAATCTTCGCCGTAAGGTCTTTTGCCTTGGACTCAAACTCTGTAAGAGTACAGTAAATAACTCCTGCATCCGGCTCTACTACATCAGTAGTTCCTCTTGATTCAAAAAGATAATCATTCCACTTTGTTCTGTCCTGCACATACTCTGTGATGAAATCGTAGTCGTATCCCTTTGGCATTTTGGCAAATTCAGTCTCATCATCACCTGCCACAACAGCATTTAACACGGTTTTGCCGTCATCACTAAGTCCTACATATACCCAGGTCTGATCTCCGAAAATATTTACATTATCCTGTGTATAAACATTGTCATGCTTTGCAGAATACCATGGAGAATCAATTCTAAAGAAGTTGTAGATGGATGCCCCGATCATATCCGGCTCATTTTCCGAAACAGTTTTTACGAAGGCAAGAAGGCTCTCCTCGTCAGTAATCTCGGCGCAGTTATATTTTTTTCTCAAATCCTCTCTGTACATGAAGCCTCTTGAATCCTCATAGTATGAGGCAAGGTTTATTCCGTAGATTCCCTCTGTATAGCTGCCATCCTCCTGTCTTAAGTAGGTTGTCATAGCCTTTGTGAAGTCCTCTGAAAAGGCTGCTTTAAGTCCCGGATACTCGTCATTGTTAAAGTACTGAGACAAATCTGCAAAGTCGCCCTCCTGAATGAACTTTGAAAGACCGTGCCAGCCGCCGCAGAACATAAGGTCATAGTCCTCCTGGGCTGCCAGAGACATTGTCAGCTTGTCCTTGTAATCTCCTCCGGGAACATAGCTGAAGTTAAGATGAATCTTACTCATAACCGGATCCGATGCTGTCAGCTCCTCATATTTTTCAACAACCTTTTCAAGATTTCTGTATTCGTTCATGACACGGATATTTAAGGTTACATCTTCCGTTATCTTAGAAGCTGCCGGCGTGCTTTCATCTGAAAGCGTTGTAGTATCGGCTACAGACTCTGCTGTGTCTTCTCCTGTTTCTTTTTCTTCACTTACAGCACTTCCGCAGGCTGCAAGCGACATAGCCATGGCGATGGCACAGGCCATTGATGTGGTTTTCTTTAGTAAACCCTTTCTTTTCATATTCTTTTCCTCCTTTTGTATAAAAAAACTTAACTTACCCCTTGATAGCTCCAACTGTGAGGCCTGAGGTAAAATATTTCTGTGCGTAGGGATACAGAAGAACTATCGGTCCTATTACCACAACCGTAGTTGCCATTCTGAGGGAATTGGCCGGAACTTCGCCCACAGCCATTCCGACTGTTCGCGCCATTTCTTTCATTGCGTCCATATTTCGCAGCATTCTCATAAGAAGATATTGCAGCGGAATCAGCCTGTTATCCTCTATATAGAGCATTGCGTTAAACCACTGATTCCAGTAATTGAGAGCGTAAAAAAGACCTATGGTTGCAAGTCCCGGCTTGGATATGGGAAGTATAATTTTTAGCAGGATAGTAAAGTCGCCTGCTCCGTCTATATTTGCCGATTCGGACAGCTCTGCAGGGAGCCCCGCAAAGAAATTCCTCATCAGAAACATATTCCAGGTGTTAAATGCTACAGGAATGATCAAAACCCATATAGAATCCTTCATTCCCAGGGTTCTGCTGATAAGAAGGTATGAAGGAACAAGTCCCCCTGAAAAAAGCATGGTAAAATATGCAAAAAACGTGATTATATTTCTGTACCTGACTTTTTTAAGGGAAAGGGGATATGCCATCAGAATTGTCATTATCATACTGATAATTGTCCCCACTACAGTAGTGAATATAGTTACCCCGTAGGCTCTGTAAATCTGACTGTCTCCAAGTACAACCCTGTATGCTTCAAGGGTGAACTGCTTTGGAATTATCGAAAATCCATACCTGGCAAAATTGGCCTCTGTCTCAAAGCTGCTGCCGAGGATTATTGCAAAGGGATATAGGCAAAAAATACAGAACAGCCCCGCGATTATATAAACAACTGACAGATATATCTTCTCTGAACCTGACATTTTTATTTTTGTGCCGGAATCATAGCTTTCCTTTACTTTAATGGTCTTTCTCAAAAGCGATTTGTTTTTTAGAGTTATCTGAGTATCCATTTTTCCTCCCTGCAAAAAATCTTAGAAAATAGCCGCATCAGGCTCGACCTTTTTGGTAAGTGCATTGGTAATATATACAAGCACAAGCCCTATCACTGACTGAAACAGACTGGTTGCCGTACTCATTCCCAAATTGTTGAGCTGCCTCAAAGCCCTGTATACGAAGGTGTCAATAACATCAGTAGTCTCATACAGTGATGAATTATCCCAGACAAGTGCATAAATCATTCCAAAATCTCCGTTGAAGATTTTACCGACGCTCATAAGTGTCAGCATGATTGCAGTGGTTTTCAAAAGTGGAAGGGTAAGCTTTGTTACCATTTGAAGCCTTGTGGCGCCATCAACTCTTGCTGCCTCATACATCTGCTGATCAAAGCCCTTTATCGCCGCAATGTATACAATTGTTCCGTAGCCTGCCCCCTGCCATATCCTTAATATCAGCAGTATAAGAGGCCACCATTTGGCGTTTGTATAAAAGGAAGGATTATCAAACCCCTGTGATGTAATAAATTTTGTCAGCGTACCTGCCGTCCCTATTATTCCGCTAAGAAACATGGCAACAACTGTCCAGGATACAAAATGGGGAAGAATCGCAATGGTCTGTACCAGCCTTGAGTAGACAACACTATGAATTTCTGTAAAAACAAGTGCCAGAACAATAGACAAAATGGTAGTTCCTGCGATAAATAAGATGTTTAAGAATATTGTATTGAAAAAAATTCTTCCAACGCCTGTATAGTTAAAGAGAAATTTGAAATTATCAAAACCAACCCATGGGCTTCCTGTAATTCCTTTTTTATAGCTGTAATCCTTGAATGCTATCAATATTCCGTACATCGGATAATAGCAAAATACCAGTATCCAGACTATCGGCAAAAGTGTCATAAGATACAGCTTCTTATTTTTCCATAGCTCATGAAATATGTTCTTCACTGCAAAAACCTCCTGTAATAATTACTGCTTAAGAACTGTAATCAGTTTCTTTATGAGTTAATTATCACAGGAGGTCATATCCAAAAATATATCAAAAATTCTTAATTACGGAGATTTTTTATCTATTCATTTAATAGTTCTATCAGTTCGTTAAGCCTCTTATCCACGTCACTGTAGTAGCCGCAGACCAGTGGCTGAAAGTATTCAAGCTGTATTTTGTCGATGGTTTTGGAATTCTGAAAATATGACAAATCAGCGGTTTCCGAGGCGGCGGGATTTTTCTTTGCATGCATGAGCGCCTCTTTTGCCCAGGTGTCATGTTCCAGCACCGCATCATTATAAAACTGCTCATTTACAGGAACCATCTCCCTATTTAGAAAACAGTCTCCAAATATTGAATAGCAAAAACGATTCTCACTTCCGATATTCTGAAAACTAACCTTTCCGTCCACAAGCCTGTAGTTGATATCTAAGGCGCCGTACTGCATCAGATCATAGTACCTATTGTCTGTATGGACCTTTTCTATGAATTTAAGTGCCAGCTCCGGGTGGGCGCTCTTTGCAGAAATCGAGACTACAGAAGCATTTGAAAGGCTGTTTACAAAATAGCTTTTTTTGGAAGTCAGGTAGGTAAAAAAATCATATTCCCATTCAGGGTGATTTTCAGAAAGAATCCTGATGGCATTGCTGTCAATTGACCATATGGGAACATTGGTTTCGCAGGGCTTTAAATCCTCATTCATAAGATTTATTCCGCGGGTTCCCTCATTGTCAGACATAGATAGCATATCAGAAGCAAGAATCCCATCCTTCGCCCATTTCTTGATGTAGCCAAGAACCTGCCTGAACTCAGGTGTTTCAAGTCTGCTCACTATCTCGCCGGTGGTAGTATCAAGCACAATAAAAGGAGTCTCCTGCATGCTTGAAACCTCAACATATTTCTCATCTCCAAGCATTATCCACAGCGACTGCCAGATGCGGTTATCTGTTATAAGAGGTTTACCTGCATACTCCTCTTCTTTTGCCGCTCTGTAGAGATATTTTTCCATGGAATCAATGTCATGTATCTCTTCCAGTCCCCATTTTTCAAGAAGATCCTTTCTATAAAAAAAACCCTCCGAATCATACAAAAGCTCTGCGTCATTAAACTGCGGAATTCCGTACAAAGCACCGTCTATATAGCAGTCCTCAAGGTAATCTGTTCCTTCCACATTGTAATGCTCCGTAAGAAGCGGCACCTCATCAAGATACTCTGAAAGATCAAGAAAAGCGTTTTTTCCTATCAGCTTTTTGTAATCTGAAAAAGTACCGTTTGGGATAATATCATACTCACCCGATGCCACCACAATGTTGAGCTGCTCTCTCTCATTTCCCCAGGGAATAAAGCTAAAGCGCACCCTGCAGCCAAGCTCTTTTTCCGTAAGCTCATCAAGAGACTCATAGAGCTTATCCATTCCCTTTTTTGGCTCCACCCCCAGAATCACAGCCTTTAGCTCTGTCACATTTTCTTTTTTCGATTCCTCTATAACTTTATCATTTTGACAGCCCGTAAGCAGAATTGCCATTACAAGGAAAAGAGCTGTAGTTTTCAATCTTCTATTTTTCTTCAACTGACTCTCCTTTTTGAGCCGGGAACTCGACAATGACACAGGTTCCTATTCCGGCTGTGCTCTCAAGATTTAAAGAAACCCTCTCTCCAAAAAATACCTCAAGGCGCTTTCTTATATTTTTCATGCCGTAGTGACTGCTATTGGAGCTTACCTTACTGTCACTTTTTACTCCGACACCGTCATCTGTGACACTTAGCGTTATGATTCCGTCCTCCACAAAACCGTCAACCTTAATAGTTCCTCTCGGGTCCTCTTTTTCATTTATCCCGTGGACTATAGCATTTTCGATAAGAGGCTGGAGTGTTATCTTAGGAATCAGATAGTCATAGACCTCCTCGTCCACCTGCTGCTTGAAATTAATCTTTCCTTTAAATCTCATTTTCTGGATGTCCATGTAAGCTTCGCACATACTAAGCTCGTCCCTTATAGTTATAATGTCAGCCCCTTTGCTCAGCGTCATTCTGTAAAACCTTGACATGGACTGTATTACTTCCCTGATATTTTCCTTTTCATTTTTTTGCGCCATCCAGCTTATCATATCTAGAGTATTGTATAAAAAGTGCGGATTTATCTGAGACTGAAGTGCCTTGAGCTCTGCATCCTTCTTGGCTTCTCCAAGGGCATACTGCTCTTTTAAAGACTCCTCTACGGTGTCAACCATATCGTTGTACTTGTGGATCAAAAGACTGATTTCATCTCTTCGTGAACTGTTTTCTTCTATTTTCTTAAGAGAGCCGTCCTTCATCTGTTCCATGGTATTCCCGATAGTCCTTATCCTGCCTGTGATAAGTCGCGTAAACGGCGTAAGAACAAGCAAAATGGCGATGCCTACTCCTATATACAAAAGAAGAGTCTGCATTATAACCTTGTTTCTCTCTTTATCAAGATAGTCCTCAGGGACAACTGACAAAAGATATATTCCCGTATCACCGATTCTGCTTCTTCTTGTAAGATAATTTATCCCGTCAATATTCCCTTTAAGAAAACCCGATGTTTCTTCTATGCTGTCAAATGAAAGCTTCTCTTTTTCCAGAGCATTATCAAAGTCAGAGGAATTGGACACAAGGACATTTCCCCTTGAATCCGAAAGACACATGATCTGACCTTTTTCAGATCCTATCAGAATCTCTTGTATCGATGCCATATCTATTCCAATAACAATAAGCCCCACTTTCCTGCTGTAATCCTCACTGCTGTAAAGATTTCTGGCTATGGAAAGGCGGCCTCCAATAAGTGTCCACAATGCCGTGCTGCTGTCATCCAGCATTTTGTACCACTCTTCGCTTTCTATTTCACTGATGGAATGGAATCTGCTGCTGACGTTGTTTACAATGCTGAAATCATCATTAATATAATAAGTGACTGTGCAGGAATCAAAGGCAAACTCCATACCATAGGCATAGGAATTGATGCGGTTAAAGTCACTTAACTGACCTGCGATGTCATTGTCCCCTTTGGCAAACACGGTTCCGGTTTCATAAATATCACTCACAGCAAGAAGCGTTGAGATGTTGTGCAGTGCATCCATCTTATCCTTTACCGACAAAAGAACCTGCTCAAAGCCCTGATTAAGCGAATAAGCCTGCTGCTTTGAATAGAGCTTTTCAATGCTGCCAAGTGAAATAATTAGTATAAGTCCCGAGGGCAGAATCCCCACCATCAGCACTAAAAGACCTATTTTAAATCTCAGAGATGTATTTGCAAAAACATTAAAAAGTTTTTTTGTCATCACAACATTTTCCTGTACTCTAAAGGTGTCATTCCTGTTTCTTCACGAAATACCTTAGCAAAATAGTTGGCATTTGCATAGCCGCACTTTTCAGCAATTTCGGCAATTCTGTCATAGTCCTGCCGTATCATCTGTTTGGCATTTTCTATGCGCACACCACTGATATATTTCTTTATTGTCGAGCCGGTCTCATCTTTAAAAAGGACATTGATATATGAAGGTGTGAGTCTAAACCTCGCAGCAAGCTCAGCCACTCCAAGCTCAGGTCTCCCATAGCCTTTTTCTATATAGTCAATGATATCCGCAACAAGCTTGGAATACCCGCTGGTGCCTTCTGCCTCCTTCTGAAGCTGAACAATTTTTTCCTCAAAAAAATCCCATAGCCTGTCAAAAGTGTTAAACTGATTTATCCTTGCAATCATTGTCTCTTCACTGGCAAAGTCAGAATCCTTTAGATACATTCCGGGATACTCCTTGATCATGGACATTAGAAATGAACATACCATGAGCCTTATCTGTTCTTTTCTGTAGTATTTCTGGGACTTAATCTCAAGCTTAAGCTCCTTTGCCCAACTCCCCAGCTCCTTCGGGTTTTCTTTTATAAGAAGAAGATAATCCCCGTATAGCTGAGGTTCTATGGTCTTTTTGTTAAAAATGTATTCATCTACCGAATAAATTTTCTTTGATGAGTCAAAAAAACTGCTCCCAAGAGCCAGTTCTGCGGTCTGTCTGCTGCCGTATATATTGCCCAGATTATCCGACTCCATTCCAACAGCAACAATAACATCCTCCGAAATTCCGGCAAGCTCAGATAAAATGCCGCTTACCAGATATCTGTTTTTATCATCATAGGACAATATCAATTGCACAGTCTCCATATCAAGCTCTGAGACAAGGTATTTGAGCTTTCTCCTTAAAATGACTGCCTCTGCCTTTTCTTTAAGCACGTTTATATCTGTCTTTTCCCTGCTTTCGAGCATCACACACCTGTATTTTACAAATCTGGGAAAAGACAGTTTTTCACAGAGCCTGTTTATAATCTCGCTGTCGTAGAGCTTTGAAGTAAGTACAGTGGAAAGCTGCTTTTGCTCATAATTTTTCTGGTTGTTCAATATGTCAGTCTGAGCCTTTTTCTCATGAATCTCGTTTACAGCCTTTTCAAGGGCATTCTCAACAGCCTTTAAATCTATCGGTTTTTCAATATAGTCAATTGCAGACAGCTTTATGGCGCTTTTTAGATATTCAACCTCCATAAAACCACTCATAAAGATAATCTTCACATTCTGATTGCCTGATACCAGTTCTTTTGCAAACTCTATTCCGTCCATCTTGGGCATCTTAATATCAGTCAGAATGATGTCAGGTCTGTACCAGCCTGCAATGGAAAGTGCCTCGGCACCATTTTTTGCCTGCATGATTTCATCAATTCCAAGCTTCTCCCATTCTATTTCCTCAACAAGACCTTCCCTTGTATATTCTTCATCATCTGCAAGTAAAAGCTTTATCATATTTCCCTCTGCATCCATTACTCTTCATTGATATCTACACCATAATTATAGTGGTAGATACTTTTCATTAAAATCGAAACTTTTCCTTAAATTTTGCAATTATTCGTTAATGATTACTGTTAAATTTTTTTCTTGCAATCTTGATTGCATGGTTTTAATATGTAATAAGTGATTTTTTTAACGTTTATAATGCTAAAACATACAATCGGAGTGTTATTATGAATAATCTTAAGATTCCTAAGAAATACGTTTCCGGACTGGACTTACATGATACCCAGGTCGGCATCAAGACTGTCAAAGACTTCTTTCAGGGGATGCTTGCTACAAGGCTCAACCTTCAGAGAGTGACAGCCCCTTTGTTTGTTACTCCAGAGTCAGGACTTAATGACAACCTTAACGGTGTCGAGAGACCTGTTTCATTCGACATTTTAAATGAGGATTCACGTCCGGCAGAGGTAGTGCACTCTCTTGCAAAATGGAAAAGATACGCACTTAAGAAATACGGTTTTAACGTAGGCGAAGGTCTTTACACAGATATGAACGCCATCAGACGTGATGAAGTTCTCGACAATATTCACTCAATTTTTGTAGACCAGTGGGACTGGGAAAAGGTTATTAACAAGGAAGACCGCAATCTGGATTTTCTTAAGGCTACTGTCCGCGATGTTTACAAGGTGCTTCGCAAAACTGAGAAATTCATGTCAATCCAGTACGATTATATCGAAGAGATTCTTCCTGATGACATCTTTTTTATCACGACTCAGGAACTTGAGGATATGTTCCCGGACAATTCTCCAAAGGAGCGTGAATATTACATTGCCAAGGCAAAGGGTGCTGTCTGCATCATGCAGATCGGTGATGAACTTGCCTCAGGTGAAAAGCATGACGGACGTGCGCCTGACTACGATGATTGGCAGCTCAATGCTGATATCATCGTATACTACCCTGTTCTTGATATTGCCCTTGAGCTTTCATCAATGGGTATCAGAGTTGATGAAAATTCGTTAAAAGAACAGCTTGAGAAGGCAGGATGCACTGAGAGAGCCGAGCTTCCGTTCCAGAAGGCAATTTTAAACAAAGAGCTGCCCTATACCATAGGCGGAGGAATCGGACAGTCACGAATCTGTATGTTTTTCTTAAGAAAGGCTCATATCGGTGAGGTTCAGTGTTCTATCTGGCCTGATGATATGGTTATGGAAGCTGACAAGAACGGAATCCACTTGTTGTAATACACTATTAAACCAAAATAATTCCCGGGAGCATGTTTTTTCGTGCTTCCGGATTTTTTTCGTGAATTTATGAGGAAATGTATATGAAAGATACTATGCACCAGATAATACAGGAAGAACAGGAAGTCAGAGCAATTCTTGTTGGGCTTAATGTTGATAAAAATGATGATGATTTTGAAAGATCAATGCATGAGTTAAAAGAGCTGACAAAGGCGCTTGACCTTGTAGTTGCCGCTACTGTCACTCAGTCACTGCCCTCTCCCGACAGAAGCACTTATATCGGAAGTGGTAAGGTTGAAGAGATCAAAAACTCCTTAGACGTATTTGACGCAAACATCATTATCTTTAACGACGCGCTCTCTCCCATGCAGGTCAGAAACCTGGAAAAGATTTTGGACACTGAAGTAATGGACAGAACAGGACTCATACTCCAGATTTTTGCCAAAAGAGCAAGAACAAGAGAAGCAAGACTTCAGGTTGAGTATGCCCAGCTTCAATATATGCTTCCAAGACTCGTAGGAATGAGAAGCTCTCTTTCAAGGCAGGGAGGTGGAAGTGGCCGACTTTCAAATAAGGGTTCAGGTGAAAAACAGCTTGAACTTGACAGAAGACGCATCGAGCAGCGAAGTGCAGAGCTTCGCCGTGAACTGAAAGCTGTGGAAAAAGAAAGAGATACACAAAGAGGCAGACGCCTAAACAGCGACACTCCCAAGATTTCACTTGTTGGATACACCAACGCCGGAAAATCCACAATAATGAACAATCTTTTAAAGTATTACGGTGGTGAAACCTCTGTGGAGAAACAGGTACTTGAAAAAAATATGCTGTTTGCAACCCTAGATACTTCTGTAAGAAAGATTTCTCCTTCCGGCCACAAGCCATTTCTTTTGACAGATACCGTAGGTTTTATAAGTGAGCTTCCGCACACTCTTGTAAACGCCTTTAAATCAACTCTTGAAGAAGCAAAATATGCAGATCTGATACTGGAAATCATCGACTTTTCAGATCCTGAATATCGTTTTCACATGGATGTAACCAGAGAAACTCTTGCTGAAATAGGCGCCGGAGATGTCCCTGTTCTCTATGTTTTTAACAAGTCAGATATCGTGCAGAAAATGCAGGAAGAAGCCTCTCAGCTTGTCATGACTGTGCCAAGATCTTCCGATGACAGAGTTTACATCTGCGCTAAAGAAAAGGACAGCCTTGATGAGCTTATTTCAGTCATAGAAAAGAAGTTAAAAGAAGGAGATACGCTGTGTACTCTTATTTTGCCCTATTCAGAAGGAGCTGTACTAAACGCTCTTAATGAATCAGCAAACATCGAATCCACAGAATATCTCCCTGAGGGAATTAAATTAGCGGTTCATCTAAGTTCTAAAAATGTAGCAAAATATTCCTGTTACCGCGTTTTATAGTATATTATCAGCCAAGTGAAACCTGCTTTTTAATGCTCTTTTCATTAGCTTCAACTTTAACTCTGTTAAGAGCACTGTGAACAGCCGGAATAAGCAGAACTACTATTGTAATAATGCCTTCTGCTGCTATATATGAGCCGTTATAAAGAACTGAGTACACAACCGGGTTCATGTTTTCAGGTGCATAGTCTGCAAAGAAGATTATTCCTGAAAGTGAAGAAAATACGAATCTTCCGAATATACCTGCAAGATATCCGACTACCATACCGTTCTTTTTCTCGAAGAAAAATCCTGCTACGCCAAGTGCTGTAAAAGCAAGGATATAATCGCAAAGAAGCTGTGGAACACTGATGATATAAGGGTCAACAATCATCTGAAGAAGACCGTAGGCAAAAGCTGCTGAAAGGCTTACTCTCGGGCCATAGAGATATCCGATAAATGTAATAAAGAACATGCTGAAGAATGTTACACTTCCGCCCATTGGAAGCTTAAAAAGCTTGACATTAGAAAGAACAAATGCCAGTGCAAGGCAAAGAGCCGAAACTGTAAGCTGCTTTATGCTCATTTTTCCTTTGCCATCTGCATTCATAAAATAACTTACAAGCGCAGCAGCAAGAACAAATAAAACTACTACAAGAAAATAACCTCCTCTTGTGATGTTGTAGGATGTGTAGCCATCCTCAACTATTTTTTCCAAAAATAAACTCATAAAAAAACACCTCCCATGATGTTACCGCATTGTGGGAGATGCATCTACAATCAACCTATTAGAAATGCTACCGTCTAAATATCTTAACTGCTAAATCGCCGGCATCCAATTTGAACTACAGCTTTCCTACGCCGGCATTATCCGGTTCAGGTAATAAGGGTTAGACGTGCATCGCACGGTCACTCTCAGCATTGCTCCCCTAGCGGTTTTTATTATTCAAATACATTAAACTATTATCGTGATTGGAAGTCAACTCTTTTTTTCAAGATAAGCAGTAAAAATGATAGAAAAAGCATTAGAAATACTAATGGATGTCATAATAAAATAAGGTAATGAATGATTATGCCGTTTACTATAGAAAATATATTTAGTGCTTTGGAGGAAATATGGATAAGAATATTTTGGAGCAGAAAATTGAGCTTGTAGTGGATAAACTTCTAAATCTTGGCGGAGCTGATTACGAGCAGGATAAAAAGATGTCCGTTGAGGAAATTATCAGATTGGGGAAATGTTCCCGCGATTATGGTATAGAAGAATGGGACTGGCCTCAGGGTGTAGGACTTTATGGACTGTATCTTTTGCAGAATTACAGAAAAAGCGATGAATATATGGATTTCTTCGTTAACTGGTATGAGAGAAATCTTGAAATCGGACTTCCATCCAGAAATATAAATACTTCATGTCCATATCTTACACTTGTTAGTATTCTTGATAAGATGCCCAATAGGGAGAAATATGAGAAGTTATGTATGGATCAGGCTGAATTTCTCATGAATGAGCTTCCAAAGACCAAGGATGGCGGATTCCAGCATGTGACAAGTGCTATCGGAGACAGAAACTCAGTTATGTTAAATAATGGTCAGATTTGGGCTGATACCCTGTTTATGGCAGTTCTTTTCCTTCAAAAAATGGGCATCAGATATGACAATAAAGCCTGGAGGGATGAAGCAACTCATCAGTTCCTGGTGCATATAAAATATCTGTATTCCAAAACTACAGGCCTTTTCTATCATGGATTTAGTTTTGAGAGAAATGATAACTTTGGTGGAATATACTGGTGCAGAGGTAATTCATGGTTCACTCTCGGAGTTACTCTTTTCCTTGAGGGTGCTGATTATCTTGATGGCGGCGTAAGACAGTTTATTGTGGATACTTTTGCAGATCACGCCGAAGCTCTCAAAAAGTATCAGGGTGTGAGCGGGCTTTTCCATACAGTTATAGACGACGAAACTTCTTATGAGGAAGTTTCCGGGACAGCAGCTATGGCTGCAGGACTTCTTCGTGGAATAAAGCTTGGAATTCTCTCCGAAGATTACAAAGAATGTGCTGATAAAGCTATCGCAGCGATATGCGACAATGTTGATACGGATGGTACAGTCCTTAATGTATCGGCAGGTACGGCAATGGGTATGGATGCACAGCATTACAAAAACATTCAGATTCGTCCTATGGCATATGGTCAGTCACTTACACTGGTTGCTCTTTGCGAAGCGCTTTGATTTAATACGAGCGAACATAAATGCACATTTATGTTCGCTCGTATAATATGTCGTTTACTATAACTATATTAGCGGCAGTATTTCTCTAAGCTCTTATTATATCAATTAAAAGAATATCCTATTGTTGATCCTATACTTCCTGTGCCGCATGAACCGAACTCAATGCTCTGTCCGTTCTCAATGTGGCTGTTCCAGTTTACAGGTGTGATAACATAGTTTCCACCCTGAACTGTAACATTTACATTCCATGATGAATCAATTTTCACCTGGTCTGTAGGAATCTTAAGTGTCCAGGAATTAACTGCGCTTCCTGTGTTGTTTGTAACCTTGTAGCTTACCTGATAGCCTGAACCCCAGTTGTTAATAGAAGTTGTAAGTACAAGTCCCTTTGCCTGTTCCTGACTGCCGGAACCCTGCTGTGGCTGTTCCTGCTGATTTCCGCCCTGGCCAGGCTGAGCATCTCTTACAGGCTCAAACTGCCACTGCTGGTTAGGATTGCCATAGTAAAGCCACTGACATACGTTTGTTCCGTCTGCTGTCTTGTGCTCATATACATCAAGATATCTCACAGCATTAGAAACCTTTGTTCCGATTGTATATATACCACCGTTATTTGTGTTCTTTACAACAAATTTCTGAGCATCTCCGCCATATCCCTGATAAATTCCGATGTTTGCACCATCTTCATCCTTGCCGTTTGCAATATCAAGCATGTAGTTTCCAAGCTTACTTGTAAGTGTGATATATCCGTCCTGAGTATTTGTAACATACCATTTCTGGCCATCAACACCTGTTCCCTTGCTGATGCAAACATTTGTCCATCCGTTTACCTTATTTCCTTCAACTGTAAGATATTTCTGTGAAAGAGTGTTCTTTAAGTAATACCAGCCATCACTGATACGTGCTGTAGTATTCTTGTTTATATTCTGGCCACTTGGCTGTGGATTTGAAGGCTGTGGATTGGATGGCTGAGGGTTAGAAGGCTGTGAAGAAGGCTGTCCGAACACTTCTGTATATGCCTGAATAACCTTGTTATAAGCCTGCTTTGGGCTGCCCGGTCTTGAGAAAAGAAGAGGCTTGGAATTATTAATCCAGGTTGTCTGATCTGAAAGTCCCCACCATGTAATACTTGTTATCTTTCCACCGTTCTTCTTGATTGTGTTGATGTTCTTGTAGAGATTATATGCATAGTTAGCCATATCTGAATCACCCTTGTTGGTGATATCCATCTCTGTGATCTGAACTTCAAAGCCTGCTTTTACAAAAGAATTAAGAGCACTTGTGTAATAATCTACAGATGGAAATCCTGTTCCAAGGTGTGACTGCATACCAACACCTGCGCAGGTCTTTCTGCCCTGGTTGATGTAATTCACAAGCTTAATAACATTGCTGACTTCCATGTATGTGTTGTAATCATTGTAAAAGAGCTTTACTGAATCGGTGAGCTTGAAATACTCAAGAGTATCATAAGCATATGCGAAAGCTTTTTTTACATAAGAAGCGTTAGTTCTGTTATTGCCATAAATTGCTTCCCAGCCTGAATTGTTTGCATGAATAACTTCGTTTGCAACATCCCATGCATAAACAACACTTCCGTACTGGCTTGTATATACATGGTTCATAACTGTCTTTACATACATTTCAAGACGTGCATCCATTGTAGTTGCATTTACAAATCCGCTGTTTCCTGAATAATTGTTTCTAAAGAACCAGCTTGGAGTCTGAGAATGCCATACAAGTGTATGCGCTCTCATCTTAAGTCCGTTCTGATAACAAATCTTCATAACTTCATCAACTGTATTGAAATTAATCTGAGGAACATAAGCTTCTTTGTAGTTATCAGGAATGTAGTAGCCTCTCTTTTTGGCATCAGAAACTGTTATAAGTCTTGCCGAGCCGCCAAGAAGTGCATCCGGTTTCATCTCATTTTCAAGAGTGATACTGTTGTAGTGCTGCTTAAGAAATGAAAGCTGTCCTGAGTCCCTTAGCTGATACAGGTTAATACATGTACCTGAATAGCCGTACTTTGCGCCGTAAGTATTTAACAGTGTTGCATCTGCTGCGCTTGCATCAACGGAAAAAGACATTCCGATTGCACATACAAGCATGAAAAGCACCATCATCCTGGCAAAAAATTTCTGCATATTTATATTTATCTTTTCCATACCATTTCCCCATAGAGGCAATATGAGCTAAAAAGCCCATATTGCCATTTTTTGAATTGTCAACTTGTCACTTAAATTCATAACGAATTGTATCTGACAGATTACCTTCTCCCATAACACCAAACTCTATCGCAGATCCTTTTTCAATTCTGGAATTCCAATCCACAGGAGTAAGTACATAATAGTCGCCTTCCTCGGTGATATTTACGTTCCAGCTTGAAGTAATATTTACGTCAGCCTTGTTTACATAAGCTCTCCATGTATCAACAGCATTTTCGCCGTTATTTACAACCTTAAAGCTTACCTGATAGCCTGAACCCCAATTGTTAACTGAGCTGTCAAGTACAAGGCCTCCACTTGTCTGAGGCTGATTTTGTCCTGGATTCTCAGGAGTGTTCTGCCCCTGACCAGCTGAGCCGCCCTGCTCCTGATTTCCTGTATTTCCCTGCGAAGGATTAGTCTGCTGACCGCTTCCCGAAGTACTTTCGCCATCAATCTTTTCAAACTGCCACTGCTGATTTGGATTACCGTAGTAAGTCCACTGACATACGTTTGTTCCGTCTGCTGTCTTGTGCTCATATACATCCAGATATCTGCTACCGTCGGAAGCCTTTGTACCAATGGTATATATTCCATTATTTTTAGTGTTTTTTACGACGAACTTTTGGGCATCTCCACCGTATCCCATATAGATACCGATATTTGCGCCATCTTCATTTTTTCCATTGGCAACATCCAGCATGAAGTCTCCAAGCTTACTGCTGAGAGTGATATAACCATCCTGTGTGTTTGTAACATACCACTTCTGTCCGTCAACCCCGGTTCCTGTGCTGATAAATACATTTGTCCAGCCATCAGCCTTGTTTCCTTCAACTGTCAGATATTTCTGTGAAAGAGTATTCTTAAGGTAATACCAGCCGTCCTCAATATGAGCTACAGAATTCTCGTTAACATTCTGTCCGCCCTGCGAAGGCTGCGGCTGTGGCTGCGGAGCCGGTTCCTCTGCCTGTCCGGCATTTGAGCCTGTAGCTGAAGCAACCCAGTAGTCCATATCAAGTGCACCCTTGAATACGAAGCAGATGTCTTTTACACCTGAGATGTTCTTCATATTTCCGGAAAAGTCCTTGTTTCGTCCACCTGAATTAGAAAGAGCAATTGTTCCAAGAAGTGTTCCCTGAGGATTTCCTTCTCTTACTTCGATTGTTCCGTTTCCAAAGCTGTTGGCTGAAACAGTAATTGAACCAAGTCCGTTAGCAAAATTAACGCCCTTTATCTTAGTGAAGTCTCCGTTATTGATATCTGTGATCCAGGCAATACCGTCCTGATGTCCTGCAACCTTGATACCTGCCTGCGTGAACATAGTCTCTGCCTGAACCGGATCATACGGATTGACATAGAATGTCTGTGCTACTCCCGACATAGAAGGAGTAAGTCCCATTATCCTGCCACCTGATACATTCAGCTTATCAATCTGAGTTGTTCTGTAGCCAAGGCTCTTGCCGATAACCTTGGACTCAACAGACCTTGTGTGATAAGCCATGTAGTAATTACCTTTAAATTCGAAAATGCTGTGATGATTGTTGCCTGTTGAACCTGGGAAAAATACTCCCGGATTCTTCATGATCTCACCTGCATATGTGAATGGTCCCATAGGGCTGTTTGATGTCATGTATTCTATTGCCGCATTGCTAAAGCCCTGTGAACAATTCCAGTTAGAGCAATAAGAGTAATAATATGTGTTACCGATCTTGTTGATTCCGGAATCCTCAAAAAGATATGGTGCATCAATTGTAGCTGCAGAGCCTGATGTACTTATCATATCATTTCCAAGTTTTATAACTCTGGCTGTCTTTGGATGTGCGAACTGTCCCGTAGGAACGCCGCCACCAAAATAAAGATAACCTGTGCCGTCTGAATCAACAAAAACCGCCGGATCAAACATCCATGTAACACCGCTGCATCCCGGTGTCCTTCCGGTAACAAGCGGACCGCCTATCGGATCTGTCCATGGGCCTGTCGGAGAATCTGATGTAAGAACTCCTATTCCGCTTGCATTATTTGCAAAATATAAAAAGAACTTGTCTTTTCCGTTTATTCTTTTGCTTGTAATGCACGGAGCCCATGAATTTGAAGCCCATTTTGCAGCGCCGTTTCTTCCTGCAATATTAAAGCTTCCATGGTCAGTCCAATTGACCATATCTTTGGAAGAATAACAGTTCAGCTGATTGATTTTTCCATATGTGTTTTCATTGTAACCTGCCAGTTCCTGCGAATCATTGGTTGTATAAATGTAAATTGTGTCATTATACACCATAACACCAGGATCTGCGCCGTAGTTTTGCGTGACAAGCGGATTGTTTTCATTGTCAGATTTGACATAAGTGCCACCCACTACACTCGCTGCGGTCGCAGTAATACCGGTCCCCATTGTTGTTCCCCCAAACAACGCCAGGCATAGCAATACCGCTAAGCGTTTTTTCATAGATATCCCCTTTCAAAGCACAAATTTTCTTGCTCGAGCACCCACATTCTAACAATTATCTGACAATTTAACTTCTCACAATTTGCGTATTTTTTTGCTTTTATTGCGTTTTTTGTAACATTTTCACCATTATTCTGAGAGTTTCCAAAAAAAATGGAAGAATCGCATGTGATTCTTCCATAAATAATCTGAAAGTTTATTCTGTTTTTTATGCACTTTTCCTATACACAATTAAGTTTCTTAATAATTTCAGGAAGAAGTCCATCAACCTTGTCATTATCAAGCTGACAGGTTCCTGCATTGGCATGTCCGCCTCCGCCGTATTCAAGACAAAGCTCTCCGATATTTACCTTGGAAGCCTTGTTGATGATTGATTTACCAATCATTACAGCTGTGTTCTGCTTCTGGAAGCCCCAGGCAACATGAACTGAAATCTCAGCTTCAGGGTACATTGCATAAATCATGAAACGGTTACCCGCATAAATAACATCACCTGCGGCCTTCTGATTTACTACCACAACCTTGCCTTCCATATGCGAAATCTCTTTAAGCTGCTTCTTGAAAAGATCTGACTGGCTCATGTAAAGGTCAACTCTCTCTTTTACGTCAGGAAGCTCTAAAACCTCATCAATCGTATGGTCAACGCAGTAGGTAATGAGCTCCATCATAAGATTGTAGTTGGAAATCCTGAAATCATGGAATCTTCCAAGACCTGTTCTTGCATCCATCAAAAAGTTCATTAAAACCCAGCCCTGTGGGTTAAGAATCTCATCCTTAGTAAAATCAGCTGAATCGCCCTTATCTACTGCAGTCATTATCTCATCAGAAATTGACTTAAGCTCGTAGCCCTCTTTTTTATAATAGTTATATACAACTCTTGCTGCCGACTTGGCATGACCATCAATAAACCAGTTTGTATTTTCCCTCATCTCGGAATTACGTGTAAGCTCTGATTCATGATGATCAAAGCACATAAATACATTAGGGCTGTATGGAAGATTTGTAGTGATATCGCCATCTCCCAGCTCAATCTTGCCATCCTGAACATCCTTTGGATGAACAAATTTAATATCATCAATAAGCTCACATTCTCTTAAGATCATGGCGCAAACAAGGCCATCAAAGTCACTTCTGGTAACAAGTCTCTTCTTATCGCTCATATAACCCACCTTTCCTAAAAGATAAAAGATGTAATACCACACAAATATATTATACGATAGATTGATAAAAAAGGAGCTCAAAACAAAAAACTATATAAAATTTTAAGATTTAGACTTACCTTAATAATCGAAATTTAACTAAGATCAAGCTCTATAACTTCTCCCAGTGCAAAAGAATAGATAAGCACTTCTTTCACTTTTTTCATAGTGGAGGCTTCAAGAGCTCTTTTATATAGTTCAAGCTGAATTTTATACCTGCTTACAAGTTCATCAGCCTGCTTCACCCTGTCGGTCTTATAATCCAAAAGAACTATCTCATCATCTTCTATAAACCAGGCATCTATAATTCCCTGAATCAGTACCATTTCTTCCTCAGGAAATTTCTCATCAAGTTCTCTTGCCGATATTCCCATCATAAACGGTTTCTCGCGCTTTAGCATTCCGCTTCTGAAAGCCTGTCCCATGCGCTGTCCAAGGCTTGTCGAAAGAAAATGCGTAACATCGGGAGTCCAGATGCTCTTTTTATAGTCTTCAGATATAACTTTATCTGTGACCTTTTCGCACATCCACGCATATATTCGTTTGGAAACAGGGTCAAGTCCGCCGCTTGGAGTCGTAGCTTTATCCGACATCTCTTTTGCCATTTCCATCAGCTTCTCATCGCCATATATGGAATCATCCAGAATCTCCATGATTCTGTGGTAGGCAGTTCCGCGCTCCGCACCGGTAATATGCTTTTTGTTGTCGTTATCCCCGGCATCCTCCAAAGTGAACTCTGCTGAAGAAGTAAATACTTCTCCCGCTTCCTCAAGCATATGCTTTTTTAGCTCTGTAACTGTAGTTTTTGTAAAAAGACCTTTCAAACACTCGTAGGCATATTTACTCTCAAACTTCGCCAAAAGCCTTCCTGCAAGCTCCTCGTCAAAAGAAATCCCGCCTCTTAAAAGCTCATCCTTTTTGGATATTGCCATGACATCTCTCTTTATCATAGCTGCTGCAATTTCACTGTCTGTTAAAAACTTTGCAGAAAATGAAGGAAGTTTTACACCATTTTCTTTTTCCTTATCCACATGTTCATCAAAAATATCTCTTGGTATCTGTAGCTTGTCAAAAACATCTCCAAATCCCGGATGTCTGATAACTGCAGGCAGTATCAGATCAAAGTAGCTGCTTGCACCGGCTCTTTTTGAATACGGCAACAGCTTTTCACTGCTGTCAAGGACAGGGATGTCTTTGGATATCTTAGCTATCGTATCCGCCGGTTTCTTGACAGATGCTGTAATAATAAGCTTTTCTTTTGCTCTTGTGAGCGCAACATAAAGAACTCTAAGCTCCTCGCCAAGATTGTCTGTAAGCATTTTGTCAGCTATGATCTGCATTTTTAGCGTGTCATATTTCACGCGATTTTCAAGGTCGATGCACTTAACACCAAGACCATGATCCATGTCTGTTATAAGGTCGCCCTTTACATCCATCGTATTAAATTCCTTGCTGGTTCCGGACACAAATACAACAGGGAACTCAAGGCCCTTACTCTTATGAATACTCATTATCCTGACAACATTCGCATTTTCATCTATGATTCCGGCTTCACCATAGTCCACCTGCACAACCTTCATGTTCTCTATATATCTGACAAAATGAAATAGTCCCTTAAAGCTCGTCTTTTCAAATGCCAGCGCCTTTGATAAAAGGAGGTCAATATTTGCCTTTCTCTGACTTCCTCCCGGCATTGACAGACACAAAAGATCAAAGCCTGTCACATCAAGTATATGCTGCAAAAGCTCATGAACAGGCGTATATACGGACATTTCTCTTAAATCTTCAATGAAAGCTGTAAATTTCTTAAGTTCATTTAAGACAGGCTTATCTTCCGGGGCCTTCTCTACGCAGATTCTTTTAAGAGCACCGTACAGACTGAGCTCTTTTGCTGCAATTTCATCTGTATCAATTAATGAACGTAAAAGCGAAAGATCCTCATCAGTAAAACCACCTATCTCTGAATGCATCACGCTTACAAGCGGTATATCCTGACTTGGATTATCTATCACAGTTAAAAGATCCAGTAATACAGCAACTTCCTTAGCATCAAAATATCCACTCTTCGACTCCACATAAGAAGGAATACCCTGTTCTTCCAACACACGTTTAAAAAATTCATCCCAACCTGATGGAGAACGCAGCAAAATAACAATATCCTTATATGAAAGCGCAGGATTCTCATGCAAAAGTTCATTTATCCGCTCTGCAACCACAAGTGCTTCTTTTTCCTTGAAATCATAAGAAGAAGTTTCCGGAATATCTTCATTTTCTCTTGATAACATAATAAGCTCAGGTGTCACATCTATGGAAGGCTGCGGATAATCCGCTCCTGTGACAAGTCTTGCATCCTCATCATACTCAACACTTCCAAGATCTTTTCCCATTATCTTCTCAAAAATATAATTGGTGATTTCCAGAACTTCCTTTCTGCTTCGAAAGTTTTTGTGAAGGTCAATTCTCCTGTCCATTGATCCCGGAGCCTTATCATAGGTGCCAAGCTTTTCCATAAAGATTTCAGGTCTTGCAAGTCTGAATTTATAGATACTCTGCTTGACATCACCAACCATAAAACGCTCGGATTTTTCCGGTTTCTCGCCGGAAATAGATTTTAGAATAAGCTCCTGAACGTTGTTGCTGTCCTGATATTCATCAATAAGAACTTCTCTGTAATAATCTCTGTACTCAAGCGCAACTTCAGAGGGTGTGCTTTTTTGTATTATTTCGTCAACCGTTAAGTTTTCACACTCTTTTGGCTTTGGATGATTAACCAGTATCTGAAGCGCAAAATGCTCCATATCGGGAAAATCAATTATTCCCCGCTCCCTCTTTTTAGCATCGAACAGCTCTTTATATCTAAGCGCAAGTCTGCAAAGCTCCCTGACAGCCCTGTCGCAGAGTTTCATTTGCCCTATAACCGTATCAGACGGAAGTGCAAAATACTTCTCCCTAAGCTTTGTTAGCATTCCATGTGATCCTTTTACTTCATTTCTAAGGTCTTGGACATAATTTTTCTTATCAGGATTAACTGAAGAATCTCTTTTTCTTGAAAGAGAATCAAAAGAAATCGCTCTTATCGCATCAAACATACTGTCGTAGGTTTCACACTTAAGAAGAGACTCTATTTTTTCTTTATCTTTTTCTAAAACATCCCCATACATGTACGGCCCATCGCTCTCACAACAGATTTTTTCAGCCGTAACAAGCTTATCAACCATTTCTCTGATCTTTATCCCGGCATAAGCCATACAGCTCTTTACCCAGTAAAGCTCATCAAAATTCTTATCCTCAAGATCATAATCTCCTGCTCTTTCCCTTATCCAGTCTTCCGGCCAGGGCATACTCATAGCAAAGCGATAAATCGAAGATATATATTCTTCCACCTTCTTGTCGCTGCTGCCTGTACTAAAATACTCCATGCAGTACACAAAATCCTCATTCTGCCCGGAAGCAGCAAGGATATACTCCTCTTCGAGCATATCCTGCATAACTTCATCCTGCAAAAGCTTAAGCTCCCCGTCATCTCCCACATGAAAAGAGGGATCTAGTCCAATAGTATTAAAATTATTTTTTACCACATACTGGCAAAAAGAATCTATTGTCGTAATCTGAGCATTATGAATAAGCGTCTCCTGCTTTTGAAGATGCTTGTTATCCGGCTCTTTTTGAAGCTTATCCTGTATTGCAAGCGTAATCTTTTCTCTCATCTGAGAAGCTGCTGCCTTGGTAAAGGTAACAACCAAAAGATGATCAATATCAATATCAGCACTGATCATCTGAATGATTCGTTCTACAAGTACTGCTGTCTTTCCGGAGCCGGCTGCAGCAGAAACCAGTATATTGCAGTCCCTTGCATCTATGACTGCCTGTTGTTCGTCAGTAAATTTTACTCCCATCTATTTCTCTTTCCATAACCTGTGATATATTCAAAAAATTCATTCACCTGTACGTATCTTGTCCAGGGCGCCGGCTGCATCTTTAAGGTCAAGCCTTCGCATCTCATACCCCGGAATTTTTTCATCGTATCCGCAAATTGTGCGAAATGCGCAGAAAGTACAGGAATTCCTGTCACCGTCGTCATAGGGATTGATCTGTATATCCCCGTCTAAAATTCGTGTTCCGAACTCCCTTATCTTTTTGTCTACATGTGCGGAAATTGCACTGTAATCTTCAGATGACATAATCTGCGATATCTTAGAAAATGTTCCGTCGCTATTAAGACCAACCGGAATAATATCCGAGTTTTTGGTAAACTCCTCGTCGAGCATCCTGACAACATCCATGTTGTCGTTAATAATTCCTGTCATCTTGAGCTTTTTTCTGATTTCCTCATTAATTGATTCAATCTGAAGGTCAGCATTTCCATCTGCCATAGGATCATCCACATGATAATAAAGAACTGCTGCCGGAACCACATCTTTTCCATCAGAAATCTTTTTTTCCACGGCCATTGCAACATTCATATACATCACAAGCTGAAGCTGCAGACCATAATAAAGAGCTGCAACATTAAATTTCTTTTTCCCCGATTTAAAATCTATTACCTTCACATATACGTGATCATCATCCTCATTTAAATCGACACGGTCTATCCTTCCTTGTAGTTTGATGCTCTCAAGAATATGCTCCTTCTCATCCTTTCTAAGAGCAATGTTTATTTCATCAATATTGCCTGCCTCTCTGAAATCCATCTCCACAAATGCAGGATTAAATTTTCCCTTTGTTATCTGATATTTTAATGTATCAACCGTTCTTGAAAGAATTCTTCTTATTCTCTCAACCATGAACTGGTTTCTTGCGCTACTTCTAAGAATTGTCTCCCCATAACCATCTACGCATTCAGAAAGAGCCTGATTCAGGATTTCATCCGACTCCTCAGACGAAAGTTCTCTCCAATCGAGCTTTCTACTGATTATGGTACTTGTATATTTCTCAAGAATTTCATGGAACACACTTCCAAGATCTGAAGCCTCAAAATTGTATTCTTTTCGTTCTTCAAGCCTCAAACCGTATTTTAGGAAATGCGCATAACAGCACGAAGCAAATTGCTCCAGCCTGCTAACGCTGTTTTCAAGATTAGCGCCGTAAATAGCAAGTGCCAATGACTTTGCCAGAGGCTTTGACTCATAATGCATAAATGCCGCATCCGTCAATTTTGTTAAAAGATCTTTGCCTTCCTTTTGTCTTCCAAGTACTTCGTAAAGAACAAAATAGTTATTTTTTTCATTATCAGGCAAAATATCGGATGCATATTTTCTTGAAAGCTCAGCCATATTTTCCAAGCTGTCTCTATAGACCACGTTCTGACTTTCAAAGCTTCCATCCTCAGGTCTTTCTACTACAAGCTCAGGATACATCTGGCAAAGCTTAGGAATAAGGTACGCAGGTCTTAGAGACTTGCCGTCATTTGACAACTCCGAATATGAAAGCACAAGCTTATCCGTAGGCTTTGTAAGGTTCATATAAAGATATAGTCTCTGAATATACATCTGCTGCCTTGGCGTAGGCGCAAGCTCAACTCCTGTTCCAAGTTCCGACAAAAACTGCCTGTCGATATCCGATAAAATACCACCTGTTCCCGCACTTTTGGGAATCGCTCCGTCATTTGTCCCCATAAAGAACAATAGCTTTATTTCTTTTAACCTGGTTCGCTCGATATCTCCGACTATAACTCTGTCCGCATCCTGAGGAATAGTTCCGACCTCTATCTCTCCAAAACCGGCATTTAAAATATCTTTATACTCAGTAAGTTCAAGCTCATCCTCACCGATAAGCCCCATTATCTGCTCAAGTAAAGTTATTATCTTATCGTAAATCTGATCATATTCTCTAGCCTTTTTCAGATCATTTTTATTGTTAAAATATTCCTTATAGTTCTGAAGCTTTTCAGCACTATGATTATTTTCTATTACTGTTAAAAGAGCTTTTGTTATCTCTTTTGCCGTTGCTTTTTTAACTAAAAACAGAGGTTTTAGCTGCTCGCTTATGCTACAGCGCATCTGCTCAAGCTTATTCATGAGAATTACATCCTGCTCGCTCTCGTCATTTTTAGCATTTTTTCTTCCAAAGCTCTTTGGCATTCGTCTTGAGAATCTGTCTTCCCACTGCTTCTGCCCTCTGATTCCAAGAGCCCTCACATAATTTTCAAGTAAATCCGTGTCCTCTCTTGAAAAATCCGTCATTCCGCTTCTCATGTAGTGAAAAACATCTTCATACTTGTAATTGGAAATAACGATATTGACGGCACTTGTAAGATATTCAATAAAAGGATTGAGCATAAGTCCGGTGTTCTGATCAATATATACCGGTATACCGAATTTACCTGCACTTCTTGATAAAAGCTCAGCATATTCTTCCAGATTACCGCATACAATTGCTATATCCCTATAGGCATATCCGCCATTTCGGATAGCATCAGTAATCTTTATCATAGTCTGGCGAATCTCCTGTGCCGGAGTAGATGCCTCAAACACCTCTATTTCAGAAGGCTTTCCTTCAAAGCTTCCTCTTCCGTACCTGAAAAGATTCTTTTCAAGAAATGACAAAGACTTATTATCTGCAAGTCGTTTAACCGGCACTTCTCTTAAAAAGACATCTCCCGACCTGTCACGCAGTCCTCTTTCTCCCGAGACTTCCCTTTCAATCCTCTCAAGATCCCTGACTGTTTTTTTAGTCAGCATAAAGAGCTCCTGCTCCTGATAGGAAACATCATACGGATTCTCATCCTGACCAATGGTAAGTGATATCACAACCTCTTTTACAGTCTGTAAAAGACGCCCTATTACCTTGTACTGAATCGGTGTAAAGCCTGTAAATCCGTCAAATACTATTACTGAATTCTTTAGTAGCTCTGACTTTGATATTGCAGAGCATAAAATATCAAGTGTTTCTTCTGTAGTGATAAATTTACCTTCTATGTACTTATGGAATTCGCTGTATAAAAGACGAAGGTCCTTTAGCTTTAATCCAAGCGCACCTTTTCCTTTGCTCTCTTTTTCAAGAACAGCTAAATCCTCATCGCCAATTCCATACTGCATAAACTCGGAAATTGTTGACTTAACTTCATCAATATAGCCCGGTTTGTGCATATTTGTTCCGATAACCGGCAGCTTGTCCCCAAGTATATCCGACACTCTGCGCAGAATAAGGCTCTTTCCCACATCATCAAGCACAGAAAAAGAGCCAAGGCCGACTTCCTCGAATACTCTGTGAGAAAGACGTCCAAAGCTCAACACGTCGATGTTCATTATTGCCCTTGAGGGATGCATTCTGACTACATCCTTCTGGGTCTGCATTGTAAACTGGTCAGGAACGATAATGAGGAAATCCTTGTCGTTCTCCTCAAAGCTCCTTTTAATAATCTCCTGAAAAATTCCGGTACTCTTACCGGCACCTGATGCTCCAAAATAAAACCTTAACATTTACTGCTTTTGACCTTTCGTGAACTGGTAAGCAATCTCGTCTGCATATCTGCAGCACGAAATATACTTCCATCTGTCATTATAATAGAAAGGAAGAATCATGTACATCTGCATTCTGCCTCTATCACCCGGAATTGCCGAGTGGAAGAAATCGACAAGAAAATCCCTGTTCCATTTCTTTAATCTCTCATGTACAGTTGAGATATTGTAAAATTTCCTAAAGCGTTCCCTATCCTGAGGATAAAGATATATATTGGAATAAATCTCAACTGCCTTTTTTGCATTCATCTTTTTCTCAGCAACAGCGAGCTGATCTGCATTTAAATATATGTTTTCAACATTTCCCTCATCATCGTATAGGTCAACTCTGAAATACTGATTAAATAAATGAGCCATGGCAACTCTTATATCATCAAAAGTTCTCTTGTCATCCCCTGATAAGGTCATATTCCTGGCAACAATGGCAAACGCAGCTTTTCCGCTCTCTCTGGCAAGAAAACGCAGCTGTAAGTTAACAATATGTCCATTTATAGCAAGATCCACGCTTGCCATATGATTCTCGGCATTTTCCGCCTCTCTTGCAGTATCAAAATAGCTCTTTGTTTCCTTCAGAGTCTTATTTTCACTGCGTTCATCAGCTCTAACAAGGCTTTTTATCCCTATAGAGCTTAAAAACATCTCATAAGCCTTGTTGGCATAAATAGTATGGGTGGATTCGTTTTCTATCTCCGAAATAGCTATTGGAAGATTGTTTATAACAACCATGTCTTTATCTTTTAAAGGAGAACTTGAAAGTAAATTAATGTCTCCAATACGCCTGTAGTAAGTCTTGAATTTTAGATCTTCGCAATTATTATAGGAATAGTCATCAGGTTTTACAAAATCCTCTACCGGAATAGGCTTGCCAAAAAGATATCCCTGCAGCTTTTCGCAGCCGATATCTCTCAAAAATTCGTACTGTTCCTTAGTCTCTACACCCTCCGCAAGTGTATGCATTCCCAGCTCTTTTGCCATATTTACAATAGTTGCAAGAATTACCTTGGATTTCTTGTTGGTCTCAAAGGATCTAAGGAAATTCATATCGATTTTTAAAACATCGAAATCGTAAACCTTCAGGTTATTTAAAGAACTGTAGCCGGCTCCAAAATCATCCATCCACACCTGATATCCGCTCTCTCTGAAGTTCTTTATCTGATCACCAAGGAAGCTTTCTCCTGATGCAATTGCACTCTCTGTTATTTCTATGTTCAAAAGATATGTCGGAATATCGTATTTTGCTCTGCATTTATCTATTTCTTCCTTGATATCACACAGTTGAAAATCCAGCCTTGAAAGATTGACAGAAACAGGAAGAATTGCTTTCCCGTACTCAATATCATCCCTAAGTTCTCTACATACATTTTCTATGATATAAAGATCCAGTTTATGAACCAGATGAACTTCTTCAAGTATCTCTACAAAAAGAGCCGGTGAAATCATTCCATAGACGGGATCAATCCACCTTGCAAGCGCCTCATATCCGCATACCTTGCCTGTAAGAGCGCGCACCTCTTTCTGGTAAAAAACTTTAAAATAATGCTGTTTAAATGCATTCTCGAAGTTATCTATAATATACTGCCTAAGATCATTTTTCTTTTTGAGATTATCGTCGTAGAAATTATCGTTTTTGTCATAAACACGCATAATCTCATCACAGGCAATCTTAGCTCTGTCTATCATAATGACAGGGTCATTATCCTCAAATTCAGATATATATATACCTGCCTTGATGCGCATAAAAAGAGCTTTTGCATGCCTATGAGCAGCAGTTCTAAGCTCGGATAGCTTATTTACTATCTCTTCCTGTGATATTTCTTTTGAAAGGACAACAAACTGATCACCTGAGACTCTTCCAATAACATCACCTTCAAATACCTTTTTCAGCTCATTTGACAGGCCCTTTAAGTACTCATTTCCGCCTGCAAAACCATACTGCTGGTTAAATGCTTTGAAGTTCATGATATTCAAATATATGATAACAGGCTTTCCACTTGTTACGTCTTTTCTCTTCTCAGTGATATAATTTAAAACTCCGTTGAGATTAAGTAACCCTGTAAGTTCGTCATTATATTTTTTGTCATTATAGATAACACTCGATATATCAATATCCATAATTCACGCGCCCCTTAATGTAATGTCGCCGATTTGTAAACGGACTATCAATAATATTATAACATAAGCCCCGTTTAAATATCATAAAAAAAACCTAACATCAGTGCGCATTTCTGAGTGCGCATTTCTGTATGAACAGTAACGCCTTTACATCTGATTTTTTTGTGTTAAAGTATTTTTTGTAGTTAAAATTACAATGATACGATAAAATATTAAGGAGATGATTAATAAATGGATTTAACAGAAATAACAAATCAAAGCCGACAGGCTGTTACAGAAATACTTGAGCATGCCGGATTACATAAAAATGATATATTTGTTGTAGGATGTTCCTCAAGCGAAATACTTGGAAATCAGATTGGAACAGCTACTAATCTCGACTCGGCAAATGCAGTTTTTGACGGAATTGTTCCTGTTCTTGAACAAAACGATATTCTACTTGCCGCACAGTGCTGCGAGCACCTTAACAGAGCATTGGTTGTTGAAAGACAGACAATGGAAAAATACGGTTTTGAGCAGGTAAACGCTATTCCACAGCCAAACCACGCAGGAGGAGCTTTTGCTACTGTCTGCTACCAGCGTTTCAAAGATCCTGTTCTTGTAGAAAGTATTAACGGTAAAGCCAATGCCGGAATAGATATCGGCGGAACCATGATAGGAATGCATATGCACAATGTCGTTGTTCCAATGCGAATCTCACTTAGAAAAATAGGCGAAGCTCCGATAATTTGTGCAAGACATCGTCCTAAATATGTCGGAGGACAACGCGCCATCTATGACGAAAAGTTAATGTAACACTAACTTATTTACCAAAAATGAATGCGCGAATTAGTTTCCGGGGTAAATACAATGCAAGCGATGACAACCTTCTCTCTTTGCTTATATGGGAGCTCAAGTCTGTAGATACGACTATGAGCCCCTTCACTTGAAGATATAGCATATACCCCAAAACAATGGTATGAACAGTCTGTTTCCTTCCCACTTTTAATATTTTTATTTAATTTTTAGATTTATTTAGTGAATTTAGAATTAATAAATATACAAAAAAGCATCCCAGAGCCAAAATCAGCCCAACAGGATAAGCTATAGCAGAACTGATGGAAAATCCCTCTTTTGCCATAAGGATATAGGTTATACTTACTGCTGACATAAAGCTTGCTGGAACCGCAGTAACCATACTATAGATCTTTTTCTTTGCACACTTTAACAAAAATGAAGTAGCAACCCACAGACTTATCATGGCAAGAGTCTGATTACTCCATGAAAAATATCTCCACAATACATTAAAATCAAGCTGTGTAAGAAGTGCTCCGGCGCCAAGTAAAGGAAGCGTTATGATAAGGCGGTTCTTAATTTTCTTTTGATCAAGCCCTGTGAGCTCTGCAAGTATTAGTCTGGCACTTCTAAATGCGGTATCTCCCGATGTTATCGGGCAGACTATAACGCCTACAATTGCAAGAATTCCTCCTACCTGTCCAAGCATTCCGGTAGAAATATCGTAAACCACACCTGACTGTCCAAGCAAGGACAGAGCACTGTTTAGTCCTTGTGTTGTTCCGTAAAATGAAATGCCTCCTGCTGCCCACATAAGCGCTATAACCGACTCTGCAAGCATTGCACCGTAAAAAATCTTTCTTCCCTCTTTTTCCGAAGATATACATTTTGAAATCATCGGCGACTGTGTGGCATGAAAGCCTGATATTGCGCCGCAGGCAACTGTCACGAACATGTATGGCCATATCGGCAGCCCTTCAGGATGAAGATTCTCAAGGCTTATCTCCGGGACAGTGTATCCGCCGGCTATAATCCCAACATATATTCCTATCGCCATAGTTATCAGCACAACTCCAAATATCGGATACAGTTTTCCGATAATCTTGTCTATAGGAAGAAGTGTTGCAAGGACATAATAAACTAAAATAACAACAATCCAGAATGTTTCACTTAACAAATCAGGTGTGAGTCTTGCAATAAGCGCAGCCGGGCTATTTACAAACACTGTACCCGTCAGTAAAAGGAGAAGTACAGAAAAAGCTCTCATTCCCCACTTCGCTCCTTTTCCGAAATAGATTCCCGATAACTCTGCAATTGATTTACCGTCATTTCTCTCGGAAATCATTCCCACCATATAATCATGAACCGCTCCGCCAAGAATCGATCCAAATATTATCCACAAAAAAACTACCGGCCCAAAGCATGCTCCCATAAGTGCACCAAAAATCGGTCCCGTTCCTGCTATATTGAGAAGCTGCACCAAAAATGCCTTCCAGGTCTTCATAGGCACAAAGTCAACTCCGTCTTCTAACCTGAAAGCAGGCGTCTTACGCTCATCCGGTGAAAAGACCATTTCAACAAATTTGCCATAGGTGAAATATCCAATGATTAAAACCACAAATGATAATAATAAAGATTTCATGCTATACCTCCAGACAACTAAATTGTAACGTTGAGCAGTTACTGTTCAGTTCCTGACCAGTAACTAAGCAATTTTGCAATTAAATCGCTTCGCGATGGGCAAAATTGCCACTTGAATCACTTTCTTACGCAGCCAGCAGCGAAGTGCTGGCTGCTGACTGAATAGTAACGTTGAGCAACCTTAGTTGGTATTTATTTAATTATAACCTTGAAATTTTATGAAAAAAAGTGTATGTTATATGTGTCTGTACAACTGGCGGATAAGTGGGCGACCACAGGGGAGTACAGATACTAATATTGAATGTCGACCGCCTGGGCAACCGCTAATTGTGGTTTGTTCAGGCGGTTTTTTTTGTAGGAGAAAAAAGATGACAGATTTAATGAAAGAAATCAGCAGCACTACATATCCCGGAAGAGGAATTGTAATCGGAACAACTCCCGATGGCAAATACGCAGCATGCGCTTACTTTATCATGGGAAGAAGTGAGAACTCCAGAAATAGAGTTTTTGTTGAAGAAAATGAAGGCATCCGCACACAGGCATTTGATCCGTCCAAAATGGAGGATCCAAGTCTAATTATCTATGCACCTGTACGTGTTCTTGGTAATTCAACCATCGTCACAAACGGCGATCAGACAGACACAATCTACGACCTTATGAAAGAAGGTCAGACTTTTGAACAGGCTCTTAGAACAAGAGAATTTGAGCCTGATGCACCTAACTACACCCCTCGTATCTCCGGAATCATGAATATCGAAAACGGCAAATACGACTTTTCAATGTCAATTTTAAAGAGTAACCACGGTGATCCTTCTTCATGCCTAAGATTCACATATTCATATGAAAATCCAAAGGCAGGTGAAGGTTATTTCATCCATACATACATGGGCGATGGCAATCCTCTTCCAAGCTATGAAGGAGAACCCACACCTGTAAATATCGAAGGAGACATTGATACATTTACCAATAATGTATGGAATGCACTCAACGAGGACAACAAAGTATCTCTTTTCACAAGATATATCGAAATCGCAACAGGCAAATATGAAAGCCGAATCATCAATAAAAATCACTGATATTTGAAAATAAAATAATGTAAGTGCAAACACGAAAGGAAAAGCAATGAACGAAATTCAATTAAAATACGGTTGTAACCCAAATCAGAAGCCTTCAAGAGTATATATGGAAGATGGTTCAGACCTTCCTATCGAAGTATTAAACGGTCGTCCCGGATACATCAATCTTTTGGACGCATTAAACGGATGGCAGCTTGTTTCCGAGTTAAAAAAGGCAACAGGTCTTCCTGCAGCTACCTCTTTTAAACATGTATCTCCTGCCGGTGCTGCTGTAGGAACTCCTCTTACAGATATCGAAAAGAAAATCTACTGGGTGGAAGATCTTGGAGAGCTTACACCTCTTGCAAACGCATACGCAAGAGCCCGCGGTGCTGACAGAATGTCTTCATTTGGTGACTTCATTTCTCTCTCAGACGTATGCGATGCCTGCACTGCAAAGCTTGTAAAAAGAGAAGTTTCAGACGGAATTATCGCTCCCGGCTATACTGATGAAGCTCTTGAAATCTTAAAAGCAAAGAAAAACGGAAACTATGCAGTAATAAAAATTGACGAAAACTACGTTCCTGCTGCAATTGAAAAGAAGCAGGTATTTGGTGTTACTTTTGAGCAGGGACACAACTTTGTTGAAATCGGTGAAGATATGCTTGAAAATATCGTAACCGACAACAAAGAACTTCCGCAGTCAGCAAAAATTGACCTTATCATCGCGCTTATTACTCTCAAATACACACAGTCAAACTCTGTATGCTATGTTAAGGGCGGACAGGCAATAGGTATCGGTGCAGGCCAGCAGTCAAGAATCCACTGCACAAGACTTGCAGGTTCAAAGGCTGACAACTGGTTCTTAAGACAGGCACCACAGGTTCTTAATCTTCCATTCCTTGACAGCATAAAAAGACCTGACAGAGATAATGCAATTGATCTCTACATCGGCGCTGATTATATGGATGTACTTGCAGACGGAAAGTGGCAGAACATCTTTAAGGAGAAACCACCTGTATTTACAGAAGCTGAAAAAAGAGCATGGCTTGATAAGAACACTGATGTTGCGCTTGGTTCAGATGCCTTCTTCCCATTTGGAGATAACATTGAAAGAGCATTTAAGAGCGGTGTAAAATATGTTGCTCAGCCCGGCGGCTCAGTTCGTGACGACAATGTTATAGAAGCTGCCAATAGCCACGATATGGTTATGGCATTTACAGGTCTTCGCCTCTTCCACCACTAAACAAAGCGTTACAATTCAGTTGTCACTCAAATTATATGAGATGAATATGAATAAACTTGAAATTACAAGGCTACAGAAATCATTATATTAATTAACGTATTAAAGGGTGTTTGCCAACTATTTGCAAACACCCTTTATTTATAAGTTACAATTCAGTTGTCAGCCTAATTATATGAGCGGACATAAATGTGCAGTTCTCGGGCGAGGAGATAATTCATAAGATGAAAATACAAGAACAAGCTGAATGCTTTGAACAACGTTGAAATGAAGCTTGTTCTTGTATTTGAATCTTTATGAATTACGACGCAGACGAAAACAAGCATTTATGTCCGCTTATATATTG
>JAFSQI010000129.1 GCA_017446685.1 Butyrivibrio sp.
AAATACAAGAACAAGCTTCATTTCAACGTTGTTCAAAGCATTCAGCTTGTTCTTGTATTTTCATCCTATGAATTATCTCCTCGTCCGAGAATTGCACATTTATGTCCACTCATATAATCAGGCTGACGACTGAATTGTAACCAAGAGCAAACTACTGTTTAGTTTACAGGAAGTATATGAGCGAACATTAGCAGAAAGTGTGTTAATGGTAATGTTACTGAGCAACAAATACAGATGCACCGGCTGAGCCATTGACAGGAATATGGTAAGTTGTAGTGTCATCTCCGAAAACTCTAAAATAGAGATAACGTGAAGTTACATTTAGGCTGTTGGTTACACCTGAGTAAAGAATGTATTGATTGGAACCGTCAAGGTCACATCTTTTAAGGGCGGGACTTGTTGCACTTGATACTGAATAGTATATGTACTGATGGTCCATGGTAAAGCAGTCAATTCGCTCAGAAGTAAGAAGCTGTACTTCGCCTGTCAAAAGATTTGCTCTCCAGAGACTGTAATTGGAATCTCCGTTTAAGTAGTAGAGATAATTATCCATTGCTACAGGGAAGAAAAGATTTCCGGATAAAAAATCATTACTTCTATCTGTGCTTGTATTTAGTACGTGAATTCTATGATCGTCGTTTACACCGGTGTAATATATCATTCCTTTGTCATAGCAGACAGGGGAGATAAACTCATCTGCAACTTTTGTGTTGTTTTTCTTATCTACACGGATTTTGTTTAGTGATCCACCGTTTGTTTTTAGCTGATAGTAGAGATATTCGCCGCAAAGCTGAACCTGGCCGCAAAAATCTCTTAAAACGCAAGTCTGTCGTCTTCCGTCTGTCTGGCAACGATACAATCCAAACTGATTGGAAGCAGCTCCGAGTCCTGAAACACTTTTGGCTGTTTTTGTAGAATCCATATAGAAATAAAGATAGTTGTGAGCACCGCTTATATATTTTGTATTCATGCTGGTAAGTCTTTTCTGGTCGCTCTCATCAACATTCATAGAATATAGACATCCGCTGTCTGCAGAGTTAGAAAAATAAACTTTACCATCCAATTCGAAAAAGAGACCGTCATTTTGCAGATTACCGGCAAGATTGCCACTGTCTGAAGTGTCCATAGGAACCTTTCGTCCCAATAAATAAAAAACCATCCCAACTGCCATGATTATCATTAGTAAAGAAAAAACAATCAGAAATTTTTTATTCATATGTGCCTCTTTTCTAGAAACGAAATAGTTACTATTCACTTGTCAGCCCGATTATGTTCGCTCATATACCTCCTGGCAACTGAATAATAAACTTAATAACCTCTTAAAGTTATTATATATACGCAAATTATTGCTATCAAGCCAAATTTAATTTATGATTATTAAATAAAGTTAAAAGAAAACGTTATAAAATCTAAAAAGGATGAGCATAAAAATGGACCTGAACCAGCTAAGAATTGAAATTGATTCCGTTGACAGACAGATTGTGGAATTATATGAAAAAAGAATGGATATTGTCTCGCAGATTGCAGATTATAAAATAGAAAACGGAAAAAAAGTTTTTGACAGAGAAAGAGAAATTGCCAAGATAAAGGCGGTAAAAGAGCTTGCTGATTCCGAGTTTAATAAGATTGGAGTCGAGGAGCTTTTTTCACAGCTTATGTCAGTCAGCAGAAAGCTGCAGTATCAAAAGCTTGCAAGTCATGGAGCCAACGGAAGGCTTCCTTTTATTCCAATAGATGATATTGATAAAAAGGGCTCAAGAGTATGCTATCAGGGGGCTGAAGGCGCATATTCCGAGATGGCAATGAAAAAGTTCTTTGGAGAAGATGTAAACTGTTTTCATGTTGAGACTTTTAGAGATGCAATGGCGGTTCTTGAAGAGGGAAGTGCGGATTATGCTGTCCTTCCTATAGAAAATTCCACAGCCGGCGTTGTAAGTGAGGTATACGATCTTTTAACAGAGTACGAGAATTACATTGTGGGCGAGCAGATTATTGAAATAAGGCATTGTCTTATGGGAATCCCCGGGGCGCGGATTGAAGATATCAAGACAGTTTTTTCACATCCTCAGTCTCTTATGCAGAGCAGCCGATTCCTTACTGAACATAGTGATATCAGACAGATCAGTATGAAAAACAACGCGTTTGCCGCCAGAAAAGTTGCAGAAGATAAGGATATTTCACAGGCAGCAATAGCAAGCGCAGCTGCAGCAAAGATTTACGGACTTGATATAATAAAAGAGGGAATTAATCAGGCTGATTCAAATTCTACCAGATTTATAGTTGTGACTAATCAGAAAGTCTTTTTACGCGGGGCAAAAAAGATAAGTCTTTGCCTTGAGATACCTCATGAGGCAGGCTCTCTTTATCACATTATGTCACATTTTATTTACAACAACCTGAATATGACCAAGATTGAATCAAGACCGATAGAGGATAAGGACTGGGAGTACAGATTCTTTATTGATTTTGACGGTAACCTTGAAGACAGCGCAGTAAAAAATGCGCTTAGAGGACTCAGAGAAGAAGCCAAGATGCTTAAGATTCTTGGAAATTATTAAAATACGAATGTTGCATGAGGGGTGGTTATGAGTAGTGAAGTTTTTGCAGCAATTGATGTCGGTTCTTATGAGATGGCGCTGAAGGTATTTGAATTATCAGCGGGAAAAGGGGTAAAAGAGCTTGATCATGTGAGGCACAGGCTGGATATTGGAAGTGAGACCTATGCTACTGGCAGAATTTCTCACAGACATGTAGAGGAAATCATCAGAATCCTTCTTGATTTCAAGAATATCATGAAAAGCTATGATGTCACGCACTATCAGGCTTATGGCACAAGTGCAATCAGAGAGACCAAAGACATAGAAGTAGTAAAAGAGCTGATTGAGCAAAGAACCGGTATACATATCGATGTTCTAAGTAACTCTGAGCAGAGATTTCTTGATTATAAGTCGATAGCACTTAAATATGATCAGTTTGAGTCTCTGATCTCGCGTCCGACAGCCATTGTAGATATAGGCGGAGGAAGTATTCAGATTTCTCTGTTTGAAAAAGATACACTGGTTGCCACGCAGAATCTCAAGACAGGCGTTCTTAGAATTCACAGTACCATGAAGGAGGTTCATGCCACAAGACTTAAGTACATGGATCTTGTCTCGGAGCTTGTTAATTCACAGCTTTATGTTTTTGCCAAAATGTATCTTAAGGATAGAGGAGTTGAAAATATAATCCTTATCGATGATTACGTTTCACCGCTTATTCAGAGACTTAATCAGGGACTTGAAAAGGAAGGCTGTGCCACAAGAGAAGAATATTTTAAATTCATTAAGCAGGCTAATTCAACCAGCGAGATTGAGGTTGGAAAAAAGCTTAATATTCCGGAAGAAAATGTACCTCTTTTGTATGTGTCAGGTGTTCTCATAAAATGCATTCTTGAGGCGACAAATGCATCAAGTATTTGGGCACCCGGAATTACTCTTTGTGATGGAATCGCATACGAATATGCGGAGAAAAGAAATTTCATAAAATCTCCACATGATTTTGAACAGGATATTATTGCCTGTGCCAAGAATATCTCCAAGCGTTTCATGGGGTCAAAATCAAGAAGAGAAACCCTTCAAAGGATTGCGCTCACTATTTTTGACAATACCAGAGATTATCATGGCCTTTCAAAAAGAGACAGACTCCTTTTGCAGATTTCTTCAATACTTCATGATTGCGGTAAATATATCAGCATGGTCAATCTTGGCGACTGTTCCTACAATATTATCATGTCAACTGAGATTATCGGCCTTTCTCATGCAGAGAGACTGATGGTTGCAAATATTGTCAGGTTTAACCATGAAATATTTGAGTATTATGACAGTACAAGTCCGTTTACAAAAGGCCTTTCCATGGAGGAGTATTTGAGAGTTGCCAAGCTCACAGCAATTTTAAGAATTGCCAACGGTCTTGACAGAACTCACAAACAGAAGTTCAAGGATGTCAAGGTATTTATAAAAGATAATGATCTAATTATAAATGTTGACACCAGAGATGATATTACTCTTGAAAAAGGTCTTTTTAGCAACAGAGCTTCTTTCTTTGAGGAAGTGTTTGGACTAAGACCAGTTATAAGACAAAAGAAGATGCTGTGATAAGGTGGAGGGGCATATATTATGGCAAAAAATAAAAGCGAGAAAGTTATGGATTTTGAAAATCCAAAATTTTATATAAACAGGGAATTGAGCTGGATGCAGTTCAATGAGAGAGTTCTTTCTGAGTCCGAGGATTTATCTAATCCTTTGTTTGAAAGACTTAAATTCCTAAGTATTTCAGCAAGTAACCTGGATGAGTTTTTTATGGTTCGTGTGGCTTCATTAAAGGATATGATAAATGCTGACTACAAAAAGCTCGATATCGCAGGTATGACTGCAAAAGAACAGCTAAGTGCAGTACTTGAAAACGTTCATAAATTTGTTGATAAACAGTATGATATTTACAATAGACACCTGATGCCTGCACTTCTGGAGGCAGGATTAAAGATATGCAATAACAGTGATTTGTCTTCAAAAGACGGTGAATATGTTGACAGGTATTTTGATGAATTTGTATATCCTGTACTTACGCCGATGGCTGTTGATTCATCGAGACCATTTCCACTTATAAGAAATAAGACTCTTAATATTGCAGCTCTTTTAAAGAAAAAAGAGGGCAAAAATGATGTGGACTTTGCTACTGTGCAGGTTCCTGATGTTCTTCCTCGAATTCTTGAGATTCCCGGAAAAGAAAATGAACCAAAGAAGGTCATTTTGCTTGAACAGATAATTCAGAGAAATGTGTCAAAGCTGTTTTTAAACTATGAGGTTCTTACAAGTTCTCCTTACAGGGTCGGCAGAAATGCGGATCTTTCAATTGATGAGGATGAGGCTGAAGATCTTTTAAAAGAAATTGAAAAGCAGATAAAGAGAAGACAGTGGGGACAGGCAATCAGACTGGAAGTGGCATCCGGAATAAATAAAAAGCTCCTTAACATAATTGCTGATGAACTTAAGGTTGACGAAAATGAAATCTACAGTATTGACGGACCTTTGGATCTTACATTTTTAATGAAGATGTATAAGCTTGAAGGTTTTGATGATCTTAAAGAGCACAGATATAAGGCACCACAGCCGGTTCCGGAGTTTATGCATGATGAGAATGTTTTCGAAGTGATTTCTAAAGGTGACATTCTTATGCATCACCCCTATGAGACCTTTGAAAATGTAGTTAAATTTGTAGAAAATGCTGCGGTTGACCCTAATGTTCTGGCTATTAAGCAGACTCTTTATCGTGTAAGTGGTAATTCGCCTATTATTGCAGCTTTGGCGAGAGCTGCAGATAACGGAAAACAGGTTACTGTTCTTGTGGAGCTGAAAGCAAGATTTGATGAGGAAAACAATATTGTTTGGGCAAAGATGCTTGAAAAAGCAGGCTGTCATGTAATATACGGACTTGTGGGATTAAAGACACACTGTAAGATTACGCTTGTCGTTAGACGAGAGGAAGACGGCATTAAGAGGTATGTTCATCTTGCTACCGGTAACTATAATGATTCAACAGCCAAGCAGTACACAGACGTTGGGTTGTTTACCTGTGCACCGGCTTTTGGTGAGGATGCAACCGCTGTATTTAATATGCTTTCAGGTTATTCGGAGCCCCTTGGCTGGAATAAGCTCTCACTTGCACCGCTTTGGCTTAAAGATAGAATACTTGATCTTATTAAGAGAGAAGAGGCTCATGCTAAAGCCGGTGAGCCTGCAAGAATTATAGCCAAGATGAATTCTATCTGCCATAAAGATGTAATTGCTGCCCTTTATAAAGCAAGCTGCGCAGGTGTAAAAATCGAGCTTATTGTAAGAGGAATATGCTGCCTTAGAGCAGGAGTTAAGGGCATAAGTGAGAATATTTCGGTTCGTTCAATTGTCGGAAATTTCCTTGAACACAGCAGGATTTTTTACTTTGAAAACGGTGGAAATCCGGAGTTTTACTGCAGTAGTGCGGACTGGATGCCTCGTAACCTCGAGAGAAGGGTGGAGATTCTTTTCCCTGTTGAGGATGAGGCTCTTAGAAATAAGCTTTGGCATATCCTTGATACAGAACTTAGAGACAATGTGAAAGCGCATGTAATGAACTCCGATGGTATATATTTAAAGCCTGATATTAAGGAGATTGATACTGCTGAGAAAATCAACTCACAGAAGATTTTTGGAGATGAAGCATCGCAGAATGCAAAGGTGAGTACCTCTCAGAATACAAGGGTTTTTATTCCCGAGAAAAAGATGTAATTGAGTTGTTATTCAATTATCAGGTAATATAGAAAAATTTGAAAGGTGTTATTGTTTGTAATATTTATAGTAAGCATCAAAAGAATTTGACGCTTACTATAAATGCTCCGCAAGGATGCGCATAGATTGAGCAGTAACTGAATGGTGATAGGTTTAATTATGAAAAAAAGATATGTTTTGGCGTCTGGTTCTCCAAGAAGAAAGGAGCTTTTGCAAAAGATAGTTTCTGAGTATGAGGTGATACCGGCAGAGGGTGAGGAAAATAGTATAAGTACAGACCCTGCTGAAATGGTTGAAGAGCTTTCCTTCAAAAAAGCTTCTGAGATTTTTCACAAAATTTTTACGAATGATACAGATAGACCCGTTGTAATTGGCGCGGACACCGTTGTATCATATAATCGTAGAGTGCTTGGAAAACCAAGAGATGAAGAAGATGCCAAAGCTATGCTGAGAATCATTTCCGGTGGTACACATACTGTATTGTCCGGAGTGACTGTTTTTTATGCGGATGAAAATGGCAAAGAGCAGCATGTGACATTCCATGAGGAAACTTTTGTTGATGTGGCGGATATGACTGAAAAGGAAATTGATTCCTACGTCCTTACAAAAGAACCTATGGATAAGGCAGGAGCCTATGGAATTCAGGGACAGTTCGCTATTTTTGTTAGTGGCATCAGAGGCGATTATTACAACGTTGTCGGGCTTCCCGTTGCAAGACTCTATAAGGAAATGAAAAATTTGAATTTGCTTTGACTACTTGCATAATACAGGATAGTTACAAAGTATTTTATTGTTTTGGAGGAATTTCTTATGCATGAGTATGATGATGCAGTTCTAAAGTGCTTTTTGGAAAATCAGGGACAGCTTTTTCCCGAGGATGTAGCAGAGAATGAGGAAGAAGCCGAAGCTTTCCTTGAGGACTGCATGGCTGTAGTAGTCGATTCTGCCGAGGAAGTTGAAGAGTATTTTGAAGAGGCTGGAATTGATACTGAGGGCGGCAATGTTCTTGAGGCTGATGAGGTATTTGACATTGGAGACGGAAGATACCTCATTGTAGAAGGATAAATTCCGGCTGTTAACGACTTTTTTGATATATTGATGAAAACAAAATAATTTAAGAAGAGTCGTCCGCTTATGGAAATACAACGGACGGCTTTTATTGTATGTGAAAGGAATAGAACAAGTGGGAAGTAAGATTTTTTTCTTTGACCTTGACGGAACTCTTTTAAACAGTAAAAAGACAATTACGGAAAAAACAATGGATGCTCTAAGGAAATTTACTGATGCGGGCAACCATTTCTGCATAAACACAGGCAGAGCAATTGATAGTGCAAAGGCAGTTTATGACGGGCTTTCCTTGGATTTTAAGGGGAGCTATCTCTGTGGCTCCAACGGAACCGAAATTTACAGTGTGGATGATAATAAATATCTTTATAAGACAGGTGTTCCACTTGAGCTTGTACCAAGAATACTTGATCTTGCCGATGAATACGGCATTCACTGCCATACTTATAATGAAACACATATTGTTTCAAGGCATGATGGAGAGTGCATGGATTATTACAGGAGAGTCATAAAAACTCCGCTTATAGTTGATGAAGATGTGATGAGTCATATAAGCGAACCACCTTCAAAGATGATTGCAATTGAGCTTCATGACCATGAAAAGCAGGAGCGCTTTAGAAAAGCTCTTTCGGAAATGGTGGGGGATAGACTTACGCTTCTTTATTCAAATCCTTATTACATGGAAATATTTCCTTCCGAGGCAGGAAAGGGGAGTGCTGTAAAAAGGCTTGCGGATATTCTTGGGATTCCTGTAAGTGATACCTGTGCGGCAGGGGATGAGCAGAACGATATTTCGATGATACAGGCAGCAGGACTTGGAATTGCCATGATAAACGGAACAGATATTGTAAAAGAAAATGCTGATGTCATAACAACTTATGACAATGATCATGACGGTCTTGCAGAATTTATTTTAAGAGCTATTTAATTTTTGAACGTTGTATCAATTTTTTTTGGGGGAAAACAGGATGAAAAGAGTAGACCTTCATACGCATTCAACATGCTCAGACGGCACATATTCAGTAAAAGAGCTTATTGATTACGCACATGAAAAAGAACTTGCTGCAATAGCGCTTACTGACCACGATACTGTAAGTGGGCTGGATGAAGCTTCAAAGTATTGTAAAGCTAATTATCCGGAAATGGAATTTGTTCCAGGTATTGAGTTTTCTACAGTAAATGAAGGAAAAGATATTCATATCGTAGGTCTTTATATCGATTATCACAATGAAGCTTTCAATGCTTCTTTAGAAAAATTCCGCAATTCTAGAACAGAGCGCAACATAAAAATGTGTGAAAAGCTCAAAAATGAGGCCGGAATTGACATTACTTATGATGCACTTCTAAAAGCTTTTCCCGGAACATCAATAACGAGAGCTCATTATGCCAAATATATGGTGGATATGGGTTTTGTAAATAGCAGACAAGAAGTTTTTGACAGATTCATCGGGGATCACTGTCCATATTTTGTGCCAAGAGAAAATATTTTTCCGGAACAGGCGATTGAGCAGATTCTGCTTGCCGGTGGAGTGCCGATTTTGGCGCATCCTGTCCTTTATCATATGAGTGATGAAAAACTTGAAAAGCTTGTAGTAAGACTAAAAAATGCCGGACTTATGGGAATAGAGGCTATTTATTCGACTTATGAAGCCTATGAAGAAAGACAGATAAAAGAGCTTGCAGGAAAATACGATCTTTTGATTAGCGGAGGGTCAGATTTTCATGGAGCTAATAAAAAGGGAATTGACCTCGGTGTAGGATACGGAAAGTTATTTGTTCCGGAGGAGGTACTACCACTTATAAAGGCAGCAGCCAGTTACTGCTTAGACATAAATGTGCACTAAGCTGCGCATTTAGAAAAAACTTGATGCTGAAGTCAAAAAGATGGGATTATAACACAATACGGCATTACGGTATACAAGATTTTGAAATTTTTTAAAAAATGTACATCAATTTACTAAAAAGTGTATAATGTAGATATAAACTTATTGAGGAGGTTTGAAAAAATGTGGAACAGAGTGGATGTAAAAAATCGAGGAAAGGCAAGCTTTAAGAGAAACTATTGGCCATCGGTATTGGTTGCGATTATTTTCAACCTGTTTTTTGGTGCAACTGCTGCATCTGTTGCAAATGCCAGCTCACAGGCTGGTAGTACCGAAGTGGAGGGGGAAGTTACCCCTGAATTTATCATGATAGCTATGGCAGTACTTGCAGTAGTTATAGGTTTTTTAACTGTGGCAAAGATTGTTGATATCTTTTTGCTTAATCCTTTAGAAGTTGGCTGTGACAGGTTTTTTGTTGCCAATCAGGAAGCAAATGCTCAGTTTGGAGAGCTTGGATATGCGTTCAGAAACAATTATATTGGCGCTGTACTTGGTATTTTCCTGCGTGATCTTATTCTTGCAATTGGTTATGCTTTATTTATTGTACCGGGATGTATTCTGACTTATTCATATAGGCTGGTTCCGTATATTCTCGCTGATGAGCAGAAAATCGGTGCAATTGATGCACTTAAGAAGTCACGAGAGATGATGAAAGGTCATAAGTGGAATGCCTTTGTATATGATCTTTCATTTATTGGCTGGTTTATCCTTTCAGCATTTACCTGTGGACTTTTGGGAGTATTTTATGTATTTCCTTATAAATTCAATTCCGATGCTGCACTTTATCAGGCTATTAAGCGTGGCTGAAAAGGATTATGAATTAAATTAAAAAAATTTTGAGCTTTGGTATGCTACAGCTACACTGGACATGCCAAAGCTTTTTTTATAGGAAATTGCTCCGCATTCCTATGAAATAAAAAACGCTCCGCTATGGATGCGCACTACTGTGTATGACATTTCACTAGGCTCGAAAAAACCTCGCCAAGTGATCTGCACATCGCGCGTAAGGTATATGTTGCATAAATGCAACCGCGCTCGGCGTGAGCATGTTGCGAGCAACATGCTTTTTTAATTCTATATGTTTCATGAGTAGGAAGTAGCAGGACAGTTTTTATTGGCTCCTTGACAACTTCATATCTGATTTTTGCTTTACACATAAGCACTGATGTGTTATCCTATCTTTCGTCGATTTTATCAAAAAAATTAAAATATTGCATGTATATGCATCAGGATAAGCATCTGAACAGTTCGTTCAAATATTCCAATGGCTGTTATGTTTGATAGTAAAATATTTGTTTTGATCTGATAGTTTCTTTACGATCTGGTTTTATTCCGTTTTCTTGAGATTAATAAATGTGTTTATTCGTATGCTTCATGCAATAGGAAGGAGCAGGATGAATAATGAAGAGAAAAAACAAAATTCAGGGAAGGGAGAATTAAAGATTGCATATCAAAACAAAGATGTGACATCAAAACTACTAGC
>JAFSQI010000130.1 GCA_017446685.1 Butyrivibrio sp.
CAACGTTGAAATGAAGCTTGTTCTTGTATTTGAATCTTTATGAATTACGACGCATGTGCAGATCACTTAGCGAGGTTTTTTCGAGCTTAGTGAAATGTCATACAGCGTAGACGAAAACAAGCATTTATGTCCGCTTATATAATTAGGCTGACAACTGAATTGTAACGGGCTTTTAAAAAAATAATTTTTTTTAAAAAAAGTACTTGCATATTTGGTTGAAATAGGATAATATAACTAAGTCGTCGCGATGCGATGACAAACGATATGCCTCGTTGGTCAAGCGGTTAAGACGCTGCCCTCTCACGGCAGAATCAGCGGTTCGATTCCGCTACGAGGTATTGACTGTTTATAACAGCCCAACCCGTTTCCCAGGTCACTTTATGTGATGTGGGAATTTTTATTGTGTAGCGCACGGGACTTGACGAAAATGCGTTATTGTGGTAATGTTGATACGATGAATGTTAAGTGGGCTTTGAAAGAGCCCACTTTCTTTATGTACAGAATAACCTTTCATTTAATAGGAGCTTATTGATGAAGAAAAGTGAGATAGAAGAAAAAACAGAAGCGATGCTCACACCAATCGCTGAGGCTCATGGAGTGTCGGTATATGATGTGGAGTTTATTAAGGAAGCGGGAGAGTGGTATCTGCGAGCTTATATTGATAAGCCTGAAGGCGTGGATATCAATGACTGCGTAGATGTCAGTCATGCTCTTTCTGACGCACTCGATGAGGATGATTTCATTGATGAAGCATATACATTGGAAGTTAGCAGCCCGGGACTCGGACGCCAGCTAAAAAAAGACAGACATTTCGCTAACAGTATCGGTATGGATGTTGAACTTAAGTTATTTAAGGCAAAAGACGGAGTAAAAGAATTTACCGGTACTTTAAAGGCTTTTGATGACGAAACAGTGACTATAACAATAAATGGTACAGATGAGACTTTTATCAGGAAAGAAATTTCAGTGATTAAGCTTGCTCTTGATTTTTGATCTGAGCGGAAAAAGGAGATTACGATGAGTAAAGAATTAATGGATGCCCTCACTCTTTTAGAAAAGGAGAAGAACATCAGCAAGGATTCTCTGTTTGATGCAATTGAGAATTCTCTTATTACAGCATGCAAGAATAATTTTGGAAAAGTTGACAATATCAGAGTTGAAGTTGACAGAGAAAGCTGCGATTTCAAGTGCTACGCTGAGAAAGAAGTCGTTGAGACTGCTGATGATGTCATGGATCCAATGTTGGAGATATCACTTGATGATGCAAAAAAGATCAACAAGAAAGCCAGTGTTGGAGATTTGGTTGATGTATCTCTCAACTCAAAAGAATTTGGACGTATCGCAACTCAGAATGCCAAGAACGTTATACTCCAGAAAATCCGTGAGGAAGAGCGTGGCGCTATTTACAATGAATATTTTGAAAAAGAGCATGACATTGTAACAGGCGTTGTTCAGAGATTTGTTGGAAAAAATGTAAGTATCAATCTTGGACGTGCAGATGCAATACTTAATGAAAATGAGCAGGTTAAAGGTGAAGTTTATAGACCGACATCACGTATCAGAGTATATGTACTCGAAGTTAAGAACGGATCAAAGGGACCTAGAATACTTGTTTCACGTACACATCCTGATCTTGTAAAGAGACTTTTTGAACAGGAAGTTGCAGAAATTCAGGACGGAACAGTTGAAATTAAGAGCATTGCAAGAGAAGCAGGAAGCCGTACAAAGATTGCAGTTTACTCCAACAACCCTAATGTTGATGCAGTAGGAGCATGTGTAGGTGTGAACGGTGCAAGAGTTAATCTTATTGTTGATGAACTAAACGGTGAGAAGATTGATGTTATAAACTGGGATGAGAATCCTGGTAATCTTATTCAGAATGCTCTTTCACCTGCCAAGATTGTTGCAGTATTTGCAGATCCTGACGAGAAGAGCGCAAAGGTAGTAGTTCCTGACTATCAGCTTTCACTTGCTATCGGTAAGGAAGGTCAGAATGCAAGACTTGCTGCAAGACTTACCGGATACAAGATTGATATTAAGAGTGAAACTCAGGCCAAGGATGCTCCAGGATTCCGTATGGAGGATTATCTTGACGATGAGGATTATGATGACGAGGAGTACGAAGAAGGCGAATACGAAGAGACCGCGGATGAAGAAGGAGAATACGGGGAATCTGAAGAGAGTACTTCCGAAGAATAATCAGATAGGAGCTTTTTGATGCAGAAAAAGATTCCATTGAGGAAATGTGTAGGTTGCGGAGAAATGAAAGAAAAGAAGAGTATGATCAGAGTTCTTAAGACACCTGAAGACGAGATTATACTTGACACCACGGGAAGAGCTAACGGACGTGGCGCATATATCTGTAACAGTGAGGAATGTCTTTTGAAGGCTATCAGGAATAAGGGCCTTGAGAGATCGCTTAAATCACAGATACCTGAAGAGGTGTCCAATCGGCTAAAAAAGGAGCTTGGCTAACATATTGGATTCAAATAAAATTTATTCGTTGTTGGGATTGTGTATGCGAGCGGGAAAGCTTAAAAGTGGAGAATTTGCTACTCTTGAAGCAGTTCGTAAACACACGGCAGAAATGGTTATCGTAAGCGAGGATGCTTCCGATAATACTAAGAAACAGTTTAATGATAAATGTAGTTACTATAAAGTTCCGATCGTTTTCTTTGGAAACAAAGAAGAATTGGGACATGCAATTGGTAAGGATGTTCGAACAAGTCTGGCTATAACAGACAAAGGCTTTGCGCAGTCGCTTCGGAAGAACTTACTTTCTACTAACACTAGTACGGAGGAAATGTAATGGCAAAAATAAAAATATCCGATCTTGCATACGAGCTGGGATGTGAAGGAAAAGAGCTCTTGGCTTATCTGCAGGAGAAAGGCATCGAAGCAAAGCGTTCGAACAGTTCTATAGAAGATTCTGAAGCAGAGGTGGCAAGAAAGCATTTTGGCAATTCTGCAAAAAAAGAAGAAAACCCTGAAGCTGCAAAGGCACAGAAGCCTGCAGTTAAAACTGACGCTGCAAAGGCAGAGGGTGATGCACCAAAGAAAAAGAAGAAGATTATTATGGTAACTAATGCCGGTAATTCCAAGATGGGCGGATTTAGCAACCAGAATAATAATGGTGGAAACAACGCCAACAAGAATAACGGCAACAACAATAATAATCAGCGCCGTGATAACAGAAATAATAATGGTAATAATCAGGGCGGAAAAAAGACTTTTGCACAGTCACAGAATGCATACCGTCCAATTAAGCCTTTGACTGCACCATCACAGCTTGAAAGTTATGATACAGCTATTAAGAGGCAGGCAGCTGCAAATGCGGCACCTAAGAAAGAAACTCCTGTACAGGAAAAGCCGCAGCCTAAGCCACAGGTTCAGGAACAGCCTAAGGTTCAGGAACAGCCAAAAGCAGCAACAACTGTCCAGACTCAGAATGAGGTCTCTACTCAGCAGCAACCTGTTAAAAATGACAACAGAAACAGAGAGTTTAATAGGGAAAGTAAAGACAATAACAGGGAATATAATAGAGACAATAGCAGAGATAATAACAGAGACAACAGAGATAACAATAGAGATAATAACAGGGATAATAATAGAGATAATCGCGATTTCAGAAATAACCGTCCTCAAGGTGATAGAAACGGTGGCCGAAATGGTGACAGAAATAATTCCTACCAGAACGGAAGAAATGGTCAGAATAACGGCAATTTCCGCAGAGACAATAATCAGAACGGATTCGGCGGTCGCGATAACAACGGATCAAGAGGTCCACAGCAGAACGGCGGTAAGTTCGGCGGAAACAAAGACAATAGATTCGGAAATAAATTTGATAAGAATAATTCCTCAAGAGGTGGATTTGCAGATGCTGCACCTGTAAAGGAAGGCGCAGGACACAGAGACGAAGAAAGACGTCGTATGGGTCAGGAAAAGGATAAGAGAAACAAAAAAGATCTTGCTTATGAGCAGGAAGAAATGATGCCAAGAAGCAAGAGAGTAGGAAGATTTATTAAACCTGAGGTTAAAAAAGTGGAAGAGCCCGAAGAGCAGATCAAGGTTATTTCAATACCTGAAAAAGTATCAATAAAGGAACTTGCTGAAAAAATGAAGATGCAGCCTTCTGTAATTATTAAAAAGCTGTTTTTGGCAGGTCAGGTATCTACAGTAAATACTGAGCTTACTTATGAAGAAGCTGAGAATATTGCTATTGAATATGACATTATCTGTGAAAAGGAAGTTCCTGTAGATGTTATTGAAGAACTTCTTAAAGAGGATGAGGACGCACCGGAGACATTAAAGAAGAGACCTCCTGTAGTCTGTGTAATGGGTCACGTTGACCATGGTAAAACATCACTTCTTGACGCTATTCGTAAGACAAGTGTAACAGATAGAGAAGCCGGTGGTATCACTCAGAGAATCGGTGCTTATACAGTATCAGTTAATGATCAGAAGATTACTTTCCTTGATACACCAGGACACGAAGCATTTACTGCAATGCGTATGCGTGGTGCTAATTCTACAGATATTGCAGTTTTGGTTGTTGCTGCCGATGATGGTGTAATGCCTCAGACAGTAGAAGCTATCAACCATGCAAAAGCTGCAGAAGTAGAGATAATCGTTGCAGTTAATAAGATTGATAAGCCTAATGCAAATGTAGATAGAGTTAAGCAGGAAATGACTGAATATGGTCTTATTTCTACAGATTGGGGCGGAACAACAGAATTTGTTCCTGTATCTGCAAAGTCAGGTGAAGGAATTGAAGATTTGCTTGAAACTATTATTCTTACTGCAGATATTCTTGAGCTTAAGGCCAATCCGGACAGAGAAGCAAGAGGACTTGTTCTTGAAGCAAGACTTGATAAGGGCCGTGGTCCTGTAGCAAACGTTCTTGTGCAGAAGGGTACACTTCACGTTGGTGATTTCATTTCAGCCGGTGCAAGCTCAGGTAAAGTTAGAGCAATGGTTGATGATAAGGGTAACAAGCTTAAAGAAGCTCGTCCTTCACAGCCTGTTGAGATTCTTGGTCTTTCAGATGTTCCTAACGCTGGTGAGGTATTCCTTGGCCATGAAACAGATAAAGAGGCTAAGCAGTATGCTAATACATATCTGCAGCAGCACAAGAAGGATCTTATCGAAGAGACAAAAGCCAAGATGTCACTCGATGATCTTTACTCTAAAATTGAGGAAGGCAGACTTCAGGAACTTGATATTATCATCAAGGCTGATGTTCAGGGTAGCGTAGAAGCACTTAAGCAGAGCCTTCTCAAGCTTTCTAATGATGAAGTTGTAGTTAAGGTTATTCATGGTGGTGTTGGTGCTATCAATGAATCTGATGTTACACTTGCTGCTGCATCAAACGCTATTATTATCGGATTTGATGTAAGACCTGATGCAACTGCTAAGAGCATGGCTGAGCATGAAGGCGTAGAGATCAAGCTTTACAAGGTTATTTACCAGGCTATCGAGGAAATCGAATATGCTATGAAGGGTATGCTTGCTCCTGTTTATGAAGAGAGAGTAACAGGTCACGCAGAAGTACGTCAGATCTTTAAGGCTTCCAAGGTTGGTAATATTGCCGGAGCATTTGTAAAGGATGGTATTATCAAGAAGGATTGCAAGGTACGTATTTCCAGAGAAGGAGAGCAGATCTTTGAAGGTGATCTTGCTTCACTTAAGAGATTCAAGGATGATGTCAAGGAAGTTAAAGAAGGATTTGAATGTGGTCTTGTATTTGACGGATTTGATCAGATCCATGAAGGCGATATGGTAGAAGCTTACGAAATGGTAGAGGTACCAAGAACTTGATATAAATGCTGATATCGCGAAGTATTCGGAGATAATTATGAGAAAAAACAGCAATAAAAATAAAAGAATAAACGGAGAGGTCATGAAAGTTATTTCAGAGGCACTTCGTTACAGCAAAGATCCCAGAATCAGTCCAATGACATCTGTTATGGACGTTGAAGTTGCTCCGGACCTTAAAACATGTAAGGTCTGGGTAACTGTAATGGGAGATGAAGAGGACAGGCTCAGAACTTCTGAGGGACTGAAAAGTGCTGCAGGATATGTTCGCAGTACATTGGCAAAAGAGCTTAATATGAGATATACTCCTGAGATTCGTTTTATTATGGATGATTCAATAGAGTATGCTATCAATATGTCCAAGAAAATCGATGAAGTTACAGCCAAAGATAATGAGGCAAGAATTGCAAGAGGCGAAAGCCTTGAAGATGAAAATTCCGATATTTCTGAAGATGAGGAGTATTGATGCTTTAAATTAGCCTTATAATTCAGATAGAAATGATTTAGGAGTAGGCTTGGAATGAAGATAGATGAACAAATGACAGGAATAAAGACTGTCGGTATAAGTGGACACGTCAGACCTGACGGCGATTGTATCGGCTCATGCATGGGTATGTATCTCTATCTTAAAAAGAACTATCCTGATGCAAGAGTAGATGTGTTTTTGGAGGAGATTCCTCCTGAGCTGGAATTTATTGCGGATATCGATAAGGTGAATCATGATTTTTCTACTGATGTCAAAGCATATGATTTATTTATCTGCCTTGACTGTGGTAAAGAAAGACTTGGAGATGCAGAGAAAATATTTGATGTTGCAATAAAAAAGATAAATATTGATCATCATGTCAGCAACTCTGGGACAGGTGATTTGAATTATATCGTTCCTTCAGCAAGTTCTTCGTGTGAGCTTGTATATGACATACTTGATGTAGATAAGATTGATATTGAAATAGCTAAGGCTTTATATACAGGAATGGTTACAGACACAGGAGTGTTTAAGTATAACAACACTTCTCCAAAGACCATGAGGATTGCAGCGGAGCTTATAAGCTATGGATTTGACTTTGGAAGTTTGATCGATCATGTTTTTTATGAAAAGACTTACCTGCAGAATCAGATTCTTGGCAGAGCTCTTTTGGAGAGTATCAGGATTATGGACGGCAGATGTATAGTGTCTGTAGTCTCAAGACAATCTATGGATTTCTACGGTGCAAAGAGCAGTGATCTTGATGGAATCGTTAATCAGCTTCTTTTGACAATTGGCGTGGACTGTGCACTCTTTATGTATGAGATGGAACCGCTTGTATATAAAGTTAGTCTTAGAAGTAATGGTGCTGTGGATGTGGCATCTGTTGCTGAGGTATTCGGAGGTGGAGGTCATGTCCGTGCTGCCGGATGTATTGTAAACGGAACACAACATGACGTTATAAATAACATTACAAAGTATATCCATCAGCAGTTATATAAAACAGTAATGTAAAATGAATTGATGATTATTTCATTGGCTACAAGATATTACATAGTAGTTATCTTGTAGCCATAATTTTATAGGTTTTTGATTACACTAGTAGTTGGGAGATTGCATGAGTAATAATTACAATGGTTTGATCAATATATATAAAGAGCCGGGTTTTACCTCTAACGATGTTGTTGCAAAATTAAGAGGCATACTTCACCAAAAAAAAATTGGACATACAGGAACGCTTGATCCTGATGCTGTAGGTGTTCTTGTGGTGTGCCTTGGAACAGGAACAAAGCTGGTTGAAATGTTGACAGACCATGATAAGGAATACATTGCAGTCTGTAAACTTGGAGTTACTACAGATACACAGGATATGTCGGGAAAGGTTCTGGAAACTTCTGAGGTTAATGTTACTAAAGAACAGCTTCATGAGGCTGTTGCAGCTTTTGTAGGAGATTATGATCAGATTCCTCCAATGTATTCAGCAATCAAGCAGAATGGGAAAAAACTTTATGAATTAGCCCGCGAAGGAATTGAAGTTGAAAGAAAATCGAGAAGAATACATATAAGTGCAATAACAATTCTTGATGATTCGAAACTTGAAAATGAGCATATTTTTACAATGGAGATAAAATGTTCCAAGGGGACATATATAAGGACATTGTGCAATGATATAGGACTAAGGTTAGGATGCGGGGCTGCAATGTCAAATCTTGCAAGAACAAGAGTAGGTGCCTTTGGAATGGATACAGCGCTTCCACTTTCTGAAATTGAAAGGTTAAGGGATGAAGGAAGGCTTGATGAAGTAATTAAATCTCCGGAGTATATTTTTAGGGATATTGAAAAGGTTCATGTAAAAGACAACTGCAGAGTGCTTTTGGAAAACGGAAACAGTTTTAGACCTGATAATATTGTCAATGAAGATCCAGAGGGAGTAAATGACAAAGATTATGCCAAAGAGATGTTACAAGATGGAAGTTTGATCAGGGTTTACTCACTCGATGAAGTCTTTTTTGGCATCTATAAATATGATTCAAGGGTAAAACAGTTTAAAGTAGATAAGTTTTTTTACGAAAAATAATAGTTTTGATAGGAAATTGGCTATATAAATGGAAATAATCACTAGTTTGGAACAACTTTATACAGATTCTAAAACGGCACTTGCCATGGGGAAATTTGATGGAATCCACCTTGGGCATAAGAAACTTTTAAATCTTATACTTGCTCAAAAGCAGGACCAGCTTAAAACTGCTATTTTTACTTTTGAGCCTTCGCCGGAAGAATTTTTTGTCGGACATACAGTTAAGCAGCTTTATACAAGAGAAGAGAAGAGAAATGCATTTGAAAAAATGGGAATAGATCTTCTTGTTGAGTTTCCATTAAATGCAGAGACGGCTGCAACTCCTCCGGATGAATTTGTAAAAAAAATACTTGTGGAACGTCTTAGAGCTGATTATATAGCGGCCGGAACTGATGTCACTTTTGGTGATAAAGGACGTGGAGATCAGTATCTTTTGAAGAATATGAGTAAAGAACTTGGCTTTGAATTATGCTTGATTGACAAGGTAATGCTTGATGGTCAGGAAGTTAGTTCCACAAGAATCAGGAATGAGGTCTCTGATGGCAATATGCCGATGGTCAGAAGACTACTGGGAGATGATTATAGCATAAGTGGCATAGTTGAGCATGGTAACCATATCGGACATACGATTGGAATACCTACAGTCAATATTCTTCCAAAAGAGAATAAACTTTTGCCTCCTTTTGGTGTGTATCGCAGCAAAGTGGTTATCGGTAAAAGGGAATACCGCGGAATGACAAATATCGGAAGAAAACCAACAATAGCTTCTGATAATCAAATCGGAGTTGAAACATATATTTATGATTTTGATTCTGATGTATATGGAAGGTTTATTGAGGTCAAGCTGGAAAAGTTTGTAAGGCCCGAGATGAAATTTTCAGGTATAGAGGAGCTTAAGGCTCAGATGAAGAAAGATATAGGCGACTGCGTTATTTAATGCGTTGTTTAAAAATTGTAATATAAACTTTACACATTTTTGTTTATATGCTAATATATCTTAGTTGCTGTGTATTTTACGGCAACAGCTACAGAACTACCATCACTCAGACCCTGGATACTCCAACCGGTTCTTGGTGTTTGGCGGATTCGGAATAATATTATATGGATGCCGGATTATTCGTCCGGAGAAGGAGAGAAACATGATTTCAAAAGAGAAAAAGACAGAAGTTATCGGTAAGTTCGCTAGAAAGGCCGGAGACACAGGTTCACCAGAAGTTCAGGTTGCAATTCTTACAGAGAGAATTCAGGAGCTTAACGCTCACCTTGCAAAGAACCCTAAGGATCACCACTCAAGAAGAGGACTTCTTAAGATGGTAGGTCAGAGACGTAGTCTTCTTGGATACCTCAAGAAGAAGGATATCGAAGCTTATCGTAAGCTTATCGCTGATCTTGGTCTCAGAAAGTAATTTTGTCAACTACAAAAGCAGGAATAGGCTGACTTATGTCAGTCTATTCCGCTTTTAGTTATGAGTAAATGTAAAGAAACTGCACACGCACCTGAAGCGTTAGCTACTAATTGATAATAATATCATGGGCTGGCGGATGAAGGACTGCGGATGAGCAGAAAAAGGAGAAAAAATGGTAAAAACTTATTCGATGGAACTCGCCGGCCGTACACTTAAGGTTGAAATCGGCAAGGTTGGAAAACAGGCAAACGGTTGTGCATTCATGCAGTATGGTGATACAACAGTTCTTTGTACAGCAACAGCATCTGCAAAGCCTAGAGATGGAGTAGATTTCTTCCCGCTTTCAGTTGAGTATGGCGAGAAATTTTATTCTATAGGTAAATTCCCAGGTGGATATAATAAGAGAGAAGGTAAGCCTTCTGAGAACGCTATTCTTACTAGCCGTGTAATTGACCGCCCTATGCGTCCTCTTTTCCCTAAGGATTATAGAAATGATGTAACGATTGAGACTATGGTTATGTCAGTTGATCCTCAGTGCAGACCTGAGCTTGTAGCTATGCTTGGCGCTTCTGTTTCAGTTTCTATTTCGGATATACCTTTTGACGGTCCATGTGCTATGACACAGATCGGTATGATTGATGGAGAGCTTATTGTTAATCCTACACAGGAACAGTGGAATAAGGGAGACCTTAAACTTACAGTAGCTTCTGTAGGTCAGAAGGTTATTATGATCGAGGCTGGAGCTAACGAGATTCCTGAAGCAAAAATGGAAGAAGCTATCTACAAGGCACATGACGTAAACCTTCAGCTCATCGAGTTCTTCAAGGGCATTGTTGCAGAGGTTGGAAAGCCAAAGCATGAATATACAAGCTGTGCAGTTCCTGAAGAGCTATTTGCTGCTATCAAGGAAGTTGTACCTCCTGAAGAAATGGAAAAAGCTGTATTTACAGATGATAAGCAGACAAGAGAAGCTAATATAGCTGAAATTACAGATAGATTGACTGAGAAGTTTGCTGACAATGAAGAGTGGATTGCTATTCTTGGTGAGGCAATTTATCAGTATGAAAAGAAAACAGTTCGTAAGATGATCTTAAAGGATCACAAGAGACCTGACGGTCGTGAGATCAAGCAGATCAGACCTCTTTCTGCTGAGATTGATCTTATCCCAAGAGTACATGGAAGCGCAATGTTTACACGTGGACAGACACAGATTTGTGATGTTACAACTCTTGCACCTCTTTCAGAAGCTCAGAAAGTTGAGGGACTTGATCCATTTGCTGCAGATAAGAGATATGTTCATCAGTATAATTTCCCTGCTTATTCAGTAGGTGAGACTAAGGTTTCAAGAGGACCCGGACGTAGAGAAATCGGACATGGTGCACTTGCTGAAAGAGCACTTCTTCCCGTACTTCCAAGCGTAGAAGAGTTCCCATATGCAATTCGTTGCGTATCAGAGACTTTTGAATCAAACGGTTCAACTTCAATGGCTTCAACATGTGCATCATGCATGTCTTTGATGGCTGCCGGAGTTCCTATTAAGAAGATGGTTGCAGGTATCAGCTGTGGTCTTGTAACTGGAGATACAGATGACGATTTCGTAGTTCTTACAGATATTCAGGGACTTGAAGACTTCTTCGGAGATATGGACTTTAAGGTAACAGGTACAAAGGATGGTATCACAGCTATTCAGATGGATATCAAGATTCATGGTCTTACAAAGCCTATCGTTGAAACTGCTATTGCACAGTGCCGTGAAGCTAGATTATTCATTATGGATGAGTGCATGAGCAAGGCAATTGCTGAGCCACGTAAGGAAGTATCCAAGTATGCTCCTAAGATTGTCTCAATGCAGATTGATCCTGAGAAGATTGGTGATGTTGTTGGTCAGAGAGGAAAGACCATCAATGAAATTATTGCACGTACAGGTGTTAAGATTGATATCACTGATGATGGCAAAGTATCTGTTTGCGGTGAAGATCAGAATGAAATAGCAAATGCTGTAAACATGATTAATGTAATTGTTACTGAATTTGAAAAAGGTCAGGTACTTACAGGTAAGGTGGTAAGTATCAAGGAATTCGGTGCATTTGTTGAATTTGCTCCCGGTAAAGAAGGTATGGTTCACATCAGTAAGATTTCAAAAGAGAGAATCGAGCATGTTGAGGATGTTCTTACACTTGGCGATACTGTAACAGTAGTTTGCCTTGGAAAAGACAAGATGGGCAGAATCAGCTTTTCTATGAAGGATGCTCCTAAGGCATGAGCTAAATTATAAATAGTTATATCAGTTTGGTTATTAAAGGCCGGCGTGCAGATGCATTCCGGCCTTAATGTAGGCTATGAAATATATTGTATTTTTTAATTGGATTCACAGAACAGGATTAATTATATGAGCAATACAAAAGAAACAATAAATGAGATAAATAAAAGGCGTACATTTGCTATTATTTCCCACCCGGACGCAGGTAAGACAACACTTACAGAAAAGTTCCTTTTATATGGAGGAGCTATTAATATGGCCGGTAGTGTTAAGGGAAAGGCTACAGCAAGACACGCGGTTTCTGACTGGATGGAAATTGAGAAACAGAGAGGTATTTCTGTTACTTCTTCTGTTCTTCAGTTTAATTATGATAATTGTTGTATCAATATTCTTGATACTCCCGGACACCAGGATTTCTCAGAGGATACATATAGAACACTTATGGCTGCAGATTCTGCTGTCATGGTAATTGATGCCAGTAAGGGTGTTGAGGCTCAGACAAGAAAGCTTTTTAAAGTCTGTGCGATGAGCCATATTCCGATCTTTACTTTTATCAATAAGCTGGATCGTGATGCAATGGATACTTTTGATCTTCTTGATGATATTGAGAATAATCTTGGTATTGCTACTTGCCCTATGAATTGGCCTATTGGTTCCGGTAAAAATTTCAAAGGAATTTATGATAGAAGAGAAGGTCATATTGTAACATTCTCAGAAACACAAAAAGGTACTAAAGAAGGTAAAGAAACATTTATAAACCTTGATGATAAAGCTGGAATAGATGAACTTGTAGGTCAGGATGCTTTTGAAAAACTTCAGGGAGAAATAGAGCTTCTTGATGGTGCAGGAGCTGAATATGATCTTGATAAAGTAAGAGCCGGAGAGCTTACCCCTGTATTTTTTGGTTCCGCTCTTCAGAATTTTGGCGTAGAGCTGTTTTTACATCATTTCCTTAAGATGGCAACTCCGCCCACAGGAAGAACTGCAGCAGATGGAGAGAAGATTGATCCTCTTGACAGAGATTTTTCAGCATTTGTATTTAAAATCCAGGCAAATATGAATAAGGCTCACAGAGATAGAATTGCATTTATGAGAATTTGTTCCGGAAAATATGATGCTGATAAAGAAGTTAAGCATGTTCAGAGCGGTAAAGTTATGAGACTTTCACAGCCACAGCAGCTTATGGCAGATGAAAGAAAGATTTTGAGTGAAGCCTATGCCGGAGATATCATGGGAGTTTTTGATCCCGGAATTTTTTCAATTGGTGATACTGTTTGTATGCCAAAGGATAATATTGTTTATGAAGGTATTCCTACTTTTGCACCGGAGCACTTTGCAAGGGTACGTCAGGTTGATACTATGAAGCGTAAACAGTTTGTAAAAGGTATTACGCAGATAGCTCAGGAAGGTGCAATTCAGATTTTCCAGGAGTTTAATACCGGTCTGGAAGAAATAATTGTAGGCGTTGTAGGTGTTCTTCAATTTGATGTGTTGAAATTCAGACTTCAAACCGAGTACAATGTAGATATAATTTTAGAAAATCTTCCTTACGAATATATCAGATGGGTTGATAATGAAGATATAGATATGACTTCACTTGTTGGAACATCAGATATGAAGAAGATTAAGGATATGCATGACAGACCGCTTCTTTTGTTTGTAAATGAGTGGAGTGTTGGCATGACCATGGATAGAAATAAAGGACTTAAATTGTCCGAGTTTAAGAAAAACTAATACTGCTTTGCTTTTGTTGAGGAAAGGACACCGGTTTGAAAATTCGAGTTGCCAATAAAAAATTAGCAATCCTACTTTGTTGTGTTGTTACAGCAGTTACAGTTTCCGGATGTCAGTATTCTAATTTTGATGAATATCTTGAAAAGCTTGGCTTAAAAGATCCATATCAAAATGAGAATGTTGCATCGGATGAAAGTACTTTTATAATTTCAGAAGATTCACTGACTGCTACTGACGGATATACAAGTATATATCAAAATGACAATAGTAGTGAGAAAATATCACTTGACGGAGAATCGGTGTCTACAGATGTGTATCCTTCTGCTGAAGGCGAGTTTGAGGAATATGAAAGTGTTTCTGAAACAGTTGATATAGAAGGAGCAGATAATGTTTATGCCGGATCATACATGAAACTGACTGAGGATGAGCTTAATTCCGAGATGAAGGCAGCGAGAGAAGCAGCAGGGCTTACTGACAGCAATATAGCTCTTTTAAAGAGTCAGCAGGAAGGCCTTTATGCTTATGAAAGACTCACAAATTCCGGTAAGACTCTTTATGTGGAAATATTGGCAATCATCCAGAATATGGCTGAGAATGTCCTTGTTTCGACAACAAGTGATGAGGCAATTGACCTGGTTTTTGACTATGTTATGGCTGATCATCCTGAACTCTTTTATGTGGATGGGTATAAATATACCAATTATACATTGGGAGATGTAATAACCAAAATTGGTTTTTCCGGTGCCTATACAATGACATCTCAGGAAGTGGAAAGCAATCAGCAGCTAATTAATCAGGCGGTAAGTGATTGTCTTGCCGGAGCACCATCTTCTGAAGATGAATATTATGCCATTAAATACATTTATGAATATTTGATAAAAAATACTGAGTATGACATGAATGCTGAGAATAATCAGAATATCTGCTCTGTATTTATCGGAGGAAAGAGTGTATGTAATGGTTATTCCAAGGCTGCACAGTATCTTTTGAACAAGCTTGGAATAAACTGTACTCTGGTAACAGGAACGGTTAATACCAAGAAAGCTACAGGAGTAAGGCATGCCTGGAATCTGGTGAAATGTAATGACGCATATTATTACTTTGACGTGACATGGGGCGATTCTTCGTATCAGACTAATAATGGTGAGAGTGCAGATGCAACAAGACTGCCTAAAGTAAACTATGACTATCTGAATGTCACTACAGATGAAATCAGCAGTAATCATATTATTTCAGATGAAATTGATATGCCTGTTTGCAACAGTCTGAAAGATAATTACTATGTCAGAGAGGATGAATATTTTACTTCTTCTGAGCTTCCACTTATCGGTGAACTTTTTGAGAGAAGATATAGGGATGGCAGTGCCAATGTGGTAATTAAGTGCGCTACAGATGACATTTATAATGTATTTTTTGAACAACTGATTACACAGCGGAAGGTATTTGATTATTTGCAGGGAGATACATCTACAGTGTCATATACTACCTTTGCTGATACTAATACTATTATCTTTTGGCTATGACCTATATTTATGATATACTATTGGTAAGTTTTGGATATTTTTTAGAATGGCGAGGATTATTTGAAAATGGGAAAAGAGTTAGCAGAAATTGGATCAGTCAAAATAGCTGATGATGTAGTTGCAAGAATTGCTGTACTGGCTGCCCTTGAAGTTGACGGAGTATCAGCTATGGCAGGTAATTACACAAGCGATGTTCTCGAAAAAGTTGGTCGTAAAAATCTTTCTAAAGGTGCCAAAGTAGTAGTCGGAGCATCGCAGGTCAGAGTGGATCTTGCACTTATGATGGCATATGGATATAATATTCCGGCAACCTGTCAGCAGGCTCAGACTCGTGTGAAGTCTACTATTGAGAATATGACAGGCCTGGAAGTTACTGATGTAAATATTAGAATAGCGGGCATTACAATGTCAAAGGAACAGTAATAGGCGTTAATCTGATTTTTACTGAGATAGTTCCTGATTGTTGATATATATGAATTTAAGATTGGAATAAAATATGATGAATAGAAGTGAACTGAGAGAGCAGGTATTCAAACTGCTCTTTCGTGTTGAATTTAATACAATGGACGAAATGTTTGAACAGGAAGAGCTCTTTACTACAACAGGTGATAAAGAGTTTACAAAGGCAGATGCTGATTATATCAGAGAAAAATATGAAAATATTGCCAAAAAGCTTCCTGAAATAGATGCGGCCATCAATGAGAAAACTTCAGGGTGGGATACCGGACGTATGGCTAAGGTTGACCTTACCATTATCAGACTTGCTGTTTACGAGATTAAGTATGATGAGTCTGTTCCTACAGGCGTTGCAATTAATGAAGCGGTAGAACTTGCAAAAATGTTTGGACAAGATGGTTCACCTGCTTTTGTAAATGGAGTGTTGGCTAAATTTGCGGAGTGAGTACACTGTCACACAGGTTAATGCATATATAAAGAATATGTTTTCCCAGGACTTTTTACTTAAGGCGATTACTGTTAAGGGCGAAGTCAGCAACTGTAAATATCATTCTTCCGGACATATTTATTTTACGATAAAAGACACAGGCGGTTCTATTGCCTGTGTCATGTTTCAGGGAGATAGAAACAGGGGCGGCTTAAAATTCCGTATGCAGGAAGGCCAGCAGGTTAAAGTTTCCGGGTCTATTGACGTGTATGAAAGAGACGGCAAATATCAGCTGTATGCCAGACAAATCGAGCTTGATGGTGCCGGAGCTTTATATGAACGCTTTGAAGAATTGAAGAAAAGGCTAATGGAGTCCGGTATGTTTGCCGGTGAGTACAAGCAGCCTATTCCACATTATATATCAAAACTAGGTGTTGTTACAGCTCCAACAGGCGCAGCAGTGCGCGATATTATAAATGTTGCAACCAGGAGAAATCCGCATATTCAGATTATTCTTTATCCGGCTATCGTACAGGGTGATCAGGCCGCTTCGAGCATTGTTACAGGAATAGAAACTTTGGCGAGGGCACAGGTGGATGTGATCATTGTTGGAAGAGGCGGAGGTTCTATAGAAGATTTATGGGCATTCAATGAAGAAGTAGTTGCACAGGCTATTTTTGACTGCCCGGTCCCGATCATTTCAGCAGTTGGACATGAAACAGATACAACGATAGCAGATTATGTTGCCGATAGAAGAGCTCCTACACCTTCAGCAGCTGCTGAGCTTGCGGTTTTTGAATATAGAAGATTTCTTCAGGATGTAGATGATTATAAAGTTACCCTTGAAAAAGAGATGGAGAGAAAACTTCGACTTCTCAAGATGCTTGAGAGTCAGTACACAGAATCTTTAAGGCTTCTTAGCCCATCAGGAAGAATACGTGACAGGCTTATCAGATTAGATCAGTATCAGGATGAGTTAAATCATTTAATGAATGAAAAAATAACGCTTCTTAGGCATCAGCTTGAAGTTGATATAGAAAGAATGAAGGGACTATCTCCTTTAGACAGGCTAAAAGGCGGATATTCCTATATTGCAGATTCGCAGGGCAATAATATCAGAAGTATAAAAGGAATTAAGGAAAATGACGAGTTGTCCGTTTATATTTCTGATGGGGTTATAAAGGCTACAGTAGATTCGGTTGAAAAAAGAGTTTATTGAGGAAAATAAATAATGGCACCTACCAGGAAAAACAAAGCTTCTGAAGAAAATCACATGTCTGTTGAAGAGGCTTTTTCACAAATAGAAGAGAAAATACAGGCTTTGGAAGCAGAAGATATTTCTCTTGAGGATTCTTTTAAAGAGTATCAGGAGGGAATGAAGCTTTTGAAGTATTGTCATGAAGCAATTGCCGGTGTTGAACAGAAAATTCAGAAAATTGCTGAAGATGGCAGTTTGGAGGACTTTGAATAAGCGATGAGTAATGAGTTTGAAGGAAAACTCCTTAACAAAGCAGCATATGTTGAGGATATATTAAAGAAATATCTTCCGAAGGAGGAAGGATATATTTCCAGAGTTACTGAGGCAATGAATTATTCTTTGCTTGCTGGTGGTAAAAGGTTAAGACCGGTTATGATGCTTGAGGCATATAGACTTTTTGCCAAAGATAATTCGGATGAATCAGAGGTTGAACCTTTTGTGGCTGCTATTGAAATGATTCATACTTATTCATTGGTTCATGATGATCTTCCTGCTATGGATAATGATGAGTACAGACGCGGAAGGAAGACTACTCATGCAGTTTATGGAGCCGGGATGGCTACACTTGCAGGAGACGGGCTGTTAAATTATGCTTTTGAAACAGCAATCGATGGTGCTATAGCCGGAAAGGATGAGAAGTTTTTAAGAGCTTTAAAGGTTCTTTCGGCCAAAGCAGGAATTTATGGAATGATAGGCGGGCAGTGTGCAGACATAATGGCTGAAAATGGCAGTGCAGACGCCGGAAGTTCTTTTGCTGATGAAAAAGCTGTACTTCATTTTATAGATGAAAATAAGACTGGTGCGTTAATTGAGGCAAGTCTTATGGTTGGTGCAATAATTGCCGGTGCGGACAATGAAAAAGTAAATCTTCTTGAAAAGGTCGGCAGTAATGTAGGTATAGCTTTCCAGATTCAGGATGATATACTTGACATTGTAAGTACACAGGAAGAGCTTGGTAAACCTATAGGTTCAGATATCAAAAACGGAAAGAGTACTTATGTGAGCTTATATGGCATGGAAGCAGCAAAAGATAAGGTAAAAGAACTTTCAGAAGAAGCTATGGATATTCTAAAAGATATTGATGCATCTGATAGCTTTTTGGAGGAGCTTTTTAATTATTTGATATATAGAAAGAAATAAAAAAGTCAGTTCTATGCATAAATTGAAACGTTAATTTGTATCTATAGACTGTAACAATATAGAAAGAGAGCAAAGGATATGCTTCTTGATCAGATTAACAAAACCGGTGATATCAAAAATATTCCAAAGTCGGAATATCCTAAGCTGGCACAGGAAATCAGAGATTTTTTAATAGAAAATATTTCAAAGACAGGTGGACATTTGGCGTCTAACCTTGGAACAGTTGAGCTGACTATGGCGCTTCATGTAGCACTTGATATTCCAAAAGACAAGATAATATGGGATGTGGGACATCAGTGCTATACACACAAGCTTCTTACCGGAAGAAAAGATAAGTTCTATTCTCTTAGAAAATACGGTGGGATGAGCGGTTTCCCAAAAAAGAGTGAGTCAGACTGTGATTGTTATGACACAGGACATAGCTCTACTTCAATTTCCGCAGGGCTTGGAATGGTCAAAGCCAGAGATTTAAGTGGAGATAATTATACAGTTGTTTCTGTTATTGGTGATGGTTCACTTACCGGTGGACTAGCATATGAGGCGCTCAATAATGCCAGTAAGCTTGAAACAAATTATATTATCATATTAAATGACAATGAGATGTCTATTTCAGAGAGCGTTGGAGGAATGAATAAATACCTTAACACTGTTCGTACTGCAGAGGGGTACCTTAATCTGAAATGGGACGTTTATGAACAACTTCGTGACTCCAATCCAAAGGTAGTGAACAGCATCAGAAGGGCAAAGAACAGTTTTAAACAGCTCTTTGTTCCAGGAATGGTATTTGAAAATCTGGGAATAACTTACCTTGGACCTGTTGATGGACATGACACGGCGGCTTTAGTGAAAACAATTAATGAAGCAAAAAAAGTGAAAAAAGCCGTAATGATTCATGTGATGACCAAAAAAGGCAAAGGTTATGAGCCTGCAGAGAGACATCCCGCAAGATTTCATGGTACAGAGCCTTTTCTTATTGAAAACGGTCTTCCAAGTAATCCGAGAAATACTGCCAATTATCAGGATATATTCAGTACAGTAATGTGTAAGCTTGGTGCAAGAAATGAGAAAGTTGTTGCGATAACCGCTGCTATGGCTGATGGAACAGGACTTAAGCGCTTTAGAAATATGTATCCGCAGCGCTTTGTTGATGCTGGTATTGCAGAGGAACATGCTGTTACTTTTGCTGCTGGAATGGCTACTGCTGGTTATAAACCTGTTTTTGCTGTGTATTCATCTTTTTTGCAGAGGGCATATGATCAGATCATGGAGGATGTCTGCCTTCAAAATCTTCCGGTTGTATTTGCAGTTGACAGAGCAGGACTTGTCGGAAGTGATGGTGAGACTCATCAGGGAATATTTGATCTGTCCTATCTTTCATCTATGCCCAATATGGTTATTATGGCTCCCAAAAATAAGTGGGAACTTTCCGATATGCTCAAATTTGCCGTGGATTATGATGGCCCGATTGCTGTCAGATATCCAAGGGGAAATGCCTATGCTGGCTTGAAAGAGCATAGAGATGAGATTTGCCTTGGAAAAAGTGAAATCATTTATGAGGAAAAAGATGTATGTCTTTTAGCTGTCGGAAGTATGGTCAAGATAGCTGAAAAATCCAGAGAAATATTGAAGGATAGCGGAATAAACTGTTCTTTGGTAAATGCAAGATTTGTCAAACCGATTGATGAAGATTGTATCAAAATCCTTTCCAGAACTCATAAGCTGATTGTTACTTTGGAAGAAAACGTTGCATCCGGCGGTTTTGGAGAAAAAGTAAGAGCTTATGTAGATGATAATAGAATTGATGTAAATGTTATGAGCATAGCAATTCCTGATAAATTTGTAACTCATGGTAGCGTGGAGAAGCTGCTTTGTGAGCTTAGAATGGATTCGGAAGCTATAGCAAAAAGAGTTATAAATGAGATTAACAGGTGACAATTGTGTCTCCTTTAGTAAGGAATAAGATATGGCAAAAGATAAAGAAAGGCTTGATGTCCTTTTGGTAAACAGAGGATTTGCGCCTTCAAGAGAAAAAGCCAAAACACTCATAATGGCAGGAGAAGTATTTGTAAACGGTCAGCGTGAGGACAAACCAGGCACGACTTTTGAAGAAAGTAAAATCAACTCACTTGAGGTTAGGGGCGACACGCTTCCCTATGTTAGCAGAGGTGGGTTAAAGCTTGAAAAAGCTGTAAACAATTTTGGCTTTTCATTACAGGATAAAGTGTGTATGGACATAGGCGCCAGCACCGGTGGTTTTACAGATTGTATGCTTCAGAACGGTGCCAGGAAAGTATATTCCGTAGATGTAGGTCACGGACAGCTTGATTGGAAACTCAGAAGTGATGAGCGCGTGGTCTGTATGGAAAAAACGAATTTTAGATATATGGTTCGGGACGATATAGAAGATGAGCTGGATTTTGCGTCATGTGATGTATCGTTTATCTCATTGACCAAGATATTACTTCCGGCTAGGAGACTTCTAAAAGACGGCGGAGAAATGGTTTGTCTTATCAAACCGCAGTTTGAAGCAGGAAAAGAAAAAGTTGGTAAAAAAGGAGTAGTCAGAGACCCGAAGGTGCATGAGGAAGTAGTTCACAGAATAATGGATTTTGTGAATATCGCGGGATTTGAAGTGCTTCACCTGGATTATTCACCTATAAAAGGACCTGAGGGAAATATTGAATACCTTATTCACATCAGAAAAAATCCTGAGATGAATGAAAAAGTAAGTGAACTGACTGAGTCAGAAGGAGAGCGTCTTCTAAAGGCTTGTGAGGAGGCACTTAATGGCTATTCTCATATTGAAGATATGGAAAAGCTTATTAGCGAAACAGTAGGAAGAGCTCACGGGAGTCTTGATAAAGCGTAATTGTTGGGGAAACATTGGGATGGATCGTTTTTGTATAGTAACAAATAAGAGTAAGGATACTGATTTAAATATGACCATGTATATCAAGGAATATCTTGAAAAACATGGCAAGAAATGTACCATAGCGCAGGATAATGTTACCGGACTTGAAGATTATGCACAGAAGGGAAGGGAACATTTGAGTCATATTCCTGAAGATTCACAGTGTGTAATTGTTCTTGGTGGTGATGGCACTATGCTTCAGGCAGCACGCAGTGCCACTTATCTTGACATTCCGCTTATTGGTGTTAATCTTGGAACTCTGGGTTATCTTGCAGAGGTTGAAAAAAACAGTGTTGACGAGGCACTTGAGCATATTTTGTCCGGGGAATATGATACTGAGGACAGAATGATGCTTTACGGTCAGTCAGGAGAAAAGCATGATTTTGCTTTGAATGATATTGTTATCACGCGTAAATCAGTTATTCAGACTATTAATTTTGATATATACATTAATGATCTTTTTTTATGTAATTATCATGCTGACGGAATAGTTATTTCAACACCTACAGGTTCTACCGGATACAATATGTCTGCGGGTGGACCGATAGTTGAACCATCTGCAAATATGATACTTATTACGCCTATATGTCCTCATACTTTAAATTCCAGAAGTATGGTGCTCTCAGATAAAACAAAGGTTGATGTTGTTATAAAGGAAGGCCGTGACGGCGCAAACCAGGAAGTCGTAGCGTATTTTGACGGAAGTGGCAGAATAGATCTTGGTACAGGTGAAAAAATATCTATAGAAAAATCAGATATTAAGACAAAAATCATTAAGCTTAGCAGGGAGAGTTTTCTTGCAGTTCTTGGAAAGAAGTTTGATAAATGATTATAGATATAAAAATTATTGATACAAGAGAGGTGCTATATCATGAAAAGAAGTAGGCACGACAAAATTATTGAACTTATCAATAACAACGTAATAGAGACACAGGAACAGCTTGCAAGTCTGCTAAAGGAATCTGGCTATGATGTTACTCAGGCTACTGTTTCCAGAGATATCAGGCAGATGAAATTAAGTAAACAGGTCACAGAGGACGGTAAACAGAAATATGTTTACAGTACCGCAGACAGCGAAGCAATGCAGGATAAATATATCAGTGTTCTAAGAGCCGGGTATGCAAGCATGGACGTAGCACAGAATATACTTGTTATAAAAACTGTTTCAGGAATGGCTATGGCACTTGCAACAGCAATTGATGCACTGAATATTCCACAGGTGGTTGGATGCATCGCAGGTGATGATACGATAATGGTTGCCATTAAAAGCAATGAAGATGCTTTGAATTTAATGGAAGATCTTAAAAAGCTTATAGAATATAGATAAAGTCGATGTAACATAATATTTTAGACGGGGTTCTCATTTAGAAAGGTGAGAGTGGCTTAAAGGCTGCAATTGAGGAATATATGTTATACAGTTTACATGTTAAGAATCTGGCTCTTATAAAAGAGCAGGAAATAGAGTTCTCTAAGGGACTAAACATTTTGACAGGAGAAACCGGTGCCGGAAAATCTGTTGTGATCGGATCTGTAAATCTCGCACTTGGAGGAAAGGCAGATGCCGGACTTATCAGAACAGGGGAGGAATATGCTTTAGTTGAGCTTGTATTTGGTATTGAAAATGAGCACCAGATTCAGCTCCTGAAGAATATGGATATTCCGGTTGATGAAGACGGAACAGTAGTTATTCAGAGAAAGCTTACACAGAGCAGAAGCATATCCAAGGTATGCGGGGAGACTGTAACTACCAGACAATTAAAAGAAATATCAAATATTCTGATCAATATACATGGACAAAATGATCACCAGGAATTGCTTCACAAGAGAAAACATCTGGAAATTCTTGATGATTATAGCATGGATGGGCTCAAAGGACTGTTTGAGAAATTGTCAGTTGAGTTCAATAAAATGAAAAGTATACAAACTGAGCTTGAAGAAACCAATCTCGATGAAAACGAGAGGATAAGGGAACAGGAACTATTACAATTTGAAGTTCAGGAAATATCAGATGCAGGACTTGTGATTGGCGAAGATGAGAAGCTTGAAGCGGTATATCACAAAATGATAAACAGTCGAAGAATTTCTGAAGCTGCAAATATTGCTTATAGCATGACAGGTTCTGGGGATTCTGAAGAAACTGCATCCGATATGATTGGAAGAGCTGTGAGAGAATTATCATCGGTTGCATCCTATGATAAGGCATTGGAAGATTTGTTAGCACAGCTTTCTGATGTCGAAAATCTTTTGACAGATTTTAATCATGCTCTTTCTTATTACATTAAAGACCTTGAGTTTGACGACGAGGAATTCAGCACAACAGAGGAACGCCTTAATGAGCTCAATCATCTTAAGGATAAATACGGCGGTTCGATTGAGAGCGTTTTAAAGCAATTGGATGAAAAGCAGGCAAGACTTGATACTTTGACGGATTTGGATGCTCATAGGGATAAGCTGGCAAAAGAACTTGCAGAAAGCAGAAAGAAGGTTCTTTCTCTTTGCAAAAAGATTTCAGATGTTAGAAGAAAAGGTGCATTAGAGCTACAGGATAAGCTGAAAGCTGCACTGGTGGATTTGAATTTCCTTGATGTTAAATTTGAAATTGCAATAAACAGTAATGAAGAAAATATGTCCTCAAAGGGCTATGATGATGTAGAATTTATGATTTCAACCAATCCCGGAGAGGCTCTAAGACCGCTTGAAAAGATTGCCAGTGGTGGTGAGCTTTCAAGAATAATGCTTGCATTAAAGACTGTTGTTGCAGATAAAGATGATATCAGCACGCTTATTTTTGATGAGATTGATGCAGGTATAAGTGGTAAGACAGCCTGGAAGGTTTCACAGAAACTTGGTGTGCTGGCAGCGGATCATCAGATTATATGCATAACACATTTACCGCAGATTGCTGCTATGGCTGATACTCATTTCATGATTGAAAAGGGAATGGCTGACGGAAGAACAGTCACAAATATTTTTGCTCTTGATGATGAGGGTGATCTTAAAGAACTGGCCAGACTTCTTGGTGGAGAAGAAATAACAGATACAACGCTTCAAAACGCTAAAGAAATGCGTTTGCAGGCTAAAGGCAAGAGGATATAGGAATGACAATCGACAATGATGACCTTATGAATAGCATAATTGCATCTCTTGGGAGAATTGACAATATTTCTTTGGCTGAGATGCCGAATATAGATATTTACATGGATCAGCTTACAACTTTTATGGATGAGCGTCTTAAGAAAACCACACGTCATCCTGAGACAGACAAGATTCTGACCAAAACCATGATAAATAATTATGCCAAGAATAACCTGCTTCCACCTCCTGTAAGGAAGAAGTATTCAAAGGATCATCTTATACTGTTGGTTTTTATTTATTACATGAAAAATATTCTGTCAATTAATGATATACAGACTATGATCGAGCCTTTAAAAGCAAGATTTCATGTAAGTGACGATGAGCTTAATTTAAGCAAGATATATTCGACTGCTTATGATCTGCAAAGCGAAGAACTGGAACCTGTTATAGAAGATCTGAAAAAGAAATATGCACGAAGTCTTAAGACTTTTGAAGATGAAAATATCAGTGATGAAGAAAGAAAGCGTATGCAGATGTTTTCTTTTATCACGTTACTGTCCTATGACGTTTATGTAAAAAAGCTTCTTATCGAAAAAATACTTGATAATGTAGTTGATAATCAGGAAAAAGAAAAGGCTAAGTCAAAGTCCAAAGATAAGAAGGACAAGTAAAAAAGGAAATAATTGTAAATGGGAATATATGATACACTTAACGCGCAGCAGAAAAAAGCTGTGCTTCAAACTGACGGCCCCGTACTGATACTTGCGGGTGCCGGTTCAGGAAAGACCCGAGTGCTTACTCACAGAGTTGCTTATTTAATAGATGAGTGTAATGTGAATCCATGGAATATTATGGCTATCACTTTCACCAATAAAGCAGCGGGTGAGATGAGGGAGCGTGTCGACAAGATAGTAGGATTTGGTGCAGAGAGCATTTGGGTTTCTACATTTCATTCCAGTTGTGTCCGCATTCTTAGAAGATATGCAGATAAACTTGGCTTTGGTAACAATTTTACCATCTATGATACAGATGATTCCAAGACTGTTATGAAGGAAATCTGCAAAAGATACCAGCTTGAAACTACTACTTTAAAATTTAGACAGATTATGGGAAGCATTTCCAAGTGCAAGGATAATCTGGTTTCTCCGGAAGAATATGCGCTCAGCACTCAGAACGACTTTATTAAGGTTAAGATTTCAAAGGCATATACTGAATATCAGAACACCTTGAAAAAGAGCAATGCAATGGATTTTGATGACCTCATCATGAAGACAGTAGAGCTTTTTAAAACATGTCCTGAGGTGCTTGATTCCTACCAGGAAAGATTTCGCTATATCATGGTGGATGAGTATCAGGATACAAATAATGCGCAGTTTGAGCTTATAAGGCTTTTGGCTGATAAATATCGTAATCTCTGCGTAGTTGGAGATGATGATCAGAGTATTTACAGATTCAGAGGTGCGAATATCAGGAATATCCTTGACTTTGAAAAGGTATATCCCGATGCAGAGGTCATAAAGCTGGAGCAGAATTATCGTTCAACACAGCAGATTCTTGATGCCGCAAATGCAGTTATTCAAAATAATGCAGGCAGAAAAGATAAAGCTCTTTGGACTGATGAAAAAGACGGTGACAAGGTGTTGCTTAAGCAGTTTGACACCGCCTATGATGAAGCACAGTTTATTGCTGATGATATTTGCAGGCTTAGAAGAAACGGCAAGTTAAAATATGATGAGACGGCAGTTTTGTACAGAACAAATGCACAGTCCAGACTTATAGAAGAGCGATTTGTAGTTGAAGGAATTCCTTACGATATTGTAGGTGGAACAAATTTCTATTCCAGGAGAGAGATTAAAGATCTTTTGGCATACTTAAAGACGATAGATAATGGTCTTGATGATGTAGCTGTAAAGAGGATAATCAATGTTCCAAAAAGAGGAATAGGGCTTACAACACTTGAACATGTGCAGAACTACGCAGATGAGAGACAGATAAGCTTTTATGATGCACTTTGTGAGGCCAATCAGATTATGGCAGTAACAAGAAGTGCTTCCAAACTCAATGATTTTGTTACTATGGTCAGGGCCTTCAGGACAAAGCAAAAAACTATGTCTTTGGAGGAGCTGTTAAAAGATGTGATTGATGTTGTTGGGTATATGGATTATCTTAAAACACTGGATGAAGATGATGACAGTGGAGATAATGACAGAGCCCAAAACGTGGATGAACTTATTTCCAAGATTGCTGCTTACGAAGAAAATGAGGAAGTGGAAAATCCTACACTTTCCGGATTCCTTGAGGAAGTAGCACTCGTTGCTGATATTGACAGAATCGGCGGAGATAATGAGAAGGTTCTGCTGATGACATTACACAGCGCAAAGGGACTTGAGTTTGAACATGTATATCTGGCAGGTATGGAAGAGGGTGTTTTCCCGAGCTTTATGACATTGCAGAATGAGGATTCTGATCCTGAGGGCATTGAAGAGGAGAGAAGACTGGCATATGTTGGAATAACCCGTGCAAAGAGGCATCTTACCTTAACTGCGGCTAAGCGCAGAATGGTAAGGGGTGAGACAATGTATAATCATCTGAGCCGTTTTGTTTCAGAAATTCCGTCAGATATGCTTGAAAAAGGAACAAATTCATCTGCGCCTGCATTTTTATTTGATGATGGTGACAGCATAGATGACTACGAAGGAGTAGAAAGTATCTATGGCAGAAAATCATCTTTTTCAGAGGATGATGATTTTGAAAGTCCCGGTGGAATTGGAATAAAATCGGCTTATGCCAAGGGAATAAGAAAGGCTAATGCTTTAAATTCCACATATAGCAGTAATGGAAAAAGTATATCAGGTATTTCTCCTAAGTCAGGACTGGCAGGCACTTATAAGTTAAAAGCTTCTCCAAAGCAAAAAACAGTAAAGCGTGCACAGCCCAAGGATAAGCCTTATATTTCCGGTGTGGCTAAGACACATACAAAAGGATCACTTGCAGGTCTTTCAAAGGGTATGCCTGCTCAGACAGGAAAGCCTGAGTATACTACAGGGGACAGAGTTTTACACGTAAAATATGGAGTTGGCACAGTTACTTCGCTTGAGGAAGGCCCTCGTGATTACAAAGTTACGGTTGAATTTGATGACTGTGGACAGAAGATTATGTATGCAGCTTTTGCCAAACTTAAAAAGATGTAACTCAAATCATATCTAATCAATATAGTCGAGAAATATAAAAACAGCTACACTAGATGGCATTTATGATATACTTAATATATATTTTCATTTATTAAGAATCCAAAAATAGATGTAAAAAATTTTTCTTATTGAGAAAGGGGTTACTTATGGAAGTTAAATCAAAAATCGACGACATTATTGAAATGACACGCATTAACGAATTGCTTGATAAGAGAGAAGCGGCTAACGCCAAGAAGCCTTCCAATGTGATCCTTTGGATTTTGGCTGTATTGGGAGCTATTTCATCTGTAGCTATTATTTCCTATTTGGTATATCGCTACATGACCCCTGCATTCGAAGATGATTACTATGATGATGACTTCGATGATTTTGATGATGATTTTGATGATGAGGATTTCATCAAGGAAAGTTAAGAATTAGACAGTGAAGAAGAAAGATATTTTAGAAGGAATAGTAAAAAGGGTAGAATTCCCTAATAAAGGAATAGTAGAAACCGCTGAAGGAAAAGTCCTTGTTAAAGGTGTACTTCCAGAACAGAAGGTTTCGGTTCAGATTCAGAAAGTCAGAAAAGATCGCGCAGAGGGCAGACTCTTGGAAGTATTGGAGGAGCCCTCTGATTCTATTGAAAGTCCATGTATACACTTTGGTAAGTGTGGTGGATGCAGCTATCTTACCATGCCTTATGTCAAGGAGCTGGGACTTAAAGAGCAACAGGTTAAGACTCTTTTAAAACCTGCTTTTGACCGTCAGGTGTCAAAATGTACATGGGAGGGTATTAAGACAAGCCCTATTAAATTTGCTTACAGAAACAAGATGGAGTTTACCTTTGGCGATGAAGTCATGGGTGGTCCTCTTTGCCTTGGTATGCATAAAAGAGGCAGTTTTTATGACATAGTTACTGTAAGCGGGTGCAGAATAGTTGATGACGACTATAGAGCAATTATTTCAGCTACAATTGACTACTTTGCTTCCATGTATGAGAAAAAAGAGATCTCATTTTATCATAGAATGAAGCAGTCAGGCTATTTGAGACATCTCCTTGTCAGGAAAGCTGTAAGAACAGGTGATATACTGATTGATCTTATTACAACTACGCAGGAAGAACATGACCTGTCAGGTTACAAGGATATGCTTCTTTCCCTGACTTTGGCAGGCAGAATTGTTGGAGTCCTTCATACAAAGAACGATTCACTTGCTGATGCTGTTATTGATGAAGGTACAGAAATTTTGTATGGTCAGGATTATTTTTATGAGTATCTGCTGGGATTAAAGTTTAGGATTACACCTTTTTCTTTTTTCCAGACCAACTCCTTAAGCGCTGAGGTTCTTTATCAGACTGTAAGAGGCTATATTAAGAGCCTTTATGATCAGAAAAAAATCAATCATGACGGAGTAATCTATGATCTTTACTCAGGTACAGGTACAATTTCTCAGCTTCTTGCGCCGGTAGCAAATAAAGTCATAGGTGTTGAAATTGTTGAAGAGGCAGTTGAAGCAGCCAAGGAGAATGCAAGACTAAATAACCTTGATAACTGTGAGTTTATTGCTGGCGATGTTCTTAAGGTCCTTGATGAGATTACGGATAGGCCTGATCTAATAATACTTGATCCTCCGCGTGATGGCATAAATCCAAAAGCCCTTCAAAAGATTATCGGCTATGGTGTTCCCTACATGATTTATGTATCCTGTAAGCCTACCAGCCTCGCCAGAGACCTGGAAATACTGCAGAACAGCGGATATGTCATGACCAGAGCTGTTGCGGTTGATCAATTCCCGTGGACAAGCCATGTGGAAACCGTCGTCCTGTTAACGAAGACAAGCGGTAGCGAAGGCTGAGTGTTACAGGCGCGGTTGTTCTGGCGAGCCCCGCTTTTGGGGGCGAGAGCAGAACTTCCTTGTGAAATAGTGGTGGGACACCATGGGAGTTTGAGAAGGGGAAAAAGGAGATTTGTAGACTAAAAGACCTCGTTGAGGGGGGAACAATATGCTAAGTATATATTTTGGTGAAAAAGAAAATGTAATGCATGGTCCATCATGGTTCAGATTTAATTACGAAGATGAATGGCTGGCAGATCCTTTTGTGAAAGAGATGATGACTGATATAGATAAGTCGCACTATAAAGGAGGACAGCTAATTGAAAGTGATGTTCTTGGACCCATTCCACCGGAGAGACTTTCTGGTGGTCTACAGACACTTATTTGCATCTATAAAAGACCGGATCTTATTTTTAATGCCACAAGTTGCGGAGAGAATTGTGCTAAATGGCTTGCGGAGATTGGCAGAAGAGAGAATGTCACTGTTAATCTTAAATACTATATGCCTTTTGATGATTGCGGTGATATAGAGTTTGAGATTCTTAATGAGAATATCATAGTGACAAATACAAAAGATTATATGCATATAGCGTTAAAATATGTTTGATGTCTGGAAAGTGCTTCATATATGAAGAATAAACATCATGTAATTGTTGAATCAAAGCGACTTAAATATGAATTTGACATAAAGAGGAATATTACTGTCATTCAAGGCGATAGTGCTTCTGGAAAGACTACACTTTTGGATCTTTTGGGTACACATTCAAGATACGGAAAAGAAAGTGGCATTAATGTACAGTCAGATGTTCCTTGTGTGGTATTTGGTGGAGATGCTGTTCTTTGGAAGACGATTTTAGAAGTCTATCAAGATAGCATAGTATTTATCGATGAGGATTATCAATTCATATATTCCAAAGATTTTGCGGAGTTGGTACAGGGTTCTTCCAATTATTTTGTTTTGATTACAAGACAGCCTCTCTATAATCTGCCATATAGCATTCAGGAAATATATGGAATCAGAACAACGGGTAAATACCACTATCCGGAGCAAGTCTACCATGAGTTTTACAGAATTTATAATGATTCAAGTGAAGCTTTGGGTAAAGAAGTCCTGGTGATGGTAGAAGACTCAAAATCCGGATATCAGTTCTTTTCTAAGGTATGTAAGAATGGTGAGTGTGTAAGTGTAGAAGGAAACTCACAGTTTGTTGGGAAAATCGAGAATGTTGAAGAAAATAAGAAGGTGGTTGTAATTGCTGACGGTGCAGCCTTTGGCGCTTATGTTGCCAAGGTGACTACTATAGCAAAGAGCAGAAAAGATGTAATGCTTTATTTCCCTGAGTCATTTGAATGGCTGATTCTCAAGTCCGGAATAATAGGGATAAAGGACTTGGATGCTATATTAGCTGAGCCGGAGAAATATATTGACAGCAGGGAGTTCTTTAGCTGGGAGAGATATTTTACTGATCTGCTTATTACAGCAACTGCTGGTGATAGCATAAAGAAATATGATAAGAGCCAGTTGAAGCCGTATTATCTTGATGGAAAAAACAAAGATGCTATTATTGCTGTTCTTCCTGAAGAGTTAAGAAAAATCATGGCGTAAATGGTCTTTTTTGTCCGCTATTTCTTACCCCACGCGCCCCAAACCATGTAAAAAGTGGTAAACCTACCTGGTGCCTTATCCTCCGCAGTATGTTTAAATTTTATGCAGTAGTACCGCATGTTGAAACCATCGTCCTGTTAACGAAGACAAGCGTTAGCGAAGGCTGAGTGTTACAGGCGCGGTTGTTCTGGCAAACCCTGTATTTTGGGGCGAGAGCAGAACTTCCTTGTGAAAAAGCGGTGGGACGGCATGCGATAGCTGTTCCAATTACGATTTAATGATTTTATGTGCGATCCGCCTGTCTGGCGGACTGCTACTATTCTTTCATTCGAAAGATAGGCAGTGATAATTACTTATCTGATTGCTGCTGATATTCCAAAGTTTAACTTCAATTGGCCTGATTTCTGCTACCTGAGCAATTTTTGCAATAGTGGCAGTTGATTATTCAGGGATGCGTCTGCCTATATTCTGTAGCCTGTTGGTATAGGCAGTTGATTATACGGGGTGGTGTCTGCCTATATGCCAGGAGTGGCATTTGGTAGCAGTAAATTGTTGCTGAAAAACAATGCCTATATTGCGAACAAACTGGATATAGGCAGAACAGCCAATGAAAAATGCAATGCCTAAATTGCGAATAAACTGTATATAGGCAGAATTACCGTTGGAAAAGGCACTGCCCCCTATTGGGCATACTCTGATATAGGCATGAAGTTTAGAACAATTATCACTCCCCCATAAAAACAACAAGCAAACATAACAACAATAAAAAGAAAGAGCAAGCAAAAATTGCAACAATAAAAAATAACAGCAAGCAAAAGCAACAGCAAGCAAAAATAACAACAATAAAAACAACAGCAAGCAAAAGCAACAACAAACAATACAGAAATATCAAAAACAAAAAAGAACCATAAAAGGAGAATTTGAAAGAAATGTTAGGACTAAAGAAATACTTAATTGCAGAAGAGGAAAGACTAAATAAAATCAAACAAGTTATAGATAAAAGGCTTATCGATATACCTGAGGGTAATCTGAGGATAACATCATCCGGCAAACATATTCAGTATATGCATTGCAAAGAAAAGGATGGCAAGTACCAGAAACAAGGAGAATATCTTAAGAAAGAAAACATGTCTCTTGTAAGGGCATTGGCTCAAAAGTCTTATGATCAGAAGATGAAAAAATTGGTAGATAGGAGACTTAAGCAAATCCAGATTATTAGTAAGGAGTACTTAGATGATGAGATTGAACTTATCTATACCAATATGAACATCAATAGACAGGCTCTGGTAACACCTGTAGAAAAGATATGGCAGCAGAAAGTGGCTGATTGGAAATCAATTCCATATACAGGAAAAGCGTTTGATGAAGGTATACCTGAAATATATACCAAAAAAGGAGAGAGGGTAAGATCAAAGTCAGAAAAGCTGATTGCAGATACTTTATTGGAGAGTGGAATTGAATATAAGTATGAATGCCCAATCAGTTTAAAAGGCTATGGATTGGTATATCCGGACTTTACAATTCTCAGCCGCAAGATAGGAAAAGAAATGTATTGGGAGCATGATGGAAGAATGGATGATTCCAAATACTCCGAAAAAGCAGTAAGGAAGATCAATTCGTATATTTATAATGGAATAATACCCGGGGATAGACTAATGCTTACATTTGAGACATCAAGCACTGTGCTCAATGACAGAACAATAAAGAAAATGATTGATAATTTCCTGCTATAATACTTAGAGAAAAAATGAAAAGCCTGTTGACTCTTCCCTTAGGAAATCCCTTAAGGTGGTTTTATAAACAAATAAGGAGGTTCCAAAAATGGAAAAGAAAATGACATCAGGAGAAATGGCAAAGAAAGCTGGAGTATCACAGAAGGCAATACGTCTTTATGATGAAAAAGGGCTACTTAAACCCACCGAATACTCTGAAGGTAACTATCGTCTTTACGATGACGCAGCACTGCAGATTTTGGAAAAGATTGTGGCACTTAAGCAGATAGGGTTTTCCCTCGAAGAAATCAGAGATAATCTAAAGAGTGGTGAAGCCAGTGACATTAAGGGCGCGCTGGAAATTCAGCTTCAGAAGATGGAGGAAAAGAAATATCAACTGGAGAAGATCACTGACGCAATTAAAAGAACTTTGGCACGAAAGGAAGAACTTGACTGGGATGACGTTGCAGAAATCGTACAGTATGTAAGTGCTGACCAGTCTGCTGATGAGCGCCACTGGGATGCACTGAAGCATACAAGCGGAGAACTTGACTGGTATGTGAGAATCTTCAATTCTCTTGATCTTAAAGACGGAAAAAGAGTTCTTGATCTGGGATGCGGATACGCTAAGCTCTGGAGAAACAATTGGACTAACATTCCAAAGGAAACAAAGATTACAGGGTATGACATTCACGGCAGCTGGGCAGATGATTTTGCAAGGTTCATTCCTGAGAACAAAGATAAACTGCCTGAAGGCGCAGACATTAAGCTTGAATTTGCAGATCTTGAGGATGAGAAGACCTGGGATAAGATTGATGAAAATGGCGAATATGACGTAGTTATAGCTCATTACCTTGATTCTGAGATAAAAGATATCGAAGCTATCGTGGCACATGCCAGCAAGGTAGTCGCAGAGGATGGTCTGTTTTCTTTCAACGGTGCTAACGTGGCAAACTGGAATAATCTCTTTAAAGAAGCTATTGAAGCTATAGGTGAAGACTCATCATTCATAGATGAAACAGTAGCTGGTCAGACAGAGAAGAGAAATCAGTATATATCCATGATGGAGAAATATTTTGCAAGGGTGGAGTCAGTTCTTTTGCCTAATTTTTGGCATTACACTAAGGCAAAAGAAATCGTGGAGAAGATGAAGGATTACTACAGGGCTCATGAGAAAGCTATTGCCGGATATGAGAACAAGCTCCTTGCATATTTTGAAGATAAAATTGAAAAAGACGGTGAGTTTGTGCTTGAGGCAAGAAGCCAGTTCTGGCATTGCTATAAAAAGTGACCGGATTCAAGAAGAGTGTCAACATTAATATGATGTTGGAGTAGATGCCAACAATTTTTTCCGATTTCTGTAAAGCAGATAATTGATTTCTTTAGCACTAAATAAATGCTGGAAGGGGATTTTGAATAATGAAAGTGCTTGTAATTCCGGATATACATTTAAAATCCTGGATATTTGACAGGGCAGAGAAAATCTCAGATTGCATTTATACATCGGATTGATAATGTACTATTTATGCATGGTGGGTTGACTGCAGAGTATGTCAGCAGATTAAATTCTGAATTATTGGATGCAGATATAGATGAGGTTTTGGAAGCAGTAAACAGTGCATCAGATAAATACCTATGGAATGATGAATCACCGCTTTGGTACAGACCACAGGACAAGGAGACGGAGGCCTTTAGAAAGGAAATCTATACGCAGGTGGTTGGCCACACTCCGGTTAAGGAAATCTATGAGAAGAACGGTTTCATTTCTACGGATGTCTTTTCAGCATATAGCGATGGAAGGCAGATTGGGGAATCAGCTATGATCATCATTGATACTGAAACTAGGAAATACGAAAAGGTTCCAGTTATGGGGAAACTTGGATATAAAGTTTGATATCATGAAATACATTTCCGATAAACATTCGGATCTGGTGCCGCTGTATGACGAAATTTATAACAAAAAGAACCGCAGCTATTTTGAAGCGCTGGAAAAGAAAGCAGAAGAGCTGGCTAAAAAGTATGATTGCAGGTTTGTTGATAATGAAACTCCGTATGAGAGAGTAGAGAAAGGACATCCAACAATCGTAGATTAC
>JAFSQI010000131.1 GCA_017446685.1 Butyrivibrio sp.
GGGCTGGGTAAAAGAGGTAAAAGAACCTGGAATTCCCATGGCCACGCTGTCCATTATAGCAGAGCATGAATATAGCTGAAAAGGCTGACATCCATTCAAAGGCTTCAAATATAAGAGTGTGAACATTAAATGATCCAATAGAAAGTGTCACAAGTCCAATTCCGTACAAGAGCTCAAAGGTAACGAATGCGTAGATTCTTGTGTTCTTGTTTTTGCAAAAGCTAAAGAGATAAAGAATTACACCTTCAATAAGTGTAATTGTACCGCCATTTTGAATCATGGTATGAAGCGGAAGTATCGTGAAGTTGATCAAACTTGTAATGATATTAATTGTAAGGTTATCTGCAAATGGTATATACACAAAGTATATAAAGAGATATGGCAGTATAACCGGGATTACAACTGCAAGAATTCCGATGAAATATTTCTTTTCCCTGATCCAATCAATTCCCATAAGTACTACAAGAAGTACCACAAAGCTTGAAAGCATGGCGTTTTGAGGGAAAAAACCATCGCCCCTGACTGCAAAGTCAAGTACATTGTAGAAGCCAAATCGTATGAGGCCCATGATTATTGAGATAGAGTAGATTTTGAGAAAATATCTTTTTTTGTCGTGGGTGTGGATGAAGCCTTCTATGAGACAGAACAGGAATAAAGGAGCTGCCAGTCTGCCGAGCCATGAGAACCAAATGGGTATCATGCCTGTGAATTCGAAGAAGTAGTGAATGTGGTCCAACACCATGAATATAAGGGCCAGGTACTTAAGATCAAAGCCTGTAAGACCGTTTTTTGTAAGTTTTTCATTGTAATGTCCTCCTGTATAAGGCGCAAAGCCTTTGCTTGTCTGCATTTCTTTTGTCTATGGTTAGAAGGATATCAGGCAATTATAAGGAATTTATAAGGATATTCAAAAATTATGTTTTGTATTTAAACAAAAGTGGGAATGCGTATGGAGACTGGATTTAAGGATCCTTTTTTGTTATAAAGCAGGTCTAGATATGGTTCTTAATGTGGCAATTTATTATGTTGACATTTCAGATTGATTTTTCTATAATACGTTCTTGTGGTTCTAAACAATTCTAATGTTTTTTCTTGAACAGATCGTTTATTTATCCACTTTTTATTCTTATCATTATTATTTTTTAATAGGAGGAAAAATGAATTTAGAAGAAAAAATAATATTTAGAGGCTTAGATTATTCTGTATCCGGAAAAAAGGCTTTTATAAGGAAAGTATTATTTGTTTCGGAAACTAGAGAACTATTTTTAAGAAGTATTATGGAGTCAGAGGCAATCGAACAACTTGAATTACATAATAAGATAATCTCGTTTGATTCAAAATTTCGAAGTATTAAGCTTAATGAGGATGACATTATTAAAGTATTTGATTTAATTACCGCTGGTAAAACAGAGAGATTTCTTAATGACAGTAGTCTTTCTGATGTAAACAGAGCTTTTTATTCAGCATATCTTGCTCCATTACTAGACTCGGATCATTCAAAAATATTTATAGTTGATTACTTTTTTATTTACGGAATTGTAAATCAAGAAAAATGCCAAGTTAGGCTGAAAGAACTATGGTATGATCATCCAGAATACTATTTGTATTTCATAAATAATATGAAAATAAATGATGCATTTGAAAGCACTTTAAGAGCACATCTCATCCCGTATTCGCGTATGCTCATGGCAATGCTTGAAATAATGCGAACTAATAAATCAGAGGATATATACAAGAAACTAATTGAACTAATTGATACTGGTTATGCAAATGTAAAAAAGATTTTAAGAAAATCAAGTAGTATAAATTCTGATGTTCTACGTGATATTGTCAATAAAGATTTAGACAATGATTCCATCCCATTTCTAAACAATATATGTACCGTTGCAATATCGTTAATCATGGCGGATCATAGTGAAATACCGCTTCTCTTTGATTATGACATGTTAATTATGCTTGATGCAATGATAAATCATAATGAAGAGTTTATATGTACAGATCAAAATGTTACTCAAGAAAAGCCTTCAGCAGCCAATAAGAATACTAATATTTTCAAAGATTTTTTAGAAACATTCAAGAAAGATTATGGAACTTTGTCATCGACTACAGAAATACATATACCAAATTCTTCTTTGGATGTTACATTTGCTCCACAAACCGAAATGGTTAGACAGCTAATGTTTAATTATGGTATAAGCCCAAGAAAACTGGCTCATTATAATCTTTCTGATTCAGAAATCAATGAATTATTAGGTTTAATGCCTACATGGAATAAAAGAAATTATTGGTATGCGTTACATATTTCTTCATTGTGTAAGTATATTGCAGAGCTTGAAAAACATATTACAAGTCTTATTGAAAATATAGCTCCTCTTGAAAAGTATTCTTATGAAAAAGAAAAAGAATCATTATCTCTAGAAAAAAGAAATATGAACAAAGAAATACTTTTCTTTCAAAATTCTCTTCATAATTATGAAGAAGAGATCACTTCACTAAATCAAGAAATTACCCATCTTCGTGTAGAAAAAGAAACAATTATAAAGGAACGCGAAAATGAATCAAAAGATCTTATAGCATTAAGGAATTATGTATATCTGCTTAGTAAGGATGATTCAGACAATGAAAGCACAAAAGAGCCGGATATAGATTATACTAGTTGGTTAGGCAGTAAAGTAGTCGTTATAGGTGGCCACGACAACTGGCAAAGTAAAATGAAAGCTGTATTTCCGGATTGGACATACTTAAATTCAGAAAACAAGACCTTTTCTGCTGCTGCAATAAAAGACAAAGACTATATAATCTGTAACACAGAAGTCCTTTCTCACGCTGCTTACTACAAACTGATGTCTGTAAAAGAAAAAAATCAAAAACTTTTGTTTGTGAGAAGTAACAATATAGACTTGGTTATGGAAGAATTAGCGATGCAACTTAATGCTTTATAATAAAAAAATAGGTTTTGACTATGATTATATCGGCCTTTCTTATTATCCTTTCTGGGACGGCGATTTTGAAAACATGCAGTCCGTAGTGAAGATGATAAGAGATGAGTTTGGGAAACTTGTTCCTAAAAAGTGTGCTGTATATGGAACACTGATTACCACTTTTGGTTTGAAGGAAAACGAATATAGATATCTATATAGTCTGTTTGAAGTTCTTTAAGTGACTTATTAAGATCGGACAGCATGGCTTTTCGTGATACTCTGTTGATAGGCCCCATAGGATGTCCGCATTTGCTTAGAATAACAACTTTTTCATGGGTACCAGTTCTATCAAGCCATTTACCGATAGTCTTCTCGGCATCCGGGTAAACTCTTGCTGTATCTATTGATGTTATTCCAATTTCCAACATTCCATCCAGCCACTTATCAGGATCAATGCCTTTTGGAATCTCGCCGGTTCCCAAAAAAATTCTTGAAACGTCTTTATCAAGTCCATTTATATGAGTATAAAAAGTACCTTTCATTTAAGTTACCTCTTTTGCTGGTTTAACTATAAAGTTTCTTTTATGTATTTTACAACTGTGCACATGTCAAAACAACTTCCCTGGTGCTGAAAAAGTCTTTTAAAGATATTATAATAAAAACATTGATATATATGGCTTACAAAATAAAAAACAGTATTTATAAGGCAGGGAGTAAGGATGGTAAGAAAATACAGAATTGGGGAGCCGATTCCTACAGATTCGGTAGTGGCTGAAATTGAGATTACAAGTGGAGAAATCCCTTTTTTTACAAGGGATGATGAAAAAAAGTCATTATCACTTGAACTTGGTGACAGCGACAGGATTTGGGGACTTGGCGAGACCACAAGAGGAATGAATAAAAGGGGCTGGATTTATATCAGCAATAATACGGATGACCCTGTACATACAGAGGATAAAAAATCTCTTTATGCCTCACAGAATTTTTTAATTGTGGATGGTAATGACAGAAAATTTGGTATATATGTAGACACTCCCGAAAGAGTGACTTTTGATATTGGTTACACAAAAGCTTCGCAGCTTGTGATCTCTTTTGATGATTTCGACTTTGATATATACGTTGTTCAAGGTGAAAACTTAAAGGATATCGTTCATCAGTTTAGAAAAATCATTGGAAAGAGCTATGTTCCGCCCAAGTGGGCATTTGGCTATGGCCAGTGCAGATGGAGCTATATGAATGCAGATGAAGTAAGAGAGGTTGCTGATAAATATGATAAAGCGGGCATCCCTCTTGATATGATTTATCTGGATATTGACTATATGGAGAGATACAAGGATTTCACTGTAGATGACAAGGCATTTCCGGATTTTCCTGCATTTGTCAAGGAGATGAAAGATAGAGGAATTCATCTTGTACCGATTATTGATGCGGGAGTAAAGATTGAAGAAGGCTACAATGTCTATGAAGAAGGCGTTGCCAATGACTATTTTTGTAAAAAAGAAAACGGTGAAAACCTGGTGGCTGCAGTATGGCCCGGAAAAGTGCACTTTCCAGATTTTCTCGATGATAAGGTAAGGAAATGGTTTGGAAATAAGTACAAGGTACTTTTAGATATGGGAATTGAGGGCTTTTGGAATGATATGAATGAGCCTGCTATTTTCTATACCGAAGATCATTTAAAGGAAGTATTTGAAAAGATTGAGGATTACAAGGGAAGGAACCTTGACATAAACAGTTTCTTTGAGTTTAAAGATCTTGTGGGGACAATCAGCAATAATCCTGAGGATTACAAGCGTTTCTATCATAACTACAAGGGCAGAAAGATAAGGCATGACAAGGTTCATAACCTTTATGGCTACAACATGACAAGGGCAGCAGGCGAGGCATTTGAGAGACTGTCACCGGATAAGCCGATTTTAATGTTCTCCAGGTCTTCATTTGTGGGAATGCACAGATATGGCGGTGTTTGGTGTGGCGATAACATGTCATGGTGGTCACATCTTCTTTTAAATATTCAGCAGATGCCGGCGCTTAATATGTGCGGTTTTTTGTACAGTGGTGCAGATATTGGCGGCTTTGGAGCAGATACTACAGAGGATCTTCTACTTAGATGGACTGCATTTGGAATCTTTACCCCGCTATTTAGAAATCACTCTGCTATGGGCACAAGAAGGCAGGAAATATACAGGTTTGAAAAAATAGAGACCTTTAAAAAACTTATTGAGCTTCGTTATTCTCTTTTACCATTCCTGTACTGCGAGTTTATGAAGGCAGTAGAGCAGGATGAGATGCTTTTTAAGCCTCTGCGTTTTGAGTATGAGGATGAAAGAAGCGCAGAAGTTGAGGATCAGCTTCTTTTTGGTGAGCACCTTATGCTGGCTCCTGTTTACAAACAAAATGCCACAGGCAGATACGTCTATCTTCCTGAAGATATGAAAATGTTTAGATTCAGAGCTTACAATGATTATGATGAACAGGAGCTTACAAAGGGAGATCATTATGTTAAGGCAGATCTTGGTGAGGTTCTTGTATTTGTAAGAAATGGCTTTGAGCTGCCTCTTGTAAAGCCTGCCTTGAGAGTTGAATAAAAGTTACTGTTCAGACGCTAGGGTAAATTTTTTGTAGGATTGATAGAGAATAGTATATAGATTGCATGCAATGTAATATATAAAAGAAAAGGACAACCTTCTGTGTTAAAGTATTTGTTGGCACAAAAAAAGCACGGGAGGTGTCCTTATGGATA
>JAFSQI010000132.1 GCA_017446685.1 Butyrivibrio sp.
AGCAGTTGTTTTCCGAGTAATTGTACTGCTACTTTTTTTAAAATATAAAAAGTAGCAGAGAAGGACCTCAAAAATGCACTGCCTATATTACAAGAATGAGAATAGTAGCAGAACAAAATACAATAGTAAGTTATACCGGAAGATGATGCAGACAGTGAACTTTAGAAGAAACTGTTTAGAAAGAACTGGAAAAAGCATATTAACAGAGCCATTTGGGAGCGAAAAATGCTTCCATATGGCTTTTCTACATTTTGTTTCCCTATTACAATATAAGAGTATGAAAAAAGGAGAATCCAGATTCTACTTGGGGAAATGGAATCTGAACAGTGACTTATATGAGAAAGAAATTAGTTGGGACAATTCTTATTGGCATGCTTATTATTTCTGCATGCTCTTTTTCCAATTCAAATATAAATGAAACAGAAGAAGCGGGGGCTACTACGGACGAAATATCAGATAAAGAAGCTGCTCCTGATAGCTCAAGCGAAGAAGTTATTGATGATACGGATTCTATAGATGCATACGAAAGCCTTTGGACTACATTCGGAGTCAGTGAAGAAACAATCTATGATTACGGTGGAATGGTATTTTACTGCAAGGAATTTAGTGATAAGCATCTTTCCGGGAAGTTAGTAAATGTTGATTCGAGTTCTCAAAAAACGGCAGAAATACAATTTGATGATATTGCTGTTGATGAAAATCGAGCTAGGTTCTTTTTTGAGGATGAATGGGGCAATACTGGGAAAATGATTGTTTCTAAATCTGAAATAGTCATGCATATAACTGTCGATGATTTTGTGTTATCTGCTAATAGTCCAAGCGAATTTAACATGGATTCTGGTTATTCACTGGTAAAAGTAAGCAATGTAGATATAAGTAGCGAAAGAACTAAAGCGATTCAAGCTGCAAAAAAGGAGCCGGTAAGTATTCCTGAATTTATTAGATATGAGGATAAGGATACCATTACAGGAAGTGGTGTTGATGGAGAAGAAATGTCTTTTGAAAAAGATCTTTCTCTCGCATATTTGTCAGATAAAAGTGAAGAACAGTTTCAGGCACTAGCTGAAGAAATCGCACAAGTAGCGGATGAAAAAAGAGCTTATATCAAAGAAGATGAAGATGGTTTCAAAAAGGAAATACAGGAAATTACTGATGGAACATGGCAAATAGAGCATGCTGATGAAATAGGCGTTGTTGGATACCCTGAGAGGACTGTTCATGAAAGGACAGATTATTTACAGAGAGTAGATTCTGAGTATGTAAGTATCCTTTCAGTTGAGGATGATTATAGGGGGCAGTTGAGTGCTTCTGCATATTATGAAACTTACAACTATAATGTCCATACTGGAGAAAATATCAAGATTTCTGATGTGATACCGGACAAAGAGGCATTAAGATATTATCTTGTTAGAGAGCTTTTGCTCATGGAAAAGGAGTATAATTATAGCTTTTATCCAACCTTAAGCAAAATAGATGAATACATTGGTTATGATTATGATGGTATAGTCGAAGATAAGTACTCCAGAGGTTTTATATGGTATTTGGATAGTATTGGTGTGACTATTATTCTCAATCCTTATGATGTAGATAGAAATTCAGTTTGGATAACGATACCATACTCAAGTAAACTTGTTTCTGATAATTATCTTCCTTTTGAAGGACTGGAAATCACTTCGGAATTTGATGATGACCATCAGCGATGGAATAAGCATATTGAGCTTGGCAGAGATATTGAATACTATCTTCCGGTGCTCTCTGAAGATGAAGACGTCAACAATCTTTTTATTCAAGTTATGAAAACACTTGAGTCTACTGGGTATATGCCAAATGGTCAGTACTGTTACGGACGAGAAGAACAAGATTATGCATGGGAGAAGGACATATCTTATCCTGATTCAGTTGCTGTTTGTGATGTTACTGGCGATGGAAAAGATGAGCTTCTTATTACAATCAATGGAGGATATACGTCTACTATCTCTCAATGGGTTTTCTCATATAATGAAGAAAAGAAAGAGTTTGAAAAAATGTTTGAAACATTTTCTACAGAATTCTTTGAAGGCGGAATAGTAAAATGTGCGTATTCTCATGGCGGGGTGTATGAGGATAATTTTTGGCCTTATGACTTGTACAAATATAACAGCGAAACGAATAGCTATGATTTTATCGCATCTGTAAATTCACATCAGCTCCTTCATGATTACGAAACAGGAGAACTTGATGATGAACTAAACAAAGATTTTCCCTATGAAGAAGATAAGGACAAGGATGGAAAAGTCTATGATATCAGCATCGATGGTCAGGTTATTTGGATGGATAATGCTGAATTTGAGGCATGGCAAGCTGGCTATATAGAAGAAAGCAAGAGGATATGCCCTGACTGGTATAAAATAGCTAAGACAGCGGTGATTCACTGATGAAACAAGATCTAATGGAAGGTGACTTATGAGTATTGAAGATAAAGATATGAGTGAAATTATTGAAAGTGATTTTGATGAGGCTGACAAGAACAATTGGATAGTCTGGGTATTTACCATTCTGTGCATTGCTATTGGAGCGTCTGTGCTTATTAAGTTTATTCCTACCATTATTGCCTCTGATGATGCTGTTATTGCAGAACCTGTGGAAGATGTCGTTGAGTTTCCTGTTTACTATGTAGAAAACATGGATGGACTCCGTCTTGATGATACCGATTTTGACA
>JAFSQI010000133.1 GCA_017446685.1 Butyrivibrio sp.
AAGAACAAGCTTCATTTCAACGTTGTTCAAAGCATTCAGCTTGTTCTTGTATTTTCATCTTATGAATTATCTCCTCGTCCGAGAACTGCACATTTATGTCCGCTCATATAATTAGGCTGGCAACTGAATTGTAACAAAAAATATTATAAAAAAATTTCTTTGAGATAAAAGCATTGACAAAGACTTTTTCAATTTGTATAATTATTTTTGTGTCTTGGGATTAACAAAGATACGTTTGGAATTCTTATAACCACATATTGGTAGAGGGATTCAGGCATGGAGAAATACTCAAGTGGCTGAAGAGGCGCCCCTGCTAAGGGTGTAGACCGTTTGCGCGGTGCGCGGGTTCAAATCCCGCTTTCTCCGTTTAGCAAAGAAGATGGAAGTTCAGAATATATGAACTTCCTTTTTTTACGCTTGCCAATACGAACAAATGTTTGTATAATAATTTCCATAATATTTGTATAGGGGTCAATATGCTGGATTTTTTACAAGAATTAAATGAATCTCAAAAAGAAGCAGTAACATCAACTGAAGGGTATGTGCGCGTAGTAGCAGGGGCAGGGAGTGGGAAGACCAGAGCTCTTTCTCATAGATTTGCGTATCTTGTGAATGGACTTGGAATTATGCCGGGACATATTTTGTGTGTTACTTTTACGAATAAATCTGCGAATGAGATGCGCCAACGCATCCATGCTCTTACAGGAGATAATGACACAGGTTATATCAATACATTCCATGGATTTTGTGTGTCAGTTCTTCAGGAAGACAGTCATGCGGTTTCATATCCTAAGAGTTTTATGGTGCTGGATAATGCAGATATTGATGATATATTAAAAATAATATATGAAGAAAGAAAACTATCTATGCGTGATATGACATTTAATATGGCAAGAGATATGTTTGAAATGCGAAAGCTTGTAGAAGAGCCTGAGTACTACCTCGATATGATAAAAATGTCCCCGGATGATCTGAAGGATAAATACGACAATGCAACAGAAGTAAGGGATATTCTTTTTTATGGTTATCTTTACCAGGAAAAGAAATGTTTTGGGCTTGATTATAATGATCTTATTAAATTTGTTTTATATATTTTCGAACAAAATGATGAAATAAAACTGAAGTGGCAAAAACGTCTTGAGTATATCATGGTAGATGAATTTCAGGATATTGACAGATTACAACACACATTAATGGAAGTGCTGTCTGCATATCATAACAATTTGTTTGTGGTAGGGGATCCTGATCAGACTATATATTCATGGCGAGGAGCCAATATAAATTATCTTTTAGACTTTGATAAAAAATTTCCCAATGTTAAGACTATATACATGAATGAGAATTATAGGTCTACGCCACAGATATTAAGTGTATGTAATTCTTTGATTGGTAAAAACAGGCAGAGAATGAAAAAAGAATTGGTGCCTGTGCTGGAAAATGGAAGTAAAGTGACATGTCATCTTGCGCCAAACACAATCAACGAGGCATCCTGGATAGCTGATGAAATTCATGCACTTAATAAAATGGGAATAAGTTACAAAGACATTACAATACTATATAGAGCGCATTATGTTACAAGAACAATTGAAGAAGGGCTTATAAGAGAAAAGATTCCGTATACAATTTATTCTGGAGTGCAATTCTTTGGACGAATGGAAATAAAAGATGCAATCAGCTATATGAAAATGATTGTATATAAGGATGACCTTTCATTCCGGAGAATTGTTAATATTCCAAAAAGAAATCTCGGAAAACGAAGAATGAAATTTTTAGAAGAATATGCAAAAGAGAATTCATGTTCTTTGTATACGGCTTTAAATGAGAATATTGAAAATGAAATAATGCGCGGTACATCAGCGAAGAAATTTATAGATTTAATAGAAAAGCATTCTGAAAATTATAATGGAAAATTGATTTCAGAGGTGCTTACACATGTTCTGAAGGATAGTGGATATGAAGAAATGCTTAGAACAGAAGGTGCACAGGAAAGGCTGGATAATCTTGCAGAGTTAAAGCAATCGATTTTTGAATATGAAACAACGTGTGGAGAAGAAGTAGGACTGGAAGATTATCTGAAGCACATTGCGCTGTTTACAAACGCTGATTCAGAAATAGGCGGTAAGGATAAAGTGAAGCTGATGACAGTACATGCGGCAAAAGGGTTGGAATTTTCGTATGTATTTTTATGTGGTTTGAACGAAGGCATATTTCCGTCGAGGAAAATCCGTTCTGTAGAAGGAATGGAAGAAGAGCGCAGGTTGGCATTTGTGGCAATGACCAGAGCAAAGAGAAAACTATATCTTACAGAAGCAGGAGGAAATAACTTTGAGGGGATTCCGAGATATCCATCAAGATTTATATTAGATATTGATTCTGAACTGTTAGACTTTACAGAAAAACCAGATGAAGAAATGATGGCTGGGGTAAGAAAATTCATAGAAAATGAGGCAAGACATCTTAAAGGTGCAATGAAAACAGATCTGTTAGAGGTTGGTCAAAAAATAGAACATGCAATATTGGGTAAGGGGACTGTTGTTGATGTTAACTATGATAATGAAAGTTATGTAATTAAGTTTGATGAGATAGAAACACAAAGAGAAATCTCATATAAAATTAATCTAAAAAAATTATGATGTTTAGATTAACTGGTTGGTTGTATTAAAAGAACGTAAATAAAATAAACTCGACTTCTATAGTAATGAGTTGCTTACACATTCTTATGCTACGGCATAATTTGTGGTTTTGTGATAAAACAATGCTATATATAGATGTAAAAGATTATTTTAAAAAATGATTTAAAAAACTGAAAAAAGATGTTGCATTTAATAAAACGCTTTGCTATAATAACTTTTGCCCGTTGCGGAAAGAACAAATATAGAATGAGGCATTATCCCAATATTTGTTCTGAATAACGAGAAAAAAGATTTAAAAAAGATGTTGACAAAAGTTCAAAGCTGCGATATACTAAATGAGCTGCTGCTGAGAACACAACAGCAAAGTACATTGACAAATAAACAGTAATGCAACCCTGAAAAATTCCAAGAGAATTATTCAGAACAAAAAGTAAATTAACGGACAGAACAAAAGCCAAGCTTAAGTTTTGACCGGATCAAACTTAAAACATTTAAACGTGAGAGTTCG
>JAFSQI010000134.1 GCA_017446685.1 Butyrivibrio sp.
AATGATAGCCCTAATAACTGCATTTCTATCTCTACTTTTACCGAGCTTCGCAACAAAAATCTTCTGAAATGTTTATCTTCTTTCAATACTCCAAAAAAGCCTTCCGATTGTATTGAGCGATTCATCCTAAGCTGCTTGCCTTTTTCACTTCTTATCAGATTTTGTGAACGCTGCTTTAATGTACTATGTGTCCTAGAGACATACAGCGTTTTAGTTCTTTCCTCTATCGGTGTCTTGCAATTCCCCGTCTTTATACATTTTTTCTTGTAAGGGCATCCTTCACAGCTTTCACATCTATATACGCTGGTTCTTCGCATATATCCGCTTTTTGTCCGTTCTTTCTTTTCATACTCATAATACAATACTCTGCCCGCATGGCATATATACAGATCTCCAAACTCCGAATAGTCCATATTTGCCGCAAGTCCTATATCATTCTTGTATCGTCTCGTCTTGGATTTTTCATATGTTGCAGGCTTAATATATGCGTTCTGTCTGTTTTGATGCAGATATACAAGATTTTCCTCACTATCATATCCCGCATCAGCAACTACATTGTTATATCTATATACTAAGCGTCTTTCAAGCTGCTTCATAAATGGTATCAATGTATTCATATCTGAGCGCTCTTGTGATATATCTATTCCTACCACATATCCCGCATCTGTGCCAACTTGAACATTGTATGCCGGTTTTAATTGTCCATTTCGCATATGATCTTCCTTCATACGCATAAAGGTCGCATCATTATCAGTCTTGCAATAGCTGTTTCTGCTGCCCATCTTGTCTAAGTGTGTTTTGTATTCTAATAGCTTTGATCTGTACTCAGCAGCTTTTTCAGAGAATTTTTGTATATCTGTTTTCCTCTTGCCCTTACCGGAAACAAATTCTATCTGACGCTGTTCTTTAATTTTTTGCAAGCCTTTTATCAGTTGATTTAACATATGAAGCTTACTGCGATTCTCTTTTATGGAGATATTTAATTCAGCATTAACAGTATCCATAAGTGCTGCTATCTTTAAGAGTAACTTGTCTCTGTTCTTTTCAACGGACTTTCGCCATACAAAAGTATACCTGTTGGCATAAGCTTCTATTTTTGTTCCGTCTATGAAAATGTTTTCAGCAGATATTTCGCCTTTGATTTTTAAACGCTGTACGAACTGATCAAACAAATCCTCCATTACTCCGCCTTGAAGCCGTTCACTTCTGAAACGGCTGATAGAGTTATGACTTGGAATAGATTCTCCATTAAGAATATACATGAAACGAATATCATATTTGCAGGCTTTTTCAATTTCTCTTGATGAGAAAATATTATTCATATATGCAAATACAATGAGCATAAACATGATCTTTGGTGAAACTACAGGTTTTCTTCCATCTTTGGAATATGCGGCATATAGCTTTGAATAATCTAACCTCTCCATTTCTTCGCAAAGCAGAACCACCGGATCATCTTCTGGTACATGAGCTTCATAGTCAAATGAAATTACCACTTGACGTCCACCGTAAATTGGTGTATAATCTGAGTGTAGAATATTGTTTTTCATATTTATATTTTACACCAGAGACAGCTTTCTGTAAAGAGGCTGTTTCTGTTTTTTTGTATAAAAAAAGGGTGTATCAAAACCATCATGGTAATGATTGGTTTTGATACAGCCCCATTTTTTTACTTTATAAGAAATTGCTCGTTTAGCGGCTTTAGATGAAATCTATCTCTGCCGTACCCCACCCCGACATTTTCAAGCAAAGATTGAAAAGCCCACCCTGCCCCAAGGCAGGGACAGCAGAGCATC
>JAFSQI010000135.1 GCA_017446685.1 Butyrivibrio sp.
CTATCCATAAGGACACCTCCCGTGCTTTTTTTGTGCCAACAAATACTTTAACACAGAAGGTTGTCCTTTTCTTTTATATATTACATTGCATGCAATCTATATACTATTCTCTATCAATCCTACAAAAAATTTACCCTAGCTTCTCATATCTATCGCAAACTTTATGAGGTTATATTTTGTTGCAATAGATATGAGAAAGTTCTCTGAGCCAGATATTCTGAGCCGTTGGAGCAAAACACTAAAATTTCCTATAAATTCCATACTCCGCATGGATTCTCGCTTCTAACGCAACGATTTCATTGCGTTAGATTTGAGAAATTAGCTTGGCAAAATCATAAACGACTTTGATTATCTCACAATCATTGATTAATTCCGTTCTTTTTTGAGGGTTGCATTGTCATTACTATGACATCATTATCATTAGATACCATCACTAATATCGATTACCCTGTTTTTGCCTTAGCATTTTTAAACAATAATGAACTACATATGCAACAAGTATAGTGATAATAACATACAATAAAGCATCTAATAATTTAAATAATTTACCTCCAGTACCTATCCTTCTGATAATATATCCAAAATATATTATTACAGGATAATGAACTAAATATATCTCTGATTGTAACTTTGTCAAATTAATAAAATCAAATGAAAATAATTTGCTAACAATACCCTTGCCATAAGAAAAACAAAAAACAAAAATTAACATCGGAATAATCACTACACTCTTATATGCAATGATTGTAAATAAATAAATAGCGCCTCCCAATACACAAAGAGAAAATACTTCTATCATTGAGGAAAACACCACATTCTTAACAATCATGGAACGATTCTTATAAATGATTGCTAATAGCATTCCCATAAAATATTCACTACATTTTATAAATGGATTTGTATGAATACTAAACTCAAAAACATCAGGATAATTAATTAAGCAATATTCCAAAAAGAAATGAATCACAACAGTAAAAAGCAATACTTGTATAGCCCATTTCTTTGTTCTTCTAATTACCACAATCATTATAGGCGTAAAAATATAGCAAAACAATAATGCACTTGAAAACCATGCTACTGCATTGTACTTAAAGGTTATATTAGGAAACCAACATTGTATGAATAATAAATGCATTACTCCATCACATATCGCTTCCTTAAGATGGTCCAAAGAATCTATCTCTTTTATAGTAAATGGTATCATTAGAAAAAAAGTGAAATAATAAATCCAGCAAATGCCATCTATTTTTTTCTTATAGTAATTTATTATGGATGTTTGCGATAATTCCCACTCATCAATTCTAAAAAAAGCAGTGGTAAAACCAGACATCATATAAAAAAAAACACATGCAAACGCACCATAACCAGGTATTTTATTGAAACCAGAGTGATATAAAATCATTCCCAAAACAACAATCAACTTCACTCCTGCAATTGATTTACTATTAATTTCATTATTCATTTTTCTTTCATTTCCTTAACATGGAATATCTAACACTTTATTAAATTCTTTTATTTTTCTCAAACACACTAATTAGTAATTTTTTTATCTTGTTCTTCAGAGTAATATTAGTATATTTCTTTACAATATAGTCATATCCTCTTGTTAAATAGTCGTCCCAAAATACTAAATAATCATTTGGCTTATCCGTAGGTGATAACAAATTCGGTTGTTTACAATCCTCTTCGGCGATTGCCAGTAATTCAACGCGATCCTTTATTTTATCAAAAGTTTCCATACCTTTTAAGGAATGAATAAATAAAAGGCTTACCCCTAAATCATCTACAAACTCAGGATGTTTTTTCTCTATTCCCCAACAATCTCCAATAGTAAAGTCTCCGGGGCGTTCATATTTCGAATATGGGCAATTATAACAGTTCTCATTATGAATAAATTGACTATAGTATAGTTGTTTGTATTCCAACATCTTTACAGGCTCATATTCAACATAATTGTCCATATGTACACAAGACCAAACTTGCTTATTCCATCCCAACTCCTTTTCTCTGAAACATATCTTGCTTAAATCTCCTTTTTTATTTAGTTTTGAAATAAAATCCTTATAAATATTTACACTCGCATTTCCATGACATATAAGATTCGCAGTCAATAGCTTATCAAAATTCCTTCCCAAATAACAATATAGCCCAGCTACCTGGCATGGGGTTCCCGTAAAGAACACATATTTATCCTCTGATAAATAGCCCTTTATCCTCTTATATACTGTATTTAAATCACTTTGAGCATACTTTGAACCACAGAAAGACTCACATCCTTTCTTATCAAAAGCAATGTCATGTACAACAGAAAAATTTTCGTCAAATCGTGCACCTGCTACTACTCCACCTTTTTGGATAACAAATTCTGCAAGTAATGTAAACAATCCACCCGAAGCACTTTTTTTTCTAATACAATCATCAACATTTTTGGCTGCAAATATTTCCTTCGGGCTGTTCACAATTTTGGTAATATCACAATTATTCTGACACACAGCTTTACACTTACCGCATTTTACGCATTTTTCAGTATCAACTTGAGGAACATAAAATCCTTTTTCATTAATGTACATATTGATACAATGTTGTGGGCAAGCCATAGCACATGCACTACATCCAAAACAATTTCCATTTTCTTCCACTAAATTCATAAACATTCTCCGTTCTATGAAACGTATCTTAGAACTATTTTCTAACATATGTAATAATTTTACTCTTCAGCAAAATCATGCAAATTAAATATGTCAAAACACTTATTATTCCAAATAGAAAAAAAGAAACAAAAACATTAAGTGTTGGAACAATATGCTTAATGCTTATTACAATAACCATAACCAATATGGTACACACTTCTGTTTTGCAAAACTCTATTATTACCTGTCTCATTGGATTTAAAAAACCATATTCGTTCTTCATGCGTAAAACAATCATAACTAGCGAAACTACTCCTGCCACGACCGTTCCCATGACAATACCATATACACCTAATGGCTTGACAAGAATAATACTTACCAAAACATTTGTAATACTAGTAATCAACCCATTTTTTACCGTGCTTTTGGTATTATTATTTGTATAGAAATATCTATAAATCAAATCTCTAACTATATTCGTCTGTTGACCAAATACATATATGCACATACATAGATAAACAGAATCTGCCGCTTTTGCTGTAAATTTGCCATGTTCATAAAGAATACCAATAAATTCTCTACCCGATGCAACAAAACCTACAACTATTAAACATACCACCGCATGAAAAGTTAAAGAATAATTCCATAAACTCTTTTGACATTCTTCCTGACTTTCTCTAATCTTTTCTACAATTTTTGGATATACATATATCGTAAGATTACCAATAACTAATGTATTTATCATTCCTACAATATTGTCAGCATATGACAATATTGTAAGTTGTCCTTCTCCAATATTAGAAGAAAGAAGCGCATCAACCATAGTGTTAATTTTGTAAATTCCAGTACTGAAGATTGTTGGAAGAAAGACGCTTAGCATATTTTTCAGTTCAGGATTATGAAAAGCAAGAGAAGGTCTGAATCTAAATCCGAGCTTAACTACGATGAATACGTCTACTATAAACTGGAAAATAGCGCCAAGCAAAAGCACCACCAAATACTGTTGAACTGTGAAACTCTTATACAACAAAAGTCCACCAATGATTCCCATATTGGAAATCATCAACACTGTCTTAGGAATGACAAAATGATTGATGCATTGATAATAAGCAGTAGTTACACTCAGGATTGCGGGTAGTATTTGAATCCACATAGTCAAAATCATGAACTCAGATACAAAACTGTTGAAAGTGGCATCCCTATCAACTAATATCTGTACTAACTGTGTCCTCAACAAAAAAACTAATAACAACAGAAAACCAACCACACTAAAAATAATAGTAATAAAACTATCTACAGCTTCTCTATCTACTTTCTTAACATACGCAGGTATAATAACGGTAGTAATACCAGCACTTACAAATGTAAGAAAGAAAGTACTTAGATTGTTTGCAAAATGATATGCATCCATCTCGACAGATACGCCGAAGTTCGACGCAATAATAGCCGATTTATATATAGATAAGAACTGCGTTATCAGTGTAACAATCATCATTCCTGATAATTGTACAGCAGCTCCTGTTCTTTTTATTTTCATAACAATTTCACCTAACCATTAATACATAAAAGAGTCTATGTATTTAAATGCATCCTCTTGTAATTTCTTTATTTTTGCATCAGTTTCTGAATAATCTATCTTTTCCAAATAACTCATATTAGGAAGGTCATCAATAACCACATATCTATCAAGCAATCCCAACTGATCTAAAATTGCTGTAGCACGATCATCCGCTTTATTCTTTACTATAGGGCTTCTATATGACCAAAATGTTTTATGAAACATTGCCGCAAAAACTGTTCCATGAAAAGACTGCGTAAGAACCAGTTCCGCATTTTGCATAAGCGTCAAAAAAGCAACAGGACCTGTATGGCTATAGCATTTTATTCCATACTTATCTAAATGGTACAAAGTCCATGATTTTGTATCCATGATGTAAACAGGCATTCCTGTTTCTTCGGAAATCTTCTTCATAGCCATATTGGCATCTGCTCTATTATGAAAAAAAGCATAATTGAATATATACTTTTCATCAATAGTTGGCAATTCAAACTGCTCAAGCCACTCCTTATGTGTTAAAAGGAATACTGGATCCGCAACTATAGGATACTCCTTCCCAGTAAGCTCTTTTAACCATTTTTGCCCATTAGGTTCACGAACTGAAGCACACTCATAATCCAATAAATATTCTCGATATTTGTCAAGATTCACTCCTGCCTCATTAATATTTACCCCTCCCAGACTAGGAGAATAAGCAACTTTACGAACTCCTTTAGCAAAACTTAGATAATAGGCCTCATCCGCGTCAGGACATTTAACATTCCACACCTGATCACCACCGGAAATAAGCATATCATAATTCTTTTCTACACCTACAAGTTCTTTTACTGACTTATATTTTTTTTCTGAAGTGACAAGATATCTATTTTTAAATTCCTCATATTCTTTATGGTACTTCATTAAAACTTTACGATATCGGAGATTGTTTATATTATTCCTTATAGCATCCTTCTTAAACCTAAAATCCACCATAGAATATAAATTTCTAGAACCTGCATTCGCAAAATCAATTAGTTCAACATTAGCACCATACTTCTTAGTTAATGTGTATTGAAGTGCATATGCCTGAAGCATTGAACCACAGTTATGTGATGCATGAAATGTCATAATTCCAATTTTCATTTAATCAACTCCTTTAACTTTTCAATAGATATTCTTTCATCAAATTTCCTTGCAAACAAATATGGAGAAGAAACCAATTCAGCCAAATCCTCATCTTGCATAGTATAAGGTTTTCCCCTATCCCAATCTGTGTAAACCATGTTCGTGTATCTTATTCCATCCTTTTCTATCGGATCAAATAAGTTTCCACTAAATGGTGACATTTTAAACAATGTATGCATAAAAACCTCATCAGCACATCTTGAATACCAAAAATATTTCTTTATAAAATATTCTTTGCTAACTACATATTTCGCAAAATCTGATGTAATACTGACCCAATTTGCACCTTTTCCAAGATATTGCTCTATATTTCTTGACCTTCGAATACCAATTCTCTTTTGAAAAGAGATAAAAAATCTTTCAATATCAAATAAAAATCCTTTTTCTGTTCTACCCAATATTTCCTGAAAGAAATGATATTCATTGCAACGCGATAATATATTTTCCTTATCCTGAATCAAATCAAAATACAAAAACTCTTTTCCATTATTTTGTTCGAAAAAATCATTAATGTATTTAATTGGTTTAATTGGAAGATCCACCCCAGAGATAATATGTAAATAGTCGTAATTATTACCTGAATCTAATGCTTTTTTTAGCAATGTCATTTCGCAATTTATTTGTGAATGTCCCCCCCAAGTCACACTATGCTTTTGAATAATAGTGATGTCAGAAAGCATCTTCCTTCCTAACACATCCTTCAATTCATCAAGATTTGCCTTTTTATCCAGATGAACATATATATCATTGTTATCATCCTGCAATAATCCGACCAGTTCCTTTAGTAAATAAAACTGATTATGCGCAATGATCAAATATGCATGTTTCATTTTTCTTCTTTTCCACTTTCGTTAAGTACCATATGCAAATAGGTCTCACTTGCATTGCGAAGCTCCGTAAGTCTTTTTTCAACACTATCATAATCAATCAGATTATCAATTTTGCCTAAATCGCTATAATCTACGGCTCTATTCTCAATTCCAATCTGATTCAACAAACTGCTTAGCCTTGTGTTTTTCCCTTTGTCTACTGAAAGTCCGTACACAAATTGTTTATGAAAAATAATAGAGAAAGCCATACCATGAAATGAATTAGTAATCACATACTTAGCATTTCTATAAAGATTAACCCAATCAACCACTGATGGAGCAAAAATCATCTCACAACCATCCGCCCTAGGTTCGTATAAACTAACATATTTAACCGGAATTCCTTTTCTTTGAGACAACTCAGTAGCATATTTGCATAGATTATGATCCACTGACATCATGTACAGTAAAATATAGTCCTCTGCATCATTATCACTCGAAAAATCCATCCATTTCTTTCTATCAAGCAATAAAGTTGGATCAAGAGTTACAAATACGTTTTTTCCTGTCATTTCCTCTACTAATTCTTTCGCATCTGTCTCTCTAACAGATATAGCACGATAGTGTTTAAGCTGCTTTTGAATCAATTCTCTATTTTCTTTTTCCAACGTTTTCATGGATATGCTGGCAGCATAACTTACTCGTTTGTTATCATCCTCAACAAAATCCAGTAAAAAAGTAGTATCATCACCATTAACATCCATATTCCACACCTGATCACTTCCGACTATAATAACATCATAATCATCAACGCAGGACGAAATATTGTTGCGAACATATTTCTTTTTTGTTATTCTCATCTTGTTATAGCAAAAATAAGCCACCTCATTATGAAACTTCATGTTTGCTCTTACCATAAAAAGACTCTTTATGAAACCTCTGACATGCCTGATTTCTTTAAGCTGAATAGGTCTATACTGTTTTTCAAAAAAATCGCTTTTATAATCGATAATCTCACAGCTATGCCCCATATCGCTAATCTTTTCAGCTAAAGCATACGCTTGCAGCATTGCTCCATAATTGAGTACTGAGTGAAATGTTATTATTCCTACCTTCATAGATTCCTTTCAGTGATATAAATTTTCATCACAGAATTATCTTTTCTATTCATGGCACTATAAGCAACCAACATTGCAAATGACACGTATAACATAGTCGTTGCATTTTCGCCTATTCCATACATTAACAAAACAAAAACCATAACTTTTGCTTTATAATTTAGCTTGTCTGCTGTTATAAATAACAGCAATGCCATCAACACCAAATATATTATGCCCCAATGTACTATCATATATACATACATATTATCTGCATAAACCCAGTCATATGATACTCCATGAAAAACAAAATGCGCTCCAAATTTACTTTCCTGACCGAACATTGTCGGTCCATATAATGTTAGTGCCTTAACATTAGAGCCAAGTCGTCCACTCATCAATTCACTAAGTACTAGTAGTTTGTTATATAAAAACGGAATATTCGCTGTCAAAAACAAACTTAGAGAAAAAAGGACAAAAAAAGGAACACCAAACTTTACTATTTTTGTCAAGAATCTATCTATCAGGGTATAAAACTTGAGCCTTGAAAATATGAAACAGCCAATCACCAAATAAAACACATCTGATTTTGTGTAATAATACAAAATAATAGTTACAATAAAAACAGCTATCCATTTACTAATATGCATTTCAAAATTATTAACAAAACAACTCAATGCAATATAAAAAACAAAAATACGTGCTATAGTATTGGGATGATATGTGAAAAATGAATACCGAATACCTGTTCCCGTATCAACTGTATAGTCGCTTAGTCCTAACGGTAAGTAATTGACCAAAAAGAAAAAAATAAAATGAAACCAAAAGAATATTTTCACCTCTACATATATAACATTCACTATCTTTTCAATTGTGTCTTCCTGGCAAAAAAACATTAACATGAATAAAAATATAAAATTATAACTGTAAAATAATTTAGTTGTATGCCATCCCACTACCAAAGGTACTAACAAATACCAAATATTATTAGTATAGCTAGAATATTGAAAAAATGTGCCCACAAAAAAGGCGATTATAATAAGTATCATAAATTGATAAAACCGCCCTTTATAAATTGTCATTGTAAGAATTGATTCATGCAATAATCCATGCAAAGTAATTAAAGCAGTTAAAACCAGCAACGAATCAATCTTTATATATTTTTTAAAAATATTGTTCAAATTAACACTTCTCATAAAATCATCTGCACTTTACCTAGATTTTTTTAGCTTGTTTTTTATATTAGCCCCCAAAAACAAGACTAAATTCGCATGTTTATCAATTAAAAATCTCAATAATCTATACTGTATTTTTCTATAATTGCTTTCAACAATAAGTTTTTTCAAAGACTTATTACTATCTATCCTATCAAGTAAATGTTTTACCGATAATAGGCTTGTCTGTTGCTGGACAAAATAGAATATATGACTGAGCATTTTATCATTAATCACTTCTGCGTCAATCCCAATATTACATAAATTATTTAAGTTACTCCAATCCGACACAATAGCGTCCCAAAGCAATTCTTCATTCTTAGTAAGAGATCCTTCACTATCAACAGTATAATTATACAAAGCATTCTCTACTATACTAATAGAATTAACGTTCAAAAAATACCAAACATTAAATTCCAAATCCTCACCCATTCTCTTCTCTATATTGAAAGCGTGAGTTATTAGTTCTCTTCTGTACATCTTATTCCAAAGATAATTAATATCATTAGAGGACACAATGCTTTCCAATGTATCCTTCATAGTTTCTCCGCTGAAAGGATTTTTTTGTACTTTCCTTCCATCAGAATATAGATTATTGTACCCACACATAGCAATATTACTATTATCTCTTAAAATCACTTTTAGTAGGCTTTCTACAAATTCACTTTCCATGTAATCATCTGAATCTATGAATACAATATAATCACCACTACATTTCTCTAATCCATGATTTCTTGCCACAGATACACCACTATTAGGCTGGTTTACAACTATTATTCTACTATCAGTATCCGCATATTTCTGAACTATTTCTAGCGTTCCATCCTTAGAACCATCATTGATTACAATTAATTCTATGTATTTATAGGTCTGCTGTAATACACTATTAATTGCTCTCTTACAGCTTTTTTCACCATTATAAATCGGCATAATAACAGAAACTATTGGCACATTTTTTTTCATACATTTTTCTCCATCAAAAAATATAAATTTCGATGCCGCATTAAAGCTTTAGAGCTTGGATGAATATCAAGCAATACACTACAAACGATAACTTTTTCTTCATACTCCAAAAAAGTACTTTCCTAGCAAAACTCTCTTTCTCCAGTTCGAGTTTACTCACAATAGCTTGCATAACATCATCATTTACTATTTTTTTTATTTCCAAGAAACGGTTTTTGGTATCCAATTCCGAAATTACAATTCTTTTCATCGCACCTAAAGTATTTCCGATAAATTGGTAATTCAATCTTTTACGTATCTCGTCAGGATAGCCAATCTGATCACAAATTTCCATGCAGCCTTTTATAAAAATTTTCTGTTTTTCATACCTATCTTTTCTAAATACACGAGTCAACGAATTTGTATCATTCTCACAATAATTGTATAAAGCCTCAGAAACAACGCATACTTTCCTTACGTTCGCATAAAGTATCAATAATGAATAAACATCTTCAGAAATCATTTTTCTTTCAGAAACAAAAGACCAATCATTATCGATGATTAATTTCATCGAAAACATAGATGCCCAAGCGCTCATCCATAAATTATATGCTTTTCCCGTACAAGGATTAAATGAAATCATTTCAGGTAAAAAAACATTAATTATCTCATCACCCTCATATATTTCCTTTGGGGGTAAAGGAATAGTCTCCTTAGTCACATGTTCATTTCTGTCTACTGTTTTAAAACCAAATGTCACAATCTCAGCGGATGTCTTTTGAGCCGCATTATACAAATGTTCTATTGTTTCATGTTCGATATAATCATCACTATCAAAAAAACAAATATACTCCCCCATTGCATTTTCTATGCCAGTATTTCTTGCCAGCCCCAATCCAGCATTTTTTTTATGTATGACTTTTACACGTTTGTCTTTCTTAGCCCAATCATCACACATTTTGCCTGACGAATCAGTTGATCCGTCATCAACCATTATGATTTCTAAATAAGGATATGATTGATTAACTACACTTTCCATACATCTATTTAAATACTTTTCAACGTTATAAACAGGCAAAACTATACTTACAATTCCTTTTTTCATCACACTTACCCACAACTCAACTTCAACATTTTGCTACAAATAACCCATTTAGCAAAATTCCGTTCCATAAAAGCATCTTCCAATTCTTGTAAAACAACCTCTTTATCATTACTTACTATTTTTTTATAATCACTATATTCTTCAACAACATTACACATAATAACGAAGCAAGCCTTCTGCACGTTTTTATCCATATTCATTATTCTATAATATACATGTTTACTACATTGACTTAATAAGAATTCATAATAATCATTATTTTTTTCAAGGTTCAATCTATTAGATTCTTTCAATGAATATCTTACACTCCACACAGCATCTAACAGTCTTATATCCCCCTGCAATTTATCTAAAGTATTTTCCCCATAAATTCTGTACATGTATAACGCGTCAGAAATACCATAAACATAGGTCGCTCTTCTAAATATAATATTAAAAATAATAGTATCTTCAAACATCATCCCTTCAGGATAATACACATTTTCCCATAACTGTGTATTGTAAATTCGCCCCCAAGGCACACCTCCAAGTTTTTCAAGCTCTCGATACGAATTTATTTTTCCGTCTTTACAACGAACACTTTCCAGTGTCTTTGATTCTGCATTACATTTTTTATATGATCCCTGTACAATATCAGCGCCTTGTTCATAAGCAGCATTTAACATTTTCTCTATGTACCCAGCGCAAATATAGTCATCTGAATCAATAAACATAACATACTTCCCAAGTTTATGTTTAAGCGCAGTATTTCTCGCACCTGAATGCCCCATATTTGCCTGATGTATAATTATAAATCTAGAATCATCTTGATAACGATCAACTATCTGAGCTGATAAATCCGTTGAACCATCATCCACACATATAACCTGAAAATTATAACTTGTTTCTTGAAATTTTATCGAATTTAAACACTGTGACAAATATCTCTCAGAATTATAAATAGGAACTATAACAGACAAATCTATTTTTTTATCAATTTCCATAGTCCCACAATTCTTACCAAAAGTTGGCTCCTTACGCAACTTCGAAAGCATAACATACGCTTCACGATAAGTAGGTAAATCTTTATCTTTTTTTGTAAATCTCACCATTAGCAATTTAATTCTTAAAAACTGTATATAAACTCTTTTTATGAAACTATAGCATAAATATGCTAATGGAAATTTTTTCAAAAAAGCCTTCAAGTTACTCATATCAACCACCAAATCTATAAATTTTTAAAATAACAATATATGCGTGGACACAAATTGCTCCAATTATACACCAAAAACAAAAAAAGATAAAGATATCAAATTATGATGATATAATAAAAAAATAAGTAAAAATCTCTTATGTTTTTTTCAACCTTCTAGTATAGTAAACTGTTCCCGCCCCCGATTCATACACATAACAGTTCTTTATTTTATCCCATATCTCGCCATCCAAATCATTATACGCATTCATCATTCCTCCACTATTATATCCATACGCGCTACCAATTTTAGAATCTAATATAATCACAACATCTGGGAATTTTGATGTATTCACATTATAATACTGAATTAATCTTTTTCCACAAATCGGAGTCTCCCAAGTAGTCATCGAACCATTTCTTAAATTACAGACAAGATAACCCCATGGCAAAAAACGTGTAAATAACACTTTTGTTTCCAGTTGAGTACAACTATTCTCTATAAAACTTATCATTTCCAGTACTTCGTAATAATTTTTAGCATCCTCTTCTTCTGTATATATTCCCTTTGCAGGGCCTTCACAAATAATGGTATCTAGTTCCCATAATCTTGCGTCACGATAACATGGGCCCATAATTCTAACAAACACAACTGCTACGGTTATGCTAATAGAAAATAATAGTAACTTATTTTTTTCAAAACAGAACTCTTCAAACATAAGAATAACCACTGCAAATACTGAAATAATAAGTCCCAAAAGTAAACAACTCGCCTCTGTATTAGATCCTAACCAAAACAAAAAAGCCATCACTATTCCGACAAAGTAAAGAATTATTCCCTTTCTCTCATCACCATTATTAGTTCTTCTAAAAAAGACACATTTATTAAGAACATATGGAAAAGACAAAACAGTTATCTGAATATAGATGGCTCCTGGCTTATTTATCCCAAAAGATATAACACATAATAGTAATGTAAGCAAATAAATCATTTTGTCTCTATTGTCAAAAAAAACTGCCGTATTACCTTCTTGTTTCTTCACCTTGATGACGTAAAAAAATCGCGTCATCAAATAAACAAATCCCGGTATGCCTAGTATACATACTTTTCCTATAGAGAAAATAGTCCCCAATACCTTATCAGTCGATACTAAAGCCATGTGATCAGGAGATGACATGACATACTTCTGAGCCTCAAAATAGTCAGAAAAAGATGCTCGTGATAACAAGAAAAATACATAGAGAGAAGCACATACAAAAATTGATCCAGTAAAAGGTAATAAAATCTTATATTCTTTTTTTATTAAAAGAAATATCAATAATACAGCTACCCCTATTGCCAAAAATGGCATACAAACAGTAGCTGCAGAAATTGAAACCCCAGCTACAACTACAAAAAAACTGTTTTTTCTTTCAGCGCTTAAATAGTCCAGAATAGCAACAACCGCCACAACACAAAAAGTCATGAACAAATTATAATAGCTCAAGCCAGGGATATTCTGCCTTGCACACATGAAATAAATAATAGATAACAAGAGGTTATACTTTTTCGATCTAAATGACCATAGTATAAACAGGCAAGTAACTACTTGTATTACCAAATATGTGTATCTTCCTGCTAAAATAACTCCTTCAGCACCAGGAACCATTACCGAATATACATAATAAAATGGGCAAAGAAGAATTGCAAAAAACTGCGATGGATGCCATTCATCAATAAATGGTATATCACCCTGGCAAAAACGCTTAGCCAGCGCATAATAGTGAGACTCATCTGTCTGGTCAAAGCCATAACGTAATCTTATAGCCAGCAGCAAAGCTAACACTAGTATTATCATTACATCAAATATTTTTTTCTTTTCACTCTTCATTTAACTTCTCTCCTTCCCAAATAAGCAACAAAATATAAAACGTAACTTCTTCACCATGAAAAAAGGATAATACTAATCATACGCCTTCGCATTTTGAAAAATACCTGAACAAACCTGTATTATTCCTGATGGCTATTTCTATTGTCAGATCAAGCGAACTTGGAGTAACAATTCTCGCCTTATCACCATAGTACTACATCCTATCTTGCAAAAAATTTTTAACTATTTCAATCAGCTTTTCACTTATTGCATGTACCACAAATGCCACAAATACTGAAACACCAATATCCACCAATATAATTTTCCCTGAACTGCTCCATCTATGCATTCTACTAAGTATAATGAACATCTCACTATGAATCAGGTATATTTCAAATGAAATCTCCCCAAGAAACATATTTATACTATTGCCAAGCCTTATCCTAACATTTGCAACAAGAGTAAACAACAGAATTGCCAGTCCTAGTATAATCTTCAGCTCATAATCTCCAGTAAATTGTACATGTTTAAACTTAAGATACGTAATACCAATGATAGCTGCTATCACTGCAACAAATGACCATTTTAATATCCATCTATTCTTTACATTCTCCACAAATTGCATCTTGATAGAAGCGAGCAAGATTCCCCATATAAAGCCAAAGCATTCTGGAGCCCACGTGGTTACAGTTACAATACCTTTCTTTTGCAAGAAATACATGACAAGGCTACCTGTTGCCACTAAGACGCAGGTTAATACCTTCCACATAGTCTTTGTTTTTCTGAATACCATGTTAGACAGCCAAAATGCTAAGTAACACCCTAAGAGCCAAATAGCCCACAGACAGGAATTAAATACGCCAAATATGCACAACAGATCATGGAATATCAGATAATTAATTACTATGAATACAAGCATCACCAGTGCCGGAACTATAAGTATTTTGGGTAATCTTTTTCTCCAAAACTGTTTTATTCCTTCAGGGTTCCTGTCTTGAGATAATGTAAGCCCATATGCTGAAGTCATGAAGAAAAATGTCACTCCAATATAGGCAAAGCTCCCTATCATGTCCTGAATTCTGTTTTGATACATTGTCGGAACATGAACCAGAATAATTACCATGCACCAAAAACCACGCATGGCCTGAGTGTTGTTTTTATCAAAAAAATGCTCATTGACTGGCACGATTTTGGCTTTGTATAAAATATCAAATATTAGAAACAATATAATAAGTAACATAATTGCATAGTCTAGCATTTTACGTTCCACCACTTGTTGATATTTGTTGTTCTCAGGAAATGGTATCTATAAAAAAGTGCCTGCGGTGATTCTGCTTATGATAGCGCCATGTATTCACAGAAACGAGCCCATGCTATCTCGTTCAAACTCATAATCTGCCAGCACAGCATTATAACATCCGTCATTTAGTCACTAATGTAATACCCCCGGAACCGATAGTTATTTTAAATAAATCCTTGATACCATTTATAGAAAGAATAATATAAACAGTATTAGACTATTTCACATTTAAAGTCACAAAAATCGGCTTGAATACTGCACTACATATTCAAGCCGATTGCAACTTATAATATCATATCATCGTTACCATTCACCATAATTCCGCAAACAGCAACTTATTTTTCATCAATTCTTCATCTGCGCAGCGATATCTGCATCAACAATTTCTTCGCCGGTCTTGTCCTTTAGCTGCTCCATGGAAGCTGCAGAAAGACCGTTATTGACTGTTGCGCACATATCACAGGTACTGCATTTATCAAGTTCTTCCTTTGTAACCTTTCCATCACGAAGATCACGAACAATCTTGTTCTCATACATGCTGTACTTCTTCTTTGTCCAGAACTTAGCCTTGTGACGGATTACCCACCAGAGAGGTACCCAGATGTATTTATGCATTGCAGGAGAAACTGAACCAATCATCCAACAATCTCTATCACAGCAACGAACCTTCTTACGAACAGCCTCTGCCTCAGGAGAATTCCACAGTTCGTCCCATGACTGATTGTTAAGATTTCCCATAACTTCTTTATCCTTGGTTCCGTTACATGGCATTACATCTCCGTATGGATCAATAAAGAATGTGTCAAAAGACATATCGCAGGGAAGAAGTCTCTTTTGACCATAAATATAGTTAATAAGTCCATGGTTAAAGTATGCTCTAAACCATTTCTTGGGACTCTTGCTTGCAAGAAGCTCATTAACAAGATTTTCAAAATTTTGAGCAACCATTGGACGATCTTTGATTATATTTTTAGCTTCTACAAAATAGAAACTATTATGAAGAGATGCAGTAGCAAATTCCATACCCATCTCATCAGAAAGCTTATAAAGAGGAACTAGGTCAGGAGCATTTCTATCCTGTACTGTCATACCAAATCCGACATCCTTCATTCCCATTTCGCGAAGAGTCTTAAGAGTTTGATATCCTCTCTGATAACCGTTCTCAAGTCCTCTGATTTCATTATTTGTATTTTCAAGCCCTTCTATGGAAATACGAATTCCTATCTGTGGAAATTCCTTGCAAAGATCAACTATTCTGTCAGTAAAGAAACCATTTGTAGAAATTACAATTCGATCCGACTTTTTGTACAATTCACGTACAATATCCTTAATATCAGTTCTGATAAAAGGCTCACCACCTGTAATGTTTGTGAAATACATTTTAGGAAGTTTCTTAATTGTTTCAATTGAAATTTCTTCCTCTGGTTTACTAGGTGCCTTGTATCTGTTGCACATTGAGCAACGCGCATTACATCTATATGTTACAATTACAGTTCCGTTAAGCTTTTTCTCAGACATTATTAACTTCCTCCCAATTTACAAAAGCAATAAGCATCTTTTCATAAAACAATTCGTAAAGATGCAAATTTTCCTAAACATAATCATCCGCAAAAGTATACAACTAATACAATCTTTTGGCAATTGACAGTTCATAAAAAAAATATCATTTTTAGAAAATTATTCTGTTACTTTTTTACCATCAAAAAAAGTGCTGATGTAGAACTTTGTCTAACAACTGCACTTTTTTGATACTTTCGAAAAAATCTATTTTACACCAGAATTTTTCTACCTTTAATCACAATTTCATACAACTTCTTATTAATCCCAGAAACTATATTTGCGCCAAATATTCCTGTGCATGTCGCATTAATCCCAAGGAATCTATGCGATATACAATGTCAATAAAGCTTCTTACGTAAATATAGATAAAAAGACTAAACAACAGCGCGTATACTATATAAATACCGCAATTTGTCTTTTTATAATAAAAGCCTTTTTTCCATAAAAAATAATAAAAGAGAAGCAATCCCCACGCCACAACTCCGGAAAGAGCAAGTGCTTCCGGAAGATTTCCAATTGTATCCTGCGTGTATTTTACTCCCGTCATATCAAAATTTAGATTAAGCGGCATCAACGAATGAACGTAACTGTCGACGTCCTTCATTGCAGGTAAAAGGACAATAACAAAGAATATATTCAAAGCTCCGGCTGCAACAATCAACATCATAAATATTTTTTTGACAAACAATTCATATTTTAATGAGAAAGCATATATAATTACCAGCATTCCTGCAAAAAAAATCATTGGAAGCACGCTTTCAATATACCTTCCAAAAACGAGATGATCACATCTTGTCACTTCACCTTCGTACCAGTATCCATACAAAGTTTCAAAAAAGAACAAAATACCAAGAAGTAATGAACCAACAAACATTAGTGCACAAAATACTGTTGATATTTTAGCAAAAACAGCATGTTCATCTCTTGATACGCAACTATTATCAGCATTATGGATACGAAAAAGGTAACATCTGCATTTCTCTATTAATATAATGAAGATGAACGCCAAACCAATAAGTGTTACTCCATATCCCGAAACCGCGATATTAAACAACCATCCCAGAAAAGTTTTCACTACAACAGTAATACCTTTTATTGAAAACAATTTTTTGTATATTTCTATATGCAGAAAATTTGATAACGTATTATATTTAGGCTTAACTCCAAGATAAATTACCTTTCGCTCCCATCCATTTAAACATCTGTCAACCCCAAGTGCAATAGCAAGATTTAGAAAATATTCGGTTAGATTGATAATTTTTTTATTTGTCCATCTTCTAAGCATGAAGATTGTGATCAAAGTAGCAATAGCAAGCACTATACCACGTTGATGACACATAAATGCATATACGCTCCCCCATGCTAAAATAGCACCGGACATCTTATTCTTTCCTTCAACAGCCCTAAATAATACACAAATTATTATCCATGGCATAATTATAAGAACAGGTTCAGCCCAGGTATATTTCGTGTTCAATAGAATTTCCGGTAAACATCCAACCAAAATTGAAGCGATGATGATATCGTTACTTCTTTTTTTACCACAAATTTTTATTCCAATGTAATAAGCCATAACAGGTACAAATGCATCTATTGCACTATTTATTAATAGCATGCCTTTGTATATAACTTCAGCACTATTAAACAATAAAAATACGGGAAGATACCATATTGTCTGGCCATACTTATAAAAAAAGCCCTCAGCTACCAGAAAATCTCTAAAATCATACCCTGCAAGATATGCTGCCGTACCTATAGTTCCTATACAATCTTCTACGGGAGGCGCAGTTAAAAACAATGCCGGTACAGCCGAAATAATAAAGCTAATGGCATATATTAATATCAATTTTTTCTTTATACTACAATTTATACGCATATTAGTTTCTCCTGAACTGGCGTGGGCTCGTCCCATACATGGCCTTGAAGGTACGATGAAAATAACTTGTATTCTCATATCCGACAGAATATGCAATATCAGTTACTGCAATATTCGTGTTTTTCAAAAGAAATCTCGCCTGCTCCATTTTTTTTTCAATCAAAAGTTCTTTAAAAGTCTTGCCGGTTGCTCTTTTTATCATACGACTCATAGTGTAAATATCGATGTGATTTCTCGTTGAAAAATCAGTGAGAGAAGCATCTTTATATTCTGTTTCTACATAATTAAGAAGCTGTATCATCAGATTCTGTTCAAAAGAGCTGCCGGGAACCTGAATTCTATCTGCAAAATCCATCAGATTCTGGAAAAGGAGCGCCATTGTACTCTGGCTAAGTGCCCGCCTGTTGTGCGGTTCTTCCAGCATTATCCATATTAGATTCTCCATAAGATTCTGTATAGGGATAATCCCTGATACATCAAAATATAGATAATTACCGCCCATATGCTTATCAGTAAGACAGCTTACTATAAAATCCATGAGAGCACTTGAGCTTCCCTCAACCTTACTTATTACAGAGTCAAAAAACTGTGGCAAAATAATAAAATTCACTGCAATATCATCTTTATCTGCGGAAAGAATCTCCTGGACTGCATGCTGGTTCATAAAAAGAAGATCCCCCTCCTTTAAAGTAATACGTTGCCCGTCAATAACATGTTTGGTAGATCCCTGACACATATAAACAAACTCAACAAAATTATGGGTATGCTCCGGGAAATGAATAAATCTGGTATGCGGTCTTATATCAATTAACTTTCCCTTTGCCAAAAGAAGCGACGCATCCACCTCATTCTGTCTGGATAAGGAATCATCGCTACTATAGTAGAGGCTTCGATTGATATTACTTTTTCCTGATAAAATATCCTTCTCCTCGTCTGTAATTTTAGATAATCTGTCCAGCAAATTGCGATCCATAAACACCTCATTTAATGACTAACTACTTTTACAACATATCATTATAGCGCCACAAGTCCAAAGTGCAAGAAAAGACGTAATTTTTATCAAATCAAGACCTATTTGACCAAATAGAGACGTTATATAATTTTGAAATGTAAAAACAATTGTGTTACTGATCAAAGACAAAACAGTAACATCTGAAACTATCGCTTTAAGAGGAGAAAGAAATGAAGGTATTAGATTCAGAGCTTTTAAAAGGTTATGCAAGAATGACTATGGACGGCTTCAACCAGGGCTGGCATGAGAGAAACGGCGGAAACTTAAGCTATCGCCTTAAGCCTGAAGAGGTTGAGCTTTTAAAAGATGATTTTGACATGGATGGACAATGGCAGGAAATCGGCTGGCAGAAAAATGACGAGTCTGCTTTCCCGGGACTTGCCGGCGAATACTTTATGGTAAGCGGATCAGGAAAATATTTCCGCAACATCGAGCTTGATCCTGCTGCCAATGTCTGCATTATACAGCTTAATGAAGAAGGTAACAGATTCAAAAAGGTATGGGGACTTGTAAACGGCGGACGCCCAACATCAGAGCTTCCTACACACCTTGCAAATCTCGAAGTATTAAAGGCCAGAGATGAGCAGATTCGTGTAGTTTACCACTGCCACCCTACCAACATAGTAGCTCTTACATACGTTCTTCCACTTGATGAGCGTGTATTCACAAGAGAAATCTACGAAATGGCTACAGAGTGCCCTATCGTTTTCCCTGAAGGAATTGGCATTGTTCCATGGATGCTCTGCGGAGGCAAGCTTATCGGCGATGCAACAGCAGAAATCATGAAGACCAAAGATGTAGCAGTTTGGGCTCATCACGGTGCATTCTGCTGCGGATATGACTTTGACCTTACATTCGGTCTTATGCACACAGTAGAAAAAGCTGCTGAAATTCTTGTAAAAGTAAGATCAATGACAGATACAAAAGTAAACACAATTACTCCTGCACAGTTCCGCGAACTCAACGAACCCTTCGGAGTAAAGATAAATGAGAAGTTCCTCTATGAGAGACATACATATAAGATTGGTGAACTTCCACAGGACTAATCGTTATTGTTCAGTCTGCGATTAATCGCCTTTTTTGCAGTATATTACTCTGATCAAAAAATGTCACAATATACATAATTTAACGAGAGGATAATTCCATGGGGTACAATTACTATCTGGCGGTTGATATCGGTGCATCATCAGGACGCCACATTCTGTCCCACTTAGAAAACGGCAAGATTATCATCGAAGAAATTTACCGTTTCTACAACGGCAACGACATCGAAAACGGACATCGAATCTGGGATACCGATCGCCTGTTTAATGAAATAATTGAAGGCATGAAAAAATGTAAAGATGCAGGAAAAATCCCTGTATCAATGGGCATCGATACCTGGGCTGTAGACTACTGCCTTCTTGATAAGGATGACAAAAAAGTCGGTCCCTGCTACGCCTACAGAGATTCCAGAACCGAGCACATGGATGAGGAGGTTTACAAGATCATCCCTCAGCATGAGCTCTATGCTAAAACAGGTATTCAAAAAGCTATTTTTAATACAATTTACCAGCTTATGGCCGACAAAGTAAATGAACCGGACAGACTTAATAATGCGAAGTCTTTTCTGATGGTTCCGGACTATCTTCATTTTCTTTTAACAGGTGTAAAAAAACAGGAATATACCAACGCTTCTACTACACAGCTTGTAGATCCTGACACAAATACATGGGACTACGAACTTATTGAAAAGCTGGGATTTCCAAAAGAGCTTTTCACTGAGCTTTCAATGCCCGGAAGCTATGTCGGCAATCTTTTACCTGAAATTCAGGAAAAGGTCGGCTTTGATACAAAAGTAGTGCTCCCTGCAACTCATGACACCGGTTCAGCAGTAATGAGCGTTCCATCAACAAGCGATGACGTATTATACATTTCATCAGGAACCTGGTCTTTAATGGGATGTGAGCTTCTAAGTGCAAACACCTCTGCAGAAGCTGAAAAAGCCAACTTCACTAATGAAGGCGGATACGATCACCGCTATCGTTTTCTCAAGAACATCATGGGACTTTGGATGATTCAGTCAGTGAAAAAAGAACTTGAAGAAGGTTATCAGTACGCCGGTCGCGGAAACGATGAAGACTACAGTTTTGCTCATCTATGCGAAAAAGCGTCAACCGAGGCTATCGATTCATTAGTTGATGCAAATGACGCCAGATTCCTTGCACCTCAGTCCATGATAAGAGAAATCAAGGATGCCTGCTGGGAAAAGAATCTCGAAGTTCCCGAGACTCCATGGCAGATTGCAAGAGTCATTTACAGGTCACTTGCCTGCTGCTACAAAGATGCTGCAAAGGAAATCGAAGACCTGACCGGAAAATTTTTTGACTCAATCAACATAGTAGGTGGCGGTTCCAATGCAAAATGGCTCAACGAGCTTACTGCAGAAGTTACAGGCAAAAATGTACTTGCAGGTCCCGGTGAAGCCACTGCTATCGGAAACCTTGGCGCACAAATGATTGCAGGTGATGAATTTGCAGATTTAAAGACATTTAGAGCATGTGTATTTGAATCATTCGGCGTAAAAAAATTCTAAACAGAAAAAGAAAGGACATCATATGTTAGTAAATACTAAAGCCAAAGTTGGCGTTTTTTCAATAGCACTGTGTGCTTATCTTCCACAGTTTCCTCAGCTTGTTCCTGAGTTCAACGCTCAGTATGACGCATTCAAAAAATCTCTTCCGGACACCGTTGAAGTAATAGACGGCGGACTTGTAACAACCAAGGAAGAAGCAATGGTTGCCGGTGACAGATTCAGAGCAGCCGATGTAGATCTTGTATTCCTTCAGATGCTGACCTACGCTACTTCCTACAACGTACTTCCTGCTGTAAGAGACTTGGACGTACCCGTAGTAATCGTTAACCTTCAGAAAAAGATTGCTCCAGATTATCCAAATACTGACATTCCTACATGGCTTGGTGAACTCTATGCCTGCGGCGCTGTAGGCGAAGCTGTTGCCGATCTTGAGAGAGCCGGCAAAAGACACGCTGTTATTACAGGAGTTGTAGAAGGCGGAGACGAAGGCGTTGCAAAGGAAATCGCTGACTGGTGCACAGCAGCTCAGGTCAGAAGAAGATTCCGTCAGACAAACATCGCTCAGATCGGACGTCCTTATCCTGGAATGATGGATCTTTATATTGATGAAACAAATCTTTATAACAGAATGGGACTTTATACCAAACAGTTTGACTGGGAGGATATGTGGTGCATCGCTGACGATATCACAGACGAAGCTGCTATCCGCGCCAAGGCTCAGGATATTCTTGATACCTTCGAGATTGAAGGCGGTGGTTCTATAGAAGAAGTCTGGGAGATGGCAAAATACGTTGTTGCCTTCGAGAAATGGGTTCAAAAAGAGGACATCGCTCTCATCGCTTCACACTATGCAGGAAAGGCTCAGGGACAGGCAGGTGTTCTCGATTCAATGCTCATCCCCGCTTTCTCAATGCTCATCAAGCAGGGAACAGCCTGTGCAGTTGAGGGCGATATGAAGGTTGCTATGGCAATGTCTATTCTTAAGACAATTTCAGGAACAGGTCAGCTTTCAGAAATGTATTCCATTGACTTTAATGAAGATATCTGCATCATTGGTCACTCAGGTTCAGGTGATGCCGATATCTCACTTGCCCACAAGCCTACCATGAAGATTGTTAAGGTATTCCACGGAAAAGTTGGCGGCGGATACCTCACACAGTTCTATCCTCCTACAGGTGATATAACATACCTTGCTATCACACAGGACAAAGACGGAAACTTCAAATTTGTCGCTGCTGAAGGTGTTAACCAGGAGGGACCTATCTTTACTTTTGGTGATACAAACATGAGAACCAAGTTCTCAATCAGCTCAAGGGAGTTTGTAAACCGCTGGAGTGAAGCAGGTCCTACTCATCATATGGCTGCTGCCGTAGGAAGACATATAGACACAATCGAAAAGGTTGCAAAAATTATGAATATTCCTCTCGAAGTAATCACAAGATAAGTTAATAAAATAAAAAAAAACGGACATCCTGTTTGATATTCATTTAAGGATGTCCGCTTTTTTTAATCTCTTGGTCTCATATAGAAGTTTCCCATAACCTCTTCAGTTCTTATTGAGTTTACAAAAGCATGAGGATCAACTTCTTTTATCATTGGAATAAGCTTTCTTGTATCCGACGCACTTACTATTGAATATACAATCTTTTTATCACGATGCTCAAAAGAGCCCTCTCCATCTATAAGCGTAGCTCCATGCCCTGAGTTGGCATATATAAGCTTGCAGATTTCATCCGGCGAATCGGTGATGATAAATAATGTCTTTTGCTGGTAGGTTCTGTATAATACATGAAGCGTCTGTGTAGAAACATATTGAAATATCATAGAATACAGCGCCTTGTCCCAACCAAAAAGAATACCCGCAATAGTAAGAATTACAACATTTCCCGCAAAAATAATAGGGAAAGCATCAACTCCTTTTCTTTGCGAAAGGAAAATCGAAATAAAATCTGTTCCTCCACTCGTTGCATCCACTTCAAGGCACATTGTTATCGCAGTTGCATTGATGATTCCTCCGAACACTGCAATAAGAAGAGGATCATGTGTGAGAACATGTGTAGGAATAAGATCTACAAAAAAACCGTTTGCCAAAACCATTATCATTGAAAAAATGGTAAACCTTTTTCCGATAAACCTAAAGCCTATATAAATCGGTATCGCATTAAGGCAGATATTTATTGGAGAATAAGGAACATTTATTCCAATATAATTAGAAAATATTCGCTGAATAATAATAGTGAGCCCCGTCGCTCCTCCGGGATACAGACCACCTGTATTTACGAAGGTCTGAATATTTGTAGCCATAAGAAAAGCCGCCATTAAGACGACCACAAGTCTTACTGCATCTCTCTTAAGATTAGTTACAAGTTTCTGCTTTTTTTCTGCCATATTTTTCCTCAATAATATTCGTATTGAACTAGTGCTTTTAGCCTATACATCATATCATAAGTATAATACATAAGAAAATATTAAGCCTTAAAATAATTTAGAATAACCTTCAACGGTAGTTGTTTTCATGTTTAATCTTACTGCCGGAAGATTCGTGGACGGATCCTCGATTCCGACATAAAATGAAACTCCATTTTGATTAGCAATTGCAGATGGAACTGATACAACCGCTTCAGCGCTCTGATCCTGATAAATAGATGTAAGATCAAGATCAACCTCATATTTGGAAATGATATTAAGATTTCCAATCGTTTCAATTGGAGAAATATCTATATTTTCACCATCTTTTTCAACCGCAGCGTACAAAAACATTTTCCAGTTAAAATATATTGGAGCAACACCTGAGTTTTCTACAGTAAGCGTGATGTAACTGTTATCATCTCCGATATGTCCATCATTTTTTTGTGCTGAACTGATCCAATACTTATAGCCCACACTTTTCAAAATCTCATTTGCAGCCTCTTCAAGCTCCGGATTTTCTGTAAGATCAGGAACCTTTGGACCAATAAATGTCATATGCGACTCTCTTATGAGCTTTTCTGTAGAATCAAAATTGTTATCGAGCATGTAGCTCATCTCTATGCTACTGGTAAATTCTCCTCCAACAGGAGCTGCGTTCCAGATTTCAGGCGACGCAATTATCGCATCTTTTTCTCCTGTTGAATCATACTCTCCTCCTGACTTAATCCATTCAAGCCAATCTTTTGTATCTTCTTCAGCTCCAGTCATGTCGTTAAAAACGCCGGCTCCATCCGGAAGTTCAGCAAATGGTCTTCTCATAAGAAGCCTTGCATTCGGAAAAGACTCGGTGTAGGCTTCAACGTATTTTTCCCGCACATCTGTAAGCGGCATCTTGGGAATTCCGGCAGGATAAAAAGTATGCCACTCTCCCCAATGTCCCAGACTTCCAAGCTCGACATAGGCTAAAAAATCATCTTCACCAAAATATCTTCCAATCTCTTTTATTACTTCTGTATGCTTTTCTATAAAGACATCATTATTGTAATCAGGGCAATACCCTCTGCCATACTCAAAATCGTAAAATTCACCGTCGCCTGTAATATCATATAGCCACTTAGGAATATCCATGTGCGTCTCACTTCCCGGATAATCACACACAAATCTAAACACCAGATGCTTGCCCTCTTTTTTCCATCTGGCAATATTGTTCTTTGCTTCAAAATATTCCCAGTCATACTCTCCCTCTTCAGGTTCCAGGTCTGCCCAGGTAATATAAGCATAGACTAAAGAAGTATTTTCACAAAGCTCCTCATTCCCGGCATCAGGCGCATAACCCATGAGTGGATTATTTATCACACTTTCATCATACTTAAAAGTGTACTCTTTTCTATTTAATCTAAAGAAAAACATATATATTCCCACCACAATAATAAAAGCAATCACTAAAACAATTAAAGATACTCCAAATTTTTTCAAACTGCTCTCTCCCTATATACAAAAATCTTTTTATCCATTGTACTCTCCATTATACTGTATGAGCGTAATATCTTTCACCTTGTCAATATTCTGTATTTTTTCCTGGAAAAAGAGATCATTCTTCTTTACATAGACTTCAACCGCAAGCTCAGTAGTGTCACCTCTCATAGTCCTTGATTTTATGTAGTACTTAAGCTTACCGAAAGCCCTGATAATCTCGTCCCCTGTCTCTTTTCCTTCATAATGGATAACTGCTACATAAATTTGACCGGAGGAAGGCTTATGATAAAACAATGCAATCATGATAATGATGATTACTGCTGCGCAAACTGTCAGAACATACATACCCGCTCCTGCTGTTATTCCAGTGGTTATTGACCAGAAAAGATACAGAAGGTCCAGTGGATCTTTTACCGCAGTTCTAAATCTTACAATTGAAAGAGCGCCGACCATACCAAGGGAAATTACGATATTTGTGCTTATTGCAAGAGTTACCATACAGGTCAGAACGCACATCCCGATAAGCGTAATTGCAAAGCTTTTTGAAAAAACAACCCCTGCATAAAATCTTTTGTAAACCAGAAAAATCAAAATTCCAAGAAGCAGCGCAATCACAAGTGACAATGCAATATTTGCGGCATCATAAGTACTGTAGACCTCCGAATTTAAAATTGAATTTTTAACAAAATCCCTTACGCTCATATATTCCCCTCTCTAAAATCATTTGCATCTACATTTCGTTCCAGTAACAAGCGCTCTCATTATATAGGTAAGCTGTCTTGTCACAACACATAACATACTTTGACGCTGCCACAAGCTCATTTGGCACCGGTCTTATAATATCCTTCACTATTCTTGGAAGAAACTCCGTGAACTTTACTTCCATTATCAGCTTGTCAACAGGGAAAGCTGAAATTGTCGGAAGCTCGCTGTTAAATATATCAAAGCTCTCTAGCGGAGCCCTAAGTTTTTTATCAAAGGTAACTCTTACGGTTCCTTCATCCAGAATATAGGGAGTCCTGTCATAGTCAACAATCACCCGGGGTCTCATGTATCTGCTCACACATTCATAATAGAATTCCCTGCATAAATTCTTTTTATGCTGCAAAAGAAAATCATAGTCACCGTCTATTATCCTGTACACTTCATCTCTTGAAAGAGAAGCTGACTCTTTGAAAATATATTGACCCTGCTTAAGCTTTCTCTCAAGCTTTATCACTTTATCAGAATAATTGTATATCCTTATGCGATATTTTTTCCTGAAATAGACGCCCATATCTTTTTCCTCATAGGCGCTGTTCCAAAGGTCATCAAAATATAGACTTCGAATCACATACTCTCCATCCAGGGCATTTGGATCCAGGGAAAAATATGGACTCATCCTGACCTTCAGTGACTCATAATCACCGTAATTTATAAAATACTTAAGTTCATGACGATAAACTCTCATGTTGCTCCCTTTGTGTTACTCTAAAAAATACTCCGTTACTATTCAGTCAGCAGCCAGCACTACGCTGCTGGCTGCGTAAGAAAGTGATTCAAGTGGCAATTTTGCCCATCGCGAAGCGATTTAATTGCAAAATTGCTTAGTTACTGGTCAGGAACTGAACAGTAACGATACTCCTACTGCCTTTGCTCAATTCTCTGTAACAGTGTAGCGGGATATAGTACCATCCTCATTAACATAAAAACATATAAGCGAATAAACCTTACCGTTAATATGCTCATAGTAATCAAAGGCAGTCTGTGTATTTCCGTCTTCGTCCTCGGCACTTACACTTAAGAAATACACCCCCGGATCCAGGGCATCAGTACTGCATTCTGTCCAGTATCCCTGATATTCAAAAAGAATATTTGTAAACTCAATGTTGTCAGAGAGTTTTAGTTTATACTTTATATCATCCTGCTGAAAATCATAGGATTCATCCCAGACAAATTCTATCGTTTTATCATTCTGCACAGGATCACCTATAAAAAACGGCATAGGACTTTCAAGAGAGAGCAGATATTTTTCATAATAAAAATCCACAAGATCAGGAAGCTTATCACTTATCAGATTGTATTCTTCCTGAGTTAACGGCGTATAAATAATATCCGGTTCTGCATAAACATAAGCATCCGTTACAGTTCTGTACTCTTTTATAAGTTCAGTGATTCTTTCTTTTGTTAAAATGCTCTTAACATCCTTTACTGCCTCATCCAGTTTTTCCCTGAAAGAATCCGACTTAAGACACCTTTTAAAAAGTACATTTCCCCAATAATTGCTGATTCCAAGTTCCCATTTTTCAAAATCCGAACGATCAATAATAATATTTTCATCATATCTGAAAGCACCATCTAAATCCCAGCAGTATAAATACCATTTATCGGTATTCTGCGGGCTGTAAAGATAAGCATTTCTGCTCTGGGTATCAGCATTTCCGGTCAGCATATTAAAAGCAAGCCAATAAGTTAAATTCTCCACATCAAAATATTTATCTAAAATCTCATCAATCGAAATACTGTAATCATTTAAATCATCAAGCATCTTAATAAGCTTTGTGTGGTCACTATCTCCTTTGATTTCGAGATATTTTTCAAATGCTGCCTGATCATATCCGGGATCTGTGGTAAGCTTTATCGCATCCTCATATCTGTAGAACTCAAAGAAATTTATTTTGTATAAATGCCCTGTTCTGTCAAGTCCATGTGCTCTAAGCGCAGTCTTGTTGAGCTGTTCCACCTGAGTATACAGCCCATAATCCACAAATTCTGTGTTGTTTTCCTCTGTAAGATCTTTTACATACAGATGAACAAAGGTTGTCCGAAGACTCATGAGCTGATCAATTTCACTCAAAAGATCAAAACCAAGCTTATTGCGGTATCTAAGGCCATCCGTCATGTGCTTGTTGAGTGCGATTGTCTTTTGACCATTCCAGGTTCCCTGATTATCCCTAAGCTCAATCTTGTAGTTCTTCTGCGGATTTTTACTTGAAGTCTGACCTCTTATCTGTACAGTCGCATTAGGCGCAGTTCTGCCATAGCCAAGATTGCCGGGTGCAACTCCGTTTTCATCACCCACCTGCAAAAGAGCCTCGACCTTGTATCTGTCTATTCCAAGTTCATTGTAATAGTATGCAGAATATTGGTTGATTTCCGACCAGGTGTGATCCGTCCCTTCCGATGCATTGCCTTTTCTTACTGTCAGATACATAGTGACAACTTCAGTCTTATCACCTTCATAGAGCGTATTGTTGTCTCTTATATTTCCTGATGCAAAGGTTGTTTCATCACCGGTTAAAAGATTAACTATTGTATCTGCCTCTTTTTGTCCTGCACTATCAGCTTCTAAATTCTCCTCATAAATGACATTCATGGCAAAAGAGCCGCAAATAGCAGAAATTATAAGAACAAATATGAGGAAAATTGAAATAGTTCCTTTTCTCATCATCACACCTCTTTTTTGCATTTTAAGATAAGTTCATAAAGTCTTGTGGCAAGACCGTACTTTGCTTCTGCGACGATTGGCTGTGAACTCAAAATGTGATATGGAAGCCTTTTTGTAAATCTGACAAGCTTAAAAAGTGCATATATGCTGTAAATTATGCTTCCAAAAGCAAAGGCAAAGCCATAATATTTGCTTTCAAGATTCAAAGAAAAAATACTGCCTGCTGTAGTAGTAAATGCAAATATCAAAGATGATTTTTCGGCATCCTCATAATCTGTAAAATACATAAGTACTAGCATAAACACATTTCCAATTGCATAGGCGCCATACCCGACGCAAAGAATTCTAAAGTATCCTTCCATCAGAGCATCAAACCCAAGAGGAAGCCTTCCAAGAATAACAAGTCCCACCGAAAGCATAAGAGCTGTTCCGTAAAACTGCCTTCTTGCAGTATATACAAGCTCATGTGCGAGCACCGTAAGCATCTCTTTTTCCGCCTGCTCTATCTCCAGAATAGAGCCGCTTCCGTTAAACAAGTCATAGTACTTTCTGTACTTTGGATAAAAGTTTACTTCAACTGAGGCCACAAAGTTTATTGTTGTGATAAGTATCGTTATAAATGCAAAAAGAGCTGAAACATCGTGCTGGGGTGCTCCGTAAAAAAGCCCCATGTAATTAACTCCTATATCACTTATCCACGCAATCACCAGATGGGCAAACAGTCCAAAATTTGTTGCAAAACCGATAATCGCAAGTTCAAAATACTCGTCAAACCAGGGAAGAAATGCAAAATGATCTTTTTTACCATTTGGAAAATATTTGTACAAAAGAGAAAAGTCAAAGCACAACATAACTCCATAGCCCATACCCACACTCAGTATCAGCGCATGAATCGAAGCACCATAAAACCGGCATAAACAATAGGCAACTGCCATTGCCACAATTATTGCGTACACATAAGATAAAAGAATTCCACGATAATCTTTTATAGCTGTAAGATAATTCATTAAAGTCCAGGTAGTTTCAAGCTCCAGAAACAATATGAACAAAAAAAGTCCAAGAGTAAAATCAACTCCGCTAAAAAATAAAAATATTCCCCACAGCACTCCGCCAATTGGAAGAATGAAGCACATAATGCCCTCAATCGAAGAAAGAATCAGTTCATCCTTTTCCTGATACAAAAGGTCTGCAACATATCTTGTCATAACCATGGAAAAAAAGCTTGTCACCATCATAGAGCCTAAAAGCGTATAGGTTATCATACTCACAAGAATATCCTGTTCGTCCTTGGATAATCCCGCCAGTTTTCCTATGGTATTTATACCAAGCAGAAAAAACACACCAAGAAGCATAGGACCTGCGGTCACCATTCCTGTGTATCCGTAAGCCTTAAGTACAGATAATACGCCTGTGGCTCTAAAGAGCTTTTTTAACTCAAATCCTATTCCTGCCATATTTTACATACCATATGCGTTGTCATAAATTTCAGAATATCTTTTTATCATAAGGGGGTGCCTGAAAAACTTCTCAACTCTGGCTCTTCCAATCTCCCCCATCTCAAGACGTTTCTCCCTGCTTTCACACATTTTTAGCATTGCACTTGCTATTCCCTCTCTGTGCATTGGCGGTGCATAAAAACCGGCAATTCCAAAAAAGTCGTTGGAAGCTCCCTCAATTAGCTCCCTGCAGCATCCGACATCCGTTGTCACAACTGGTCTTCTTGCTGCAAAAGACTCTAAAACCGATAAAGGCTGACCCTCAGAAATACTTGTAAGAACAGTAAAATCAAGCTGCTCCATGTATTTCACAACATCTACCTGCCCTGTAAACTTAAGATTTTTAAGTCCAAGCTGCTCTACAAGCTGATAGCACTCTTTGGCATACTCAGGATCATCAACTCCGCCCATAATGTGCAGTCTGACATTCGAAATATGACTGTTTAACTCATGAAAAGAATAAATAAGTGTCTTAACATCTTTGATCTGTGCAAGCCTTATAACAGCTCCTATATCTATAAATCCATCATCTTCTTTTAACGGAATATCGCAAAACCTTTCAAATCGGATTCCATTTGGGATAATCCTGCACTTGTCAGGGTCAGCTCCTAAATCCACCTGTATCTTATTTGCATTTTCAAAAAGACAGGTAACGTACATAGCTCTTTTATATATGGCATCTGAAAGCATATAAAAAAATTTTATCCACTGCCTTTTAAATGCCGGAATTACCCACTGAGCCCTTATTATCTCCTCTTCTCTTTCTCTGGAATAAATACCATGTTCTGTCAAAATAAGCGGTTTATCGGTGACAAAGTGCCCTAGAACACCCAATAGTCCTCCATAGCCTGTGCAGATTGAATGATAAATATCTGCATAAGGTACCTTACTGCACATAAGATACAGCACCGGAAGAAGCATAGACCTTATTGTATGGAAAGTCTCCGCAAAGGCTACATATGGATATTTTTCTTTACACAGATTCGAAAGAACATCAAGAAAATCATCACACATAAGAACAGAAGTTGGATTGTATTTCTTGTTCTGAAACATATCCATCAGCACATCCCAATCAGGAGAATTACAATCCATCAGCGCTTCTATTGCCTTCTTCTCTGCATCAGTCAGCCTGATTTTGTTTTTTCTTAAAGCTTTGACTTTCAGCGCATCATCCAAAAATACCTCATGCACTTCCTTTACATTTGGGGCAAGCTCATATTTAAACACTCCCTTGTCCCTGGCATGAGCCCCGATTACCCACAGTACGAAATCGTGCTGCGGCATGGCCTGAATGAACTGATGCATCCAGGAAGATACACCACCATAGGTATATGGATAACTTCCTTCCAATATTAAACAAATGCGCACAGCTTATTTCCTCCTGGTAAGAGTAACCTTCTCAGAATCTATCTCCAAAAGATAAAGAGTATCGTTAAGTTTCGTCAAATTTCCGCCGTAGGCCTCAGTAATTTCACCATCTGTACACCTGACAAGACAATATGCTGAATCGATAAGTCCACTGCAGCTAATCTGAACATCATTGTCTCTAATGACATAGTCGGGAACAAGATTTACAAATCTTTGAACTGCTCCTGCCATCCCGCTTCCTGTGACATGTCTTATTGAAGGAGCCGCCTCATCAATCCAGGTCATATATTCATCAAGTCCGCCCTTTAAAGTTTCCCAGCCAAGCTCTGCTCCCCTGTCCTCATCAAGAAGATCATCCGGATGCATGAAATGAGAAGTTACAAAATGAAAATTAAGCTCCGAAAAAGCTGCAAATTTCATGTAATCATCTATATTACAGCTTGATACTATTCTCGGCGTCTCAACTACTCCGTCTTCAGAAACTGTATATTCCTGCGCATATGCATCAGGTCCCTCAAAATATATACTTGCAATTGTCCTTATCTGCGGAAAGCTGCTTCCTAAAAGAGCCCTTCCCTCTAAAGAAAGTACATCTGACGGCGGTACATAAACCGACATTGTCGCACTTGGGAAAATACCTTTTGAAAAAGTTGTAAGCTCTTTAATCGCCTTATACATTTCATCACTGCTTTCCCAAACGTTATATCCAAGGTCATCCTCATAAACGTAATCCGGTCCGCATAACGGCTGATGGTTGTAACCGTGAAAACCAAGCTCTCCACCCTGATTCAAAAGCATATTTCCGTAGTAATAATAATCTGCTGTACTCTTGTTTGGCTCAAGCTCTCCTTCTGTATTGTCATCATAGGTCTCGATGATAAGCCCTGTATATCTGATGTTGTGCTTATTGCCAAGGCTGAGCATATCCGGCCACCACACCGATGAATAGAAATCCGCGGTTCCCATTCCATAATCTCTTTGAATATATTCTCCATTTCCCATAGGAACAGGTGACGGAAAATCATCAATATAAAAAGTTGAGGCATTTATCACAGGATACACAAATACTTTTTCCAAAAGAGAATAGGCACTTGAGTATATACCTCTGTATGCCTTCGACATGTAGCTGAAATTACAAAAAACAAATCTGCCATCTCCGTAGTCAGTGCTCCACACAAGCGGAACTCCACTCTCTCCTTCTTTTGCATAAACCTTAGTGCTTTCCGTAAGCTGTACAGAAAGTGCCGATTCATAAGGATCTTCCACTCTATAGGAATAGTCAGCGCCGAGCATAAAATCTTCGGACGACCAAAAATTTTCTACCATGCAGTAATCGTCCCCGGATTCTGCTATTCCAAGTTTGGACTGTATCATATTGAAGGTTCCCGACTTTGCAGGCGCAATGCCTATAAGCGCTCCGCCTCCCTCTTTTACCCAGCTTGTGATTGCAAGGATATTCTCACCAAAACTGTCGTAATCATTTATACAAAAGACAAGTGTCTTATAATTTTCTTTATCCTGATTAAACGTATCTGCCTCAAAGTTTTTTTCTGCAATGTCCCAGACATCAGTTTCCACTCTCATATCAACAAGAATCTGACTGTACTGTTCATAGGCATTTACACTGGCAGGACTATCTGAATCCATTACCAAAAGACATTTTTTTTCATTCTCACATTTTTTTACATTAACAACTTTGTCTTTATCAAGAATTGCAAGATTTTCGCCGTTAGTCTGATACAAAATGCCTATTCTTTCCAGCAAAAGAAGTATAAAAATGGCTATAAATCCAATTATTATTCTGATAAGTGGTCTGAATCTTTCACTTTTCATCCCTGCGCCTTTGCTTTCCAGAATTTAACAACATCACGAACCTGTCTGGAATAGAATCCACCATCATTTGATATCTTTTCAATCATCTCATTTACTTTGCTTCCGGCTCCGGTATCGTAATAATATCTAAACCTCAAAAGCCATAGCTTCTCGTCATTTGGCCAGTTCTTTTCCATAGTCAAAAGAGCTGTGTCCGCATCACTGTACAACCCGCCGTCCATAAGGCTCTTTGAAAGAATCGCATAATCATCAATATTTGGCTTTAAAGAGAGTTTATCTCTTAAAAGCTGATGATAAGTTGTTCTTTGAATTTCAAGAAACTGTCCGGATATCATACCGCTTGAAATATACTGCCCAAGGAAATTTATGTAATCGTCAAGAAGGCCTTCTTTTTCCGGATTTTCCGAATATTCCACGCTGTATTCCTGAAGTTTTAATTCATACTCTTTTGACAAGGATGCCATTGCTGTTGTTGCATAGTGAACAACTTCAACATCGTCATTCATTCTTGCCTCATCCAGAACATGAATATAAGAACCGGTATCCTGCATAAGAACGTCCATCATGACTTCTCTTCTTACCTTTGGGTCATTCATAATAAGCGCATCCTCAAGCGGAACAATATTTTCCGAATCTGCAACAGGTGCCTGCACAATCTCTTTCTTTTCTATCCTTCCGCTCATATTGTCGAGTGCATCCTTTTTTGAACCACTCTTTTTTGCCTTGACCAGATACGTGATAATAAGCGCCGAAACAGCACCCCATAGCGGAATAAATACAATTATCGCAAAGAAAAAAAGGTCAACTTCAAGTACATGCGCTTTCATGAGTACATACATGATTACCACTATTAAAATATGAACAGCTAAAATGTATACTCCCGTCATAAAAACTCCGTTTTATGCCATATCACCAACTATTTCACAGGTAAGCCCCATAGCATTAAATCTGCTTAAAATTATGTTTTCGCTTGCTTCATTTACACCTGAATCAAGAATGTATATGTTATCATCATCTCCTATGCCAATAATATCGTTATTTCTTGTCTTCGTTCTGAACATATCATCTATTTCAATGAGCGTTCTGCCCTCTCTTTCAATCTTGAACAATCTAAAGCTTGTCAGTTTGTTTTTCATCATTTCCTTCTGAATACCAAGCTGTTGTCTGAAATAGTCACTTTTTACAAGGTTAGTGCCTTCAATATAAATTCGTGCAGCCACAGCCTTTTGATAATCCCAGGCTTTCAAAATGAAATTCTCCATAAGCCCCGCAAGAATTCTTATAAGATTGGTATAATAAGTACCAATCTGGGCATATTCCACATGATAGATCATTATAAGAACTGTTATGGTATTATCGGATTTTATTCCGGCTATATAAGACGGAAAGCCTTCTTCAACATCAGTATTGAACCAGACTTCATTTTTTTGAAGCGTTTCAAAAACTTTTCTGTACTCATCAAGATTAATGGATTTTCGAAGCTTACTGCTGATTGATTCAGATGCAACATTTAGTCTTGCAAATCTGGCCGATTTGTCATTTATAGTGTAAATTGCAATAGATTTATTATTCAAAACATCTTCCATAACAGGAATTGACTGCGCAAATATTTCTTCAGGAACAGTTGTACTAAGCCTCTGAACAACCTCAAATATTCTCGCAAAGCCATCCCTGCTGCCGATAAGATCCTGCTTATATATATTTTTATACTCCATGGCTTCATTATAGAGAGACGATACAAAGCGGTTTTCCTCGCTGATTGTCTCGTTTTCCTCTTTAACAAAACCCACATCCTCATCCTTTTTTTGCTTAACATATCCACAAACAGCTGCTGTTACCATCAAAAGAATAAAAGGAATCCAGTTTCCGGGATCATAAAAAATTAAAAGAGCATTACTTCCCTGCCTGTAATACGCAAAAACAAGTGATGCGATCATAAGAAATGACGTTATCATACCTATGCTTGTTCCATAAACTGTAGCCATTAATACAACAAAAACAAGCCTTATATCTATCATTCGAAACTGTACGCTCCCGGAAGCATAAATATTATAAAGCTCCACAAGGATTGTGCCGCCTATCAGCTCTGCAAACATCATGAATCTGCTGTTTAGTTTTATTTTTTTTGAAAGCCACTCCTGAAATGAAGGTCTTTTATAATACTTTTTTCTATAGCTCTCAAGGTAACTTTCTATTTCAGCTGCCGCATCAATTTTGGCAAACCATCCATACTCGTTTCTGGCTTTATCAGGTCCGTAAACTTTGCTGGCTGATAAAGCTTTTTCCACAAACTTTATATCCGCACCGGGATAGTGCTTTAACAAAAGATTTCTGACCGTTTTATAATCTGTACTGCAGCCACTTCTAAGATATATGTTTTCCACAGTAGCTTTTGCCTGATTTTCATCCCAGCTGTCGAACAATCGCAAAAGAAAATCTGCCAGATCATTTATATCAAGGTAATCTGCAATTTCCTCTTCCGAATTCCTGATCACCACCTCTTCTTTTTTTCAAGAGAAGCAAAAACTCTGCACCAGAAATCATCCTTATAATTTCCGCTTATAAGGTATGGAATACTTAAAATTTTAAAATCGATTGAATTATTTACGCAGTAGTATCTGCAAAGTTCCTCCGCAGATCTGTATATGATAGACGTACTGTTTTCTTCGTCTAGTAGAGTCTCGTCTGATGTGATATAGACAAATTGCTTTATATTGACATGGTTACTCATATAAAGAACTTTCTTAAGTTCCTCAAGTTCACCCTTGTCCTGATGCTCTCTTGTAAGATATTTAGAAAAAAATACAACTTTTTCAAATCCATACGTCATGAAAAGTCTGTCAAACTTCTCACTTAGTATGGATTCATTAAACCATTTTATATGCCCTTCTTTGCTGGTGACAATGTCTTTTCCCAATACAACAACACTGTCCTGTGGAAATGCTTTAAGCAAGGCATCTTTTGTCAAATAACCAGTATTGCCCGCTACAAGAACGTCCATATAAAATCCTCATTATTAGTTTACTCTATCGGCATATTTTATCCTGTAAATACGTGAAAGAGACTCATTTAATCTGTCCTCGGTAATTTCTCCGCTCTCAACAGCAGATAATATTCCCTGATAAGCCTCCTCAAAATTCTCAGGCAAATAAAACATATCAGCACCTGCCTTAATAGCATTTACAGCTGCCTGGTCAGATGTATAGTACTCCGTGATTGCTTTATCTGATAAAGAACCTGTAATAACTACTCCGTCAAAACCAAGAACACCTCTTAGTTCATCAGTTATCATAGCCTTTGAAACAGATACAGGAGTATTGTCCCCTGTAACCTGCGGAAGTGAAACGTTACTGAGCATAACAGCTTTCACTCCACCGTTTACAAAAGCATTTTTATAAACTTCATATACCGTGGTAGCAAGTTCATCTGATGATATTTCTACAGATGCCATACCTGCTGAAGTATCAGCTTTTACCGGAAAATTCGGAACACAAGCTGTAATTCCCGACTCATTCAGGCCGCTTGCCATAGCTGCTGTTATATCCTTAACCTTGTCTATATCTGTACCATAAAGCCCTTCTTCTGAAAGATCGATGGTTGGAGCCAGATCAAAATTAAAACCGTATTTGTACAGCGCAGATGCAATCGTAGTTCCTGCATTGTATGCTGAATCCGAGTCTGTTATCTCAAGAGCTCCAATGCTGTCAAGTGAAGCTGTAATTGATGATGAAGCTGTTCCTTCTTCTGTCACTGCTGTAAAAACAGGATATTTGCTCATTGAAACTGTTGTCTTTAACATTTCAGCAATCTGATCCTCGGACTTAATATTCTTTGAAGAATAAATCAGTCCGCCAATTGCATATTCAGCTAATGCTTCCTGAGTACTGCTACCCGCTTTAACAACAGTTTCCACACCGGTAAACTGTTCAGGTGAAATAATAAAAAGACCTGCCACCTTATCTTCTAAAGAAAGCTCTGAAATGCAGCTATTTACTATTTCATCAAGTATATCATTCTGCGTCATTTCAGGGACTTCCGCTGTAGTCTCATCAGGTGTTGCTATTATTATCTTTGAACTATCTGTAGCACTCTCAGCTGCCTCAGTACTTTGAGCTTTTTCTTCTCTGACTTTTGCAATTGTCTTTCTGGTAAATAAAACTGCTGTAGTAATTACTGCCAATAACACAATAATAGTGACTACAAGTATTATATATGCAATGATCTGGCTCCTTTGTCTTCTCTGCTTTCTCTGAAGCCTTTTATCATCATAATCCTGTTCTTCTAATCTTCCCATATCTAAATCTATATAATCCCTTCATAGGTAAAAACCAAATTAATAAATCTTTTATATTTAGTTTATCATTATATGGGAAGCTTGGCAAAATAAAATAAGCTGGGGGATGAACTGTATTATAATTCAAATTTAGCAACAAAGCTCTGAAGTTCCTGTGCATTCTCTGCAAGCTTGTCAGACGCCTCCGCAACCTCATGAGTAGATGCTGTCTGCTGCTGAGAAGCTGCCGATACGTTTTGGGTCTCATCCGCAACACTTACGCTCATATCTTCAATCTTGCGAATATTTTCAGCGATTGTTTCTGTACCTTCAGAAAGCTGTGACACGATTTCACTCATCCTTGTAGACTGCTCTGAAATAGAATAAACCATATCTACAATATTTCCAAATGTGTTTCCGGCTTCATTTACTGTCTCTGTTCCATCTATAACATTTTGAGCGCCTTCTCTCATAGCCACAACAGCATCATTTGAATTTTTCATGATTTCATCAATCAGGCTTGTAATATTTGCCGCAGCCTCATTTGACTGATCAGCAAGCTTACTTATCTCACTTGCAACTACCGCAAAGCCTTTTCCCATTTCCCCGGCTCTTGCAGCCTCTATTGAAGCGTTGAGTGAAAGGAGGTTTGTCTGACTTGCAATTTCTGCAATAGTATCAACAAAACTATCGATATTCTTAAGCTGTTCACCAAGTGCATCAACAACTGATGCTGTATTTTCCACAGACTCTTTTATCAATCCCATCATATTTGTTGCATTGGTCATATCAGCTGCGCCCTTTTTAGCAGCTTCATTTGTGGAATTAATCATTTCCATTGTACGGTCAATAGCATCTTTGAATTCCTGCATATTGTTGACAAATAGTTTTGTCTCGTCACTTGCACCTGATACTGCAGTAATCTGTCCGGCACAGGAATCAGCAACAGTTGTGCAGGAATTTGCTACCATTTCGCTTGCCTCAGCAGACTGGGATGCGCTTGCTGAAAGCTCCTCAGAAGCAGATGCCACATATGACGTGGTATCAAAAATCTTCATCATAAGATCTCTGATATTTGTATGCATCATATCAAGCGCTGTTGCAATCTGACCAAGCTCATTATTTTCTTTCTGAAGCTTTCTGACTTTATCCATATCCGAATTATCGCTAAAATCGCTGTTAGACATGCGTACCATTTGTCCCGTAACCAGGATAATAGGATTTGTAATTCTCTTTCCCATATAAAAGGCAGCTGCTGCACCAATTACAATAAGAATTACAAGAACTATAATAGATTGAGTCAAATTACTTTTCATAGCTGCACTTGCATAAGCATTATACTCTGCCTCTAATGTATCAATATGATCTACCCATACACCGGTTCCCATAACCCAGTCAAAAGGTTCATAGTAAGCTGTATAATTTATCTTAGGAAGTGGCTCAGTTTCATTTGGCTTTGCAAACATAAGGCTTGTATATCCACCACCTGACTGCATACCATTCTTAATCATTTCCTGAATAAAATAAGTTCCGTTTGGATCAACAGAATCCCATCTTGACTGTCCTTCTGTATCTCTTCCCAAGAGAACAACATTTATTCCTTTTGATGTATCTACCCAAAAATATCCGGCTCCATCATTGTATTTGAGTTCACGAATAATGTCTGCAGACTCCTTTTGTGCTTCCTCCATCGTAAGCTCTCCTGCCTGGTATCTGCCATACATAATTTCGCAAATACTCATAGCCTCCTGCGTCTCATTTTTGAGCTCTGTCATAATATCTTCTTCAAGCCTTGATCTGTAGACTTCGGACTGAGTAGCATTTGTGCGTATTGTATTGGCAATAGCAAACAACTCAATTATAATAGCCGGAACTATAACAGCACATAAAATAACACCAACTATTACATACAACAATGAACCGCGTTTCTTTTCCATAAGATAACATCTCCTTCTGAATTATTTGCTCCGTATTGAGCAAATGTAGTACGCATTTCAGTCTAAATAGTAACAATTTCTCGTTATACTATTATTTTTATCCAAAATGCCTACATCAATTGTACATTATTGCACGTAATAATTGTGCTAAATTTCGATAACAATTATTATATTTTTATTAACCAAAGTCACTTGCATCCGCCAAAAAAATTTATCTGCATACGTCCATTTGCTTTCTGCTTTTGCGCAACAAAAAGGGAAGAAGCTTCATCGTCTTACCTGCTTCTTCCCTATGCCGAGTACTTATCTAAATCAAGTATTTCTTCGTCCAATGGACTAATCCTCCAATTCTCAGCCTTTTCTTTCCATTAACCTTTGCATTCATATGCTGTGGCTGCATCCTTTGTTTCTATGCATTTACCACTCTTCATGTACTCGATAGCTGTTCTTGAATTTCTTACTGATAAAACATTTACTTTTTTTAGAACTAACTACTTAGTTTGGTGGTCCGTACCATCCTTTCCCTGAATATTTTAATTAACTATCCCTTTGGACCGTACCTGCCTTTCTTTCTCCCTTGGATCTGTTTATCTTTGGAGAAGTATTGTGTTTCTTAAGATGATTTTATTATATATTTTGCCTTTAGAGTTGTCAATACATTTTTAAATTTTATTTTATTTATTTTGATTATTTGCACTATATTTGTATTAATTTCTGTATATTTATTTAATTGTATATTCATTTTGCACAATTGTACTACTTTTAAGCATTTCTTTTCGCAGGCTAAAAGATTTACTGAATTTTCAACGGCCCGACGTACCATTATAATTCGATACATAGACAAACAACTAACCAAAAACCATATACCGGGCGGTCATAGCCTATTTATAGCTTTGGTATATTAAAGGAGGAAAATTATGAAGAAAAAACTATTTACAAGTCTTGTACTTACAGCCGCACTGTCAATCGGAGCGCTTACAGGATGCGGAAGTGCATCTACCGCCACTGCCACAGATTCTGCAGGCAATAATGAAAATGCATCGGCTAAGTCAGAAGCTTCAGACACAGCATCGGCAGAAACTTCCGATAATACACCGGCAGAAACAGAAACTTCCAATGAGGATAAAGTAATCCGCGTGGGTGCCACACCTGTTCCACATGCTGAGATTCTTGACAACATTGTAAAAGAGATTCTTGCAGAAGACGGATGGACACTTGAAACAGTTATTTTCCAGGATTACGTTCTTCCAAACACATCACTTGAAGCCGAAGAACTTGATGCCAATTATTTCCAGACCCTGGCCTACATGAACGGTCAGAACGAGGAATCAGGACTTCATCTTACAGCAGTTACAGGCGTTCATATCGAGCCAATGGGAATTTACTCACAAAAATACACTTCCATTGAAGATATTCCCGACGGTGCGGAAATCGGTGTTCCAAACGGACCTGATAATGAGGACAGAGCCCTTGATCTTTTGGTTCAGAAGGGTCTTTTGGTCTCAACCGGCAACATCAAGACAGATGATAATTACACCGAAAAATCACTCACAGAGGATAAAGAAGCAAATCCTCACGGATATGTGATAACTGCGCTGGATCCTGCAAGTCTTCCTCTTTCACTTCCTGATCTTGATGCGGCAGTAATAAATGGAAACTATGCCCTTGAAGCCAATCTTCCTTCAACATATCCTGCTCTTGAAATAGAGGAATTTGATGATGAGACTTCAATAAAAAGAACAAACTTCCTTGTAGTAAAGGAAGGAAATGAAGCTTCCGAAAAGACTACAGCTCTTATAAATGCTCTTAAGTCTGACAAGGTAAAGGAATATATAGAAGAGACCTACAAGGGTGCTGTTATCCCTTCATTTATTGACCCGCAGTAATTAAGAACAATACAACCAAATAGCAACGGAGTACTGACATGATACAGATTAAGCATGTAAAAAAGAAATTTAATAATATTGAAGTTTTAAAGGATATTTCACTAAATATAGATGATGGCGAAATATTTGGTATAATCGGTCAGAGTGGAGCCGGAAAGTCCACTCTTCTCCGTTGCATTAACGGTCTTGAATCCTATGACAGTGGCACAATTCTTGTGGACGATCAGGAAGTAAATATCAGGGATAAAAAGAATCTTCGCAATCTTCAAAAGCGCATGGGAATGATTTTCCAGTCTTTTAACCTTCTTGAAAGGCTGGATGTATATCAAAATGTTGCCCTGCCGCTAAAATTCTGGAACATAAAAACAAACACCAAAGAAACTCAGAAAAAAATCATGAATCTGATAAGGCTTGTAGGTCTTGAAGATAAGCTTCATGCAAAGCCCAGAGAATTGTCCGGCGGACAAAAGCAGCGCGTTGCTATAGCGAGAGCTCTTGTACTTGACCCTGAATTTCTTCTTTGCGATGAAGCCACAAGTGCCCTGGATCCTGAAATTACCAAAGAGATTCTCGCTCTTTTACAGAGGATTAACAAAGAGCTTGGGATCACAATAATTGTAGTTACACACCAAATGGAGGTTGTAAAACAGATATGTCAGAAGGTTGCTTTTCTAAGCGACGGCAGAATGCTTGCAGCAGGAAGTCCTGAACACCTCTTTGTATGGCCGAAAGAAACAGAGATAAGAAACTTTTTAAGAGAGGAAAGTGACAAGCTTCCCACATCCGGAGTAAATATAAAGCTCTTTTTCTTTGGAGAAGGCAATCACAAGCCTATAGTCACACAAATGGCCCGGGAATTGGGAAAAGATTTCAATATCTGTTGGGCAAAGCTTGAAGATTTCAGAGAAGATGTATACGGAAGTCTCGTCCTTAATTTTGATGAAAAGGATTTGGAAGATGTCTGCAGTTTTCTTGATAAAAACAATGTAACCTGGGAGGTGATTGAATAATGAGCGGAATATTATCGACAACCGGAATGAATGAAGTCATTTTTACAGCTTTCAATCAGACTTTATATATGGTTTTCTGGTCTACTGTTCTTTCGGTAATAATAGGTTTCTTCCCGGCAATTGTACTTACCTTAACTGCACCGGACGGATTAAAGCCCAATAAACCGGTTTACGAAACTCTGAGCTTTATAATAAATGTATTCAGAAGCTTTCCCTTCGTGATTCTTTTGGTCATTCTTATTCCGTTTACAAGAATGCTGGTGGGCAAAGCAATAGGAACCACTGCTTCTATTGTTCCTCTGACAGTATCAGCAATTCCTTATATTGCAAGAGTATTTGAAACAGCACTACGGGAAACTAATCACGGTGTCATCGAAGCCGCCAAAAGCTTTGGTGCTTCAAACCTTCAGATTCTCCTGAGAGTATATGTAAAAGAATCTGTTCCCAGAATGTTAAACGGTATCATTCTTCTTGTCATATCTCTTATAGGATATTCCGCAATGGCAGGAACTGTCGGCGGCGGTGGAATCGGCGATATTGCAATCCGCTACGGCTACCAGCAGTACAAGACTGAATATCTCATAACCTGTTCAATCATCCTCATAATATTTGTTCAGGCAGTCCAGATGCTCGGCAATTTCATGTACAAAAAAATCAGCTAAAAAATAGTGTAGCTGTTTTTATATTTCTCGACTATATTGATTAGATATGATTTGTAATCTACAAGGCGTAAAAAGGCTGCCGCAGCGGACAGCCTTTTTTAATTCATTTAAGAGGATATTTTGCTGTGAGCTCTGCGATGATTGCTCTTGCCTCATCATTCTTCTCACCCTTGTTCTTAATTACAATTGAGATAGCCTCTGCCACCTTATCCATGTCAGCTTCGTTCATGCCACGGGTTGTAACTGCAGGTGTTCCAAGACGGATACCGCTGGTAACAAAGGGTGACTGCTGCTCATTTGGAATAGTATTCTTATTGGCAGTAATATGCGCATCATCAAGCCATGCCTCAACCTCTTTTCCTGTAAGACCAAAGTTTGTGAGGTCAACAAGCATAAGATGATTGTCTGTACCGCCGGATACGATTTTGATACCTCTGCTCATAAGTCCATTGCAGAGAGCCTTTGCATTCTTGACAACATTCTGAGCATAGGTAGTAAACTCTGGTGAAAGAGCTTCCTTAAAGCAAACAGCCTTAGCAGCTATTACATGCTCAAGAGGGCCTCCCTGAATTCCCGGGAACACAGCCTTGTTGAATTTGAACTTATCCTGAGCTTCCTGATTCCAGAGAATAAGTCCTCCTCTTGGTCCGCGAAGTGTCTTGTGAGTTGTTGTTGTAACAACATCAGCATATGGGAATGGGCTGGGATGAACGCCGGCTGCAACAAGACCTGCAATATGTGCCATATCTACCATAAGAACTGCTCCACATGCATCGGCAGCTTCTCTGAATTTCTTAAAATCTATTGTTCTGCAATAAGCAGATGCACCTGCTATGATAAGCTTAGGCTTGTGCTCAACAGCAAGCTTGTACATCTGGTCATAATCCAAAACTCCGTTGTCATCTACGCCATAAGGAATTACATTGAAATATGTTCCTGAAATATTGGCTGCACTTCCGTGTGTAAGGTGTCCGCCCTGATTAAGATTCATACCCATAATTGTATCGCCGGGCTTTAAAAGTGCAAACTGAACAGCAAGATTTGCCTGTGCACCTGAATGTGGCTGAACATTAGCATAATCGCAATGGAAAAGCTCTTTGGCTCTCTCAATTGCAAGTGTTTCAACTTCATCTACAACATAACAGCCGCCATAATATCTTTTTCCCGGGAGTCCCTCGGCATACTTGTTGGTAAGTGGACTTCCCATAGCTGCCATAACTGCCTTACTGGTCCAGTTCTCTGAAGCTATAAGTTCAATATGATCATTCTGACGATCAACTTCCTTTTCAATCAAACCGGCAATTTCCGGATCTACTGCTCTAAGTTCCTCCAATGAATACATTTAAAGACTCCTCCTGTTTTTACAATGTAATGCGTTAAAGTGACATCCTGCATATCGTATCATAACGTGAAAAAAAATGCTACTCCAAAAGCATTAATTAAATTATTAACAATCAAATCAGACTTGATTTTTTTCTTGGAAACTGCTATATTTTTTTTCGCTTTTAAAACACATTTTTTTCAAATGTTTTTGTTACAATAATTCAGTATGACATCTCGAATCTGTGATTCAAGATGTCAAGATTTTCCAAAATAAGTAAAAAGGTTTATTAATGAAAGACAATGAAATAACAGTGGAATATCTTTTAGATAATCCACATCTGATAAATTACGCTTATCAGCCAATATTTAGAGTAAAAGATAATTCAATTTACGGTTACGAGGCTCTTATGCGACCGGAGCCATACACTCCTATCGAATTTATAAAAGCTGTATCCAAGATGGACAAACTATACCTGATAGAAGAAATCACAAATTATTATGCAACCAAGAAATTCATGGAATTAGATTTAGAAGGCAGGATATTCCTGAATTCTTTCCCATCCGTATGTATGAGAATTGAGCAAACAAAAAAAGTTGCTGCACTTGGTGGTGAACGCATGAAGGATCGGCTCGTTTATGAAATTCTGGAATATACCAAATTTGAAAGATATGCCTGGGAAATGAAAAAAGTTGCATTTTCCATGGAAGGTGCACATCCTATGATTGCTCTTGACGACTATGGAACCGGTAGTAATATAGACAGAGAATGTCTTGATTTTTATAAACCCGATATGGTTAAAATAGACCGTAAATTTGTAAATAATGTTGATGAAGACCCCCAAAAGCAAATAATTGTTAAAGACATTATTTCGAAGCTTAGAGAAAGAGATATTATCATTCTTGCTGAGGGAATTGAAACCAAGGAAGAATATGAATTTTTTAAAGAAATGCAAATTGATCTGGTACAAGGATTTTACCTTGGCAGACCAATGTATGCATAAAAAATACTGATATGATATTCAATTAACATCCACAAGCACAGCTGTTACATTATCCCTGCCGCCTGCTTTCAGAGCGGCATCTACAAGCTCGCCGGCTGTCATGAATGCATTTTTTGTATCGGAGTTTAGAAGTATATTTTTTATCATATTGTCAGAAAGAGGATCGGTAAGTCCGTCAGAGCATACCAAAAAGCGATCTCCTTTTTCTAATAAAAGAGGTCCTGTAAAATATGGCTCAGGTTTTATCTCAGGTCTCGTAATACCTATATACTGCGTTATAATGTGCCACTTATTACTGTTTTTAGCGTCCAGTGCAGACATTTCTCCTCTGTCAATAAGAAGCTGAGCCTTGGAATGATCGTGAGAAAGCTGACAAAGCTTACCATTTCTAAACAAATAACATCTGCTGTCTCCAAGATTTGCGCTAATTACGTTATCACCATAAAAAAACAAAGCTGCAACGGTTGCCCCCATAACATTCCCGGATTTGTTTATTTCATCGCATACTTTTTCATTTAACTTCAGTAAAGCCGTTTTAATGCTGCTACTATCTACAAGACTGTCTTTCAGACTTAACTGCTCTGCACAGATTAAAGATGCCACTTCTCCATTATCAGCTCCTCCAACACCGTCAAAAACAGCCACAACTGTAGAATTATGTACTAAATCTACAATTTCATCATTTACATCATCTTCACCCACTACTACCGTATTCTCATCCGCTTCTGCAATTTCATTTACTATTTCACATTCATCATGTGCCAAAGCCCTATCTGTCTTGTAATTTCCAAACAACAAGTAATTATCTTCATTATTTTCACGAAAATTACCCACATCAGTTATTGCAGCCCCACTAAGCTTCAGCATACTTCCCCCAAAATTTTTAATAATTAAAAATCAATACTTCTTTACTAAGTCTGATTTGTGCACCATCCTCAAGCTTCACACGTACATTTGGAGAAATCACTTTTCCATTTATATATGTGTGGTTAGAGGAATTCTGATCTGTAATATAAAATTGTCCGTCGATTTCTTCTATTAATGCATGAGATCTGGAAACCTGTGAATTATCAATTATGCAATCTGCTCCCTGCCCTCGCCCGATCATATAAGGAACTTTGTTGATCATAAATGTTGTACCTTCACTGATCCGATACAGCTTCGCAAATATCTCGGTATGAACTGAATCAACTACTGTATGCTCGACCTCATCATCAGGAATTTCAACATCAAGAATAGGATTATTCTGTTTTTGGACATTCACAACAGGATTTTCCGGAGCAGATGACTGTTTTTTTCCAAATCCCGGTATGGCAAATGACAATTTCTTTTTATTTTCCTGCTTTAAAGAACTCTCCTTACTTGCGTTTACTAACGGCGCTTCATTTTCTTCAGATATTTTATTTTCACCTGTAATGACCGGATCTTCTTTTCCTGGTATGCTAAATCCAAAACTTCCTGCCTTTTGTTTAGGCTGCTTATTAGAGATTCCTGGTATTTCTATTCCGTGGATATTTATCCCTTTGCTCTTGCCCTTCTTTTTGTCTTCCTCATTTTTTCCTTGAATATCTGCAGATTCTTCATGTTCAGACAGATGATTGTCATCATCTTTTTCTTTGAACTTATTTTCATAATTCACATGTTCAGGATGAACACTTTCTTTTTCATGCTTATCCCCATCAACAGAAATCAATTCATCAATCAAGTTCAGGCTTTTTTGCAAATCCTTTAAACCAGAAATACTATCTACATTTCCGTCATCTATTTCATGAACAATATTCTTTACGGCCTGCTCAAGTTCTATATCTCTTGCATCAAACTTGAGTTTTCTGAATAAACCGGCAATATACTGCATTGAGTTCTGAGCCTGGTATACTTCATCATGAACCGGCAGATAAATCAGCCTGAGACTTTCTGAAATTCGATTATAATATACATGCTCTTCATCCAGTACAATATTATCAAGATCAAGCATATAGTCTTCAGCTTCATTATAAGCATTGATAAAACCTGACAAAATACTTATAAGACGTTTTCTTGTTATTATAGAAGTAACAAGTGATTCTAACGTCTTAAGCCCAGTAATATCATACTGAAGACATACATCACAGTCTTTATGCACAACAGAAAACGGAATCAAAAAAGGGATTTCATTTGCTCCAAACATCTGACATGCAAAATCATCTAAATTATCTTCAACTGTCTTTAATGAGAAAAAAATATTGTTTCCATGCTTTTCTGTCGCGAATTCCATTACTACCCCCTTGTCTTACAAAAAAAGCCACTTTAATTATAAAATGTTGCTTTATTCCGGAATATCTATTACCGCTCTTATTTAATCAGTCAACATCATAAAGATCAATCATTATCCAATATGATTCCTCTTTTTGTACAAAAGCCACTCCCTTTTCATCAAATGCCTTTGCATCAGTAAAATTGTCATCTATACAGATGTTTCCGTTTATATCAATATATTTCCAATATCCGTCCTTGTCCTTTACCGGAGCAAAGCCTGCACAAAAGGATTTCGCATCCTCATATACAAAATCTGTCAGTTCCACTCCGTCTCTGCCAACAAATCCCCACTTGCCGTTTTTTAAGGCAGCAGCAGCTTCCTTAGATGCAAATGGTCTTGCCGCTTCATAAATTTCATCTGATACAGCTTCTCCATCCCTATTTACAAGCTGATAACCACTTCCATTTTTAACCCACATAACACTTCCTCTTGTTGCTACATGGTTATCATCCATTACCACATCATCAAATATAAACTCAGTTGTGGGCTTAAAATCAGATCCTATAATTGCCCACTTTTCTCCCTTTTTTACTGCACCAAAATTGTTTACTAAAGCTGTAGCATTATCAAACTCCATCTCAGTAGCATTACTGCAGTCACTCTTAATGTAACCGTATTTTCCGTTTTCATCCCCGGCTAGAATATATCCGCCTGCCAATACTCCAAGATACTTTGCCCTGAAATCAGGAACAAGAATGCGCTGTCCTTTTTTATTAACATAGCAGACCCCTGCATCATCTAAAAGAACCGGAGTTCCCTTTATTTCTGCCTCATACGGTCCTGCCCAGTCATAATTCAGATTGACCTTCAGCTCATCATTATAGTTTGTGGAAGCATATTTTAATGTTCCTGCCTGGCATGCCGCGTATCCGTGATAAAAATCCCCAACCCACTGATATGTGTTGAATTTGGTTGAATAACTTCCTTTTAAGGAATTATATCTGTCTATAATCATCTCATTTTCTGGAAACTTTTCCATCAAAACATGAAGATATGCCAAAGCATCAGAATACTTTTTCTTGTCAACATAATAATCCATGAGCTTATTAAAGATTCCTTCATCGGCATCATATTTTTCTATGATTTCTTTGCCGGTATCTTCAAACTGCTGATATTCTCCCAGCTCATAATAGTCATTTGCTGTTGCCACAAGAGCATCATAATTATCAGAAGAAAATCCAAGTACAGTGGCATAATCTTCAATTGCAGCAATAAACATCCCCTTATCTTCATGTTTTTTTGCATTCTCGGAACTTTTTGCATATGCACTTGCCTTATCGGTTATTCCTGTTAAAGTCATATACCAGGATGCTGCAAGTAGAAAAACAAGTAAGATAATAACATTTCTTTTCACATCAATTCTCCCTTTTACATGTATCATTGTCTACGAAATGCACGATTATGTCTTGGCTTTACCCATTTCGTTACTGCTCAGTTCCTGACCGGTAACTTTCGTTTCAAATTCCAAGAATTACCATAAGCCCCATTGCAATTGCCAAAAAAGGAACAAAAGGCATATAGGATTTCATTGTCATTTTCTTTCTAAGCATCTGCACTACCGAAAATACCGCTGCAACAATAAAAGCAGTCATAAGAAGCAAATAGCTGCTTCTAAATCCAAGTACACCACCTACAATAGCAAGGAGCTTAACATCTCCTGCTCCTACTCCGCCATGAGAAATAAGATAGCTAAGGAACATTGGTATAAACATAACCGCCACTCCCAAAAGCGGTGATGCAATACTTCCGGCAAAAAAATTCCCCGAAACAAAATCTGCTGCCAGTTTTATCAAAGTCCATATAACTGCAACAATTAAGAATCTTTTTAAAAATGAATTAGGAACAATTTCCTTTTTAAAATCTATCCATCCCAGAAAAGAAAGTACATTCATCATAAGAATCTTTGATAAAACATCAAATAAGCCGCTCCCGTAGCATTTTCCAAGGAATCCTCCCAGTCCTGAAGCCAAAAGAGCAAGAATAAATATAATACTTTTTTTCTTTGTAAAATAATAATCTCTAATTCCGATAGCTGCCGCTTTTCTTCCCTGAAACTGCGAAAGAAACATTAGATTAATCACAGATGCAGCCACGGAAATTATTAAACCTGAAACAATATAAATTAATACGCTCATATAATTACCATAATCCTGTCGATGCCCGAAGTGTAATCTCATAAGTGTTCACATCAAAAAATGGCATGTGATACTTTATGTCATAGCTCATTACCAGATTCAGATCCTTGCTGCCATCGGAATAAAAGCTTGAGTCCCAGCAGGAAATTCCATCTATTCCTTCCACAACTCCCATATTTTCCAAAAGCCTGTCAGCATTTCCTCCCGGCACAAGGGTATTTACATGAAGTGCAACTCTGTTCTTAACAACTGCGCCTGATAACAGTGCGGCACTCTTTTGCGTAGCCAGATCTTTAATAAGACTTATCCCATCTTCCATTCCGCTTTCCTGCAAATAAGAAATGTAGCTGTCAACTGTTTCCTGAGCTTTTTGAGTTTTTGTCGCGGCATTCTGAAAATTGTTATATACATTTACTGCATTTCCATAAGCCTCTGTAGGTCTGCTGTTTTTAAATGCACCTATGCTCCCAAATAATTCCTGATAGGAAGATACCGCATCTGAAACAGAAACTATGGCACCTTTGGTATTTTTTTTCATAGTTGCTGAATTGGTGGCATTTTTGGTGATATTGTCCTCAAGTCCCGCTTTAGCAATAATATAGGAATACTGTGAAATCTCCTTGGCAGTCTGATTAAGAGCAAATTGCAAAACAGACTGTATTATTACAAGCTTCATTATATTTATCATAAATACAAAAAAGACCAGGAACATACTGAGGAAAATAATCGTATCAACAGAAAGTGATCCTCTTTCATTTCTATAATTTTTGTACATTTTTCTGACTAAAAACATATTTTAGTATCCCTGCGCACTATTATACTTAATTGTGATTTTGCCCTTCTCATCTGTAGGACTTTTTTGTCCAACATATTCTGCAGCATTGCGCAAAAAATATGTTGTTAAATCCACTGAACTGTTCATCCTGACCATGGTAAACTCATCCATAATTGAATTTCCATCTATCCCGGTAACACTCTCTGTCATATTAAGCTGTATGCAGTCGGCAGTTCTAAGGAGCTTATTTTCAGAAAGTGCACCATCGCCAAGCATCGTTGCAAACAAAAACAGCCAGGTATAATCTGAATAATCAAGTTTAGGCAGTGAAGTATTTTTCCTTTTATCATAATCGCCACCTATAGGAGTAAAGGGATAACAGCACCATGTATCCTGCGTATGCATTAAAACAACCTTTTCGCCCTTTGCTACTAGATAATTTATGTCAGTGGCAGTTTCAGCAAGACTACATGCCAAAATAATGGCACTTGTAATCAGAGGGATTGATAATGGAAAAATCGCTCCAAGCCCTGAAGCCACTGTTTCTGCCTCATGCCTTAGTCTTGAATTTGTAAATGCACTTATAGTATTAAGAGCAAATCTGATAGTAAAAATAGTTACTTCGTTATAAGTAACGTCTCTGATAGGAGTCTTATCGCCCCAAAGAATATACTCTGCTTCTCCCTGGTAAAGATAATTATTCTTCATATCTTTGCCCTTTAAAGAAACAGCTTCATCATCTCCAAGACCACTCGTTCTGTCAGATAGCATTTCCATTACATAGGTAGCTTCATAAGCACTTTCGTAAACACTTCTGACACCGCCGTTTATAATTCCCAATGCTCCTGCAGACAAGTTTTTCTGAATATCTCCTGTACCATCAAGCATTTTTTCTCCTGCATCTTTGGCTTTTTTCTTATCTTGTGCAGGATCAGAAACACTTGCCAGATCTCCTTTTCCTGAATCATTACCGGTATTAACAGATGTCGAGGCCACATTCTCATGATTAGAAGGAATATCCTTATCGGCTATACTTTCTTTTAGTCTTTGATTCAGTGCCTTTTCAGCATTTTTCTTTTCTTCCTCCTGTTTTTGTTGCTGTTCCTGAATCTTCTTACAATTATCTTTAGCCTTTGATTCGTCTACCTTTTTTTCTACCTCCCTGCAAAAGTCCCCATCCATCTTTTGATAAAACTTATCATTTTTTACGTCATAAAGCTTTTTACCTGCTACAGATGAAAAATCCGTATAATTAAACGTATTATTTATGCTGTTACAGGCACTATTGTAATCATCCTTTGTTTCTACTGTAAAAGAATTAGCTTTGCTTGAAATAGTTCCCCAGTTATTGTTTTTCTTATGAGCAGGATAAGAAATATCACAAAATTTCATATTATCCATGCACTTTAACATGTCATCCATATAATTTTTTGAGCTTTCCAGCTCATTTTTCAATGTATCCAGACTACTTTCTGAGCCCTTTAAATCGTTAAATAGTTCTTTCCATCTATCTCTAAGTTCGTTCATCTGTGCCTTATTATCAGCATTATGAACTGATTCTATAGCTTCTCCCCACTCATCGTATTCGTCTTGTGCTGACTTAATCTTATCCTTTATTTCTCTACATTTTTTTTCACTGTACTCAAATAATTCTTTTAAATTTTGAGTTTCTGTATAATAATCAGAACATTTTTGGGCATCTTTTTCATAATCATCAAGGCTTTCATATAAACCATCCTTAGCATATTCCGCTTTTTCACAGGCTGCATCATAATCTTCTTTTAGCTGAGCCATTTCTTCATATTCAGGAGTCCCTTCTTCAAGATCAGCGGTAAAATCAGTATCTATCACATAAAATTTCGCATCACGAAAGCTATTGATATAATCAAAATTATATGGATTTGAATCTATTTTTTCTGCAATTTTAACGGCTGCCTTTGCAGCAGATACCGAATCCTCAAATGAAGCTTCTCCCGGTGCATTATGAGCTTCGATTCCCCTCCTTGCAACATAATAGCCAGTAAGCTTTTTAAACTTATTATGCATGTCATCCTGCCAGCTTCCGGTAATGTAACTGTCTTTATATTTACTCGGATACGAAGGATCAACATAACCATCCTTTAATTTTTCATGAAGATCATTTAATAAATCCTGTATATCAGCAACTTCATCCTCAAAATCAAGCTGCTTCTTTATGCACTCTGTCTGTGACTTCACATCTTCAAAGCCTTTAAGACTCTCTAATATACCCGAATTAAGAAGTATTACAGGAGCCCTGTATTTCATAAACTGCAGCATTTCAGACTCCATCACATAGGGACGCCAAATCTCAGTCTGATCTACTGTTGACAACACTGTATCATTATCCTTCATTTTAACAAAGGAGCCACCACCTACAGAAAATCCCAGATATGTACTAGCGGACTCAGAACTAAGCGTATTTGAAAAATAAGCTTTTCCTTTACTATTTATATCAACTTTACTGTCTAAAGATATCAGTCCATAATAATCCAATAATTTTTCATCATAATGAGCCAGTGCCCCGCCCATAGCAAGTTCACCGGCATCATTTATAGTATTTTTTGCTCCAAGTATAATCGTCCCATCAATAAGTACTGCTGTAAGAACAAACATTGGGAGCAATATAAGTATTAGAAATACAGAGATGGTTCCCTGCATTTTTTTCGAAAAATGCATCACAAACAGCCCATCCTTAATAATATTTGTCAAGAAATTCTGTGATTTTACCGGTTATTCCCGGAACATCAATTCCAATTTTTTCTGCAATTTTACTGATAACATCTACAGTAAGATCCACATTTCTAACAAAACCTGCCGGATTAATAGCAACACTGCATGCTCCTCTTGAATAAGAGTACCTGGACTCAAGTCCCAAATATCTCATAATACCGGGAGTATCAATTGAATAAGAAACAGTAACAAGCACATATGTACTGATAAGGCTTCTCTTAATTGCGACAGAATAATCTGCCCCATCCGCAATCGACAAAAGCGCTGCATTTTTAATCACATCGCCATACTCTCCGGATATTTCCTCTGCACTAACCCAGGTAGAACCAAAAATTTCATTATAGAGAGCAAAAAAATTCTCATGACTTGCCTTATAATAAGCTCTGATATTATCTGCATCATCCAAAGGCGACCCACCTGACCAATCAAAATTTATTGCTGTGGAAATCTTATCTCCAAAAGCATCATATCCGGCATAAGCGACCTCATTTGCACCATATTGAGCAGTACGCTCTATAGCATAAATAAAGGCCGCCTCCTGAAACTTAAATAACCCGACATAAATTAGAAAAACACAAGTTGCAATGACAAGAGGCAGATAAATTATTGCCTCTATCATTACAACCCCGTCTTCCTTTTCTGATAATGAATGTATGTCCATATCACCTCAAAAATGTCAACCAAATTTTTAGCAAAGTAGTGTAGGTGCTTTTAAATTATTCACCACCGCCATTTGTAAAATCAGTTACCTGCTGCATAACATTTGTAACAATAGCAATAAGCTGTGTCCTGAAAATAGCCGCAACTGCAAGGACAATAACGATAATAATCATTATGGAAACAAAGTTTGTGTCTCCTCTCTCCTCTGACAAAAAACCTTCTGTCATTTTTGCAAGCTTTACCTGTGCCTCAATCATTTTTTCATCAATAAAATTTTTTACCTTTTTCATTCCTTTTTCCTTTCTTTATATCCTCATGGCAGGAATAATTTCCTGACCAACAATTGGTATCTAAGCTTTTTTAAAATGATAATCCGGATACAACCGGAACCAGAATCATTGCAAGAATACCAAGAAAGATCATTGCCGTGGGAATAAGAAGCTTTGATGCTGCCTTTTCACCCTTTTGCCTTGCTAAGCTTTGCTTTTCAGCCCAAAGCTCGTCCGACATATCCTTCAAAAATGTAGTAAGATCTGATCCTCCCTTTTCAAGCCCCTGAGAAACCATGGCAGAAAATTTTCTCATTTCCTTAAGTGCACATCTGTCTGCAAATTCCTTATATGCCTGAAGTTCAGACATGCCATTATTCATATCATCAGTTGTTTTTCGCATCTCATCATAAATAACTCCTTCTCCGCTCTGAGATACTCTAAACCATGCATTTCTAAGCACCATTCCAGAATTTACAAGAAGCGTCAGCTTGGTAAGAACATTTGGAAACTCAAGCAAAAGAGCTTCTCTTTTGGCTTTTATCTGGTCATCTACAGTGTCATACAAATATCTGATTATCAACCCTAAAAGGACAATACCCAAAGCAAAAAATATCCAGTCTCCCGAAAGTACAGCCAGCATCAAAACAGCCGGGAAAAGAATAAGTGCATACGACACCATACTCCCCAACAATACATACAAATAAAATGTTGCATATTTCTTTTCAGTTATTTCTTCCATTTCCTTTCGCTTTTTACTGACAAGGTTACTATGCATATCAAAATGAATGAGCTCCATGAACATAAAACCTACAGGAAACAGTTCTTTGTATTTATACTTTTTTTCATCAAGTGCACCAATAATATCCTCATACTTATCTCCTGCCTTTTGCCACAGATAAATACAAAGTGCCACAAGAAAAGTAGCGATACACATGATAATTATTTTTGCCAGGTCTGACATCAACATCTGCGATTACCTCAAATCTTTATAGTCATAATCTTTCTTCCAATTACATACGCACCGACAAAAATTGCAAGCACCACAAGCTTTACAACCACATTTGTAAATGTATTTGTTACTATGGTCATACTGCCGCCAAGACCGCTAAGCCCCAGAAAAACAACAAATGGCATTATCATCATGACATTCAGTTCATTTTTTCCACCTGATATTGCCGTTTCGATATCCATCTGAACTGAAATTTTGTCGTTAATGATATCTCTTGTTGAACTGATAATTCTGTTAATATTAGCACCCTGTCGGAAGCTTACCTCAAATACATCTGCAAAACTGCTTATGTCGTCAAGACCGCTTCTGTCAGCAAAGTTTCTAAGAAGATCCTCTATATTTATATTATTATGAAGTCCATCTGCAATGATCTGCGCTTCCTTTGAAATATCAGCATCCTCTCCATAAATGGATACAAGGTCAGATAAGGCATCTTCAAATGCACCCTGAGTATTACGACCTGAAGTATAGGAGGTTGCCAGGGATTCAAGAAGTGACCTGAAATCATTTAAGAGCTTATTACTGCGCTTCTGACACAGGTAATTGTTGTACGGTTTCTGAAAACAGATACCTGCAATTACTCCTACAATGATTGAGAAAACAATTTCTCTGAAAAAAATCATAATTGCTGCAAAAGCTATCGCAAACGCAATCAAAAATCCTGTTATCTTATCTTTTAAGGTCATGGTATAAACATGATAATCGGTTGCATCACCAAGGATGCCGGGTATAGGTTTATAAATGTTTTTTTCCTTTTTCATATCTCGCCCTGATATCCATATTGTCTAAGTTTAAACGTCTTCATCATCTTGTTGTCGGTTCTTACAAGACTGCCTACTACATGCTTAACAGAAGTTCTCTCAGGATCCTCCTCAAAAACATATAGCGGATTTATGATAATTTCTTTTGTCTGCCTGTCATATCCAAGTACTTCACTTATTTCCATTGTTCTTCTGCTCTTATCCCTAAGCCTGGAAAGGTAAACAATAATATCAAGAGCAGAGCCAATCTGCTGTCTTATTGCTTCCAGAGGCATTCCTGATGTTCCCTGCAAAACCATGGTTTCAAGTCTGCTCATCATATCTTTAGTGGAGTTGCCGTGACCTGTAGAAAGAGAACCGTCATGTCCTGTATTCATTGCCTGAAGCATATCAAGCGCCTCTCCTCCTCTTACCTCACCGACTATAATACGCTCAGGTCTCATTCGAAGTGCCGACTTGATAAGATCCCTGATTGTTATGGCACCTGCACCTGAAGAGTTGGCATTTCTCGTTTCAAGGCTTACAAGATTCTCAACACCTTCTATCTGCAGCTCTGCTGAATCCTCTATAGTAATGACACGTTCATCCTTAGGGATAAAATTAGAAACTGCATTTAAAAAAGTAGTCTTTCCGGAACCCGTACCACCACATATGAAAATATTGTATTTTGCCTTTACTAAAAGCTTTAATACATCGGCAATTTCTTCTGTGATAGAGCCGTAGGAAATGAGCCTTTCAATCGTCATGGGTTCTTTTCCGAATTTACGTATTGTAATTATCGCACCTTTTAACGAAATAGGCGGGAGAACCACATTGACACGAGAGCCATCTTCAAGTCTTGTGTCAACTATCGGATTAGCCTGATTTACTTCTCTGCCGGCTTTACCTACAATTCTCTGTACAATGTCTTCAAGCTTCTGTTCGCTTTCAAACTCTTCATTAAGCTTGGTAAGTCTTCCGCTTTTTTCTACGAAAATATCTTTTGGTCCATTAATCATTATCTCTGTGATAGAATCATCCGTCATAATCTGATCAAGAAGACCAAGACCACGAATTGAACTGAACACTCTGTTTACTACTTCCGCTTTATCTGAAATAGTAAGATGATAATTCCGGGTTTCAAGAGCTCTCTTCATTCGCTCTTTAATATTCTCTTCCAGTTCTTCATCGGTCATATGGCTGATTTGTGAATTTCCTACCACATCTTCTCTTATTGCCTGGACAATTTCTGTAATGTCAACTTCATTCATCGGCAAACCTCAAATATACTAATCTATTTATGCAAGCTCATTAAAACACTCAATTCTGCCTGCAATATTCCATGTAATCTCTTTAGGATCCATGCCATCTATAAATGCAACCGCTCCAATATTTGGAATATCATTGTTGCTAATATCAATGGCCTTACCTTTTTCAACCTTATTATTAAAGATAACAAGCTTATCTGAATTACGTGTACGATCAATTCCGTCAGTAGCTCCCAGTGCGCGGGCAATACGCTCAAGCCCGAGCTTACTTTTTTTAGTGCCGTCTGCTACAAGAACCATCTTATCAGCTTTGTTCATAAGCTCTCTGCATCTTTCAGATAAATCAATCTTAAAATCCATCACAACATACTGATAATCCAATGAGGAAACAGCACTTAGAAATTCTCTGGTTTCATCTGCGGTTAGCTGGCTAAAATCAACCGGATTCTCACAACTTGAATAAAAATATACTTCTTCCTCAGTTTTGCTGACTGCACTCTGAAGCTTCATTGCCAAATTTCTGTTCGTTGTTTTAAGAGCAAGGAGTATTTCTTCAAAACCATAGTTTCCACCTTTTCCAAGAAGAATACTTGTGTCTCCAAACTCTTCCATATTAAGAAACAGCACCTTGCGTCCCTGCCTTGCAAGATATAATGCAAAGGCTGTCGCTATGGTCGTTGCTCCCGCTCCGCCTGTTATAGATGAAAAAGAAATAAATATAGTTCTGTTACTTCCTTTTTTTACATTAAATTCTTTTTTTCTTGAGCAATAATGGAGTATTTCCCGGTAAATAAGACTTGCCTTCTGATACTTGCCTATAAAAATTACTCCATCATCCTTTTTAGAAGAATCAATATTCTGAACGAGCTTCATGATTAGCATATCAGGCCATTCAGAAACACTTCGCTCATCAAAGCTTTCATCTGCCAAAAGAACATCCATTACATGTGTATCAAGATATTTTTGAAGGAGCTCTAAACCCGAAAAGCTATATACTTCAACACTTTCTCCATAATGAGTTGTAAAATATGATGAAATCTTATTCGAATATTGAATGTCCTTTAAACACACTGCGACTCTGATTCTCATGTTATCCTCTACATAGACTTTAATTCTGGTTACTGTTCAGTTTATGATCAGTAACTATTCCTGAATTTTAATAACAAGTTCTGTACTTCCAAGCTTTATGATACTTCCGTCTTTTACTTCTGCTTTTTCGTTTACCTTATGACCATCACACAGCAACCCGTTTGTAGAATTGAGATCATATATATAAAATTTTCCATCTTCTCCCATTTCTACATAACAGTGCTGTCCGGATACCCGCTTATCATCAGGAAGTGAGTAGTCATTATATTTTTTATCCCTTCCAATTACTACTCTTCTTTCCAGACTAAATCTCTTTACATCAGAAGAATCATTCTTTTTAATAATTGAAAGATAAACGTTTTTCCGTGCCTGCGCAAAATCTCTATCCTGATCTGATGATTCATCGCCCATTACGGTTTTGTCATCCGAATCATCCATTACTGTCCTGCCATCATCTTCAAACTGAGTTTTTAAATCTTCCTTTTCTTCAACAGGAACCACTATTTTATTAGCGGATGCTGATTTCTTTACTTCTTTTTTCTTGTTTTCCGTTTTCTTTGCTTTAGTCTTTGCTGTATCAGGAGTTTTCTTTTTCTTTTGAAGCAATAAAAGAATTATTCCTGCAAGAATTATTACTAATGCCAAAACTAACTGTCCTGAAGAAACAGGAGAGCCTGTGCTCTTATTTTCATCAACATTTTCTTCAGAGCTCTCCGCAGTGGACTCTTCTTCCAAAGAGTTTGCCTTCTGAGCTGCTTCTTCCTCTGTTTTTTCTTCTGCTGCAGAAGCAACTTCCATAGCCTGTGCTGTTCCAAAGGGCATCTGGACATCTGCATGAAGCTCCTTATCTCCAATAGAAGAATGTGTTACAATTTTTAAACTTTTCGTACTTCCATCAAGCTGTTCAGCCTGAGGATAGACAGATATCTCAGTCAGCTTTCTATCCTTGGAAAGTCCTTGTACAACCTGCTCTGCAGTAGAATCGTCCAGATTGTAATACAAAGCACCTGTGCTTCTGGAAATTGCGAACATATTCTTAAGGCGCTCTTCGTTATTCTTGTATTTGACACCTATGGAATAAACAGGGATATTGCTGCTATGAGCCAGCTCTGTAACTTCTGAAGGCTTTATTCCGATGCTCATATCATCAGCACCATCTGAGATAACAACAATTCTCGAATATGCTTCCTCATCATCTTCATAAAGATCTTTAAGCGCATAATAAACCAGATCAGTAAAATATGTGTCCTGATTATCATATCCGACTGAATTTAACATATCTGTGAGAGCTTCATAATCTGTAGTATAGTCAGATAAATAATGAATCTCTGTATCTATGGTAGCTATTCTGAATTCTTCACCTTCCAGGTGGTCTCCTATTGTCTCAGTTAAAATTTCACTGATTAAAGGACGGTATTTTTCCGTAATTGAAAGGGAATTATCCAAAAGAAAAAGTGTACGTAAAGGAACTTCTCTGTCAGATATCGGCGAAACTTCAACTTTTTCAGCTTCAAATCTTCCAACCTGACAATCTGCACTTTCTATTTTTTCATCATTTGAATCGATATAGATACTTACACTATCAGTTCCGGTATGGCACTGCATAATAGAGTATTCAGATGATGCAAAAGAAACACTTGCACCAAAAGAAATCGCACAAATAGACGTAATTATCCCTAGCGATAATTTGCACGCAGAAAACACACCCTTATACATATCAAACACCTTCACTCCCTTAAAAAGCATTACCTACACAGTTAATGCTGACACACTTAAATTTTAACTACATATACATGTTATGTCAATAAAAAATCCATGGTATTGTGTTACAATTCAATCAACAGCCAGCATATATGAGTATACGTAAATGCTGGTTCTTATCGCCATTTGTCAGCCAATATTTCTTTTACAGACTTAACTATTTTATAGTATAATTTTTGTTCTTCTACCGTTGAATCATTCAGTATTTCATTACTCCTGCCTACACTGTTATTTTTTATCGAATATCATAAATTTTATATTCGAAATATTAAAAATTGAATAAACCATATAGGCAATAAATGCCTATATGGTTTATTGACAGTGTGGCTATACAGCTTTAAGACTAATCAATATAATATCTGCTGATTAGGATATATTTTATTTGGATTGGCAATATTGTTCTTCTTAACAAGATAATCTACAGTAGTTCCAAGATTCCTTGCTATCTTGGAAAGTGTGTCTCTAGGCTGAACAACATAAACATTTCCTGTAGTTGCGTTCTGCTTTGCAAGCTGTGCTGCACTTGTATCATCTGTGCAAATGAGAGCAAAAGCATAACCATTAATGTTGATATCTGCTGTAATGGTCTCATCACTTGTATCTACATCAGTAAATACAAATGGCTGTCCGTTTGTTCCGATTCCTATAAGAGCAAATGTTCTTCCGCTCTTTTGGTACTCTTTACTTATGCTAAGAACAAGACGACCATTTTTGTTGTCATAGTTTATTCCACCATTAACTACAACATTGAAGGTTGAAATCTGCCTGTATCCTGCAGGAGTAGCAGCAGCAAATACAGCCTGAGCCTGAGGTCCCTGCACAGCATTTACTATCTTTGCATTGAGCATTGTAGTCTCGCCCTTTACAGTAGTTGTATTTCCTGTAGCACTCTTTAATGTTGCAGCAGCCTTTGATGTAGAAGCTGACGCTGAGCTATTTGAGCTTGAAGAGCTGCTCTGACTTGAAGAGCTGCTCTGACTTGATGAGCCTGAATTTGAGCCGTTTCCACTATTTCCATCAGAAGACTTACCTGAATCTCCTGATCCGTCAGCACCGGTTATATGATAGTTTTGAGCTGCTCTGTTAAACTTATCGCTGGCGTCACGGAACTCTACTGAAATTGTATGAGTGCCGTTTCCTTTAGCCAATGTCTGGGCAAAGATTGTAATTCTGGTACTGCCTGACTCTGAATCATAATCTTTTCCCGGTGTAAGAAGCTGTCCATCAAGTATAACGCTTGATTTTACTGTAAATTCAGAATAAATTCCCTTTGAAACAAAAGTATATGCTTTTGTAGGATTGGAAGTAAAATCAGGAATCTTCTGAGTTACTTCGTAGTTTTCTGATGTTGATTCATCAACGTTTTTATCAGTATTATCAAGTACCTTTATTGTAAATTCTTTGGTTACGCTATTAAACTCTGCACTGTTATCCATTCTGATAGAGAATGTATAATCGCCGGGAGTTGTAGGAACACCATATATTTCTCCGTTAGGATTAAGTGAAAGTCCGTCAGGAAGTGAACCTATAACTGTGTAACTTACCTGGTTCCACTTATATTTGTTGTTGTTCTGAATCATTGTAGCAAAGTGAACATACTTAACCGCATCAGGGATAGTTTCTGTAACAATTGTAGGATTACCGACAGTACCGGTAAGATTTATAACTGCAATTGTTTTACCCTCAGATGTAAGTGTAAGTGTGCCTTTTAAGTCTGTACCATCCTTTACTTCTTTCTTAGTAGTAAGTCTGATTTTTGCAAGGTTGGCAAGTTCTCCGTAATTGGTAGTTTTTTCTGTTCCTGAATAAGCAGAAAGATCATGGTTTCCGCTAAGTGTCCAGTATTCATCAACAGCAAGTGTATCTGACTCAAGGCTGGCGCCTACATTCTTAATTTCTGAAGATCCCATATTGATAACAAGAATTTCATGCTCATAGTCATGCCTGCCATCAATAATCACTTCTCTGTCAGCATGAATTACGCCATCTTCATCAACTGTATAATTTGCTTCTTCATCACCAAGGCTGTTGATGTAGAGTTTATAACCTGTTTTCTCAGCATTATTCTGCACAATCTGAAGCCAAATATTTTCCTGCATCTCTCCGTTCTCAGAGGCTGCTGTATACTGCTGGACTTTTCCATTTGAAAAATCTCTGTAATCTTTTCCGCTTTCAAGAGCAGTAGTACTTCCTGAAGCATAAAGCTTTACCCCGTTATATGTATAGAACGTAGGAGCTACATTTGTAAGATCAACTGCCTCATCTACGATGATAGTTCTATAGTTGTAATCACCATAGGAATCCATCTGGGCATCTACAACATAGCAGTTTATACTGTTACCATCCGAATCTACAAGTCCATTAAAAGTTACATTTGTAGCACTGCTTAAATTTGACTTATTTGTTTCATTCAAAGTAGCTGTATATGTATACTTCTGGACTCCATTTCCATCAGGATCAGCGAAAACTGTAAATACCTTTCCACTTAAATTACTTACAGTATATCCATCACCGTAACTACCCGTAAAAAGTTCACTCTTTATATCAGTAGCACCTGCTGCCTTAGCTGCATCTTCACTGTCATAGTTTCCTTCAAAAGCACTTACAACAGTTTCATTTTTATCTGTCCAATAATCAGAATCATTTTTTACTCTAAACAACAGTCTGAGCTTATATGTTCCATCTACCGGATAACCTTTATAAAGCCCCATCGTAGCTTTAGTTGCATTTTCACTTCTGGACCAACTGTTTGAATATGTTACATCATTGCCACTCTCATTATACAAACCATAGGAATACACTTCGGCATCTGAGCCAGAGGCATTTGAACTTCTGTAAAGATATAAAGTTACAGGTAAGCACCCTGTAATATCTCCGGATGTATTCTTACTGACAAATGTAACAATTTGATCTGAATATCTTTCTATTGAGTATCCTGAAACAGTCAAATCTGCATTCAAAACCTGTGATGTAATATCTTTGCCTGATGAAACTGCCTCTGCAGCATCAGTATATTTTCCTTCATAAACGCTAAGCTGGGCAGGTGCATTAACCCCTGAGCCAAGTCCGAAGGTAATGGCAAATTTATCATCAGAGTTGTAATCATTTTCCGTATAATAAGTATAAAATCTTTTATTATCCTTATCATAGTCATAATACTCTGATTCTGCAATGTCCATTGAATTTCTTGTTCCATCACTACTGATTTTAACAACTGAAGGAACAAGCCAGTTTCTGGATGCAGTGACACTAATAGGAATTCTATATCTTACGTTAGTTCCTGCAAGCTGATCAGCTTCTCCTACAATAAATTCCCATGTATTAGAACCGCCGCTGGAAGTATCATAACTAAGATTAAGGTCATCACCATATTCACTGATAGTATACTGATCGTCATCAGAATATACCCTGTTCCATACAATGCTTCCGCCTGAAACTTCCTGACCTGCAAAAATAGTTGTAGATGAAACTTTAGTAAGTTCTACAGGTGTAAATCCTGTTAAATCAACAGTACTAAGATTCTGTTCTTTAAGAGGCTGAAGTGACATGGATCTGTTCATCATAAGAAGCATACCATTTGAAAAAGTCTTCTCCTCAGGATAAACTACAACATCTCTGTCTCCCACATGGAGAGTCAGACTGCTGTATCTTCCATTATTTACAGAAACACCGATTGTATGACCTGCAACATCTACAGTACTGTCAGGTGTTGCAAACCACTCAGTCCATGTATCATCTCCAACCCTGAACTGAACTTCATAAGGGAAAAACGGGTTATCTTCTCCTATTTCAATTGTAAAACTTCCATCTTCTTCAAAATAGTCAGCTTCGGGTTCAAGATCCTTTGCTTCTTCCGGAACTATAGTATATTCATAATTGCCGGTATTGTAGTAAACTGCATCATAATCAAGGCTTTCTTTTTTATCTTCTCCAAATAAATCTGACATTGAAAGTCCAAGTGTCTCAGACTTTTGAATCTCGATTGAACTCCCTGATGATGCGCTATTTGATGCATCTTCATTTTCAACTAACTGTCCTGATGATGCATTATCTGACGCATCCTCATTTTCAACTGACTGTCCTGATGATGCATTATCTGACGCATCCTCGTTTTCAACTGACTTATCTGATGATGCACTGTCTGAAGCACTGCTTTTATCATTATTTGTATTGGTCAAAGAACTCCCACCGGATGATGCAGCACTTCCTTTATCATCTTCTGAAGCCGCAGATGAACTTCCTGCGCCGGAAGCTTCATCTATACTTTGGCTGGCTCCTGAGTTGTCAACTGGCTCTGTGGCTCCGACCATAACAGCCTGAGTCGGGTTCATTAGCGAAAGCGCCAGCACCATCGCCAAACCTTTCTTCCATCTCATACTTTTTTCTCCCTTCACATATCAATGTGTACTTATATTCTCTCCAAGGAGCTTCAATTCCCGGAGAGAGAACAAGCGGCATTGCCGCACAGTTCCAACACCATAATCAAAATACAGGGTATCTTCTTTAACGTCACACAGATCAGGCAACATAGCTATAACCTCAAATCTGTCGTTCAAAAGTTCTCCGTATCTTTGCCCTTTTGAATCAACAAATTCCGCAATAATTCCTTCACTCGTTTTGCTCACATAGGTAAGAAAAGCATCCTGAGATAAAGAAGCAATTACTTTACCGGATTCTTTATCATAGACTACAGGTGCATCATGAAGTGATGACGCAATCCTGTAATTATCGATAAAGAACTCCTCATAAAGATCTTTGTCAGGTGCATCCCCTAAACTCTCTGAAATCATCTTTCCATCAGATGCACTGTACTTTCTTACAGTTCCGTCATACCAGGTAACTTCCAGATAAGATTCTGCCCCGTCTCTTACAAAAATCTGGTCATAAATCTTTCCCGGTTCCTCAAGTTCATATTCTCCAATAACATTGCCTGACTTATCATAAATGCGAAAGCCCTCAATACTAAAGAGCATAATTGTATTTCCATCAGAGCTTATTCTTGCTTCATCATGAGGGTAATAAGCATCATAACTATATGCCGTTGTATCGCTATGGTTTTCTTTTTCCAGGATACTTAACATGGCATTATCTCTGCAGCCTAAAACCGCGTTTTTATCTGATAACACAATAAAATCAATTTTCCCTGATGTTTCTTTTTTATAATTAATCTTTCCTGTCTTATCGTAAACAGCACAGCTCCCATCATCAAAAGAAGCCAAAGTAAAATCTTCACTCGGATAAAAATCCGTTATGCCAGCGTCAGGATTGTATAGCAGCTCCTGCTGCCTGTACTCTGTACTATCCATATACACAAGCAATCCGCCATCCGAAAGGAATAACCCGTTATTTCCCTTCTTTAAATGAATTTCTTTATTGCTGCTATAGTCAGCTATCGCCTTACCTTCTTCAACATCGATTATATAAAATAAAGCCTCGGTCTGATTTTCACAGGCAACAGCAAAATTATCGTCAACAAAACACCCCTCAAAATGGTCATAATCTGAGTTTTCAAAAATAATCAGATCATTATCAGGATTATTCAAGTCAAGAATCTGTAAGCTCCCGTCTGAAAACGATATAGCCATTTCATTTCCCGATTCATTCAGCGCAAATACTTCATCATCAGGGTCAGCAAATATATCATTTTCAGGAACCGGAATATGCCCTGAAAGCTTTCTGGTAAGAAGCTCTTCTCCGCTCTTTGTGTCATAAACAACTACATTTTCATCACTTCTGTTTATTGCCGCTATGACTTTCCTATTCCCGCTGATAGAAAGATTTGTAGCTGTTTTTCCCTGCCATAGCTGACTTTTTGTATCAAAATTATAAGAACATACTCCATTTTCGCCCGCATAAATAATCGTAGTGTCATCAAGAAACACTACGTCTGAAAGCGCTGATTGCTGAACCTTTAAGGTAACAATCGGTTCAGATGTATCTTCAAAGCTGTAAATTGCAGTCTCATATGCGTAAGTTACACAAAAATAGTCTCCCGATGGCGAAAGAACTATATGAAATGGTTCTGCCGGAAGCTTAACCATCTCTTTAGCGTCGAAACAATCATCCAGCTCATAAACTCCCAAGGCACTTGTAAGTGCAAGCCTGGCATTAGATGTTACCGGTGCTGCAAAAGCAGTTCCCTCCGGCATTGCTTCAAGTGCTAACTCTACAGCCCTTTTCACATCTCCTTCTTCCAGAGCAGTTCCGGAATACTCTGAAAGGGCAAGTGCATTTTGACGCTGCTCCATCTGCTTTAATCCAACAAATGTTAATGCCCCTCCAACCAGGAAAACTGTACCTGCTATAGCAGCAGATGTAATAATTCTTTTTCTTCTTGCAATGACTCTCGGATCATTTTTGTATAAGTCATTAAAGGCCTTGAGCATTTCAGAAGCAGTTTGAAATCTGTCTTCCGGAAGAGGTGCCATAGCCTTGTTTATTATTTCTGCAATAGCAATGCTGCAGTGTTCACCATCAAGCGGAATAACGTCTGTAGCATGTTCAGCAGGTCTATTGCCGGAAATCAAATGGTATAACGTAGCACCAAGACTGTATATATCAGACCTGGCATCCAGCATTACCGTTTTTCCCTTGTATGAAGACGAGCTTTGTGATTCCGACGAGGATTTATTTACCCCTTTATTGTTCTGCTCATCCATTTCCGTTACAGTAGCAGGAACAGTCTTATCTTCATCAATATCTGTCTGCTTTACTGTAACTTCTTCATCAATCTGCGTTTTTTCAGCCTGAGAAGCATTTTTTCCATATATAATCTTTTTTTCCAATAATGCTTCAGAAAAATCCTCTGTGTAATGCTCCGGAGAAGCATATCCTCTGCTGTACCCTACTTTAACCGCACCATCTTCGCCAAGTGCCAAAGCAATATTGTAATCAATAAGACATATATCTCCATTTGAACGGAGCATTATATTAGCAGGCTTAATATCTGCATGAAGTATTCCATGGGGAGGGCGTGTGTGCAGATACTCCAAAGCTTCAAGAATCTGTCTTGCCCATTTAACCAGCTCAGGCTGCGAAGGAAGCTGCCCTCTTTTAATCCTTTTGTCCAGACTTTCACCGTCTATATAATCCATTACGGTATACACTACATCATTTTCCTGGACAAAATCATATACCTGCGGAATATATGTCTGACTAAGTCCTTTTAAAAGATCCACCTCACGACGCAGAGACGAAGTATCCGCTTTTAAGGAACGCTTATCAGCCTTAAGTACAATGGTCTTATCAAGTCTGATATGCCTGCCAAGATAAACTACTCCTCCGCCTCCTGCACCAATTTTCTCATTTAATTCATATAATCCGGCTATTATCTCAGACATTTTCTCCGTATTCCTTTTTTAATTTTTCCTTTAATTTTCTGCCTGAATGTCTGAAGACAATAAAACATACAACTGCAAATATCACAGCAGCAGCCATCAGGGTAATCCCACCATAAAAAAATAATTCAGTTAATGAAATGTTGATAAAAAATTTATTAAACATAAAGTGATATTAACACAATATATCCATGTGGTTCAATAGTTTTTGCCTATATAGTTCAAGTATTTTTTCAAACAAAAGCTCCCGTTACCATACGTAACGGAAGCCTTTGTTTTATCTCTTATCCATTATATCTTACAGCAACTTTCTCTCCCTGTTTCATACAGAAGTTTTCCAAAACAGAAGTGTGATAATAGAACAGATAAAATATTATTGCCATTATGAATGCAGTAGTAACATCATAGAACGAATGCTGCTTTACAAACACTGTAGAGAGAATAATGAGCCATCCTATGATGTCCATTATAATTATGCCCCTTTTGGTAAAGCGTTTGCTGTGATGGACTGCAATCATTGTGCCTATCGAATTGTAAACATGAATGCTTGGCCAAAGGTTGGTCGGCGTATCCGAATCATAGATAAACTGAACCAGGTGAGTAAACACATTATCCCTTGGCATAACTGCAGGTCTGAGCTGATGCATATTCGGGAATAAGGTTGATATAACAAGAAACACTGTCATTCCCGTAGCCAGGAAGAAAAAGTTCTTGTAATAGTCCTCCACATCAAAGGAAAACATAAAAAACAGCAATGTGAGCGAAACATACGCAAACCACATAAAATATGGAATAATAAATGCCTCCACAAACGGAATATGGTCATCAATTGCCGTATGAATTACTGTATAATGTGCAAAAGTATGGTGCTCAATGTAAATAAACCAGTAAAGATAAATCGGAGCATAGATAAGAATCGGCACTGCCAGCTTAAGATAGTCCATTAAAGCTGCTTTGTTAAACGGTCTTCCTGTCCACTCCTCATAGAATTTTTTCATAATTTTTTCCTCATAAATCACAAACAAGAGTAGGTATCACAATATATCTACTGAAACACTTCATACCAATAGCCACATCAAAGCCTTTATCAGTTGAAGTGGAAAATCTTCTGTAAAAGCTTGTAACCGGCAAGTGTTATTTTCCTTCCTCCCTTGCCCGGAAGATAAATATATGTTCCTTCTATACTATATCTTATCTTAACGTATAAAAGATAATTCTTTTCTTTGATATAGTCAAGAAGTTTCTGTCTCTTGGCAAGATTTTCCGGCGTATCCTCAGTAATAAGCAGCACTGATGATATAGCTGTAATGATTTCAAGGTAATTGAACATGTACTTATGGCGTTCCTTCTGGGAACGGATCATTCCATAATTTTCTACGTAGTAATCAACCATGAGCTTGTTGACTCTGAGCTGCTGATCAATTCTTGATAACATAATCTTCTGATTAACCGACTGATCTTCTCTTCCTATATAGTAATAATAGAAATTGATATCAAGATAATACATAGTCTTAACAAAAGGAAGCGGGTTAAATACATAAATATTATCCACATAGAAGGTATGTTCAGGAAGCTTTAGTCCACACTGCTTCAACAGCTTGGTTCTGAAAATAACTGAATGCATCAAGAGATAATGTCCCTTTGGAGTTCTCTTAATGTCTTTCCAGGTAAAGAGCTGTTCAATAGGGAACATTCTGTTGTAGCGCATTACCTTGTGTCTTTTCTCTCCCACTTTGTTGTAAACAAAGTTACTGATAAGAAGATCCAGCTGTTTCTCACCACCTGCAAGCTCTGCAAGTGTAGAAAGAATCTTTCTGTATGCAATCTCTTTTACCCAGTCGTCTGAATCTACAACCTTGAAAAAGAGACCTGTTGCGTGCTCAATTCCTGAATTAACAGCTGAGCCATGTCCTCCGTTGGGTTTATGTATAGCTCTGCATATAGTAGGATACTGTGCCTCATATCTGTCGGCGATTTCTGCGGTATTGTCCTTAGATCCATCATCAACTATAAGAATTTCTACGTCTTCACCTCCAACAAGAAGAGAATCGATACATTTCTCCATATAGTCCTGTGAATTGTAGCAAGGTACAGCAATCGAAAGTAACTTCATGATGTAATTAACTCCTTAATCTTGTGCTTTCAAATTTTTCCATTGTATTAAGACATGTGCGAAGATCATCAAACCTGTCATATACATCGCCTTCAGGCACAACTACCCCAAGTGACATAGCCATAACGTCAATCATATCATTGGTTATAGTAGGACGAAGCTTGGAAAGAATATCATTTCTTTCGGAAGCAAGATCTGCATCCAAAAATTTAATTACAAGAGGATCCAGATTCAACTCTTTTGCCTCTTCATCAACACTCTTATCCATTATTTCAGAATGTTTGTAAGGATTTTTTCTGAAGCTGTCACGTTCATCCTTAAATCTGTCTGACTTATCTTCTTTTTCATCCGTCTTTTTAAAAACGTCATCACATGACTTATTATTGACTACGGGCTTATCAAAGCTTTGCTCCTGTTTTGTGGCATTAACCTTTTCAAAACGGTACTCCTGTTTAACATCAGGATATTTCACTCTGTCGACCTTGCTCATAAACATATCAAGTGGTCTGACATATACCTTATAATCACCGTAAAGAGCCTGATAAACCACCATTTCCTCTCTCGTCTCAGAATGAACAGCTATAGTAATTATCTGATAGAGATTGCCCTTAAAATGTCTGTATAACTCTTGAGGTCTGGGTCTTTCCAAAACTTTTTCCACCTTTCATCAAAATCCATATCTTATATAGTATAAGCCTTAATGACGTTTATTTCAAATCTGTGCAACCGATTATCACCATCTCAACACTAATAACATAATCAAGCTTACCTGTTTTTACCGCTTCATCATTGGAAGCACAAAGTTCAAGTGCTTTTTTTAGTTCATCAAAAGAATATCCTTTTGACCAGTTAACATATTTTCCCACAAGAAACGGAGCAAGTTTAATCGCAGAGGCAATTGATCCGTTATCCCTGTGATTGGTGCTCATCTCTTTAACCTGAAGCATGAGATTAAACTGTCTCATGATCAGTGCCAGAATCTTTGCAGGCGGTTCCTTCAGCGCCAATAGGTCATAATAAAGATTTATGGCTTTCTTTTGATTTTTTTCGACTATCGCATCAGTCATGGCAAAAATTCTGTTAGTAAGCCAGTTTGCGCACACAGCATCGATATCATTTTCTGTAATCTCATCTCTGTCAAGGCAATAACAAATGAGTTTTTCAAGCTCTGTGCTGATGTTGGACATATCGGTACCGACTCTGTCTATCATAAATGCCAAAGCTCTTGGAGAAATCTTTTTCCCCTCAGATACCACTTTAGAATTTATCCAGGTCTTTAATGTGCCCTCATCCTGTGGGTCGCAGCAAAGTTCAAATCCAACCTTTGACACGGTCTTATAAATATCTTTTCTCTTATCGACATCTTTTTCCGCAAAAACAAAATATGTTGTCTCTGAAGGCTTTTTAAGATACTCCGAAAGTTCAGGACAGCCGTTCTTAAAAAAGCCGCTGTTTTCCACAAGAATAACTCTTTTATCGGCTAAAAACGGCAGTGTCTCAGCCATATCAATTATTTCGCCGGGATTCAATCCATCGCCCTCATACCTTGTAAAATTCATGCTGCCGAAATCCCCGGCCAAAGCCTTTACCAGCTTATCCCTGTTCTGATTTCTAAGATATGCCTCTTCTCCATAGATAAGATAACACCGGCTAAAATCATTGTTTTTGATTGCATCGTTCAGTTGTCTTTGCTTAACCGGAAAATCCGTTGTCTTTGAAGCCATTCTCCACTCCACATAAAAGTCATATTATAATGTAATTCTAAAAAAATATCTACTTGTTAACCACAATACTTATTTATTCTAACATTTTTTCTCCTTTTGCTGTAAAAAATTCTGACAGCCCCGCTCTCATCAGTTCTATAAACCACGCTTCCAACTTTAGAAAGTCTTTCAAGTACTTCCTTATGTGGATGAGAATATCTGTTATCGACACCACAGCTGATAAGTGCTATCTTTGGGCTTATTAGTTCCAAAAATTCTTCATCACTTGTATATCTTGAACCATGATGAGCAACCTTTAAAAGAGTAATATCCGAATACTTTCCTGACTCTTTTCTTATATCCTCTAAAATATGCTCCTGCCCTTCTTTTTCGACATCTCCTGTAAAAAGAGCTGTAAAATCCCCAAACTTCATATAAAGTACAGTCGAATATGCATTGGCGCCTTCAGTTTCCATACCCTTTGTGGGATTAAGACAAAGAAGTTCCAGGTCATCAAATACTATCTTTTGCCCGCAGCTAATATACGAAATCTTAATGCCAAGCTCATGCGCCCTCTCTTCAAGCTTCAAATAATTATCTCCTCTTGAAGCCTTTCCCACATCAGGTAAAACAAGATTTTCTACCTTAATCTCATTTTTTTCAACCGAATCCATTATCTCAAACATGCCTGAAATATGATCTTCATCCTCATGTGTCATGATCATCGCTTTTATCTTTGCAATTCCCTCATATTTTAAATATGGCAGCACCGAATATCTGCCGATATTCTTTTTGCTGGTGCTTCCGGAATCTATAATAAGAGCCTCGCTCCTGGTCTTTACAAGAATTCCATCCCCCTGTCCCACGTCCATTGCAGTTATCATCAGATCCGGAGAAATATTTATCAGCATAAAAAGAACAGCGAAAACAAGAAGCATATTCCTGTATATGTTTTTTATTCTTTTAAATGTAGCAACAAATACAAATATAGCTACAAAATAAATGAATATTTTTATGCTGCTTGTATGACCTGTGACAAATGTTTTTCCGGGAAGATGAGATGTTATTCCGCACAGAAATCTATAGAACCAAAGAATTATGCTGACAAAAATGCCGACCGACTTTCCAATTGGAACAAAAAGACTTCCGGCGATAATACAAATAACTCCAAGTATCATTAAAGGTGCCATTAGTGGAAGTACGATAAGATTCAGTAAAAATGAATATATTGGATAACTGAAATAAAAGCTCATATAAACAGGCAGCGTTACAAGAAAAACAGAAAAGCCTGCAAGAAGTCCACTACTTATATGATTCAGAACTATTTCTGCAAATTTACACAATAAAGTTTTTTCTTTTTCATCATCTGAAAATTTCATTTTTCTCTTATCTATAAACAGATTTTTCATATATTCAAAGTCGAATGCTTTCATAACGTAAGCAATTCCGGCAACCGCTCCAAATGAAAATAAAAATCCACTGTTATAAACAAGCAGGGGCTGTTCAATCAAAAGCATCATTTCCACGATAGAAAGACTACTCAGAATATCATACGTTCTTCCAACGATTTGCGCCAAAAGCCTGATAGAAAACATAACAATGGCTCTATATGCCGATGAACTCATACCGCACATCAATCCGTAGCTGTACATCACCAAAACGGAAATTATTGACGCATACATAGTCTTAAGCCTCATCTTCCTAAGCAGCTTATACATTCCCATTCCAAGTATCGATATATGAAGCCCGCTTACAGCCAGAATATGTATTATTCCGCTACTTTGATATAGCTCTTTCATCTCTCTGTCCATATATTCCTTGTCGCCAAGAAGAATCGCTTTCATAACCGCACTGTCTTTTTCAGGTAAAAAAATATCAAGCTTTCCTTCCAGATTCATTCGAATTTTATATAAAGCTTCGTGAAATACATCCTCCTTTCCGCCTCTTGCCAGTATATTGGTTTCTTTTATGCTGTATGAAATATTAATTGTTGAATAATAAAGATGACTGTCAAATTCGCCCGGATTTCGGGCCTCTCCAAAAAGCCTTACCTTTCCGCGAATTTTAATGTACTCTCCGATTGCAGGCTCAATATAGCCATCTGTAGCCATCTCGCACTTAACCTGCATTTTTTCTTTATTGTTCCTGTCATCATATGGAAGAATATAGACAACAGGAATAATCTCACCGGTGTATCCAACAGTAAACTCCTTACCTGTCACCACACCAATGAGCGTTATTTCACTTTTATCTGTCAAATTGGAATAATCGTACAGAAAATTGTTATCAAAGAATTGTAGATATAAATAGACAATCACCGTTATTACTATAGAGGCAACGCATAACGGTCTTTTCATATTACTAAAAAATATTCTCCTAACTTTTATCTTATGATATCAGGTCAAGATTTCTCTCATAAGGACCTGAAATAATATAATCCATGAAAGTAAATGTAGATTCCCCATTAACTGAGAATACAACCTTATTAACATTTGAAAGCTCTGTAACAGTATTTACGATTGAGTAAATGGCAGCCTCAGCTGTCACCTGATTAGTCTGATTAAGAAAAGATGCATCAAAATCAATATAGCATACACCATCTTTTATATTAATGCTCTTAATCTTGGTATCCTTATTAATAGTCGCAAAAGCTATATCAGTGTTAGGTCCGCTGATAATCTGCTCGACAGCCAGCTTTTCCATAGAGATATTGCTGTTGTAAACAACTGAACGATATACCGGTACAAGCTTTTTGCCGTCTTCACTGGCAAAATAAAGCTTAAGTTCAACCTTTTCATAGGTATTTATCTCATTGCCGATATTGTAAATAAATGTATCGGCAGACATATTACCTATGATATTGCCGTAATGATCCGTAATAGGAGTTCCCTCCACTTGAAAAGAAACATATTCTACATTTTCAAGCTGAGTAAATGTCCTTACTATTGCAGCTCTGTCCAAAATTTCGATAGTTCTGCCAAGGTTGTTATAATTTGATGCAAAATTCAAAGTAAGAAGCTTATCCCTAAGGGAATATCCTATCAAATTGGTATCACCTGAAATTGGAGCTTCATACTGTAGTCTGTCGGGCATTTCCTTAAGAACCTCAATCAGCTCCTTAATTTCCTGATCCGTATCCTCTGTCTCCTTAAGCTCATAATCTTTTGAAATAATACCTGTCTCACTGGTATTAACATAGTAAACTTTGATAGAGTTTTCAGAGACTTCCTTTTTCCTCTCACAGCCGCTAAGCCCCAGACACAAAGTCAGAAGTGATAATGAAAGTAGTATTCTTTTTTTCATCATATAACTCATCTTTTCCCAAATCATTATCTTTTCCCTGCGCTGGTCAAAGGAATCCTGACTGTAAAAGTTGTTCCCTCTCCCAATTTGCTCTCTACATCAATGGTCCCTCTGTGCATAATAACGGCATTTCTGGCAATTGAAAGTCCCAGACCCGTTCCACCTATTTCCCTTGATCTTGATTTATCGACTCTATAGAATCTCTCATAAATATGATCAAGTGATTCCGCCGGTATACCCATTCCGGAATCTATAACGCTAACATAAAAATACTGATGATCTGCGTCAAGCTCAACTCTTACAAATCCATTGTCTTTATTATACTTTATAGCATTTTCAACCAGATTCTGGATAACCAGAGAAATCTTCACCTCATCGATTTCAGCAGTAATAGCTCTTTTACTCTCAAGAACAAGTTCAATATTATGTTTCCTTGCTATGGGACGAAGTCTTTTTAACACATTTTCCGTCAAAAGAACTACATCAACCGATGTAATTGTAAGCCCTGCTGCAGTTTTATCCATCTTTACAAGAGCAAGAAGATCATTTATTATCTTATCCTCTCTGTCTATTTCATGCCCGATATCATTCATAAAATCCCTGTAAACTTCATTGGGAACATCTTCCTGGGCAAGAAGTGAATCAGCCAGAATTTTGATAGAAGTAATAGGTGTCTTGAGCTCATGAGAGACATTTGATACAAACTCCTGTCTTGAATCATCAAGTACCTTCATTCGCCTAAGCAGCGCATTAAAAGCCTTAATAATCTGCTCTGTTTCAAGAAAATTAGGCCCTACAATAGGTTTATCAGTATAGCCTTCCTTGATATCATTAATTGCAGAAGTTATCCTGTCAAACGGCTTAAGCAGCGTATAAGAAACCACCGCCGCAAAAACAAAAATAATAAGAACAATGATAATTTCAATCGTCACCGCTCTTCTTGAAAGAATTTCAAGAGTCGTAGCAATTGTGTCTGTAGATACACTTGTAAGCAGAACCCCTCTTACAACTTCGTTGGAATCACCTTTAAGCGATACATCCTGTTCCTCGATAACCTGTGTTTCCACAATCGGTGTAATAAGCTCTATATAGCCATTACTCTGGTCATACTTGGAAGTAGTTCCTTTTGTGCCTGTTTTAAGGCAATTGACAACTTCTTCTGAAATAATGGTCTTTCCCTGACTGATATTGTAGGTATCTTTAACTACCTTAAGGTCATCATTTATAACCATTACACGTCCATCATACAAATTTGCAAGCATATCAAGCTCTGCATTTATTACCTCTGATGAAGTATTTTGCAGATAATTATAAAAAATCAGGTGATTTGCCAAAATTCTGAGCTGTGTCTGCACCTCAGTCGTTCTGACGCTGACGGCACGATTCTCATAGCTGTCCAAAATAAGCAAATGTATACACAGGCAGGAAATAAGCCCTGTGACAGCAATTATAAAAAAGAATCGCACCCTAAGACTTTTTAGTATATCTCTAATCTTCAGTTGTTTAAAGAAATCAAATAAACCGCTACTTAAGTTTTCCATTTATAGCTTATCCTGCGACAATGATGATCAAGGCTGAAAATAATATCCACTTCCCCATTTTGTTCGTACATATCTTGGTTCACTCGGAGTCGACTCAAGTTTCTCACGAAGCCTTCTGATATGAACATCAACTGTCCTGACATCTCCGGGATAATCATTTCCCCAAATCAATGCCAAAAGCTCATCCCTTGAATAAACCTTTCCGGGATTGGAGGCAAGAAGCTCTAAAAGCTCATATTCACGGCTTGTTACATTTATTTCCCTTGTTCCGACAAATACTCTTCTGTACTCTTCGTTGAGCTTAAGGTCGCCATAGCTAATGACACTTTTATCATCATTGCCCTTCTTGGCTCTTCGCATAATTGCCTTCATTCTCGCCTTGACTTCCAGTATATTAAAGGGTTTGGTGATATAGTCATCAGCGCCGTATTCAAGACCGAGAATCTTATCCATATCATCCCCCTTTGCAGTCAGCATGATAATAGGAACATCTGAAAACTCTCTTATCTGTTGACAAACTTCAAAGCCGGACATTACCGGAAGCATAACATCAAGAAGAATTATGTCGTATTCATTTGTCCTTGCCTTATCCAAAGCCTCCTGACCATCATAAGCACAGTCGACAACAATACCCTCTTGTTCAAGGCTGAATTTAATACCCTTAACAATAATCTTCTCATCATCAACAACAAGTGCTTTTTTACTCATCTCTTCACCATTCCTAAACCGTAATACTACTCTTTATCTTATCAAATAATTTATCCTTGATTCCGCTTACTTTCTTGATATCTTCTATACTCTTAAAATTCCCGTTCTGCGAGCGGTAATCAACTATCCTTCCGGCTACAGCGTCCCCTACACCCGGAAGAGTCTTAAGCTGTTCAACAGATGCAGTATTAATATTTACAAGCTTTGAATCATTACCTGATTCCGGAGACAATGCATTATTTTCTTTAATATTTTCACAAATGCCATCTGCAACTTCATCCCTGGTAGGAATACGAATCTTTGCTCCATCAGTAACAGGTGCAGCAAGATTTGTATAATTTACATCTGCTTCATCAGAAAAACCACCTGCTGCCTCGACAGCATCAACTATCCTGCTGTTATTTGAAAGTTCATATACTCCCGGACTTACCACTGCTCCACAGACAAATACCATAAGATTTTCTGTCGATAAATCAGATGATGCAGAACTATCCTGCTTATCTTCTGATTTAGTACAAACACTTTCCAAGGCATCAATGTCTGCCCGGGTCTTATCATAATCTCTGTTTTCAGAAGATAACAAATGGGCTGCAGACTCTTCTTCAGAACTCATGCCCGAAAGCACAATTTCAGAATCAGCAGCACTGCACCCACAAACCAATACCATAATAATAGAAATCAGAAAAATAAATCTTCGCATGTTTCCTCCTTAGGAGGACCCCGCCATGCTTTTTTATTGTATTAAAGAAACGCAAAAATATCAAGTAACTAATCATTATCTTCAGTAAGTCCTGCAGTAAGATCTACTTCTTCAGGCTCCGGAAGCAGTTCTTCTGCGTAGTTCTCACCAGTCACCTGCGTCATAATATTTTGAGAAACCTGACGTAAGGTGTCATTTGCATCATCACCATTCCATATTTTTGTAAATGCAATTTCAAGTTCCATCCAAAGATTGCTGGTTTCAATTGTCTTTGGCATAGGAATCGAATTATCATATACATCTATAAAGTTGTCGATATCACTGTTATTGTATTTTATCCCATAATGAGCTGCTATTTTTCCTCCAAGACTGTAAAGATCAGTTGTATTGTCATTACAAATATATCTTGCAACAGCATTGGCCTGTGTAGGATGCTCAGTATATCCGTTCACTACAATACAGTTCGTCACAGACATTGTCCTTGTATCATAATCTCTTGTAAGCTCCGGCATATCCGCAACAGCAAATTCATACTCACATTCTCCCGCAGCCTGCGCCGCCTTTATCTTAGATAAAATATCAGTTGTTGCAACCGTATAAACAATCTTACCCGCCAGGAAGTCATTGACTATTGAATTATAGTCAATTTCATCCGCATCTATAGCAAAAAACTGGTTGAGCTGCTGATAAATCTTCATACAGGTAATTGTATCAGTATTATAAATATCAATAAGACTAACATCATCTCCTGCCTTACCGCCTACATTCATATAGTTTCCAACAAAGAAATAATTGTAAAAAATATCAGTAACATCCCATTTAAATACAGCTTCAACCTGATCCGGAGCATTATAGCTCTGAGCAAATCCAAGAATATCGGCAACAGTTTTTGGAAGACTCTCAGCCACAGCTGCATCTATCTCTTCCTGACTGATTTCTGATACAGACTCGCCTTCCACACTTGCATCTGTACTTTCTTCCGGCGTACCTCCCTCTGCATCTATCTGAGCCTGCGCAGATTCTCCCTCTGCGGCATCTATCTGTGCCTGAAGCTTTTCCCTTGCAAGTTCATCGAGATATGTCTTGTTGTACACAAGTGAACTGGTTTCGAAATACATAGGATAAGCTATATATCTTCCATCATAGGTTACTGAATTAATAGCAGCATGTGGAAACATATCCTCAGACAAGTAACTCTCACCATCGGAAATTTCCATGGCAAGTCCTGCAAGATATGCTTTTTCAAGCGAATCATTTGTAATTATAAAAAGATCCGGAAAATTGTCTTCATCAAGTGAAGCCTTGTTAATTGCTTCAAGATATTCAAGACCTGAGACCAGAACAGGCTCAATTCGCACATTCTGATTGATTCCTGAATATGCAACAGCCTTACTTGTAAGATATCCGGTGAGCGAATCATCTGTATACCAGAGTCGCACCGTGACTTTACTCCTGTTAAAAATGGAGTGATCCTCAAAAATACTCCTGTCAGAGCGGGCATATACAATAGTGCCCGCTACAGTGACAGCAATTAATATAATAGAAAAAATTCTTACTCTTAACTTCATATAGTCCCCAAACATGAATCCAGAATTGCTATCATGTCATCCACATTCTCTTTTGTTATTACCAAAGGAGGCACAAATCTGATAATCTCGGAACCTGCATTTATAAGGATAAGCCCCTTTGAAAGAGCCATATTTATAACATCTGCAACAGGTCTGTTAAAAACAAGTCCCTGCATTAATCCGGCACCTCTTCTGTCAATTATGAAATCATAACGCTCCTTTAATTCATCAAGACGCTGCTCAAGATAAGGAGCCACATTTTTCACATTCTCTATTATATTGTCCTCTTTAAATAAATCAAGGACTTTGTTTATTGCAGCGCAGGCAAAAGGATTTCCTCCATATGTTGTTCCATGATCTCCCGCAACAAGTGAATGAGCTCCAACTTTTTCGTTCAGCAAAAATGCTCCGACTGGTACACCGCAGCCAAGCGCTTTTGCTGTAGTCATAATATCCGGCTTGATCCCGTATTTCTGCCAGGCATACATATAGCCTGTTCTTCCCATTCCGCACTGGATTTCATCAAGGATAAGAAGAATATCTTTTTCATCACAAAGTTCTCTTACTTTTGTTAAAAATTCTTTGGTAGCAGGGAAAATCCCACCCTCTCCCTGAACTGTTTCCATAATTATTGCACAGGTTTTGTCTGTCACATTGGCAAGAACACTGTCAAAGTCATTTAAGTCAGCAAATTTAATATTGCCGATCATAGGCTCAAACGCTTCTCTATAGTGAGGATTTCCTGTAACAGAAAGAGCTCCGAAGGTTCTGCCGTGGAAAGAATGATTCATGGCGATTATTTCATGATCTGTTCTTCCATCCTTTAAATATGCGTACTTTCTCGCAGCCTTTATGGCACCTTCAACAGCTTCAGCTCCGCTATTGGTAAAAAATACCCTGTCCATACCTGAAACCTCTTTTATCTTCTTGGCAGCCTCAATAGCAGGGACATTATAATAATAATTTGATGTGTGCAAAAGCTTATCAATCTGGGCTTTCAGCGCATCATTGTAATCCTTGTAATTGTATCCAAGTGCAAAAACCGCAATACCGGATACAAAATCCAGATATTTTTTTCCATCAAGGTCATAAAGATATACACCGTCTCCCTTATCAAGTACAATCTGATATCGGTTATAAGTATGAAGAAGCGCCTTTTCCGCTTCATCTATATAGTTTTGCATCAGCTCGCTCATTGCAGTCTATCCTCCACTAAAAAATCAATTATTTTTCGTCATCGTCATCATCTGACATAAACATCGTACCGATACCTTTGTTGGTAAAGATTTCCAAAAGCAGGCAATGCGGAATTCTTCCATCAAGGATATGAACTTTGTTAACTCCCTGTCTTATAGCATCTGTACAGTTGTTGAGTTTTGGAAGCATACCGCCTCCTATATTTCCGCTGTTAATAAGTTCATCTGCCTGAGAACAGGTAAGTCTTGAAATAAAGGTAGAGGGATCCTTGATATCCTTATATACGCCTTCAATATCAGTAAGAAATGCAAGCTTATCAGCTCCAACTGCCTTGGCAATAGCACATGCTGCATCGTCAGCATTAATGTTATAGGTTTCAAAATTATCATCAAATCCAATCGGAGCAACTATCGGAAGATAGTCATTGTCAAGCATATCAAACAAAACCTTGGGATCAACCTTATCTACTTCACCGACAAAACCAATATCTTTTCCATCGGAGTATTTCTTTTTAACATGCAAAAGACCTGAATCTTTACCACTTATACCAATGGATTTAACGCCAAGCTCCTGAACCATTGTAACAAGCTGCTTGTTGACACGGCTAAGAACCATCTCTGCTATTTCCATAGTTTCTTCATCGGTAACTCTAAGACCATTTACAAACTCAGCTTGTTTTCCAACCTTGGAGACCCAGCTGCTGATAGCCTTTCCGCCGCCATGGACAATAATAGGCTTAAATCCTACAAGTTTAAGAAGCGTAACATCAGTTATAACGCTCTTTTGAAGCTCTGGATTGCTCATTGCACTCCCGCCGTATTTTACAACAATTATTTTTCTGCTGAACTTCTGTATATAGGGAAGAGCCTCGACCAGAACCTCCGCTTTTTTTAAAACATCCTGCATATCCTTATCCATACCTGTATCCTCCGGCAATTAAAATATCGCATGTTATATTATTGCATTTAAATCACTTAGACAGTTTTAGAATCAAGATCTGTAATCCGCATTTATTTTGACGTAATCATATGTCAGATCGCATCCCCAGGCAGTAGCCTGTTCGTTACCTTCATTCATGTTTACAAATACGGTAACAGCGTCAGCTTTCATTATTCTAAATGCTTCATCTTCATCAAAATCAAGCGGTGTTCCCCTGTGAAAAACTTCAATTTTCCCGTTTGCACTCTCAAAGAACAATTCCACATTGTTCTGGTCAAATTCAGCTCCTGAGTAACCCATTGCGCACAAAAATCTTCCAAAATTGGCATCACATCCATAAATTGCCGCTTTTGACAAATTGGAACCAACTATTGCTCTTGAAAGCGTCCTTGCATCATCCTTTGACCTTGCATTTATTACTTTTGCTTCAAAAAGCTTACTTGCCCCCTCTCCGTCTGCTGCCATCTTCTTTGCCAGATATTCACACACATAAGAAAGTGCTGCTTTAAAGGTCTCATAATCCTCATTTTTATCTTTTACGATCTCGTTCTCTGCAAGTCCATTAGCCATGCAAAGAAGAGTATCGTTGGTGGAGGTATCTCCATCTACTGTTATCATATTAAAAGTATCTTTTACAACTTCGCTTACAGCATCCTGCAAAAGAGCTTTTTCAATCTTAAGATCTGTAGTAAGGAAAGCCAGCATGGTACACATATTTGGATGTATCATTCCCGAACCTTTGCTCATACCACCAAGCGTTACTGTTTTTCCATTTATTTCGAAATTAACAGCCACTTCCTTATTTACAGTATCAGTAGTCATGATTGCCTTTGAAGCAGCTGTACCTGCCGCAGTACTCTCATCCAAAGTTTTGCTCATCTTTTCCACACCGGCTACAAGCTTATCGACAGGAAGCTGCATTCCAATTACGCCTGTTGAAGCTACAGCAACGCTGGTATATTTAACCCCAAGCTCTTTTTCCACTGCTTTAGCAGTAAGCTCGCAGGCATCAAAGCCTTCTTTTCCAGTACAGGCATTAGCAATTCCCGAATTTATTACTACCGCCTGCATAGGTTCTCCTGAATAAACTATCTTCTGATCCCACTGAACACAGGCCGCCTTAACAACATTTGACGTAAATGTTCCTGCACAGACACATGGCTGCTTAGAATAAACAAAAGCCATATCAGTCCTGTCTTTATACTTTATATTTGCCTCACAGCTACTTGCCATAAATCCCTTGGCTGCTGTAACTCCGCCTTCAACTATATTCATTTTGTTTCCTCTTTTCCCAAATAATATATAACTAAAAAATCTATTTTCTTTTTATCTCACTTTATAAAAACAGTCTTATTATCTTCGTTTAGAGCAAAATCGTAATAATTCATGTCATCTCTAAGTGTCCAGCCCATTTTCTTCCAGAATTTGTTTCCCACTTGATTTGTGACAAATGCATTGAGACAAACCTTGTTAATTCCTTCTTCTTTAAGCCGGTCACAACAGAATTTCACCATCTTTTTGCCAATACCGTGCATTCTGTACTGCCTGCTTACACATACATGGTACAAACATGCCCTTCTTCCGTCGTGTCCACACAAAATTGCGCCGACAATTTTTTCATCTTCTATATCTACGCAGCATGTAGTCGGATTTCTTTTTATAAATCTCTCAATTCCCTCTTTGGAATCATCAAGTGTCCTTATTCCAAAGCCCTGAATCGAATTCCACAGCGCATATACATCATCATAGTCATCTATTGTCATTGTCCGTACCATTTATCTGCTCCTTACGGGAAGCATGGAACAATTTCAAGTCCCATACTCTCTTTTAATCCAAAAAGAATATTCATATTCTGAACAGCCTGTCCCGCTGCTCCCTTTACTAGATTATCAATAGCACCCATCATAATGATTCTTCCTGTGCGCTCATCAATCTTAAATCCAATATCTACAAAGTTGCTGCATTCAACCCATCTTGTCTCAGGGTATACTCCCGTATCAAGAATTCTTATGAATGTTTCGTTTCCATAATATTTCTCATACGCTTTTCTGATTTCTTCTGCTGTCGGAAGTTTATCATCCTTTTTTACCAAAGAAGCATATTCTGTAGCAAGGATGCCTCTATTCATAGGAACAAGATGCGGTGTAAAATTAATAACCATTTCTTTTCCAGCAGCATATCCCAGTTGCTCTTCAATTTCGGGAGTATGTCTGTGAGATGCTACACCATAAGGCTTACAGCTTTCATTGACTTCGCAGTAAAGATTTGCCACCTTGGCGCCTCTACCCGCACCTGATACGCCGCTCAGAGCATCTACAATAAGTGTATCCGGGTCAATAAGTCCCTCTTTAATAAGAGGATACGCTGTCAAAATAGAGCATGTAGTATAGCAGCCGGGATTGGCTACAAGTCTTGCATTTTTTATTTTATCCCTATTAATCTCACAAAGTCCGTACACAGCTTCATCAATGTACTGAGGAGCTTTATGTTCTATTTTATACCATTTTTCGTACACAGATACATCTTTTAATCTAAAGTCAGCAGACAGATCAATAATTTTAACCTTATTAAGTATGTCATCATTTACCAGAGAAGCACAAAGTCCCTGGGGAGTTGCTGTAAAAATAACATCAACCTCATCGGCAAGCTGCTGCATATTATCATCAAGGCACTTTGCATCTACTATTTTAAAGAAGTTTCCGTATATGCTGCTGTACTTCTCATCTATATAAGATCTTGAACCGTACCATACAACTGTTGCTTCAGGGTGTCCCTGTATCAATCTGACAATCTCAGCACCGGCATAACCGGTAGCTCCAATAATTCCAACCTTAATCATATCTGCTATCCTTCCTTAATATATTGTAAGTATTGCGCTCATTCCTAAACCATTATCATGCATAAAGCTAAGAACAATGCGCCTTTTGTAAACTTTTGTCTTGTTTTTTGCCTGTACTGCAACCTGTTTCCAGAAATAAATTGATATCAGTATAAAACTTTATGCAACAATATGCAATATTTTTTTAATAAATATGCATATATGCATCAAATTATAAATATTTATACATTTTGTATTGCATTTTATGCATAACTATATTATGATGAATACGTTGCAGGTGAATTTATGAATTACCGTTTTTTATTTTCGGCAATCCATATACTATGATAAACGATAAAACAATCAAACGAAAGATGAGGTTATGATAATGGCAAAAGAAAAAGTAATCCTTGCGTACTCCGGCGGACTCGACACAACAGCAATTATTCCCTGGCTTAAAGAAAACTTCGATTATGAAGTTGTATGTGTATGTATTGACTGTGGCCAGGAAGAAGAACTTGACGGCCTTGAAGAAAGAGCAAAGAGCTGTGGTGCAAGCAAGCTCTATATTCTCGATGTTGTAGACGAATTCTGTGACGAATACATTGTTCCCTGCGTAATGGCTCACGCAGTATATGAGAACAAGTACCTACTCGGCACTTCAATGGCTCGTCCTCTTATTGCAAAGAAGCTTGTTGAAATCGCAAGAAAAGAAGGCGCTGTTGCAATCTGTCACGGTGCTACAGGTAAAGGTAACGACCAGATTCGTTTTGAGCTCGGTATAAAGGCTCTTGCACCTGATATCAAGATCATTGCAGCATGGAGAAATGACAAGTGGACAATGGATTCCCGTGAATCTGAGATTGAATACTGCAAGGCACATGGCATCAATCTTCCATTCTCCGCAGATTCAAGCTACAGCCGTGACCGTAACCTCTGGCATATATCACATGAAGGTCTTGAACTGGAAGATCCTTCTCTTGAGCCAAATTATAAGCACCTTTTAGTACTCGGCAAAACTCCTGAAGATGCACCTGACGAACCTACAACTGTAACAATGACATTTGAAGGTGGCATTCCAAAATCAGTTAACGGCAAAGAAATGAAAGTATCAGACATCATCCGCACTCTCAACAAACTCGGTGGAGAAAACGGAATTGGAATCGTAGACATAGTAGAAAACCGTGTTGTAGGCATGAAGTCCCGCGGAGTATATGAAACTCCCGGCGGAACAATTCTCTATGAAGCACATCAGCAGCTTGAGGAGTTGATTTTAGACCGCGATACCTATACAATGAAAAAAGATATGGGCAACAAGTTTGCCGATATAGTATATGAAGGGAAATGGTTCACTCCTCTTCGTGAAGCTGAACAGGCTTTTATCGAATCAACACAGAAGTATGTAACAGGTGAAGTTACCTTTAAGCTCTACAAGGGCAATATCATAAAAGCAGGTACAAAGTCTCCATATTCTCTTTACAATGAGAGTATTGCATCCTTCAAGACAGGTGACCTTTATGACCACCACGATGCAGAAGGCTTTATCAATTTGTTTGGCCTTTCCAGCAAAGTTCGTGCCATGAAGATGCAGGAAGTGAACAGCAACAAATAATTAATGGATTCTTTTATACTTATTATCTCCTATTTCATTATCATTAATATCATAGGGTTCGCCTTAATGGGAATTGATAAACGGAAGGCAAAAAGACATGCCTTCCGTATTCCTGAGGCAACCCTTTTTTCAGTGGCATTAATCGGGGGAAGTCTTGGATCAATCATCGGAATGTTCCTGTTCAGGCACAAGACCAGACACTGGTATTTCCTTTTTGGACTTCCTGCAATTCTGGTTTTGCACATAATTATTTTTGCAATCCTTATATTGTTGCCTGTTTCTTATAGTTTCATTTAAAATTTGAGTAATTGGGGGAAAAAAGAAATGCATATAGCAGTGTGTGATGATAATATAGCGGACAGGAAACAAACTGAAAGGCTTCTTGGAAGGCAGTCTGACCGCTTTTTCAAGGAAACAGGGGAACGACTATATATAGACTCCTATGGCAATGTTCCGGCTTTTATGAATTATCCACAGATGTATGACGGTCTTTTCGTTGATATGAGAAATGAGGAGCCCACAGGATTTGAAATTGCCAAAATGCTGGTAGATGTTGGAGTAGTCAGACCTATAGTTCTTTGTGTATCCACCATAGATTACCGCAAGGAATATGAAGAATCCGGCCTTAACATACCAAATCTGATGTTTTTGGATAAGCCTATAAGAGTAGCTGAATTAACCGCCATTATGGACAAGATTAAAGAAATAAAGGGTGATCCTATCCCCACTCTTGAGCTTAGAGGAAAAGACGGCACTATTTACGCCAAAGACAATGACATCGTATGCGTAAGAAAAAAAGGCTCTGAGCTTCAGGTATTTATGGCAGACGGCAATGTAGTTCGCATAGTTGACGATTTGTACAATTTTTATGATCAGTGTGCTATCTTTCCACAGATTTGCCCAATAAGCGACAATTCACTTATAAATGTAAATCACATCAAAAAAACTGCTTTCAAAAAAGTAATTATGGACAATGGCGAAGCTCTTGGAATATCCTTTACCTACAGAAAGGCTATTTCACAAGCCAGGCAAATCATTGGTTATTCAGACAAAATTGTAACTCAACAAAAAAATCTATACTAGCTTGGGTTTTAGTGTTATTATCAATATGTAGTATTAATTACTACATATTGTCTTATATATGGAGGTATTATGAGTTTTAAAATCGTTGTAGACAGTTGTTGCGATTTGCCTACTGAATATAGAAAAGATCCGAGATTTCAGGTCGTTCCGCTTATTCTTCAAATTGACGAACATATCATAGTTGATGATGAAACCTTTGATCAGGCAGATTATCTTTCTAAGGTTGCCGCTTCAGAGAACTGTGCAAAAACAGCCTGTCCTTCTCCCGAACTTTACATGGAGGCCTATAATTGCGATGCAGATGACGTATATGTTGTTACCCTTTCATCCAAGCTAAGTGGCAGTTATAACAGTGCCCTTCTTGGAAAAAACCTTTACCACGAAGAATACGGTGACAAAAACATCTACATTGCAGATTCTCTTTCCGCATGTTGCGGTGAAGCACAAATAGCTCTTAAGGCTATGGAACTTGCAGAATCAGGTCTTTCCTTTAATGAAGTTGTCGAAAAACTCGAAATCTTCAGAGATGAACTTCTTACATATTTTGTTTTGGATTCACTTGAAACACTCAGAAAAAACGGACGTCTTACAGGAATGAAGGCTCTGGTTGCCACAACCCTTAATATCAAGCCTGTATGCTGCGGAATTCGTGGAGAAATCGTTCAAAAAAGCCAGGGAATAGGCATGAGAAAAGCCCTGATGAAAATGACAGACCTGGTAGCCCAGGAGCTTAAGAATCCCGAAGAAAAAACACTTATGATAACGCACGTAAACTGCTTTGAACGAGCTTCTGTTGTAAGAGATCTTCTCCTAAAAAAGATTCCTTTTAAAGATGCCATCATAGTTGACGCAGCAGGTGTTTCAACAACCTATGCCGGAGATGGCGGAATAGTAGTAACTTGCTAAAAAGTATAAAATTAACGTAAATATCAAAAACAGCTACACTAGGTTCTTGCGGGCGCTTTCCTTAAGTAGCCCTCAAGAACTTTGTGTTTCCAGGCAATATTTTCTTTCAGAAAATATTGGTCCATGTCCGGTTATTGAATCTTCTTGACGCTCTCGCCTTCTATCATGTGTCCTTCCAGGATCATAATACCCTGTCGGTAACGCTCGCCACTAATCTTGCGAATAAGGTTAAGAACAGCATTTCTGCCCATTTCGTAACTGTCTACCCCATAGGTAGTAAGCTTAATATCACAAAGCCCCGGAAAAAGATAATTATCATAACCCACAACTGATATATCTTCCGGAACCCTGTATCCATTCTCGTTCAGCTTCTTTATAAGGATGCTGGCTGCCATATCACAATTACAGAAAAAAGCTGTAGGCATCTTTTCCGGAAGTTTAAAGAATTTGACCGGATCCATAGTGCCATCATTCAAATCTCTGTCATATATGATCCAATCTCCATTATATGGTCTTCCATGCTCCATAAGTGACTTGGAATAGCCAAGATACCTGTCGGTTATAGCTCCGGATGCCAATATTGTACCCACAAAAGCAATATCCTTATGCCCCATATCAAAAAGATAATTGGTGAGGCAATATGCGCCATTAAAACTGTCTGAAACTACTGCATCCTCATCACCGGAATGATTGCAGAAATCAAGATAAACCATCGGTATACCACACTCAACCTTGATATTCTTAAGGTAGTCTTCGTCGAGTCTTCCAACTACAACGATGCCATCAACCTTATTATCCTCAATAAGTCTGGGAATTGTTTTATTCTTTTCGCTATCACAGGATACCACTTCAAGCATAGTAAAACATCCCTTATCCATCGCAATCTGTGAAACCTGCTGGTGCATTCTGGTATAAAAAGAGCTGTATTCACTCATAAAGTTCTCAGAAATCAAAACACCTATCGTGAAACTTTTATTGGAAAAATCCGCTTTTCTGGAAACAGAAGGAACATATCCCATGTCATTAGCCAAGGCATGTATCTTCTCACGAAGCTCTTCACTCATACCCTTTTGTCCTGAAAGAGCTTTAGAAACTGTTACAGTACTAACCCCAATTTTGTCAGCTATATCTTTAAGTCTTACTGATTTTGCCATGATATCCCCCCTTTAATAGCTTAACATATTTAGTATAAACTAAATTTAAGTTCCAAATAAACAATTAATTTACCCAAAAAAAACTCCGAATCTTTCATTAATTTGTATACTATGCTATAGTATTAAATACTGTTTACGCGTTATGTGCTGCAGAAAAGACTTTGAGAAACAGTTCTAATGGAGAAATACGAAAATGATTGCAAAAAAAATCACAAATAAAAAGGAATTCATGTCAAAATTACTCGCCTCCGAATCCTTCGGAAGCTTTTTTGTTGAACAGGCTACTATAGATACCTTTAACACATTTACAATTGACGGACGCACGCACAAGGACTTCTACAAAAATGATGCAGATTACACCGACGATTCTGCTTTTGATGAGTATTCAACCTGGTCACTGCTTCGTCCTGTGTGCTATGACCTTATCAAAGGAAAGCGTACTCCACTCGGTTTTAAATTTGTCTTTCTTTGTGACAAAGAAACAAAATCAAAGATAATAGAACAGTCAGGCGCCGGATTAACACCTGACCAGGTCAATTTAGGACTTAACATTCGTTTTTCAGCCGGAAATGTAATCATCACAACAGGATGTGCATATTCAGTATTTACCCTTGATAAGACAATAGAAAAAGCCTGGGACGAATATATCCCAAGCTTCTTAACCTCTTTTGGTATAGAATATGATGACTACGAATAAATTATGGCTGATATTTTGTAAGTATAGCTATAAGTTCCTCATATTTAGGCTTAATTTCATTATATTTTTCCTCATAGCCTTCCATTGAACCTGCTCTAAGAATTTCAGTAAGCTCACAAACAGGTGTAAGAAAGCCCTTAAGACCTAGATTAGCGCCTACTCCCTTTAATGTATGAACAGCTTTAAATGCGCCTTGTACATTACCTTCCTGAAGATTCTGGGTAAGTTCACTCATGCTTTGGTCGTTGAGAAATTTGAACATAAATTTGGCTATGAGGTCTTCATTTCCCATAAATCTGTCAAGGATTTCGTCCCAGTCAACGCCCCACTCTATTAGTTCAGCTTTAAATCCGGCATCCATATGTCACCAATTGAACCTTTCACTAAAATAAATATATTCTTAGATGAAATCATAGAAACCAATTCACAATTTGATTATACGATATAAACAAAACTCATTCAATCGACAAATATTTCTTTTACTTTTATTTAATATTTTTAAAAAATCTGTTCACTCAATTTTCAAGTGAGCTAAGCTTATCAGCCTGGTCTGCAGCAATTAAAGAATCTATAATTTCATCAAGATCCCCGTCCATGATCTGATCAATTCTGTACAAAGTAAGATTTATTCTATGATCTGTAACTCGTCCCTGATGGAAATTGTAGGTTCTGATTTTCTCTGATCTGTCGCCGCTTCCTACCTGACTTCGCCTTAATGCAGCCTCGCTGTTATGCTGTTTTTCTCTTTCAAGCTCATAGAGCTTCGCTCTCAGAACTCGTAGTGCCTTTGCCTTGTTCTGCTGCTGGCTCTTTTCATCCTGACAGGATATAACAATTCCTGTAGGGAAATGAGTCAATCTGACAGCGGAATCAGTGGTATTAACGCATTGTCCGCCATTTCCGGAAGCTCTGAATACATCAAATTTACAATCATTCATATCTATCTCTACTTCCACGTCCTCAACCTCAGGCATGATTGCAACCGTGATAGCAGAAGTATGAATTCTTCCGCCTGACTCTGTAACAGGAATTCTCTGTACTCTGTGAACCCCGCTCTCAAATTTAAGTCTTGAATAAGCACCATTACCCTTGATCATAAAGCTGACTGTCTTTATACCACCAATGCCGATATCCTCTACACTCATGGTCTCAACGCGCCAGTTCTTCCTCTCGGCGTATCTTGTGTAAACCCTGTACATGTCAGCTGCAAAAAGAGCTGCCTCATCTCCGCCAACTCCGGCTCTTATTTCCACAATAACGTTCTTCTCATCGTTAGGATCCTTTGGAAGAAGGAGTATCTTAAGCTCTTTTTCAAGATCAGGGATCTTGTCCTTTGCCGCTGCCAGCTCTTCCTTTAGCATCTCCTTCATCTCCGGATCTGATTCTTCCTCAAGCATCATAACACTTTCATCTATAGTCTCTTTGCACTTTTTGTACTGTCTATAACATTCAATCAGCGGCTCAAGATTCTTTTGTTCCTTCATTAGCTTTCGAAATTTATCCTGATCAGAAATTACCGAAGGATCATTAAGTTCCATAGTTATATCTTCATATCTTCGAAGAATATCTTCTAATTTATCAAACATATTTTTTCCTCATATCACAAAATATAAAAGCACGCTCTGATTACGCGGTCATTTCCGGAAAAATCCTTTATAACTTCAATATCATGGAAATACCCCTTTTCGTTCAAAAGCCCCATCACAGCCTCTGCCTGATCATAACCAATCTCCATAATAAGATAACCGCTTGAATAAAGGTATTCTGACGCAGAATCTATGATTCTTCTGTAAAAGACAAGTCCATCTTCATCGCCATCCAGAGCAAGTCTCGGCTCATAATCCTTAACCTCAGGTTCAAGACCATCAATAACACTTGACTCAATATAAGGAGGATTAGACACAATAATATCAAATTTTCCCACAGTCTTTTCAGGAAAAAGATCTGTATGAATGAACTCGGCTCTTTCTCCCATACCAAGATTTGCAGCATTCTGCGTGGCAACCAAAAGAGCATCCTCAGAAATATCGGTGCAAACAGCCTTCGTATCATTGGTGTAATTAAGAATACTAAGCGCAATACATCCCGAACCGGTACAAAGATCCATAATCCTCATCCCATCTTCGCAATACCTCATTGCCTCTTCTACAAGTATCTCAGTGTCCTGCTCCGGAATAAGAACATTTTTGTTTACCTCAAAGGAAAGCCCCATAAAATCCCATTTTCCAAGAATATACGCAACAGGCTCTCTCTTTTCTCTTCTGCCGATACATTCCATATACAGGTCATATTCAGCATCGCTTATTTCTCTGTCAGGATGTGCCAAAAGAGTGCTGTGGTCTGTACCGCACACATATTCCAAAAGGAGCCGGGCATCAAGCTTAGCTTCTGAAATCCCGGCTCTTTTAAGTCTATCATATCCATTTGTATATAAACTTCTATAATCCATCATAATAACTTTACATCTCTATTGTTGCTGTTAGCTCACATACAGTTTTTTTCAGTAACTAATCTGCGCATCGAAACAACTTGTTACGGTAAATTATTCGTTACTGTTCACTCGCATACTGCTCGCTCCAGTAACCACTTCGCGCATTCATTCCAAATCGACTTCGTCGATGGAATGCGCTCACTCCTGCATCAGGTTCTCACGAAATGCGCAGCTTAGTGCGCATTTCTGTCTGAACA
>JAFSQI010000136.1 GCA_017446685.1 Butyrivibrio sp.
AAATACAAGAACAAGCTGAATGCTTTGAACAACGTTGAAATGAAGCTTGTTCTTGTATTTGAATCTTTATGAATTACGACGCAGACGAAAACAAGCATTTATGTCCGCTTATATATTGGCTGACAACTGAATTGTAACAAGGTGTCTTCAAGAATCTCCTTTCTAAGGCCAGTAAGCCATTCTGAAAAGGATACTGTATGGTCTGAAGCCCAAACAAAAGGACAGATTTTGAAAACATGAAGTCTGTTTTTTGTTTGGGCTTACACCGATTGTTTACGTATCAAGTTATTCGATCTCCTAGGTTGCCAGCAAGGTATCCTGATATTTGATCTTTCTAGTAGTTTTTGCTCTGCCTCTATTCTTTTTCTTGTAATATAGGCAGTGTTTTTCAGAGGCATAATTCTGCCTATATTGTATTTTCTTAAATAGAGGCATTGCTCTTTAGACGTCCGGTTCTGCCTCTATTATACTTTTTATAAATATAAGCAGTGTATTTTAGCCCTATTTTTCTGCCTCTCTATCGCTTTTTACAATATAGGCAGAACAATTACTATAAAATCAACTGCCTCTATTCACTATCCCTTTGATATAGGCAGAGTACCGATTCAAAAATCAACTGCTCCATACACAAATTCCTTGATATAGGCAGAATTACGTCCATTTCATTTATGCATAATCCTGCAATATATTCAATTTTGTCTCAGTCTTTTATTCTGTAATATAATTATGGCCTTATTCTGTATTTCTCAAGATTCACATTATCTTCTTCTAGAAAAACTGTCTCTAAATATTCCCCGCCATTTGCTAAGATTGTTTTCTTACTGGCTTCATTTTCCGGAAGACAGCTTACATATATTTCTTCAAATCCAAAACTTGTCAGGAAGTCAACGGCCTTATCCAGTATCTTTTTGGCATAGCCTTTGTGTCTCTCTGATGGCCTTACAGAATAACCAACATGACCTGTGAAGTCCTTCATACGCTGGGTTAAAACATTGTGAACCTGCATACACCCAATCATCTTCATGTCTGATTTTCTAAAGACCATTAAGGCATTGCCCCAAGCGCCATGTTCATCTGCATTTCTGCTTGGATTAGCCCATCCTACACAGTGATCAAACTGTTCTTTGAATTGATCATCAATAACATATACATTACTTCAAAAGGAGATCTCACTCAATATTTACGGTGTTAAGTTGCAATCAGTAATGTTTAAGTTGATTCTTTAATCGTAGTTATATTCAGATAAGCTTTCAACAATAACCGGATCATCAGCATTTATCACCTGATAGTCTTCTATGTAGACCTTAACTACGCAGTAATATGAAGGATCAGATGCCATAGTCATTCTATCAAAACCGGCTGTAACAGCATATCCCACGCCTTCATCAAAAGTATTATTTGGAACCACACAGCTGTGATAGCTATTTACATAACTGTCTTCAGATGAAAGAGCTACTCCATAGCTGTCGAAATCCTGATATTTCCATTCCAGATCATCGCTTATATCTATATCAGTAAAAAGAGCTCCGTCTTTTACCTGACACTCGATAACAGATGTTCCGACATCTTCAGCCTGCTCATCATCTCCGTTATTCCCGGTAAACTGCATGATAATAAAGGCAATCAGTCCAAAGACAAGCATTCCGGCAAACATAAAGCCGTAGAGCTTAAAAAAAGCAATTGTGTTCTTACTGTGAAGCTCAGAATCAATTTTCCTTTGTTCCTGTCTTACCTTTCTTGACTCACTCATCTGAGTGCCCGCAAAATCAAGAACTTTCTTTACTGCTCCGGTGACATCGATGTTGACATTATCAGCATGTTCAATAGTCGCATATTTCACATTGTAATTGTTTATAGCCTTTTCAATGACAAAAGAAGTCCCGCAAAAAGGACACTTTGCTTCCTCTTTCGTCTTATCAACCTCAACTGTTCCGCCACACTGCGTACAGATTGCTGGAACCATTTTTACATTGTTATCCATAATTTTCCCCTTTGGTAATTATTCACTATATGAATCACAATACTTTATACGAAAGATTTGATAATCGGGCACATAAGTTGACTTTAATATTTTTCAAGCTTACTGTTATTTCGCTACCTGCAGCTGCTATAGTAAGGACTGCGCCAACCGTAAGAGAATTAGCCAGCGAAACTTTTCTTGTCTAAATCGACCATAGATCATGGTCAGACTTATCTCATGGCATTTCTAATCATGCAATAGTACTTTCTTTATCAAGGCGGGCATACTCTCTAAGAAATGCTTTCTTCTCAAAAGAAGTATATCATCATCACTCCAAATCTTCTTTAGTTATTTCTATAGATGGATAATGCGTTAATTCTGTAAGTTTCACATCCATAGGCACTTCATATTGCATATAGAAAACTTCAGGGTTTTCTTTCTTTAAAATTTCCAGGTACTGTCTTACTTTGGTTTCATCAGCAGATGCATATACGACAGAAACTACCCCCACTTTATCCGTGTATTCTTTGTCACTTGACTGCTCTACACTTCCAGATAAAATCATCCATATCTTATTAGTATCCATAAATTCCCTCAATTTCGTATGTAATATTTTTGCATTATCCTGAAATGTATTATGGGATAATACACCATCATATCTTAAGCCTCATCTGCCAGAAATGATACTTGATGATACCGGGAGTATTATAACCTACTCCAAGCTCCAGATACAGTATCTTTTCGTTATGTCTGTTCAGAAAATCATGAAATGTTACTGTTCACTCGCATACTGCTCGCTCCAGTAACCACTTCGCGCATTCATTCCAAATCGACTTCGTCGATGGAATGCGCTCACTCCTGCATCAGGTTCTCACGAAATGCGCAGCTTAGTGCGCATTTCTGTCTGAACA
>JAFSQI010000137.1 GCA_017446685.1 Butyrivibrio sp.
AAACTCTTTAACGGCGGTGTAGAAGTAAAAGGATTACCTGAAGGACATACTGCTGTGACTACTGTTTCGGGTGAGCAGACAGACGCAGGATCAAGTGCCAATAAAGTAATAAGCTATGAGATTTTAGACTCAACAGGCGCAAAAGTGACTGATAGCTTTACAAGTATAGAACTTGTAGACGGAAAACTTACAGTTAATCCCGCACCTGTAACCATCACAACAGGCTCAGCTAATAAACCTTACGATGGTACACCTCTTACAAAGAGTGACGCAAATATCACAGGACTTGTAAATGGCGAGACAGCTACAGTTACTGCAACAGGAAGCCAGACAGAAGTTGGTGAAAGTGATAATACTTATTCGGCAGACTGGGGAACAGCTAAAAAGAGCAACTACACAATAACAGAAAATCTTGGAACACTTACTGTTAATATCAATACATCACAGATCACACTTACAGCAGCAACAGATTCCAAGACTTACGACGGAACAGCCCTTACCAACAGTACTGTAACAGCAGAAGGATTACCGGCAGGAATCACATATACAGCAAGTGCAGAAGGAAGTATCACGGATAAGGGAACCGCACCGAATACAGTAGCCGAAGGATACAAATTCATGTCAGGTACGGCAGATGTAACCAGATTCTTTACAAACGTTACAACAGTACCGGGAACACTTACAGTAACAGCTAAAGATGTAATCATAACAACAGGCACGGCTTCAAAGGCCTATGATGGAACGGCTCTTACAAACAGCGAAGCATCAATTACAGGTATTATTCCTGAAGAAAAAGTATCGGTTACAGCAACAGGAACAATCACAGAGGTCGGTGATACAACCAATACTTATAGAATATCCTGGGATGGAGCAAATGCTTCCAACTACAACATAAAGGAAGAGCTTGGAACACTTACCATTACTCCGAATGCAACACAGATTACATTTACAGCAGCAACAGATTCCAAAGTTTATGATGGAACAGCACTTGTAAACAAGGCTGTATCAGTATCAGGGCTTCCATCAGGATTTACAGCACAGGCACAGGCAGTAGGAACTCAAACTGATGTCGGAAGCAGTGCAAACACAGTAGGAAGCTTTAGAATATTAAATGCAGCAGGTGAAGACAGGACAAGGAGCTTCACAAATATCAAGACTGAGGATGGTACTCTTACAGTTACACCTAAGGCAGTTACAATTAAGACAGGTTCAGCAAGTAAGCCTTATGACGGAACACCACTTACAGACAGCACAGTAGATGTTACCGGATTAGTAGATGGAGAGAGTATCACAGTAAGTACAACAGGCAGTATCACAGATGTAGGTCAGGCAGACAATACTTACACAGCAGACTGGGATAATGCTAAAAAGGCAAACTACACAGTAACTGATAACCTTGGAACCTTAACAGTTACAAGGTCGGATGCTCAGATAATACTTACAGCAGCATCTGATTCCAAGACTTATGACGGAACAGAGCTTAAGGCTGTAGGATTTACAGTAAGCGGTCCGGTTCCTAAAGGACTTACAATTGAGGTAACTATCAGCGGAAGTCAAAAGGATGCAGGAAGCAGCGCAAATAAGATTACAGGTTACAAGATCTTTAATGCGGAAGGAATTGATAAGACTGACAGCTTCACAAAGGTAGAACTTGTAGATGGTAAGCTTACAGTTAATCCGGCATCTGTAACAATTACAACAGGCTCAGCTAACAAAGCATTTGACGGAACAGCTCTTACAAATGATGAAGCATCTATTACAGGGCTTATAGATGGAGAAACAGCTACAGTTAAGGCAACAGGAAGTCAGACTGAAGTAGGAAGCAGCACAAATACCTACAGTGTAAGCTGGGGAAGAGTAAATAAGAATAACTACACTGTTAAAGAAAACCTTGGAACCCTGAAGGTGACAGAAAACACATCACAGATTGTTTTGACAGCAGCAAGCAGCTCAAAGGTTTATGACGGAACAGCACTTACAAATAAGAATGTAACTGCAACAGGACTTCCGGGAACTATAACAGTAAAGGCTCAGGCAGAAGGCACAATAACAGAGGTAGGCAAGGCTGAAAACAAAGTGGCAGCAGGCTACAGATTCATGGCAGGCTCCAAGGATGTAACAGATAACTTCTCAAATGTTAAGCTTGTAAATGGAACACTTGAGATTACACCACTTAATGTAACTGTAACCGTAACAGGAAATAAGAATCCGGTTAAATACGACGGTGGTGAACATTCTGTAGAAGGCTATAAGGTTCAGATAGACAATAGACTTTACAAGGAAGAAGACTTCACATTTACCGGAACAGCAAAAGCAAGCGCAACAGTTCCTTCAAAGGTAAATATGAACCTTACAAAGGATATGTTTACAAACAATAATAAAAACTTTGAAGTAAACTTCGTAGTTGAAGATGGATATGTCGAAATTCTCGCTCTCGAAGACAATGAAAAGTTTGAAATAGCAGCTTCTACAGCAGATGTTACAAGACCTTATACCGGAGAAGTTTACTCAGGATTTGACTTCGCAGTTGAAGGAAGTGCACCGGGACTTCTTAACAGAATAGTCGATGGAATTACAAATATTCTTGCTCCTGTAACAGCCGGAGCAGCAGATACTACAAAAGCTGCAAAGACAGTTACAATTAAAGGCAAGACCTACACAGTAAGCGGCCTGTCTGTTGACACAGCAGAAAAAGATGTAGGAAAGTACACACTGGCTATAAGCGGTGAAATGAAAGTTACTGACGAAGCCGGAAATGATGTAACAAGTCAGTTTAAGCCACTCAAAAAGTCAGAGGGAACTTTGACAATTGAGCCAAAGGTAATCACAGTTACATCCGGTTCAGTTACAAAGACCTATGATGGAACTGCAGCAGTAAACAATGAAGTAACAGCTGACACAAGCTGGGGAATAGGAGACAGCGTAGATTACAGCTTTACAGGAACACAGACAGAGGTTGGCAGCTCACAGAACACATTTACAGTAGTTGCTCTTGGTGAAACAAAGCTTTCAAATTACACAATAAATTATGTATACGGAACACTTACAGTTGATCCGGTACCTACACCAGCACCTACACCTACACCAACTCCTACACCGGATCCAGCACCAGCACCTACACCTGGTCCTGCACCGGCACCAACACCGGCTCCCGATGTTATTCCGGCAATAGTAGCAGCAGGAACAGTGGATATAGCGGATGCAGCAGTACCTCTCGCAGCTACACCGGCAGATGATGCAGCAGTACTTGGATCACAGAGGACAACTGATGGACGTCAGGTACTTGGAGCAAGAAGAGGAAGAACCTCAGATGACACAAATACTTCGTCAAGAGCATTTGCAATCATCATCGCAGCAGCAGTAGCACTAAGTCTTCTAATCGGATTTAAAAAGAGAGAAGAGCAGGAAGAAGATAAATAAAAGAAAACATTAAATACTAAATAAAGGAAAGGGACAGTCACTTGTCCCTTTCCTTTATTTTTTCTTTTTATTACTTGAATCTTTGTTTAGAATCAATAGTTTTAGGAAATACATTACAAGTCTTTTATCTCTTTCAGAAAGCATATGGTAATAGAAGACTAATTCCTGATCATTAGTAGTAAACCACTTAATAAGTTCTTCTTTTGACATGTTTACACATTTTTGCAAAAAATCTGAGTAAAGCTTATCGAGATCAGGAGTAGCAGCATCTTCTTTGAAAAGACTTTCAATAGAAAAGCCTACAGGTTCATTGTAAACACCGGATAGCTTTACCAGTTTTGTGAGCGGAATGTCATAAATAACTGAAATTTTATATAAAACATCATTCGACGGTGTAAGTCTTCCGGTCTCATAGTGACCGTAATTTGCTCTGGAAGTTCCAATCTTCTTGGCTATATCGTCCTGAGTATAACCATGTTCTTTTCTAAGTAATTTCAAATATTTTGTTAATGGGGTATCAGACATCTAAGTTTCATCCTTGTTTTGATAGAAAAATAATTATGTAAGTGTTAGAGCTTAGAAAAAGACAATTGCCTTATATTATAAAAACTAAATTAAATAAAACAAATTTTACATAAAATAAAACATTTTGTAGCGAATTGACTTTAAAAGATACATTTTTTAGCGTACAATAATATTATGTCGATAAAAAAGCAAATAGAAATACTCGGTATATAGCTTTGGGACGAGCGCCAGTCGTACAGAATAGTGGAGAGGCAGAATAAGCTGTCTATGAAAAATAAAAGTATAAAAGTCTTGTTGGTTATTGTAATTGTGATTATTGCATTGGGAGCCGGAGTAGTAATCTGGTACACGTTCAGCTCACGAAGCGGGCATGACAGCCTGGAAGCAGGAGTAGATGTTGAGATTCCGGTTATAGAACAGAATGAAGAACTGACCGAAAAAGAAACTGCCAAATGGCAGGAGGGATGGGTTAAGTACAATGGAGAAATTTATCAGTATAAAAAGGACGTGATGTCTTTTTTACTGATGGGAACAGACCAGACGGGAAAAAATACAGCTCAGTCCGGCAGTCTTGATGGAGGACAGGCTGATGTTCAGGTTTTGGTAGTTTTAGATTTTGATGAAAAGCGAATAGAACTTATTCCTATCAACAGGAACACCATGGTTGATGTGGATGTATATGATGAACTTGGAAATGTTATTAGAACTCAAAAGGCACAGATTGCGGTGCAGCATGGAGTTGGAAATGGAATGGAGGAAAGCTGCGAATATCAGGTTAAGGCAGTTTCAAGATTTTTATTTCAGATTCCTATATATGGTTATGCGTCAATGAGCCTGGAAGGGTTAGCGCCATTAAGCAATGCAATAGGTGGTGTAGATGTTACAGTTCCGGCGGATGAGCTGACGGAAGGGCTCTCTTTTCATAAAGGGGAAACAATTCATTTATCAGGAAATGAGGCACTGAATTTCGTAAGGGAAAGAGATCATGATGTTGGCGGTGCTGACAGACGCTTAGAACGCCAGAAGGTATTCATGAAGGCACTTATATCAAGAGTGCTTAAGAGTATCAAAGAAGATCCAAAGAGTGTGATTTCCATTTATAGCTCAGCAGCAAAGTATATGACTACGGATGTTGATACAAACGAAATGATTTATCTGGCAGGTAAAAGCGCGTCGCTTAGATATGATGGCAGCAGTATGCACAGTATTGCCGGTGAAACTGTCAGAGGGGAGGATTTTGATGAGTTCTATGCCGATGAGACGGCATTAAAAGAACTTATTCTAAATATTTTTTATGAAAAGATTGAAATTGATAATGGGTAATAAAAAAATCAGATCTGTGCTTTACGCAGTTTCTCTTGCATCAATACTTGTTGCTTGCGGGGATAAAGTGAAAGACACAGAAAAAATAGAAAGTGATAATGCGAAGGAATCAGTGGAGGAGCCCATAAAGGAGAACACTGAAGAAGCAGATACTGAACTTGAAATTGATTTTGAAGAAATTAGAAAAGAATCACCCGACGCCTTTGCCTGGATTGATATTCCGGATACAGGTATTTCAGCACCTATATTACAAAATGCAACGTATGAGTCTGACTATTATGCAAGTCATGACAGCACAGGGGCTGAGAGTAGTACAGGAGCTATTTATACAGAATTTCCAAATTCCACAGATTTTTGTGATTTTAATGAGATTATATACGGAGTTGATAAAGAAGTTGTTTTATCATACAAGAACCCCGATTATTTCAATAATCATAGGAATATAGACATATATATAGAAGGAAACCATATGACATATGAGGTTGTAATGTCAAGATCCTGGGAAAAACAGGATCTTTTGGAATACTATGCCTTTCCTATTGATACGGAGTGCTACAGGTTTCTCACTGAACTCTATGATACGAGAACTTTATCTGACAATATAGCTGATAACTATCTGGAAACGACTTATAGAGATTTTATTGTTACGCTGGTTGCAGATGAGCCGGCAGATGATTCTAAACAGTATATGGTGATAGCCAAGCTTGTAAATGACAGAGCAGGTACAATAGGACATCAGAATACAAGCGAATTTGATCCGGATAATTTCGTTCCGGAATAAGTATTGATATTTCCGTTCAAATTTGAAGAACGAAAATATACCACACATTGAAAAGGGAAGGAGGAAACACATGAAGAAGCTATTAGTAGCATTAACACTAGTGGGCACAATGACATTTTCTTTGCCTGTAATGGCTAGCAGCCCTACAGCACAGAGTACACTCACAACAAGTACTTCATCTTCAAGTACATCAACTACAACAACTACTGCACCTGTACAGACAGTAAGTGACGCAGCTATACCTGCATCTCTTTCAGGCGAAACAAGAGCAGCCGCTACAAATATTGCTAACAACCTGCTCAAGAGTGGAGCTGTAGCAACTCCAGCTGCAGCTATCGCAGTAGGAACATCTTTAGCTCAGATCCAGGCAGCTCCTGCACTTACAGTAGAAAGTAAGCAGGCTGCAGCTACAGCAGCTTATAACGCTATGACAGATGAACAGAAGGCATTCATTCAGCAGGCTGCTGCTACTCGTAATATTTCTGCAGAAGAGGCAGTAGGAAACTACATTAATCCTGATACTACAATTGCTGGTTCAGTTGCAGTAGCATGGGATGCTAACCTTTCAGTTAACTCTGTTGACGGTAAGGCCGGCAATGTAAACGTTATTCTTTGCAAACCCGCAGCTAATGTTGTAGCAAGTGGTCTTTCACAGCTTAGCGGCAAGAGTGTTCTTAATGCAGTACAGCTTGTTCTTCAGAACGGTGTTGCATTCAAGACCTTTGATACTGCTATCAGCGTACAGGGTGTTACAGCAGCAGATGCTGGTAAAATAGAAGTTTACCAGATGGTTAATGGTAAGCTTGTAAAGGTAAAGGTAACAGCAGTTGTAAATGGAGCTATCGGTCTTCATCTTACAGGAAACGGCCCTATCTTTATCGTAAGAAAGTAACAATAAACAGAGTTTGGCATGTCAAAAAAATAATAATAAGCCCTTTGTGTGTGGGAATTGTCCGCTTCTTCCAAGAGAGGAAGCGGACTAATAAAGAAATAAAGGTAAAAAGTGGAAATGTGGGAGAAAAGCAGATTTAATCGAATTATTCCGGCTTTTTTTATATCTATGTCGCTTGTTTTTGCTACTCCGGGGATAAATATATATGCTCAGGAGAATAATAGCGAGTTAAAAGAGGCTTCTGAAGCTTCAAAAAATCAGTCAGCAGCGGCGCAGGAAGAGTCAACACAGGAAGCAGAAAATACAGAAGCTGCGGCACAGGAACAGACTAATGAAAAAACGGCACAGAGTGCTGAAGAACAGGAAGCGGCAGCACAAGCTGCGCAGGAAGCAGCGGCTGCAAAGGCAGAAAAGGTAATACAAAGTACAAGATCAGCAAGGAATAAAAACACTTCAGATATTGATGAACAGACGCAGGATGAAAATGCTGATGATACCGGAGAAGATACGGATAGTAATGGGAGTTATCTCCTTCATTTTATAAAAAATGCAAATTTAAGAACAGAACCTTTGGTTACATCCTCAAGCTTGGTTGTAGTACCGTATGGTATCAGCATTAGCTCAGACAGCAAAGTTGTAAATGAGGAATCAGAGGTTTGGTATAAGGTAACTTATGCCGGTTCATCCGGGTATGTAAGAGAAGATATGGTTGAAGTTTCATATAGTCCGGATGAAAGTGATAATGAAGAAAACACGGATGAAAATATTCAGACTGAAATTTCAGAAGAAGCAAAAGGCGTAACAGTAGATACTTCTGCAGGCCAAAATGAAAGCTCAGAGTCTTTTTCAACAGGTTCTCCGATAGTTGCAACCAATGAAAGTACGTTGGTGGAACAAGAAAATAATTATGAAACAGAAGATAATGCTACTGAAGTTAAACACAGAAAAATAGACTTAATATCGATACTCTTTATTCTGGCTTCAGCTTTTTCTTTCGGAATGGCAGTATTTACACTTGGAATAATCCGATTTAATTATAGGAAATTCAGGAAAACAATCCTAAAAAATAGATTGAGATGACGAAAAAAAGTGAAAAAGGGGAGTAAAGCATAATATGGAACAGCAGGAAGGCAGCAAGGTGATACTACAGTTGAATCAGACGAATGAGGCTGATTCAGAGATTGATCTTATCAATGTTTTTTCTCTTATGGGGAAAAAGAAAAGGCTTATTGCGTATTTGCTGATTTTGGCAATACTACTTGGAACGGCAGCAGGATTTTTGTATTCAGGCTATGAACACATATCAGGAAAAGGCTCTTTTGTAAGAGCAGTTGTCACATTTCAGTTTGAAGGAATAGAACAGGGACTTGATCCAAACGGAGCTGCATTTGATGTCACTTTGATGAAATCGCCTTATGTTATACAGTCAGCTTTGGAAGAAATGGGATATTCTGAGAATTACATTGAACATGTGAGAGAAAACATAGTTATTGAAGGTGTTGTGCCCGAGGATGCAGTTGAAAAGATGACAGTTATCAAGACCATGGCGGAAAAAGATGCAACACAGTATGAAAAGATTCTGGATGTTTCCTATTTCCCATCTCAATATATTGTATATCTTTATGACGATGGGACCTTTGCACCAAATGAACTTACACAGGTTCTTAACAATGTGCTTACAAGCTATAGACAGTATTTCCTGGATACATATGCAAATGCAGAAGTACTGACAGTTACATCAAATCTTTTAAGTGGTGATGACTATGATTACGGTGAGAGTGTTGACCTTGTAAAAACTCAGATTCAACTTATGTTGTCATATGTGACAAAGCTCATGAATGATGCCCCTGACTTCAGATCTTCAAGAACAGGTCTTTCTTTTGAAGATATAGTTACATCACTTAAATTCGTTCAGAGCGTTGATATTGCAAGATTATCATCCTATGTAGAGAGCCAGTCTCTTACAAAGGATAAGGACAGGCAGATTGAATACTATAACTATCGAATAAGAGAGGCAAGCAACAAAATCTCTGAATTGCAAACTCAGCTTGAAACTGTAACCAATACAATAAACAGTTACGAAAAAGACCCGGTAGTTGTTGTAAGTAGTTCTGATACAACACTTGAATATGAAGAAAAAAATGAATATTACGATACACTTGTATCTAAAAAAATCAGTTTAAATAAAGAAATCGCAGAAGAAAATACGAATTTGAATGAGTTTTATCTTCTTTTAAATACTTTGCAGGAAGCTACTACTTATAACTCGCAGGATGAATTTGACTATGCGGATTCTCTTTTGACAAGACTTGATACAACTATTTCCTCGTGGGTAGAACTCATTGGAGAGACAACAGATGAATATTTCAGTACTACACTTTATTCAAATGCAGTTAAAACAGCAATTCCGCCACAGTACTATATAGACGGGGGAATTGTTCATATAGCAAAAAATATAATGATTCCTGTTGCGGCGCTTATATTAATAGTTCTTATCTGGTGGTTCTTTAATGGAGTTCAGGAAGAAATTATTATGATGAGAATGAAAAGTTCCAGAGATATGAAGCGCAAAGGGGCAGAGAAGATATTATTTTGAGAGGTGATGTGTCATAGACGTTTCGATTGGAAAGGCAGAAATAAAAAAGAATAAGTTTTCGCTAAAGACACTTCTATACACGATAGTTGCTTTTGCAGTAATAGCTGATCTTATCTACGTTTATCTTGGAAGAGGCAGGGCGCAGATCATGGACCAGGCGGAGACTATTGAACCTGTCATGGAACAGACTGAAGTAATCACTAAGACTGAATCAGCTAAATGGCAGGATGGTTGGGTAAAGCATAACGGAGAAGTATATGCGTACAAAGAAAACCTTATGAGCTTTCTGATAATGGGTATTGATAAAACTTCGATTACAGAAACTGATCCGGAGGCTCTGGATGGAGGTAACGCAGACGTTCTTATGCTATTTGTGATGGATCCTGTAAAAAAACACATCGATTTTATCCCAATAAATAGAAATACAATGGTTGATGTAAATGTCTACGATAAAGAGGGTGATGTTTTAAGCAGTAATCTTGCTCAAATTGCTGTTCAGCATGGTGTTGGAAGTGGACTTGAGGATAGCTGCGAGTATGAGGTCAGGGCTGTTTCAAATCTCTTTTATCAGTTGCCGATTCATGGATATGCAGCTATGACTATGGATGGTATTGTTCCACTTTGTGACGCAATTGGAGGTGTTGATGTAGTGGTTCCTGAGGATTATGATGCCGGGAGCATTACATTTACCAAGGGCGAAACAGTGCATCTTGAAGATGAAGAAGCATATCTTTTTGTAAGAAGCAGAGATACAGAAGTTGGTGGGGCTGACAGGCGCCTTGAAAGGCAGCAGGTTTATCTGGAGGCTTTGATTGACAAAATATATGAAACAATAAAAAATGATCCGCTTTCATTTATGTCAATATATAATTCAGTTTCTGATTATACAGTAACAAGTATATCAGGAAGTAAACTTATATATCTTGCAACAGAAGCAGCCGGTTATGAATATGACAATGACAGCGTTCATGAAATCCCCGGAGCTACGACTCAGGGAAATGTTTCAGATGAGTTTTATGTTGATGATGATAAGTTCAGAGATATGGTTATTGATATTTTTTATGAAAAAGTAGATGACTAAATGCCAATATAGATAAGATTCCCTTCTTATCAATAATTATATTTGGACTAGGCATGCCACTGCACTTTTCTAATCCTTCTGCATGAGGACCATGAAAAATCGTTTCTGCGGTGGCATGCACATAGCTATAATTCTAAATTTCTACTGCGAATGGAGATGAGTGTGTGAAGGAAAAGATTCAGGGGAAGTATCTTTACAGAGGAATGTGTCAGGTAGTTCTTACTATTGTTTCTACAGTAATCTTCTATATCCATTGGAACAATTATATACGCATACATCACGAACTGAAATTATTGAGCAGCCGATCAAACATGCTAATGGCTATTTTGATTTATGCTGCTTTATTTGTAATTGTAGGTAAATGGCTTCATGCATTTAAAATCGGAGTTGAGAGAAAAACAAATCTCATTGCATCTCAGTTTTTGACAGCAGCTTTAGTAGATGTGCTTGAAGTATTTGTTTCAGTTGCAATTACAGCAAATATAAGAATGTTTTGGCAGTTCACCTATATGTATTTTCTTATGTTCTTTTTACATATGGCAGTTTTGATCCTTATCGTTGTCCCTATGATCGATATTTATCGCAAGGCATTTCCTCCACTTAAGGTAGTAGAAGTCAACGGAAACAGAAATAACGATATCTACAGCAAAATGAACTCTGTTCCGTATAAATATCAGGTGGAAAGAGTTGTGCGTTTTGATATAGCAGAGGATGAATTAAAAGAAATACTTGGTAAATATGACGCGGCTCTTATAGGAGACATGCCATCAGATGATAAAAACAGAATCCTGAAAATATGCTTTGACATGGATAAAAGAGTATATTTTGTACCTAAGATTTCTGATGTTATAGTAAAAGGTTCAGAGGAGCTTAATCTCTTTGATACTCCGCTCTTTCTTGCAAGAAATATGGGAATGAAATGGTGGCAGATAATAATAAAGAGATTTTTTGACATAGTACTTAGCTTGATTGCTCTGGTGCTGCTAAGTCCTGTGATGATCATAACTGCAATAGCAATTAAGATGGAAGACGGTGGGCCTGTATTTTATAAACAAGAAAGATGCACTATTGATTGCAAGAAATTTATGATTTTAAAGTTCAGGTCAATGATTGTTGATGCTGAAAAAGATGGAAAGCCTCATCCTGCAGGGGAAAATGATGACAGAATTACTAAAGTCGGACATGTGATAAGAGGCTGCAGAATTGATGAACTTCCACAGCTTATTAATATTCTGAAGGGCGAGATGTCAATTATCGGTCCAAGACCTGAAAGAGTTGAACATGTGGAAAAGTATACCAGAGAAATACCTGAGTTTTCATTTAGATCAAAGGTTAAGGGCGGACTGTCCGGAATGGCTCAAGTATACGGAAAGTATAATACTACAGCACTTGATAAGCTCAAGCTTGATCTTATGTATATAACCAATTACAGCCTGCTTCTTGATCTTCAGATTATATTTGAGACAGTGAAAATTCTTACCCAAAAAGAAAGTACAGAAGGCTTCTCTGATGAGCGGGTAAAAGAAATGCATGATGCAAAATAGGGATAACAAGTTACAATTCAGTTGTCAGCCAATATATAAGCGGACATAAATGCTTGTTTTCGTCTGCTCTGCATGACATTTCACTAAGCTCGATAAAACCTCGCTAAGTGATCTGCACATACGTCGTAATTCATAAAGATTCAAATACAAGAACAAGCTTCATTTCAACGTTGTTCAAAGCATTCAGCTTGTTCTTGTATTTTCATCTTATGAATTATCTCCTCGTCCGAGAACTGCACATTTATGTCCGCTCATATAAT
>JAFSQI010000008.1 GCA_017446685.1 Butyrivibrio sp.
ATACAAGAACAAGCTTCATTTCAACGTTGTTCAAAGCATTCAGCTTGTTCTTGTATTTTCATCCTATGAATTATCTCCTCGTCCGAGAATTGCACATTTATGTCCACTCATATAATCAGGCTGACGACTGAATTGTAACTACTGGTTATATTTTAGAGAAAAATTTTTTTCGAAAAATATTGACCAGTGGTCATTTATATGTTATACCATACTATAGAAAATGACTATCGGTCAATAATAATTTTCAAAAATTTAAAAATTTTTTGAATTTTTGCTTAAAGAGGAGGAAAAAGTTATGAATAAGCTTTCACATCTAATTGTAAAGCTGAGATATGTAATACTGATTGTGGCAGTTGCACTTCTTATTCCATCTGCAATCGGTTACTTTAGCACGAGAGTCAATTATGATATTCTGACATATTTGCCGGGAGACATTGAGACTATGAAGGGGCAGGATATTTTGCTTGACCAGTTTGGAACCGGTTCCTTTGTGCTTTATGTGGCAGAGGGTATGGAGGAAAAAGATGTTGCAAATTTAAAATCCAATATCGAAAAAGTGGACCACGTTGCGGATGTCATTTGGTATGACAGCATTATGGATTTGTCAGTGCCTATGGAAATGCTTCCTTCCGAAGTTTATGACGCATTTAATAGCAAAGATGCAACATTGATGTTCATCATATTTGATGAGGGCACTTCATCTGATGGTACAATGCAGGCAATCGAAGACATCAGGAAGATCAGCAACAAGCAGTGCTTCATGAGTGGCATGAGTGCTATTGTAACAGATACAAAGAATATGGCAGAAAAAGAGACACCTATTTATGTAGGAATCGCAGTACTTCTTGCGGTTGTCGTTCTTTCCCTTACAATGGATTCTTATCTTATACCGTTGTTCTTCCTTCTTAGTATCGGAATGGCTATTGTTTACAACATGGGAACTAATGTCTTCAAGGGAGAAATATCTTTCATAACCCAGTCACTTAGCGCGGTGCTTCAGCTGGGCGTAACTCTTGACTATTCAATATTCTTGTGGCACAGCTATCAGGAAGAACTTGAGGAAAAAGATGATAAATTTGATGCTATGGCAAATGCCATTTCTGCAACATTTATTTCAGTCATCGGAAGCTCAATAACAACAGTTGCCGGATTCGTAGCTCTTTGCTTTATGAGCTTTACACTTGGCCTTGATCTTGGAGTTGTTATGGCAAAGGGTGTAGTATTTGGAGTTTTGGGATGCATCACAATTCTTCCAAGTATGATACTAGTATTTGACAAGGCAATTGAGAAAACAAGGCATAAACCTCTTATGCCGGAGTTTGTAAAGATTCCGAGATTTGTTGCAAAGCATTATCTTGCATTCTTTTTTATTTTCCTGGTTCTTTTGTTCCCTGCAATCTATGGAAACAATCATACCAGTGTTTATTATGATCTCACACAGACATTGCCGGATACGCTTGAAAGTGTTCAGGGTGCAAATGAAGTTGATGCCAAGTTTGATATGAATTCAGCTTACATGCTTTTGGTAGATAAGAACCTGGACAGTGCTTCTATGAATCAAATGATCAAAGAGCTAAAAAATACAGACGGAATTCTCGCAGTTCTCGGAACAGATTCTATTATTGGCCCTTCACTTCCAAGAGAATTTATTCCGGAAGATCTTTTATCAGATCTTGAGAGTGATGAATGGAAGATGGTTCTTTTAACAACTGATTATAAGATTGCATCGGATGAGATCAATGGCCAGATCAGTGAAGTCGACAGAATTGTTAAGAGCTATGATCCAAAAGCTATGGTTGTTGGTGAGGCACCTTGTACAAAAGACCTTATTACAATTACAAACCACGATTTCCAGGTTGTAAATACGGTTTCAATAGGCCTTGTTTTTCTTATCATTGCATTTGTACTTAAATCAGTTTCACTGCCATTTATTCTGGTAGCAGTTATTGAATTTGCAATTTTTGTAAATATGGGACTTCCTTATTATACACATACAACAATCCCATTTATTTCATCTGTTGTAATTGGAACTATTCAGCTTGGTGCTACAGTTGACTATGCAATTTTAATGACTACCAGATATCTTTCAGAAAGAAAGTCAGGTAAAGATAAAAAGGAAGCAACACTTACAGCTCTTACAACAAGTATGAAATCAGTTATTGTAAGTGCTCTTAGCTTCTTCGCAGCAACCTTTGGTGTAGGACTTATATCTAGTATCGATATGATTGGCTCATTGTGCAATCTGATGGCAAGAGGTGCGATTATAAGTATGTTCACAGTGCTTTTGGTACTTCCTGCAATGTATATGCTTTTTGATGGACTGATCATGAAAACAACCTTTGGAATGGGTGATGCTCCAAAGCCTGAACATCATGGCGGAGATCTTTTACATAGACACAAAGTAGCGTAAATAATTAATTGCTTACGGTTCATATCTTGAAAATACTACCTGATCTTGCTGTAAGCAGCGAATAAATAGAAAATCAGCCCTTGTGGGTGAGAAAAGAGGAGAGTTATGGTTAGGAAGAATCTTTTAAAATCATTATCAGTAGTTATGGCATGCATGATGGCTGTTATGACAGTTGCATGTGGTTCAAATACAGTAAAAGATGAGACAGCGCGGGTTACTGAGGCTGCCGCAGGTGCAGAGGGAGCATCAGAAGAGGAAATCCGTCTGGAGAACAGTATGCTTGCAGGTGCTTCATCAAGTTCTGACGTTGAGGCAGGAAAGGTAGAAACTGTGTATGTTACAGCAGATGCGAACGGCGCTGTAAATGATGTAATTGTAAGTGAGTGGCTCAAAAATGCATCTGCATCAGCAGAAATATCAGATACAACTCAGCTTGAGAATATTGTAAATGTAAAGGGCAGTGAAACATATTCTGAAAACAGTGATGGAACACTTACCTGGAATGCTGAAGGTTCTGATATTTATTATCAGGGAACAACCAACAAAGAACTTCCTGTTGACATGAAGATTACCTATACTCTTGATGGAAAAGAAATTTCTCCTGAGGATCTGGCCGGAAAGAGCGGTAATGTAACTATACGTTTTGAATATGAAAATAAGGATAAGCAAACTGTAGAGGTTGACGGTAAGAAGGTTGAGGTTTACACACCATTTGCAATGGTTTCAGGTATGATGCTTGATTCGGATAAATTCACAAATGTTGAGATTTCAAATGGTAAGATTATTTCAGATGGTGGCAATTATATCGTTATGGGTGTTGCACTTCCAGGACTTAAGGAGAGTCTTGATATCTCTGATGAAAAGTGGGAAGAGCTTGAGGATTCAGAGGATATTGAATCTAAATTGTCAAATTCATTTGAAATATCAGCTTATACCTCTTGCTTTGAGCTTGGAATGACAATAACAATGGCAAGCTCAGATCTTTTATCGGATTTTGGTGTAACAGATCTTACAGATTCAGATAAAATAACAGATCTCAAGGATGATATGGGTGAGTTAAATGATGGCTCAACCAAGCTCGTAGATGGAACATCAGAATTAAAGGATGGTACAACAAAGCTACGTGACGGTTCAAAAGAGCTGTATGACGGAACAAAAAAGCTCTATGATGGAACAGGTGAATTGGCTGACGGAACTAAAAAGCTTTATGATGGAACAGGCGACCTTGCTACAGGAAGCCAGAAACTTTATGAAGGAACGGGGTCACTTGCAGACGGAAGCCAAAAACTCTACGAAGGAGCTGGTTCACTTGCAGATGGAAGTCAGAAGCTTTACGACGGAACAGGTACACTTGCAGACGGAAGTCAGAAACTTTATGACGGAACAGGTACACTTGCAGATGGAAGTAAAAAGCTCTATGACGGAACAGGAACTCTTTTAACAGGAAGCCAGAAACTTTATGACGGTTCTAAGTCACTTTATTCAGGAGTTGTTGAATATACTCAGGGAGCAAGCAAAATCAACGAGGGAGCAGGAACTCTCTCAAACGGTACAAAAGAGCTTAAAACCGGTTCAGAGCAGCTTGCAACAGGAATTTCAGATGCAAAGACAGGTGCTGATCAGCTTGCCGCTGGTGCTGCACAGCTTGAAGAAGGCGTGCAGAAGCTTTCAGGAATGACAGGTGCTGTTCAGGAAATGCTCTCAAAGAAAGGTGCTCTTGAAGCTGCCAGTGCTTATCTTACAACTCCGGGAGTAGAATGCTCTGATACAACGCTGGCTGTGCTTAATCAGTGTTCAAACGGTAAAATTTCAAGTGTTGAAAGTGCTGAAGCAGTTAAGGCTGCAGGACTTGCAGCTCTTTCAGGACAGCAGACAGCTGAGGTATCTCAGGAAACAAATGGCACAGAACTTGATGTGGATGCTCAAGGTGGAGTATTGACACAGGATGATGCTCAGGTAGTAAATCCTGATGATTCTGCAACTAATAATTCCGGAGATGATAATACTCAGAATAATGGCGGAGATAATAATACTCAGAATAATGGCGGAGATGATAATAACGAAAATTTGAATAATGTTACGACTGATGATGTTGTTACTGATAATAACTCTGATTCCGGTGATGGAGCTGTGAATGAAAACTCAGTTACCGCAGATGATGTGAACGTAAATGTTGAAAATTCAAATAATACTGTAACAGACAATGTTACAACTGATACTTTGACATCAGACATGGATGAAAATGTCGATATTACAGCATCTCTTACAGCAACCGGTTCAGGTGATGAAAATGGTGAGAAGACCTATACACAGGAAGAATTTGAACAAGCAGTTAAGGAAGCGGTAGCACTTCAGCTTGAAGAAACTGTAAATAAAGCACTTGAAATGCAAAAAGCTGCAATTATGGAAGAAGTTGAGAAAAAGACTGCGGAGCAGAAGGCAGCAGTTACTGAGCAAATTGCTTTGATCAGCACATATTCAGGAACATACGGAGCAGTTAATTCTGCAATCAGCACAATTAACACTGTTTTATCAGGTCTTGGTCTTTCAGTTTCTGCGGATGAAGCAGCTCAGGGTATAACAGTATATCAGAAAGCAGAAGCACTTTCTTCACAGATGACAATGCTTATGAATGGTGTAGCTTCTCTTCACCAGGGAGCAGATAAACTCGATCAGGGACTTGTTCAGCTCTTGGCAGGAGCACAGGCTCTTGATGCAGGAATTGGTAAGGTTGACACTGGTGCCGCAACTCTTGCATCCGGAACAGGAGCACTTGTTTCAAATAATTCAAAGCTTACAACAGGTGCAAAAGAACTTTCAGATGGGGCAGGACAACTTAGTACAGGAGCCAAAAATCTCAATGATGGAGCCGGACAGCTAAATGCAGGTGTAAATGAGCTTCGTAATGGAGCAGGATCGCTTAAAGATGGAGCCGGACAGCTTAAAGATGGAGCAGGAACACTTAAAGATGGAGCAGGGCAGCTTAGAGATGGAGCAGGAACACTTAAAGATGGAGCAGGACAGCTTAGAGATGGAGCAGGACAACTTAATGACGGTATAGGAACATTAAGAAATGGCGCAAATGATCTTAATAATGGTGCAAATGAACTAAAAGATGGGGCCGGTAAGCTTTACGATGGTGCTGGAGAGTTAAATGATGGTATCATCGAACTTGATGATGGTGTTGTTGAACTTGTAGACGGAATGAAGAAGCTTGATGAGGAAGGAATTAAAAAGCTTTACGATGCATTTGACGGAGATCTCACTGATTTTGCTGATAAGATGACAGCTATTCAGGAGGCAGGAAACAACTATACTACATTTGGTGGTGCAAATGCTGATGAGGCATCAAGCGTTAAATTCATCATTAGGACAGAGGGAATCAAGGCAGAAGATCTTTGATGTCAAGACTTCGTATAATTAACTGAAAAAACGCTAATATAAATTCGGGGGAATTTAGACACTGCGACTATAAGTGTTCTGAATTCCCTCATATTTATTTGTACGAAATTTCATTTAAAATTTTTTGTGGATAATTTAGTTTCAAATTCACATACTTTTCATACTTTTTTAGACATTTTTTCATTGAATCCCATGAACAAATCAGTTAAGATTTTAACGCTGACGAAAAAAGTTTGCCGGTTGATTTATGAAAGTATTTTAATTTGTAACTCTTAACAAGCTTCTTTAACAATTACGGAGGTGGAATTATGGGAGAATGGAAGATTACTTTTGATAGAATAATGGACCAATTATATAATCATCCTGAGGAGATGAGAGCAAGACTGCTTGCAAAATATGAATCATCTGACAGTCATACAGTAACACATCAGCAGACAGCGATTGAAATGCTACGTAATATGAGATAAAAGATTTTTAAAGTAAATTAAAACGGATTATACATTGTCATCTGACTTTGTATAATCCGTTTTTTATACATAAAAATCTATCAGTTTATTCTTTTGCGGCTTCTTTTAAAGCAGCTACTATTTCTGATTCAGTGGTAAGATTCATTATCTTTTCAGCAAGCTCGTCTGCTTCTTTTTTACTCCATTTGGAGATGATGCATCTGGCGGTAAGTACAAGTACAGGATTTACACTGTATTCTGTAAGACCAAACGCAATAAGAAGAGGAATCATAAGAGGATCTGCTGCAGCCTCTCCGCACATTCCGACAGGAATTCCTGCCTTGCGTCCACATTCAATGATGTGTTTGATTGAACGGAGAACTGATGGCTGGAAAGTGGAGTAGAGGTAGGCAACATCTGCATTTCCTCTGTCAACGCTCATGGTGTACTGTGTAAGGTCATTTGTTCCGATTGAGAAGAAATCAGCCTCTTTTGCCAGGAAATCTGCGATAAGAGAAGCAGATGGGGTTTCAATCATGCATCCAACTTCTATGTCCTTGTCGTAATTAATTCCGTTAGCATCAAAGTCTTTTTTGATTTCTGATACCAATTCTTTTACTGCGCGGATTTCATCGACGCAGGTTACAAGTGGAATCATGATCTTTATCTTTCCGAAAGCGCTGGCCCTTACCATAGCACGAAGCTGTGTGATATAAGTATCTTTGTTTCCAAGACAATATCTGACAGCTCTATATCCGAGGAAAGGATTTTCTTCCTTCTTCATTCCAAGATATGGAATATCCTTATCTCCTCCAATGTCAAGAGTTCTTATGATAACAGGCTTGCCGTTCATTGTTTCCGCTGCTTCTTTATAAGCTGTAAACTGCTCATCTTCTGTAGGAAGATGGCCGCCTTCCATGAATAAGAATTCTGAGCGGAAAAGACCAATTCCTTCACCATCACATTCAACAGCCTTTTTGGCATCCTTTGGAGTACCAATATTGCAGAAAAGTTCTACATTTTCGCCGTCTGCTGTAACGGTGGGCTTTCCGAGGAAGTTCTTAAGCTCTGCCTGCTTCTTTATATATTCTTCACGTTTGATAATGTACTGAGAGAGTACATCACCCTCCGGATTTATGTAGATGATTCCTTCGGTTCCGTCTACAATTGCAGTATCCTTGTCTTTTACAAGAGTTGTTACATCTGGAACAGATAAAACAGCAGGTATTTCAAGTGCTCTTGCCAATATAGCGGAGTGTGAGGTCTTTCCACCGACTTCGGTAATGATTCCGGCAACATTTGATTTGTTTATCTGGGATGTCATTGAAGGGGTAAGATCCTTGGCAACAAGGATTGTTCCAGGAGCTACGCTGCTGATATCTATGTCTTTGATGCCGAGCAGAAGTTTCAACAGGCTTACCTTTATATCGCTGATATCTGAAGCTCTCTGACGCATCATATCGTCATCCATTTTTGAGAACATTCCGATGAACATGTCGCATACTGCTTCAACAGCAGATTCAGCGCATTGACCTGCATCAATCATCTTGCTCATTTCACCTGACATTGTAGGATCGGATATCATTACGAGGTGACCTTCCAAAATTTCAGCTTCCTTTGGCCCTATTCTTTTTCTGATATCTTCAGCCATAGCTGCGGTTTCTTCCTTAAAAGAATCTACAGCAGCCTGAAAACGAGCTTTTTCTGCATCTATATCCGTGATCTTTTTTGACTCATACTTGAGCTCGTGTTCTACAATCACGCATATACTGCCGATTCCTATTCCTCTGGATGCAGCAATACCTTTGAGCATTGAGTATTCTCCTTTCCGGTCAGTCGCCAAGACCTGCTTCTACAAGCTCAACAGCTTTCTTCAATGCATCAGCCTCATCAGGACCATCGCACTGGATTTCGATTTCACTGCCGCATTTAATGCAGGCACTCATAAGCATCATAACGCTTTTTGCATCAAAGCTTGTTCCGTTAAAAACAATCTTTACATCGCTGGAAAAAGGAGTCATTGTCTGGCAGAAAAGACTGGCCGGACGCATGTGCATTCCCTGTTCATTTGTTACTGTTACTTTCTGTGATACCATAATTATTTATATCCTTTCTTTAAATGAATGAGGAACTGTACCGAGGTATTCTTTTTCGGTACAGCTCCGGAATTTGTTTAGTTTTCTACTTTCTTCTTGAGAAGTCCGAGCATGAGACAACCTATTGCGGAACCTATAAGAAGAGCTACAAGATACATTCCTACATTTCCTACTACAGGGAATACGAAGATTCCGCCGTGAGGAGCCATAAGTGTGCACTTAAATACCATTGAAAGAGCTCCTGCAACACCTGAACCAACCATAAGTGAAGGTATTACATGAAGAGGATCAGCTGCTGCAAATGGGATAGCACCTTCTGTAATGAAGCAAAGTCCCATGATGAAGTTAACAGGACCTGACTTAACTTCTGCAGGAGTGAACTTATTCTTGAAGAATATTGTTGCAAGTGCGATAGCGATAGGAGGAACCATACCACCAACCATAACTGCAGCCATAATCATATAACCTGTTTCGTTCTGGTTGGCAAGTGCAGCAGTACCAAATACGTAAGCTGCCTTGTTGAGAGGACCACCCATATCTGTTGCCATCATTGCGCCAAGGAGAATACCAAGAGCTACTGTTGAGCCTTCACCCATACCTTCAAGAACGGTAGAAATCCATGCATTAAGTGCACCAACAAGAGGATTGATTGCACACATGATAAGACCGATTACCAAAATACCGCAAAGAGGGTAGATGAGTACAGGCTTAATTCCTTCGAGAGCCTGAGGCAGTTTTTCACAGATCTTTTCAAGCCATTTCATGAAGTAACCTGATGCAAAACCTGCAACAAGAGCGCCAAGGAAAGCAGAAGGAATATCTCCGCCTGGAGAAGCAAAGGTTGCTCCTGATGCTGCAAGAGCACCGCCTACAAAACCAACAGCAAGACCAGGACGGTCAGCAATACTCATTGCTATGAAACCTGCAAGGATAGGAAGCATGAAATTAAATGCAGAGCCTCCGATATTCTTGAACCATGCAGCAACAGGAGTATTGGTACCAAAGTTACTGGGGTCAATTGAGTAGTCATCAAGCAGGAAAGCAATGGCAATCAGGATACCGCCGCCGATAACAAATGGAAGCATATGTGAAACACCATTCATAAGGTGTTTATAAAACTGTCTTCCGATTGATTCATTACCGGTATCGCTTTGCTTTGTAACAGCTCCGGTGTGATGATAAGTTGTTGTGTTGCCGTTTGCTGCATCATTTATAAGCTTTTCAGGGTTGTGGATGGCTTCTTTTGTAGAAGTTATGATTACCTGTTTGCCATCAAATCTTCCCATTTCAATATTTTTGTCGCAGGCAATGATAATAGTATCAGCTTCAGCAATTTCAGCGCTTGTAAGTACGTCTTTTGCTCCGGCTGAACCGTCTTTTTCAACCTTTATATTGATGCCAAGTTCCTTTGCCTTGAGTTCAAGTGCTTCAGCAGCCATGAATGTATGAGCGATACCTGTAGGACATGCTGTGACACCAAGCAGTTTTTTGTCTGCTTTTTTAGGAGCAGCGGTAGCAGCGGCCTTTGCAGCGGCTTCTTTGTCTTTTTCTGCCTCTTTTGCGTCGATGATAGAAAGAAATTCATCAGGAGTTTTGGCAGCAATAAGCTTTGCTGAGAATGCCTGATCCATAAGAAGAGTCATAAGCTTTGATAACACTTCAAGATGAGTATCTGCAGCAGTGTCAGGAGCAGCAATCATGAAAAAGAGCTTACTTGGATTGCCGTCAAGAGATTTGTAATCAATACCGTTAGGAATTGTGATTGCGGTTACGCCTGCTTTTGATACCGCAGAGGATTTTCCGTGAGGAACGGCGATTCCCATTCCAATTGCAGTTGAACCTTTTTCTTCTCTTGCGAGGATAGCTTTTTTGAATGCGGATACATTTGAAAGATTACCTACTTTTTCGTGCAATTCAATCAATGCGTCGATGGCAGCATTCTGATCAGCAGCAGCAACATTAAGATTGATGCCGTCTTTTTTTAATAAATCAGTGATTTTCATATACCCTCCTTAGCGTTTATGCGCTTTATAGTGTCTCATATAGTTTTTTGATATCTTCCCCCGTTGCAAGATCATCTGAAAAAGCAGTGGCACTTCCGGCTGCTGTACCCATTTTAAGAGCTTCTTCGTAGCTTTTGCTCTTAAAGTAGCCTGCTACAAAGCCTGCCACCATAGAATCACCTGCTCCAACTGAATTTCTGACTTTTCCCTTTGGAACTCCAACTCTGAATTTCTGACCATCTTCGGAAATTAGCATTGCACCGTCTCCAGCCATGGAAATAAGGACATTTCTTGCACCCATTTCCTGAAGCTTTTTGGCATGCTGTTCTATCTCTTCATCAGTTTTAAGAACTGTTCCGAACATTTCTCCAAGTTCGTGATTGTTTGGCTTGATAAGGAACGGATGGTATTTAAGAACATTTTTTAAAAGATCTTTTGTTGCATCGACAACAAAATCAATTTTCCTGTCCGACAGCTTTTCAAGTATTCTCTCGTAAACATCGCTCGGGAGAGTATTTGGAATACTTCCGGCAAGAATAAGAATGTCTCCGTCTGTTAGTTTATCAAGCTTTGTAAACAGTTCTTTTAAGGCTTCGTCTGAGATAGAAGGCCCCTGTGCATTAAGCTCTGTTTCTTTTTGCCCCTTTATCTTTACATTTATTCTGGAGATACCACCATCAAGCTTTACAAAATCAGCATTTATACCTTTTTTTTGTACGCTTTCTTCAATGGCTGTTCCGGTAAAGCCGGCTATAAAGCCAAGAGCTGTGTTTTCGATTCCGAGATTCTGTAATATGGTTGAAACATTGATTCCTTTTCCGCCAAAATAGCATTCCTCAGAATCTGTTCGATTAGTAGATCCGAGTGTCAGTTCGTCCGACATATGAACAACATAGTCAATTGCCGGATTAAACGTAACTGTGTAGATCATTATTAACCTCCTTCCTATAGGTTTATTTTTTCATGATTAGTCATTTTGACTATTAACAATCTTTATGACCGTTTTTGCAGTATAGTTTTTGCCGGGAGATCTGTCTGTAATAATGCAGCAGGCTGAGATATCGGCAAAAGTGACTGAACTTATAAGGCCAAATTTGCTGTGGTCGGCGAGTACATATGAAATATATGTATGCTTGATTGCTTCCGCTTTTACCAGGGCTTCATCAACATCGGGAGTAGTGTAGCCTGCATTTATTGAGATGCCGTTTGTACCCATAAAAGCTTTGGAAAAGTGGTATTTACTTATTCCTTCTATGCAGTCAGGACCGATGATTGCTTCAGTGGACTGCTTGCATCGCCCGCCGATTATCATCGTGTTCAATCCGTGCTCCAAGAGTCTCTTGGCATGAACTATTCCGTTAGTAATGTATTTTGCCTTTGTATTTGTGATGTACTTGATCATCTCAAGAGTGGTTGTGCCTGAATCAATGTAAACGAAGTCATCGTCATTAATAAGGGTTGCTGCATATTTGCTGATAGCATCCTTTTCATCTACATGCATAGAAGCCTTTAATGATACGCTTGGCTCAAATGTATTGACATCAGATGAGGTTAAAGATGTGGCTCCTCCGAATACTTTAATGATCCTTTTCTCATCATGTAATGCGGAGAGGTCTCGTCTGATAGTAGCAGCCGATGCATCAAATTCAGTCATCAGCTCTGCAACTGTCACTGCATTTTTTTCATTGATGTATGCAACAATCAAGTCCCGTCTTTCCTTAGTCAGCATATTTTTTCTCTCCAATTGCTAATGTATCAAGATTACATGATTATAATAGCATCAATCGCAATCAAAAACAATCACTAATAATCACAAACAATCATATAGGATTTTATAAAATACTCACAAAATGAAAACAAATAATCAAAGATGTTCAATAAATGAACAGATTCTAAAAAATGGATAAAGCTTTACTGATATAACGTAAAGTAATCTTTACAATAATGACTAAAATCAATTAAAATAAGAGTGGAGCTTTTTATTATTGATAGATATTTTTCATAATTGATTGACTGCTTAATATATCTGCAATGGAGGTGCTACTCTTGGAAGAAATGTTTTTAACTAATGACCAGGTTGATACTATTGGAGAAATTGCCAATATCAGTATGGGTAATTCCGCAACTACACTTAGCATGATGGTGAACAGGAAGGTTGATATTACAACTCCCAATGTAAAGATAATAAAGAGAAGCGAAGCTCTTGATGATTACGAAAAGACCTGTATTTTTGTACAAATCCATTATGTTAAAGGTCTGCAGGGAAATAACGTACTTGTGCTTAAAGAGCATGATGTTAAGGTTATGACGGATCTTATGATGGGTGGAGACGGAACAAATACAGATGGTGATATTTCTGAGCTTCATCTTTCAGCAGCTTCAGAAGCTATGAACCAGATGATGGGCACCAGTGCTACATCTATTTCTTCTATGCTCGGAGTTGCAACAGATATCAGCACCCCTGTTGTTAACCAGATTGATGTCGAAAGTATAAAAGTATTTGAAAAAATGTTTGATACAACATATGATAAATTTGTTAAAATAGCTTTTAGAATGACCATAGGTGATCTTATTGATTCCGTTATGGTTCAGCTTTATCCCGTGCAGTTCGCTCAGGATATGTGCGAGAAATTTATGGAAAAAGGAAAACAGTAGTTCAAATGAATAAGGCAGAAACATTAGAAATCAAGAAACAATTTACACTGGACAGGTGTACTATCGACCACATTTGCGGATGCTATGTGGATCATGAAAAAAACAAGAGACTAACCTTCAGAAAAGCTTTTGGTCAGCTCCCGGAAGAGGAGATGTTCAAATATCTTGATATTTTTCAGCATACCCTTGCAGGAACTTTTGGCAAGAACCTAATTAGTCTTGAGTTTCCTCTTGACCAGGAGCAGCCTGGAGGAACTCAGGACTTTCTTTTAACTCTTAGAAATTCCAGACTCGAAGATGATGAGCTTGTTGATGAGTTTTATGACAAGATTATCGCAAATTATATTAATGGTGAAAACTACTATATTATATTGGTACATGCAGTCTATGATATTCCGGGAGTTACCAGCGACGGAATAGAAATGGAAGATGCCTCCGAAAAAATATATGATTACATTCTTTGCAGTATTTGTCCTGTAAAGCTTTCAAAGGCAGGGCTTGGTTATAATGAATCCAAAAATTCAATAGAGGAGAGATTCAGAGACTGGGTTGTAGAAGGCCCTGTTAAGGGATTTCTTTTCCCGGCTTTTATTGAGAGAGACACAGATATACATAATATGTTATACTACACCAAAAAGCCCGATGACCTTCAGCCCGAATTTGTCGAGGCAATGTTTGGAGGAATTGCACCTATTTCAGCTCCTGAGCAGAAGGATATATTTGATGCGGTTGTTCAGAATATGGTGGGTGAGGATGCAGATTATGATGTCATGAAAAATATTCATGATAATCTGAATGAAATGATAGAAAATCATGAAGAGGATCCTGAACCGCTTGAGCTCACAAAGAAGGATGTGGAGCAGCTCTTAAAGGACAGCGGTGTTCCTAAGGAGCGAATGGATTATTTTGAGGAGACTTATGAAAAGTGTGCCGGAGAAGGTGATCATCCGCTTCTTGCAAGCAACATTGCAAATACCAAGAAGTTTGATATAGAAACTCCTGATGTTGTGATCAAGGTTAAACCTGACAGAACAGATCTTGTTGAATCCAAGATTGTTGATGGCAGGCAGTGCCTTGTAATTGCTGTAGACGATCATATTGAAGTCAACGGGATTAATGTTAGAACATTTATGAATAAATAAACGTAGTTATAATGTTACTGTTCAGACAGAAATGCGCACTAAGCTGCGCATTTCGTGAGAACATGATGCAGGAGTGAGCGCATTCCATCGACGAAGTCGATTTGGAATGAATGCGCGAAGTGGTTACTGGAGCGAGCAGTATGCGAGTGAACA
>JAFSQI010000009.1 GCA_017446685.1 Butyrivibrio sp.
TGTTCACTCGCATACTGCTCGCTCCAGTAACCACTTCGCGCATTCATTCCAAATCGACTTCGTCGATGGAATGCGCTCACTCCTGCATCAGGTTCTCACGAAATGCGCAGCTTAGTGCGCATTTCTGTCTGAACAGTAACTTACTGTTTACTAGCATACTGCTCGCTCCAGTAACTAATTTAAATTTCTATACTTTCTTACTGTTATCAAATGAGAAACTTGTTTTCTCCATCCAGAGATTCTTTTATGATTCTGATTTCTTCATTTGACAGACCATAAATATCAAAAATAATGCTGTCAAGTTCCTCATAAAGCTTCTCCTTTTCAGCCAAATCGTCACACGATATCAGCCTGTCTGTGACAGCAATCACCTTTTCCTGCATGTTATTATCTACACTCGGTATAGGAATACTTTCGATATGAGATCTTAGAACCTTAACTGAATTAAACTGCTTTTTAAAAATAAACTGAGCAACTCCTGAGTTAAGTACAGCCATGACATACTTTATCTTTAAGCCCTCAATATGCGGAATAACAACATTGCAACTATTGAGCGAAAGAGTCTGCCTGTCATCATAAGCAAAGACTAATTGACTGCATATAAATCTATATAAAAGCTTTTCATCTGCCCTGTAAACTTCTGAAGGCGCAACCTGCTGAAAACTCTCAGGCTTAAAGACAATGTAATTATCTGTAGGTTTTATATGATATTTGCAGATGTCAGAGCCTTTCAGAACCATCTCATTGTCATCGTTTTTTTGTCTGGAAATATAGTCTTTATTATTTCCCGTAACTATTCCCAACGCAAAATCAGCATTTCCATGTAAAAAACTGTTGTTTTTTTTCTCAAAAATTTTTCTTATAATTTCGTATTCGTCATCAGTAGTGATAAAACTGAAAAAATCAGCGGATACTTTACGCTCAGTATCAATTCTGAACTTTCTTTTTCCATCATTTATATAAAGACCAACCGTAGACATCTTCTCTTTGGTATGCCTGATACTCATGATAATGCTGGAACAATTCACCCCATCAAAAGCATTTCCCAGATACTCAATGTAACTTATCGAGTTGGATTCCAAAATATACTTTCTTATGGGCATATGAGCCTGAACATTCAGTATTGCTTCCGGTAATACAAACGATAAAATTCCATCTTTTTTTAGATTGGAAAGAGCTTTTTCTATAAAAACATCATAAGATTCAATATTTTTTCCTTTTGCAGTGGAAAACTTTAATAGCAGATCATTTTTTTCATCCTCAGAAAAAACATATCCCCAAGGCGGATTGCCTATAATGTAATCATATTTTTCCACGCAGCTATCAGTCAGATAATTCTTTACCAAAATATGACTGCATATTGTGTCATAATCTGCATTATCATATTTAAGCGCTATATTAATGCGTGCAATTTTCACACTGATTGGATCAATATCATTGGCATATAAATTTTGAAGTTTCACATCATCCGGCAGTTGAATCAAGAAATTGCCGGTTCCGCAGCATGGATCCAAAACCATGCAGGTATCATTTATGTCAAGGCTTTTTATCAGCCTGACAACTACATTATTGGGTGTATAGTATGCTCCGGTTTCCTTTCGATTTCTCAAATTTTTGCATGAAAGATATAAAAGACCAAGTATGTCTTCTCTGCTCTCATAACTATACTCAAGATCAAACAAAAAAGAATTTGAAGAGCAAAACTGTGCTCCATATTCAATATCAGTAATCAGGTTTTCAATCAACTTATCACTATCGCCTATTGATATTTCTTTTTTTATAAATCTTAATAAAAGATGAGTCTGACCTTTAAAAGATAATCCATTCTTTTGAGCAAATAAATGCAAAGCACAGTCTGCAACAAATAACTGAATTATATCTGATGATAGTTCAATACTGTTTTCTTCTACCAGACTGAGTAATTTTTGAACCAAATTTCTTGACTTGCAATTATATGACACATAAGAATTATAAAGAGCATTCCCGGATATATATTTCTTATTTCTCCTGCTTTTTAATGCTGAGTTTTTTCCGGTTCTTATTTCATTTTTAAGCTTTTTTACATACTGCGAAGTAAAAATCGGCATCTTATTATCAATTCTCTCCGGAATAAGTTTTCCAAGTTTAACCCAGTTTTTTCCGGTTTCAAATGAAATTGATAAATCGTTACACAGTTCTTTTAACGTAACAAATTCTATTGAATCAATATTATTAAACTCTTCTCTTGATTCCGTTTCGAGTTGTGTCATTTTCTTTCCACCAAACAAAAAATTATTCTTCCTCAGCATATTATCACATAATCTCTCAAAACAAACCAGCCTTAAACTTGCTTACTACATCGACAACTGATGACAACGCAGTAGATTCAAATTTGCTACTCAAATTTTCATAGGAATGCGGAGAAAATTCCTGGAAAATGAAAAAACATGTGCTTCCTTTCTAAGAAAACACATGCTTTTATATTAACATAGAAATTATCAATATGAAGTGCCTCAATAAAACCATCCATAACTTCTGCGAGATGATCGAAAGTATAAGCAAACTCTTCTCTGGAAGAACTATCCGTGTTTCCGAACCCAGGATAATCCGGCGCAATACAGTGAAACCTGTCCTCCAGCATCGGCATCAAATCTCTGAACATATGCGAAACACTTGGAAAACCGTGAAATAATAACATCACCGGTTTATCATCGCTGCACTATTCCTTTCCTTGTTTTCATGATGCAAGTATAGTATGATTAAAAAAATTATTATGTTGTTATAACCACATTTTTAAAATAAAGGAATAATTTTATGCCTTGGGATAAGAATATGTTAAAAGATAACATCATCTTCAACGGGATGATGCCTGAAGAAATTGACCTTGCTCTTAAAGAGCTCTCTTCTGTAGAGAAAACATACACGAAAGATTCTATAATTTTGCGTGCCGGTGATATTACAGACTCTTTAGGTCTTGTCATTTCAGGAAGTGTGACAATAGAAAGCAATGATGCATGGGGAAACCGCACTATTCTGAGCAATGTAGCAAAGGATGGATTCTTTGCAGAAACCTATGCCTTGCTTGAGAACGAACCTCTCTTAGTAGATGTCAGAGCAAATGAAAACTGCCGAATCCTCTTTTTTAAGGTTGGCAGTTTAAAAAAGCTAAAATCAA
>JAFSQI010000010.1 GCA_017446685.1 Butyrivibrio sp.
TGAGACATTTTCTTTTGTGGTATATTAAGACATTATCAAAAATGACTTATACATTATTATTTTACTAATCAAGTCATTGACTTTTATCTTTTCTACGTTTACTATAAAGAAAAGAAGGAGGTATTTGCGCAATGAAGACCGTAAAAATTTCTTTAAATTCTATCGATAAGGTAAAATCTTTCGTAAACGATATTACGAAGTTCGATTATGATTTCGACCTCGTATCCGGAAGATACGTTATCGATGCTAAGTCTATTATGGGTATTTTCTCATTGGATCTTTCAAAGCCAATCGATCTCAATATCCATGCAGAAGACGGCGCAGAAGAGGTTCTCGAAATATTGAAGCCTTATATGATCTAATCCTAATCGATTAGATCTATTAAAAAAGATTATTAGGCCATCAAAAGTCCAATGGACATTTGATGGTCTTTATTCATGCTTACTTTTTAAAATTATTTTGTAATTTCGATAATCTCGTCGGTCTCAAGAGCTGTTTCCATAAGCTCATCTATTTTTTCAAACAGATTTTCCTCATGCTTTTTGATAATATCAAGTCTTGGCTTTGTAACTGGATGCTTAGCCACAAAAATAGTGCAACAGTCCTCGTAAGGAAGAATTGAAGTCTCATAAGCATCAATTTTAAGAGAAATATCCACAATGTCCTGCTTGTCAAAAGCAATAAGCGGTCTGTATACAGGCATATCCGTAACAACCTCTCCTGTGCACATAAGGCTCTGCATAGTCTGTGATGCAACCTGGCCTATGCTCTCACCTGTAATAAGTCCCATACATCCACTTTTCCCAGCGATAATATCAGCAATCTTCATCATATATCTTCTCATGATAATAGTAAGCTCATCATGAGGACATTTCTCATAAATGTACATCTGTATATCTGTAAAATTAATTACATGAAGCTTAACTTTTCCTGTGAATTTTGCAATTACGCCTGCAAGATCAACAACCTTCTGTTTTGCTTTTTCGCTTGTATACGGAGGTGCGTTAAAGTATACCGCCTCTATTTCAACGCCTCTTTTAGCAACCATATATCCGGCAACAGGTGAGTCAATTCCACCTGATAATAAAAGCATAGCTTTTCCAGCTGTTCCGATTGGCATTCCACCGGGACCCGGAATTATTTCAGAAAAGATATTAAGTTTTTCTCTTACTTCAACATTCAGCAAAATCTCAGGATTATGAACATCAACTTTCATCTGGCTGAATGCCCCAAGTATTCTTGACCCAAGCTCAGCTCCAAGTTCCATTGAATCCATAGGATAACTCTTATCAACACGACGAACTTTAACCTTGAATGTCTTATTCTTGTCAGGATATACTCCGTCAATAAAATCAATTACAGCCTTTGCCATGCCATCTATATCAGGAAGCTGATTATTTCCGTCTCTCTTAATTGTTACTGCTGGACAGATTCCGGTAATTCCAAACACTGTTTTAAGATGATCTACTGTTTCATTAAAATCAAAGCCATCCGCTTCAATATATATTCTTCCTGCGACCTTGGAAATTTCAAATGTCCCATCGCATCCTTTCAAAACTCTTTCAATCTGTTTTACAAGAGCATCTTCAAATATGTATCTGTTTTTTCCTTTAACGCCGATTTCAGCGTATTTGATTATAAAAGCATGGTACTGCATATATTATCCTTTCCGGTTAAATAAAAAACATCAAGTAACTTTAATGGCGATAGAATTTTCTCATAGTCTCTACCTGAGAGCATAATGTATCCAAAAGATAATCTATCTCTTCTTTTGTAGTCATTACTGACATACTAATACGAATAGTCGATTCCAGCAAATTCTTATCAAGTCCGATAGCCTGCAGAGTATCTGAAATATGAGGATTGTTCGAAGTGCATGCACTTCCCGCAGAAACGTATATTCCTTTACTGGAAAGCATGTTAAGAACAGTTTCAGCTGCAAGGCCTTTTATTGATAAACTAACAATATGTGGTGCGCCTTTTTCACAGTCAGGTCCATTAATTTTAATATTATCCAGTCTTTTTTCAAGTTCTGCAACAAGATATTTTTTTAAATCATATAACTTACCAATATGCTCGTCAAAATTCTCATAGCACATCTTTGCAGCAAGAGCAAGCCCAACAATTCCGGGAACGTTTTCTGTTCCGGAACGCATACCTTTTTGCTGTCCGCCGCCGTAACAAATCGGGACTATCTTTGTTCCCTTATTTATGTATAAAAAGCCCGTACCCTTAGGACCATGAATCTTATGACCACTTACAGACATAAGATCTATATTCATACTTCTTGGACGTATCAGAATTTTACCATAACCTTGAACTGCGTCAACATGAAAATATGTATCAGGATTAATTGACTTTATTAGTTTTCCCGCTTCCTGAACAGGTTCTACAGCTCCGATTTCATTATTAACAAGCATCATAGATACAAGAATAGTATCTTTTCTAAGAGCATTTTTTAGATCTTCAAGGTCAACACAGCCATCAGACTTTACAGGCAAATATGTAATCTCAAAACCCTCTTTTTCAAGAAAAGAAGTTGTCTCAAGAATAGCCGGATGCTCTATAGCAGTTGTAATAATATGTTTGCCTCGCCATTTATTTGCTCTTGCAACACCAATCAGCGCCAGATTATCCGACTCTGTTCCACCTGAAGTAAATAATATCTCCTGAGGATCAACCTTAAGTGTTGCAGCAATTGTCTCTCTGGCACCTACGAGTCTTTCTGCTGATATTGTACCCAGATGATGAACGCTTGAAGGATTTCCGTATTCCTCTGTCATCGTCTTAGCTACAACGGCAGCCACTTCATCAAAAGCTCTTGTTGTAGCCGAATTATCTAAATATGCTTCCATTACACTACCTCAATACATCTTCTTTATAATATTATCGCTTTTTAAAAAGTTCTCATGACTCAAGATGATACATCAGCCATGAAATAATTGTAAACCCGGCAGTTTCAGTACGTAGGATTCTTTTTCCTAAAGTAATCGGCTCAATACTGTTTTCTCTGCAAAGCTCTATCTCTTGTTCAGAAAAGCCACCCTCCGGTCCAATAAAAACAGCTATATCCTGTCCCGGCTTTATGTTTTCAATTATCCTCTTAGTCTCCGCAATTCCCTTTTCATTTTCATATGGAATAATTTTAACATCCATATTTTTGGCAAATTCGACTGCCTGTTTCATTGTCATAGGCATAGAGACAGACGGTATTACAGCTCTCTTACTTTGCTTGGCCGCAGCCTCAGCAATTGCCTGCCATCTTTTTACTTTTGACTCAGCTTTTTTCTCATCAAGCTTTACTACACATCTTTTAGTTGACATAGGAATTATTTCAAAAGCCCCAAGCTCAACAGCCTTCTGAATTATAAGTTCCATTTTATCTACTTTGGGAAGTCCCTGAAAAAGATATATTTTAGACGGCAACTCATTTCCGACTTCTTCTATAAAACACAGATTTCCTATAACACTTGACTTAGTGATTTCTTCTATTTCGTAAAAAATCTCTCTGCCACTTTCATCATCTCTGATACTTACGGAAAACTGTTCTCCGGGCTTCATTCTCAAAACATTTGAAATATGATTATAGTCTTCACCTGTAATCTCAACTTTTTTATAATCCGGAGTAACCTGCGAATTTTCAACAAAAAAATGGTACATTAATTTTTCCTCGAAGTAATTGAAACCCAGTCTCCCTGATGATGAATCTCCAAAATCTCAAGTCCAGCATCAAGATGCGCCTTCTTAACTTCTTCCTCTTTAGTATTAATAATTCCGGAAGTAATATATATTCCACCTTTTTTGAGCTGTCCAAGAATAACCGGTGTAAGAGGTACAAGTACATTTGCAAGAATATTTGCAACTACAATATCATACTTATCATATCCTACTTTGTCCTGAACATCTTTATCATCAATAATATTTCCAATCATCATATCAAATTTGTCTGGAGAAATATTATTATTTTCCATATTCTCTTTTACAGCCGGAATAGCACATTTATCAAGATCCGTGCCTACAGCATGTCTTGCACCAAACATAAGTGCAAGGATAGAAAGAACTCCGCTTCCTGTTCCCACATCCAAAAGTTCAGTATCCGGTGTAACATATTTTTTCAGCATCCTGATGCAAAGCTGAGTAGTCTCATGCATTCCGGTTCCAAATGCAGTTCCCGGATCAATATGCAGCACCATCTTAGCCTTGTCTTTATCCTCACTGCTCTCCTTCTCCCAAGAAGGAATAACAAGAATATCATCTATGAAAAATTTATGAAAGTACTGTTTCCAATTGTTTATCCAATCAATATCTTCAGTTACATCAACTGAAACTGTACCATCGCCAATATCAGAAAAGCTCCTAAGTTCATCCAGCTTCTCTTTTATTGCTTCAAGCATTTCTTCCGGAGTCTTCTTAACTTCAACAGTTTCGCCTTCATCATTCAAAGTTTCTACTGTAAGCATGTTTTCATCATCTATTGTTGCAAAAAAGCTCAGATATGCCACTCCGCTCTCTATTCCATTATCTTTTTCATCAGGTTCAAGTTCAGGTGCGTCTATGAACATCTGCTCTTTATCTGCAGCAGACAATGGAACATTATCCTCAATCTGTGCTCCCTCAAGTCCGACATCCTCAAGATAGCTTACAATAATATCCTCTGATTCTTCATTTGTACGTATTCTAAATCGCATCCATTTCATAAATGATACCTCTCTACCCATTCCGGTACACAAAAACAATTATGAAGATAAAAAATTACTTCCGTAGTTATATTATCCTAACTACGGAAGTATATCACAAATGTCAATTATTTCCAAAAAGACTTTTTCTTTTTGCCGCCACCATCATTTGGCCCCTTGTCATCACCACCAAGAACTCTGTCAGCAGCGCCAAGAGAATCACCTGTCTTTTCATCGAATTGTCTAAGAAGTTCCTTAGCATCTTTTGAAATTTTCTCAGGAACCTGCACAACCAATGTTACATAATGATCTCCTCTTGAATCCTTGTCTCTAAGAGAAGGCACACCTTTGCCACGAAGTCTGACTCTTGTATCAGTCTGTGTTCCGGGCTTAACATCATAAGCAACCTTTCCATCGACAGTATCAATAAGAACTGTTCCGCCTAAAGTAGCAATTGCAAATGACATCGGAACAACTGAATAAATATCATAACCCTCACGCTGGAAAATAGGATGTTCTGATACGATAACTTCAACCAAAAGATCTCCTCTTGGGCCACCGTTGACTCCGGGTTCACCTTTTTCACGTATTCTTACACTCTGACCATTATCAATTCCTGCAGGTATTGTAACCTTAATCTTCTTTCGGCTGGCAATATAACCTGTTCCGTGGCAATCTCCACACTTATCCTTTATAACTTTACCTGTACCACCACATTCAGGACAGGTCTGAACATTTCTGACTGTTCCAAAGAATGACTGCTGTGTATATACAATCTGACCTTTGCCACCACACTTAGAACATGTCTGAGCAGATGTTCCAGGTTTTGCTCCGGTTCCGTGACAGGTTGGGCATGGATCCTTTATTGTAAGTTCCAACTCTTTTTCGCATCCAAATACAGCCTCAAGGAATGTAATTCTGACGCTTGCTCTGAGGTTAGCTCCCTTTGACGGGCCTGTTCTTGCACCGCCACGAGCTCTTCCACCACCAAAGAAATCGCCAAATATATCGCCAAATATATCACCAAAATCAGCACCGTTAAAATCAAAGCCGCCAAATCCACCGGCGCCTCCATCAAATGCTGCATGACCAAACTGATCATACTGGCGTTTTTTCTCAGGATCACTAAGTACTGCATAAGCCTCTGAAGCCTCTTTGAATTTTTCTGCTGCAGAAGCATCTCCGGGATTCATATCCGGATGATATTTCTTGGCAAGTACTCTATATGCTTTTTTTATTTCATCCTCTGTAGCGCTCTTGCTAACTCCAAGGACTTCATAGTAGTCGCGCTTTTGTTCTGCCATAATACTCCTCAATTATTTCTTTCTGAACTATAACACTTTATGCTCTTAATAGCCAGACAGAAATATCCCGCCTGGCTATTAGTATAATACATCTTAAGTAACAATTCAGTCAAAAAATTATACTTCTCTGTAATCTCCATCAACAACATCATCATTGTTATTTGAAGAAGACTGTGAAGCTGAACCCATATCAGGACCTGCACCTGCTCCCATGTTAGGGCCTGCACCTGCTGCACCCTGAACGTTCTCATACATCTTTGCAAAAAGTGCCTGAGCATCATTCATGAGCTTTTCCTTCTGGCTCTTAAGAGAATCAATCTCGCTGTCTGAAAGCTCTTTATCCTTTGTCTGCTCAAGTGTAGCCTTGAGAGCCTTGATATCATCTTCTACTGTCTGCTTCTGTGAAGCATCAATCTTGTCTCCAACTTCCTGAAGTGCCTTCTCTGTCTGGAATACGAATGAATCTGCATCATTGCGAGCGTCAATGCCTTCCTTACGCTTCTTATCCTGAGCCTCATACTCCTGAGCTTCCTTAACAGCCTTATCGATATCTTCATCAGACATGTTAGAACCTGCAGTAATTGTGATGTGCTGCTCTTTACCTGTTCCAAGATCCTTAGCTGAAACATTAACGATACCGTTTGCATCAATATCGAATGTAACCTCGATCTGAGGTACACCTCTCATTGCTGGAGGGATTCCATCAAGTCTGAACTGTCCAAGTGACTTGTTGTCTTTAGCAAACTGTCTCTCACCCTGAAGTACGTTGATATCTACTGCAGTCTGGTTATCTGCTGCTGTAGAGAATACCTGACTCTTCCTTGTAGGAATAGTTGTGTTACGCTCGATAAGTCTTGTAGCAACACCACCCATTGTCTCGATAGAAAGTGAAAGAGGTGTTACGTCAAGAAGAAGAATGTCACCAGCACCTGCATCTCCAGCAAGCTTACCACCCTGGATAGATGCACCGATTGCTACGCACTCATCAGGATTAAGGTTTTTACTTGGCTCCTGACCTGTGAGCTGTTTAACCTTTTCAACAACACAAGGAACACGAGTTGAACCACCAACAAGGAGAACCTTGCCGATATCTGCATTTGTAAGTCCAGCATCCTTCATAGCATTCTGTACAGGAATAGCTGTTCTTTCTACAAGATCATGGATAAGCTCTTCAAACTTTGCTCTTGTAAGGTCTACATCAAAGTGCTTAGGGCCATCTGCTCCTGCTGAAATGAAAGGAAGGTTAATGTTTGTTGTTGTAGAAGATGAAAGTTCCTTCTTAGCCTTCTCAGCAGCTTCCTTAAGTCTCTGCATAGCCATCTTATCGCCTGAAAGGTCAACGCCTTCCTTGTTCTTGAAATCCTGAATCATCCAATTGATGATAGCCTGGTCAAAGTCATCACCGCCAAGGTGTGTATCACCGTTTGTTGCAAGAACCTCGATGACACCGTCGCCGATTTCAATAATTGAAACATCAAATGTACCACCACCAAGGTCATAAACCATGATCTTCTGCTCTTTTTCATTGTCAAGACCATAAGCAAGTGCAGCAGCTGTAGGCTCGTTGATAATTCTCTTAACTTCAAGACCTGCAATCTTACCTGCATCCTTTGTAGCCTGACGCTGTGCATCATTGAAATAAGCAGGAACTGTTATAACAGCCTCTGAAACTGTTTCGCCAAGATACTGCTCTGCATCTGCCTTAAGCTTCTGAAGAATCATAGCTGAAATCTGCTGTGGTGAGTACTTCTTGCCATTGATTGTACGGCCATTGTCTGTACCCATATCTCTCTTAATTGAAGCAATTGTGTTCTCTGCGTTTGTAACTGCCTGACGCTTAGCAGGTTCACCAACAATTCTCTCTCCGTTCTTTGTGAAAGCAACGATAGAAGGTGTTGTTCTTGCGCCTTCTGCGTTTGCTATAACAGTAGGCTTACCACCTTCCATAACTGCCACGCAGCTATTAGTTGTACCAAGGTCGATACCAATTATTTTACTCATTTTTATTTCCTCCGATAATAAAATTTACTCTGTATTAACTGTTATTCTTGTTATCTATTATTGAGACACTGCAACCATGCTATGTCTTAGCACAGTATCGTGGAACATATATCCCTTTTGAAGTTCCTGTGCCACAATTCCGGATTCAAATTCTTCACTTTCAACCTGCATTACTGCATTGTGAAGATTTGGATCAAATTCTTTACCCACAGCTTCAATCGGGGTTACACCAAGATCCTCAAGCTGTTTAACTATCTGCTTGTAAATCTTGTTCATACCGTCTGCAAACGCTCCATCTTTTTCATCTTCCGGAACAGTAGCCAGACCTCTTTCAAAATTGTCTATAACAGGAAGAAGCTTCTCAAGTACATTGCTCTGACCTTGTTCAAACATCTGAGCCTTTTCCTTTTCAGTTCTCTTCCTGAAGTTATCGAACTCAGCCATTTGGCGCATTACCTTGTCGTTAAGTTCGTCAACTTTTTCCTTTAAAGGATCCTTCTTTTCTTTCCTTGCAAAAGGGTTCTTTTTCTTAGGAGCTTCTTCTGCCTTTTCAGGTTTTTCAGACGTTTTTTCTTCAGGCTTTACATCTTCTGTTTTATCTGAAGTTTTTACATCTTCTGTTTTTTCTGAAGCTTCATTCTTTTCTTCTGATACTTTTTCTTCACTTTCCTTCTCAGCAGCTTTTTCAGCAGCCTCCTGCTCAAGCTCTTCCATTATGTTTTCGAGAACTTCCTTGCTCTCTTCACTGATATTCTTATCTTTTGGTGTATTGCTCAAATCTGTACCTCCTAAATTATAGCTGCGCTAACTTTTTTTGTAGAGATCATCAAGCGCATGCCTCATATTCTTTAATGTTGAAATAACTTTGTCGTAATCCATTCTCTTAGGACCAATAATTCCAACAGTCCCTTTCATGCCATCACCCAATTCATAGGTGGCTGTTACGACACTGCAGTCCTTCATGGACTGTACCGGAGTTTCATTTCCGATGTAAACCTGAATACCTGTCTCACCACTTTCCTGTGAAAGAGTATCCTCTACAATGCTGCCAAGATCTTTTGTATCCTCAAAGGTACTTATAAGTTCAGTTGCCTTTTCGGAATCTGTAAGTTCAGGATACTTGAGTATATTCATGGCTCCGCTTGTGTATATCTGAAGATCTTCATCAGCTGTAATTGATTCTGCAGCCGCATCGATCACATTTCCAATAATTTCACTGTGGATTCCTGCCTCCTGCTTAACCGCTGCTATAAGTCCTAAATTTATGTCTTCAACAGCAAGTCCATCGAGCCTTGTATTCATCAGAATATTGAGCTTTAGCATTGTAGCATCATCCAGTACTTCTTCAACTGGAATAATCTTGTTTTTGATAACATTTCCTTCAATAACAATAGTCGCCAAAAGATGAGCTTCATCCACTTTAGAAATCTGTATGAACTTAAGCTTATTCTTTCTAATCTGCGGTGCTGAGATCATCGTGGCATAATTAGTATCCACAGCAAGTGTTTTTGCTACCTGCTTAAGGAGATTTTCAAGCTTCTCTTCTTTATCAAGAAGCATTTCCTTCATATTCTCAACTTCCTGTTCCTTATCCCTAAGCATCTCATCTACGTATACTCTGTAGCCCTGATCAGAAGGAATACGTCCCGCAGAAGTGTGGGGCTGTAAGATAAGTCCCATTTCTTCAAGATCAGCCATCTCATTTCTGATTGTTGCTGAGCTCAAATTCAAATCAGTATATTTTGAAATTGTACGGCTGCCTACCGGCTCGCCTGTTTCCAAATAGTTTTTAACTATTGCATGAAGTATTTTTCTTTTTCTTTCGTCTAATTCCATGTACCCATCCTCTGCATTCACCGGCAAATTCATTGGATTAGTAATCTTCTTTTTAATGTTAGCACTCATTTCATTTGAGTGCTAACATCTTCTGTATCATAAAATATCACTCTAAACACACAATGTCAACCTTACATTTATAAAATATCTATGAATAGTAACAAGTTAGTTACTGTTCAGACAGAAATGCGCACTAAGCTGCGCATTTCGTGAGAACCTGATGCAGGAGTGAGCGCATTCCATCGACGAAGTCGATTTGGAATGAATGCGCGAAGTGGTTACTGGAGCGAGCAGTATGCGAGTGACAGTAACACAAGTTATTTTTTCCCTGCATTCATTAATAAAGAATGCCGGAATCTTTCACTTCAAAAAGATTCCGGCAAAAAACAAAAAGCTGATTATAAATTCCGATGTATTATTCCTATTACTTTATAAGTACTCCGTTCTCATCGAAGGTATACTTCACAAACCAGCGCACCATTGTTGTTCCCTTGACCATATGTCCCTGAGCATCAAAATAATGTCTTCCATCGTCAAGATCAACAAAATTTGATTTAACCATCGCACCTTTTTCATTGAAATAATAATCATAGCCATCAATTGTCACAACTTTATTGATTGCTTCTACACCATTATCAGCAAAATAATATGTTACTCCCCACTTAGTCATAAAGCCTTTGGTCATATGATAATTTGCATCAAAATAGTATTTATAGCCATCAATTGTTGCAAAGTCACTCTTAACAGCAGCTCCGTTTGAAGGCTTGAAATAGTAAGTATAACCATCAATTGTATGAAGACCTCTTATTTTTGTTCCATCTTCAAGAACATAATACAGTGCTCCCCATTTGGTCTGTAGCTTCGCCTTCAGCTCTTCTTTTCCACCTACTGTAAGCGTATCTTCCAGAACTGTACTTTTTACCAGATCTGAATCCTCATTGGAAATTGAAAATACATGTGTCTTAATAGCAGTTTCCTGCTCATCAATTCCCTCAGCAACTGAAAATGTAAGAGTCAAAAGATTTCCTGATACACTTGTCTGCTCATCATTTACAAATGCAAATGACACGCCGCTTTCATCTCCACTTACATATTCTTCAAAAAAATCTGTATCAGCAAAACTGATTTCCTGCTTTTCATCGACAAATGTAAGTACCTCCGGATCGAACAATACAGCTACTCGACCGTCTGTAACCTCTGTCTCATCAAGATTTATTTTGTATGTTACAAGCTGCTTTCCGGGATTTCCAGATACTTCAGCTTCTGTATGTACAACTTCGAAATCTGCTGCCTTTGCAGAAGCCGGAGCAAAAGCTGCAGAAAGAGCGAAAGCTGTCAATCCGAGAACGAATGCTCTACTCATATTTTTAATCATCCTTCTCTCCTCCCAATTTATCTTCATTTGTAGCTTCTTCTGAAGATGCCTTCGCACCTGATTCTGAATTATCTACTTTTTCATATGATGCTTCATCTGTTGCAGCATCACTTTTTACCTCATCTACTGAAATGACTGTTGCTGCAGCATCTTCATTTTTGCTGCTTTCTTTAACTTCGGCAACTACCGGTGCATTCTTTTCCTCTGATACTGTATTGCTGGTAGTTTCTTTTTCTTTGTTTTCTTCAGCAACTGCATTTTCTTCAGAATTCTTAGGGTTATTACCATTTATTTTATAAATACTCTCATTTCCGGCATAGTCTAATACATCAATATAGAAGTTTCCTTCAGCTACATCGATAGTAACAACTGCTTCTGCACCCTTTTCCTTCTGATTTACAGCATATCTGCCTAAGACTTTTTTGCCTGTATTATCAATTACAAGAACTGCAGCAGTATATCTGTCGTCCTTAACAGTGATACTTGCCTTATTATCTTCTTCATTATTAATACTTAAAAGTTCAGGCGCTGTATTATCAATTGCAAGAGGAGTTGACATATAGAGACCTTTTCCTGTAAGTGTAGAAGGATCCTCAACATTGTCATAGTGGCTAGGAACGGCTTCAAGAGTTATAACTACTTCAGTTCCATCTGCAAGAGCATTTCCCTCCGCATCAGTTCCCTTCCAGTTAAGCTCCTGATTCTGCATGTAATTTGTCCACTTGCCCTGATATACAAATGAAGCGTAGTTCTCATATTCAACATTCTTGAAGTATACTTCATCTGTATTTTTATCTGTAATAGTAACAATTACTCTATTAGCATTTCTGATAAGTGAATAATACTGTGATCCTATAACAGTTCCATTTGCTGTGCTTATAGCATTTCTGTCAGGAATATACTCTGAATCTGTAACATAACCATTTGGAGTATACAAGTATTCATTCTCTTCGCTCATATCTCCATCCGGGAAATATGAAAGGAAGTTTGTTCTTGTAAGTCCGCAATATGTCTGTCCACTGTAATCCGGATTATGAACTGCTTCCATGAAATCATAAGGTTCATACATTGATGAATCCATCCAGCTTCCGTAGAACGCAAGGAATGGAACTGACATATCAACCTTTCCGTTTACATAGATAAATCCATCTACATACATGCCGTTCTCAAATCCGGCAAGGTATTCTCTGTCACTGTCTGAAAGAGAAATCTGTACATCAATTCTTGTGCTATCCTTAACACGAACTGCTTTAAGTGAAAGATCGATAGCTGAATCCCCACCATTTATCTGTTTTCCGAAAAGATATACATCCTTTGTGTTTACAACACCATCTTCATTAAAGTCAAAATACTCTTCAGCCTCTGAAACAGCATCAGATGAAGCTGAACCATTTACAACTTTAAGAAGATAACTTCTGTCATTTACATCAACTGTTCCATCTTCATTAAGGTCATATACAAGCTTTGAATCACTTGCCACAAGAGATACTGCAGGATTAAGAACATGTGATGATCCAATAAAGAAATTAAGTCCATTGGATTCATAAATCTGCTCGGTTAATACTGAAGAATCAAGCACATAGAACTGATCCTCATCAGTCATGTTATAAATGTCAAAAGAAAAACTGTAATTACCGCTTCTCTCAGGATCATCACCAAGAACTGCCTTTACCTTACCATCATTTCCATCTTTATTTCCAACAAGGATGTATGCAGGTGATGTTACTGCATTATAAATATTTGCAAGTCCTGCTCCCTGTGATCTTGGTGAATACTCAGGTGCAGACATATCATTGTCCTCATGAAGAGGAATAGCTGTACTCATAAGAAGAGACTGAGCAAGAGTGCGAACTGAAAGCCCGGTTCTGCCTGCAAGATCATTCTCACGAATATACTGCTCAACGAGTGCACTCTGACCTGATATAGAAGGAGCTGCCATGGAAGTTCCGCTCATAACTCCGTAAGTTCCATCATCAGTTGTAGAATAGATATTTCCGCCGGGTGCTGTGATTTCAGGCTTAAGATCAAGTGAACCAGGAACACCGTAGGATGAGAAATCACTCATTGTATATCCATCTGCTACATCACGTTTAACTGCGAGGCCTGCGCATACAACAATTGTTCCTTCATATACTGTGTCAGAAACTTTTGTTGCAGTAGGTAAAATAGAAAGAGCATCTGCCAAAGTAATTGAAGCTGCAGGAATTTCTGCTGTACTGCCACTAAGAGACATTGAAATTGTTCCTGACTGATTATTGTATATAATAACAGCTTTAGCTCCGGCTTCTGCCGCATTCATATGCTTTTCTGTAAATGTAATAGATCCACGGCTTACAAATACAATCTTATCTTTTACATCAATTCCTTCATAATCAGAAGCCTGTCCGATACCGTCGATGAATACAAAAGGATACTCTGTACCGCTGTTATCCCCTGAAAGATCCATAGTTGTCAAAGAAGGAGCCGGTGCGCCTGAACCATCATTAAAGAAAAGCTGCTTTCCGTCAACTGTCTCAATATAATTGCCTACAAGTCCACTGTTTACGGCACTTGCTACAGTAAAAGCATTTGTGTATGATCCCGGAGAACCTACTGTATCCTGATTTACGTCAGAGGTAAGGTTTGCTCCGTATGTAGATTCGTCTGACCAGCGACCTGCGTTTCCGGCAGAAATTGATACTACAGTGCTGCTTCCGCTGAGCTTATCAAATATCTCATTGATGTATGTCTCTGAATCAGAAGAATATCCGGCTGCAGATGAACCAAGACTAAGGTTAATTACATCAGCCTTAAGCAAAATAGCATCCTCAATAGCAGCCATATAGTCATCACTATATGCTCCGCCACCTGTACCAAATACTTTCATGGTAATGAGCTGTGCATCAGGAGCGATACCAACAACGCCTACTTCCTGCCTGGAATATCCTGTTTCTGAGGAAGCATCAGGAACATAATAGTTTGCTGTTGAAATACCTGATACATGTGTACCATGGTCACCCTGTTCATCATTATCATGTGTAACATCAAGGTTTTTATCAACATAGTTAAATGCAAAAGGAATCTTTTCACTTAAATAGAGCTGATCGGCGCTAAGTCCTGTACTCCTCTGAGATGCATTAAGATTAGGAAGTACAGAAGCAATTTCTTCTGTTCCAAGAAGAGAATATGCATCAACAGTCTTTCCTGCAGCTTCAGCAGTCTCATTAAGATGCGCCTCAAATGCACCTTCATCAAAAGATGGATGATCAGCATCAATACCTGTATCAATGATTGCTATTCTTGTACCTGCACCGGTATATCCTGCTGCCCATGTAGAATAACTTCCAACCATATCACCTGATGTAATTGTCATCGGATCAGAAGTTGTCTGAGGATCATATTTCTGTGCAACGTAAACAGCTTCAACTCCGTCTACATTAACAATGCTTTCAATATCTTTATATGCAACATCAGCAGATACCGCATTTGTGATAATTGAAAAATTATAGTTTACCTCAAGCTCCTCTCCATCAAGTGCTTCAGAACTGATTTTATCAATGGTTTCTTCCTGATCAGCAATGATATTCTCAGACAGATTCATTGCCTGATTATTATCCGCAAGATCTTCTGTATCATAGCCCTGATCAAGGACGCTATCCCCCTCCATTACAATAATTACACGGGTCTGCTCATCAGGATTCTTAGCTTCAACCGGAACATCTGCTTTTTCTTCCTGACTTACTTTATCTTCAACTGAAACGCCTTCTTTCTCAGCATCAACTTTTTCAAACAGAGAACTATCCCCATTTAACTTCTCTGTGCTTGAAGAACTTGCTGCATCTGATGACTCTACAGATGAAGCCTTAACTGAAGCATCTGAAGATGAAGCTTCTGCCGATTTTACACTTGATTTCTCACCTGCCGCCTCATTAGAAATTTCTGTTGAAGCCTCACTACTTACTTCATCATCTTTCTGATTCTTTACTTCTGAAGAAGCTAAAGAAGCTGCATCTGAATCCGCTGCATCACCATCTGTTGACGCAGCATCTTCAGTACTTGCTTCAACAGATGCTGAAACTGATGCATCTGACTCGGAACTGCCAGAAAAAGATGCAGCAGTTTCCCCAGTCGTTGCACTTGCAGTAACAGCACTTGACATAGCTAAAGAAGCGCTTAATACAACTGCAAGAGCCTTAGCGGGTCCCACATTTTTTTTCATACACTTTTCCTCCATAAAAATTTTAAATATAAAAACACACTTATGTAGTGCGAATTTATCTCTTTTTATTTCCTAAGAACACAAAAGCAACAGCACATAAAAGAAGAACTATCCCCACAACGCCAAACACTGCCGTATTACTTTTTCCATTACCTTTATCTTCAGTCTCTGCAACTTTCACTGTAGAGGTCTCTATTTCACTGCTTTCCAGCGATATATTATCTGTAGAATCCTCCTGTCCGCCGTCACGAATTTCAGTATCATCTTCTATAGCAGATTCTTCCCCATCTTCTGCTATTTCCGAATATTCATCTGAGCTTTTTAGTTCCGTGCTTTCCAACGTTTCTGCACTTTCCTGAGCTTTTGCAGGATCTGCATTTTCTGTAAGATTCGCAGCTTCATTAACCTTGACTTTTTTTACAATTTCAAGCTTTTCAATCTGCTTTCTCTGGGATGTCGTAACTACAATCACAACAGCATTTCCGGATGTATCCTTCCTTGTAACCTCAAGACTTTGCCCCTCTAAGACCGTTTTCTCAATAGCCACAATACCATCTTCTATAGAAACTCCATCATTAAAAGTTACATAAACATGTTCTGTCACATCCTGATTCTCGGAAACTTCTTCATTGGTATCTGCACTATTCAGCTTATTGCTTTCATCTTTTGTTTCAACATCCAGCTCTAAACCATCAACTTTTTCTACAGTAAATGAACTCATATTTCTCCCCTATAAAACCTGAATATTATTAAATTAAACATTAATTATCTGACAAAACTAGCATTATTTAAAGCGCCAATCCATTAGCACTTTTAAGCATTAAAGTGTATCGGTATAAAAAATTGGAGTGCTTTTAACATCTCCATGTTTTACAGTTTACGGGGGATATTAATTTAAGTCAAGAAAATATTAAGAATTTCTAAAAAAATTATTAATCAATTGGTTTTTGGGCAAAAAAATACCCCGAACAGTAGAAGCTTCTACCATTCAGGGACTAGCATTTATCCGTTTGAACAATTATAAACCGTACTGATTGTGCTCTTCGTCATTTAATACGAAGTAAACTGTATTCTCCTCAGGTTTAACATAAAGATCAAGCTTCTTAATGTCTTCAGCCTTTTTACCCATATCGTAAATACATACATTCTGAGCATTCTCTACAAGAGTATCAAAAGTAACATTCTTGTCAGCATACTGAAGTACGATATTAGCCTTAACCTCAGCCTTTACTTCTTCCTTTTCAACCGGCTTCTTAACAGCCTTTGTTTCCTCTGTCTTTTTTACTGCAGGTTTCTTTGCTTCAGTCTTAGTAACCTTCTTAACAGCAGGCTTCTTAACCTCTTCTTTTGCAACAGATACTACAGTATCCTTTTCAGCTGTTACAGCCTGTGATGACGCTTTAGCATTTTTCTTCTTTGCTGGCATTCTATTTCCCCTCCTCATATTGCACATGAATCCAATATCTCGTTAAAAGAATAAAGTCATTTACGAAATAGAGTTTACACTCATTAATGCCCATTGTCAACGCATTCCAAAGTAAATTAAAACAACAAGTCCAAGAACTATGCGGTATACACCAAACACCTTGAAGTCATGTCTGCGAATATAGGACATCAGGAAGCGTATAACCGCTACAGATACCACAAATGCTACAATCATACCGACTATCAGTATCATAATCTCGTTGCCAGCCATGGTTCCATCATACTTCAAAACTTTAAGAAGGCTTGCACCTGCCATTACAGGGATAGCAAGATAAAAAGTATACTCTGCAGCTACAGTCCTGGCCACGCCAATCATAAGAGCTCCTACAATTGTAGCACCTGATCTTGATGTTCCCGGGAATACTGCAGCAAGTACCTGGAAAAGACCTATGTAGAAAGCTGTTTTATATGTAATCTCAGAAACAGAGTTAATCTTAAAATCTTTTCCCTTTTTCATTGTTTCAATCACAATAAATGCAATACCAAATACTATAAGTGCAATCGCTACACAAGGTCCATTGTAAAAAAGTGCATCGAACACGTCATCAAAAAGAATTCCTATTATCGCTGCCGGTACACATGAAATCAAAATTTTTATCCAGAGCTGCCACACATCCATCCTGTTTACCCTGTGCTGCACTCTCGCCTCTTTTGAGAGATCGAAGGGAAAAATCTTATTCCAGTACAACAAAACTACCGCAAGAATTGCACCAAGCTGAATGACTACCAAAAAGAGATTCCAGAACTCCGGACTAACATCCATTTTCACAAACTCTTCCAAAAGAATCATGTGTCCTGTAGAACTTACAGGAAGCCACTCAGTAATACCTTCTACAATTCCAAAAAGAATTGCTTTCAAAAAATCCAACATAACTTTACCTCTTAATTATTTATTTACCATAAACTTCAGACACAAACTTTCTTAGTCTGTCCATGGCTCTTACTACCTTTTCTGTGTCAATGCAGTAAGCCATTCTGAAGAATCCTGGCGCACCAAATCCGTCTGTAGGTACAAAGATAAGATCGTAGTCTTTAGCTTTTTTGCAGAACTCGATAGAGCTCTCTTCAAGTGCCTTTGGCATAATGTAAAATGTTCCGCCGGGCTTAACCACAGTAAACCCGAGCTCTACAAGAGTATCATAAATGATATTCATATTTGTCTCATATACAGAAAGATCTGCTGTCATGCCGCAAACCTTGGCAACTGCCTGCTGAATTATTGATGGAGGGCAGTTGTGACCTGTTCCTCTTGAAATCTGTCCACACATAGGAACTATAAAATCAGCCCCGTCACATGCAGGATTTACAGCAACATAGCCGATTCTTTCTCCCGGAAGTGAAAGCGACTTTGAGAAAGAATAACAGCTCAAAGTATTTGCATAAAACTTAGAAACATAAGGAGCATCTGCACCTTTAAAGACAATTTCTCTGTAAGGTTCATCAGAAATAAGATAAACAGTATGTCCATACTCCTTTGACTTCATTTCAAGGAAATCAGCCAGTTTCTTGAGTGTTTCCGTAGAATAAGCAACACCTGACGGATTATTTGGAGTATTGATAAGTACCGCCATTACATTCTCATTCATCATCTCTTCAAACTTGCTGAAATTTATCTGAAAAGACTCAGTGTCTGCCGGAACTATGCGAAGCGTCACTCCCGCACCGGTAATATACGGTCCGTATTCAGGAAAATAAGGAGCAAATGTAATAAGCTCATCTCCGGGCTGTGTCACAGCTCTAACCGCATGAGCAATTGCACCTGCAGCACCTGTTGTGGGAAAAATATGCTCAGGTCCATAATTCATTCCAAAGCGTTCATTCAGTGACTTAGCAATCTTTTCTTTATAGAGCGGATTACCAAGACTTGGAGTATAACCGTGAAGTGTCATCGTATCCTCAGTCTCAAGGAGTCTTATCATCTCATCTGTAAACTCTTTTGGAACTGCAACACTTGGATTTCCAAGGCTAAAATCAAATACATTTTCATAACCGATTTCTTTTCCCCTTGCAGTAGCATACTCAGACAGTTCTCTTATAACTGACTTAGCGCCAAGCATACTCTTGTAATTCTCGTTGATCATACTGTTTCTCCTCCTGTTCAAAAAATCCCTAAAACTTCTTTAACTCTGATAAAGCCATCGGAAGCGCAATCAAAAGCGAAAGTACGTCTGCACAGGACTGCGCCATCTCAACGCCCGTAAGTCCAAAAATCATCGGAAGCACAAGAATAAGCGGAATAAAGCAGATGCCGTTTCTTGCAGACGCAGTGATTGAAGCCTTGACGCCTTTTCCTATGGACTGGAGCATCATATTACTGATTACAATAGCACCTGAAAGCGGAAGTGTCACGCACAGAAATCTAAGAGCCGCAATTCCTACACTTACTGCTGCCTCATCTTTTGAAAAAAGAGCTATTATATCCGGAGCAAAAATAAAGCAGACTGCTCCTATTCCAACAAGTACAATGGTTGAATACTTTACGCAGAATTTATATCCTTCCTTTACTCTATTGGTAAGTCCTGCTCCATAATTAAATGAGCACATTGGCTGGTATCCCTGTCCAAAACCGATAAGAGCGGATGCCATCATCATCATTACTCTTGTGGCAACAGACATTCCTGCAATCGCTGCATCTGAACCTATTGCCCCCGCAGTATTGTTTAAAATAAGCGTTGCAATTGCAGCAAGTCCCTGTCTGAAAAGAGATGGTATACCACCGTTAACGATTTCTTTAAAATAATGCGCATTTATATGAACATTTGAAAGTCTTAACTTTATATTCTCACCTTTTTTGGTTCCTATGAGAAGTACACAAAAGCTTGTAAACTGCCCAATGACAGTTGCAATTGCAGCCCCTCTGACTCCAAGGTGAAAAACAAGGATAAGAAGCGGGTCAAGAACCATGTTCATGACTGCACCGCACATAAGACCAATCATCGCATAATATGCACTTCCCTGAAATCTCAACTGATTATTGATAACAAACTGCGCCATCATAAACGGTGCACCAATAAGTATTATCCTCATGTACCGGATAGTAAACTCAACTGTGAGTGGAGTTGCGCCTGCCCCAAGAAAAGCTGCAATCGGATGAATAAAAATATTTCCCACAAGTGCAAAAACACATCCAATAATAAGCGATAAGGCAAAACCTGTTGATGCCATCTCATTTGCTTCTTTTGTATTACCGGCTCCAAGCATTCTGGAAAGATAATTCCCCGAACCATGACCACAGAAAAATCCCAGCGCCTGAATCAGCGCCATTACTGTAAATACCAGTCCGACTGCTGCCGTTGCAGCTGTATTTGTCACAGGATCAGATGATACTCTCGCCACAAAAAATGTGTCTGCCGTATTGTAAACAGCGGTAACCATCATACTTATTATTGTTGGAACAGCCAGTGTAAGTATCAGCTTTGGCACCGGCGTTTTAGTCATATATTCTCTTCTGTCTCTTTTTACCATACATACCGCCTTATATAATTACACGATGATTTTTGCGCTGCTGCCACCGCTCTTTTCCTTGGTGACAACAATCTGCTTATCTATTTTTTCTTTTAATTCAGTCACATGAGATATAATTCCAACGAGCCTGTTACCCTCAGTAAGACCTGCAAGAGCATTGTAGGCAAGCTGTAAAGAATCCTGATCAAGAGTTCCAAAACCTTCATCCACAAACATGGTATCAATTTGAATTCCTCCTGCCTTTGACTGTATTTCATCAGACAAGCCAAGGGCCAGAGATAGAGCTGCCATAAAGGACTCTCCTCCGGACAAAGTTTTCACGCTCCGCTCTGAACCATTGTAGTGGTCAATAACTCCAAGGTCAAGTCCGCTTTGTACCTTGTTGCTAAGTGCCTCCTTCTGCCTCTTAAGCTCATATTGGGCATCAGACATCTTCATTAGTCTCAAATTTGCTCTTGATATTATCCTGTCAAAATATGTTGTCTGGATATAAGTTTCAAGCATGATTTTCTCTTTGCCTGATATCTTGCCACTAGCTGTCTCAGAAAGCGCCGTCACCCACCTAAGGCGCTTTTCAGACCTTGAAAGCTGCTCATGTTTCTTCATTATCCCGGCCTTAATTGATTCATTTGTCTCTTTTCTGCTTCCGATTTTTTGGAGCATCTCATTTTTGTTATTTCTTAGCGCTGAAAGTTCCAGCTTTCTTTTTTCCTCAAAATCAAGGTCTATATTCTCCGCCTTTTCGATAACCTCCTTAAGCCCCTTTATTTCGCCTTTAAGAATATTAATATTATTTGAGTTATCCAAAGCGGCCTTATGGGCATTATCCCTTTCTTTCTGAAGTTTAAGGCTCTTATCTTCAAGTTCTTTTATCTTTCTTTCGGCGTCCATGCTGCTCTTAAAAGAAAACGCTTCCTTTAATTTATCACTTTGACCTATAAGCGCCTTGATAGCTGCATCACAATTTGCCTGTTCTTCTTTTTTTGTCAAAAGACTATTCTTAATCTCTTCAAGTGAACTTTCAAGCGAGGGAAGAATTTTTTCAAGCTCTCTTTTTCTCTTTATTTTTCTTTCTTCAAGTTTAGCTTTTTCATTAAGATCTGCAGCCTCAGCGCCACATTTTTCAGCCTTCTTTTCAACCTCTAAAGCTAATTTTTCTATTTCTGCATCAGCGGGTGCCTCTTTCTCCAGAAGCTTTTGATAATTCTTTTTATACTGCTCGCATCTTGTTAAAAGAGCAGCCTGCATCTCTCCGCATCTTCGGCTCATTTCCTCTGATACGTTTCTTGCATCCTCCGAAGCTTTTCTTGCCTTCTTAAGCTCATTTTCTCCGGGAATCTTATTTTCAAAAACGGCTGGATGCGGATGAGATACAGAACCGCATACAGGACAAGGTTCACCCTCCTTTAATGTATCAGCAAGCACTCCTGCCTGTCCGTCGCGATATGCTTTAAATACATGCTCATATAAGCTATTCTTTTCCTGATAAATTTTATCATTTTCAAGATATTGAGCTCTTGCTGCTTTGAGCTTTTCTTCGGATTTATGAATCACATTGGACTCATTTATAAGTTCCTCAAGGCTCTTTCTCATATCCTCAAGCTTCTCAACTGCGGCAATCATTCTTTCATAATCCGCGCCTGCGCCCTCAAGAGATTTCTGTTCCTGTCTTAAAACTTCCAGCTTTTTGGCATCATCATTAATCTTCTTCTCATCAAAAGCAATCGCATTTTCATACTTCTTTAAAGTGTTGCTTTTTTCCTCGATTTCTTGATTTAATTTATCAAATTCTTTGTACTTTGGAAGCTCAGCTTCAATTCTGGCAATTTCCTTTTGCAGTTCTTCTTTCTCTTTAAATGCTTCTTCTGCTTCAACAAGCCTTTCTTCAAGTACCTTTTGCCTTGGCTCCTCTGCTGCCAGTTTTTTTATTGAAAGCTCATATTTTTCTTTGGATTTTTGAGTTTCTTTTTCCTTACCAATGCGCTGATTGACATACTCAAGCTCTTCGTCAAGTTCTCTGATCTCGTCATTGATATTTTCTGAAAGCTCTATATCTTTTTCCAATAATTTATCAATAAGCTCCAAGGTTTCATCAATTAAAAGAAGTCCGTTCTTAGCCTTTGAAACATCTACGCTAAAAACATCCTCCTCATCACAGCTTATTCCTGAAATGAATTGTTTTACGCTCTTTTTGGCATCCTCGCACTCCCCATAGCTCTTTCTTCTCTCATCTTCAAGCCTGGACTGGAGAGTCTGATAATACTCTGTTTTAAAGAGTTTTCTGAATATTTCCTGTCTTTCCCTGGTGTCTGCAAGTAGAAGTTTTAAAAAATCTCCCTGAGCCAACATTGCAATCTGGGAAAACTGTCCTCTGTCAATTCCAAGAATATTAATTATCTCTGTGTTAACATCCCTCACCTTGGTTATGACACTTCCGTCAGGTTTTCTGAGCTCAGCATTTGGGAGCTCTTTTTTCTCACCGTCTCCTCTTTTTGCCGGACGCATATACTCAGGATTTCTTTTTACATAATATTCTTTTCCGCCATGAACAAATGTCATCTCTACAAAGGTCGGTGTCTGTGGCAGAGCATATTTTGAACGAAGCATCGATGATTCTCTCGTATTTCCGCTTGCCTCGCCAAATAGGGCAAAGCAGATAGCATCAAATATCGTAGTTTTACCGGCACCTGTATCACCGGTTATAAGATATAGCCCCTGATTTCCAAGGTCATTCATATTAAGATTTATTTCTCCGGCATACGGACCGAAGGCAGACATTTTAATATTTATAGGTCTCATATTATTCCTCTTGTGATTTATATTAGTTCCAAATACCTTCGATAAGTCCTTCTACCAGTTCTTTCTGTTCTTCTGACATAGGGCTGTTATTTTGAATTTCATAAAACTCTTCAAACAGTTCCAGGGGACTTTTATCATCAACGGCTGCGCTTTTGTCTATATTTTGTGTAGTTCTTGTTCTTTTATTGTCATAGCTAAGCTTCATCAAATTATGATAAATAACCCTGAGTTTCCCCATAGCATCCGGGATATCCTCTTCATCTGTGAGAACTGCATGAATATAATCCTCTGTATCAGTACCCTCATAGTTTCTTCTGTCTGTGAGTTCTTCATATGTACCTTTTATCTGCCTAAGGTCATGCTTTGGCTTTAGCTCAGTTTTTCTGATCTCTATGTTGCCTTTTTCTTTAAGTTCTACAATGGTTACGGATTTATGATGATCTTTTTCCGAAAAAGAATATTTAAGAGGCGTTCCGCTGTATCTTACAGTTTCTCTTTTTACCTTCTGAGGGCCATGTATATGCCCAAGAGCTACATAGTCATAATCGTCAAAAACAGAAGCATCCACGTTATCAAGTCCGCCAATTGTAATTTCCTCAGACTCGCATCTTTCTGCTCCCGTTACAAACTGATGTGCAACAAGAATATTCCTTAAGTCTTTGTCAATTGTCTCTTCTGATTTATCGGCTTCATCAGACTGTTTATCTTCAGCTACTCCGCCGGGATGTGACAAAGCGACTCTTACTGCATCTGTGTAATCATTTATCTCTTCTTCCGGGAAAAAACCTCTCACGTTGGCAGGCTTTATAAAAGGTAGAAGATGAATTTTTACTACTCCGTATTCATCTTCCATTTCGTATGTACTTATTTTCCCCTTATACACAGGAGATAAGTGTATTCCGGCTCCTTCCACCAGTCTTCCAAGTCCCGCAAATCTAACTGCGGAATCGTGATTTCCACTTATTGCAAAAACCTCGATATGTCTTTTGGCAAGACTGCTTAAAAATTCGTCCCAAAGTGTTACCGCTTCCTCACTTGGAACTGATTTGTCATAAACATCCCCTGCAACCAGAACTGCATCAGGATTTTCAGCATCAATTATTCCGATTATTTCCTTTAATATGTATTCCTGATCCTCAATCATCGGAAATTCATTCACTCTTTTTCCAAGATGAAGATCTGATAAATGGATTATTTTCATGCAATACTCCTTTGCTTATCAAACTCTCACTATATAAAAATCATTTCTGAATTAGCAACAAACAATATCCTTATTTTACACTTTCTCTATAAATACATAAACAAAATTATCACCCATATGATATACTTGCTATCGGAATAAATATTCAACTTTTTTCTAGGAGGAAATTATGAAAAACAACACAAAAAAAATCATTATCGGAGCAGTTATTCTTATAGTCCTGATTGCATTATTTGCAGTTATCTGGAATAAATTCAGTGCAAAGCCAACAAAAGGTGCCAAGAACATTACTGTTGAAGTTGTAGACAATGAAGGCGCTACTACAGATTACACTCTTGACACAGATGCCGAGTACCTAAGACAAGCTATGGATGAACTCGGAGATCAGGGCTTTTCTTATGAAGGAACAGAGAGCGAATACGGTATCATGATTGAATATGTCAATGAACTTAGAGCAGACTATACTGCTGACGGAGCCTACTGGGCAATCTATGTAAACGGCGAATATGGTCAGTACGGCGTAGACACTCAGCCTGTAACAGATGGAGATACCTACACATTCAAATATGAACTTGCACAGTAATAATTTATTATGAAAAAAAGCACCTCTTTTTCAATCAGGGATATTGCTCAGATTGGTCTTATGGTAGCTGTTATTGAAGTTTCAAAGGCTGCACTGAGTTTTTTACCAAACATAGAACTTACAAGTTTTTGGCTCATTATTTTTACGCTTTTCTTCGGATGGAAAATCATCGCAGTAGTACCTGTATTCATTCTCATAGAGGGAACAATTTATGGCATGAATCTGTGGTGGATAATGTATTTGTACATCTGGCCGCTTTTAGTTTTAATAGCATGGCTTTTCAGAAAAAATGATTCGGCTTTTTTCTGGGCAATTGTTTCCGGAGTTTTCGGACTGTGCTTTGGCGCACTGTGTTCTATTCCATATATTGTGATAGGTTGGAGCTCCGGAACATTTATGAGCGGTCTTCGTGCAGGATTTGTATGGTGGGTTGCCGGAATTCCTTGGGACTTTGTGCACTGCGGAGGCAACTTTACACTTATGCTGATTCTCTATAAGCCAATAACACTTGCAATGCGAAAAATAAATAGTTCAAATATTATGATTTAAATATCATAAAAGAGGAAAATAAAATGAGGGATAAGTTAAAACTAATACAGGAATGTATGGACAGGGCTGTTGATAACAAAGAAGTTGGCGGTGTCAATCTTCTTGTTAACCAACATGGTGAAGAAGTTTATTATGCACAAAGCGGTTTTGCAGACATTGAAAATAATATTCCCATGAGTCGTGACACAATTGTACGTCTCTACTCTCAGTCAAAGCCGGTTACTGCTGCCGCTGCCATGCTTTTGATGCAGGACGGAATAATCGATTTAAATGAACCTGTTGGAAATTTCTTTGACAGCTTTAATGATCAGAGCTGTATTATTGACGGCAAAATTTCGAAGCTTCCCTGGGATAAGCATGTACGTATAATCGACCTTCTGAACATGACATCAGGTCTTGTTTATCCGGGATGCAACACCGAGGCAGAAAAAGAAACAGATGCTCTTTTTGCAGACGCCATCGGAAGACTTCACGGTGATAACCAGATGACCACTCTTGAATTTGCCGAAAAAATCGGAGAATTTCCGCTTCAATTTGTTCCGGGCAGTTACTTCCAGTACGGCACCAGTGCAGATGTGCTTGGAGCAGTAATTGAAAAAGTCACAGGAATGAAGTACAGCGCATTTTTAAAAGAAAGACTATTTGATCCTCTGGATATGAAGGATACAGCATTCTATGTTCCGGAAGAAAAGAAAAGCAGGCTTGCCAAGGTCTATGAAAGAATTGGAAAAGATGAGCTAAGACTCTTTGTAGGTGATCATCTTATTATTCGAAATGACGGCGGTGAAAATGCATTTGAATCAGGTGGTGCAGGTCTTTTCTCAACTGTTGATGACTATATGCATTTCGGTCAGATGCTATTAAATAACGGTGTTTATAACGGAAAAGAAATTCTTACCAAAGAAACTGTAAGATTCCTTACTTCAACAAGCCTCACACCAATGCAGCAGAAGGCATTCGACAACTGGCAGGGGCTTGAAGGTCACACCTATGGAAATCTTATGCGAATCCTGTTTGATCCTGCACAGGCCGTTATTATCGGTCACAAGGGCGAATACGGTTGGGACGGCTGGCTTGGTGCATACTTTATGAACGATCCCGCTATAGAAACAACCATGATCATGCTCACACAGATGCGCGACTTCGGAACAGGTCACCTAACCAGGAGACTGCGCAACATTATATTGTCGTAAGTCGACATCTAAATACAACAGCAGATTACAGTTGTCATCCGATATATGGGCGAACATAAATACTTGTTTTTGTCTACGTCGTAATTCATATAGATTCAAATCAGGGAACAAGCTTCATTTCATTGTTGCTAAAAAAGTCAGCTTGTTCCCTGATTTTTATCTTATTTAATAATCTGGCAACTAAACGCTAGTTACGAATGACTATGCTCTTTTCTTGCATTGGCTACGCTTTGCAGCTATTTCATCAAGGCGTTTCATAATCTGATTTCTGATAAATTCACTGCTGTCATCTTTTACCAGATAGTAAATGTAGGAATCAATCACAAGACTCTGAGGAAGTCCCCTTCCAACCAGCTTAAAGTTTCTGAAACCGTGATCGATATATCCCTGCATCTGTTCTCTTGTAATAAAAGCTGGTTTATTCATGCAGTCTGCAAAACTCTTCTTTTCCTGCGTGTTCGGACACGGAAAAGGTCTGGCAATTTCATACCCCAACTGCTTTTGTGCTTCATCACGGTAATGCTCAAGTCTCTTTGGACAATTAGGAAAACATATCTCATCCACAAGAATTTCAACTCTGTCAGCAACAGGTTCAAGCCCTTTAAGCACTTCTTCATCATGATTCATATCATAATCAAGAACAACCATAAAATAGTCTTTTTCAAGCTCCTTGTGAAGAAGCTCAGGATCTGTAATTCTCTTGGTCGTTGATGAAATAAATTTATAATTTGGATAGTTTTTTCTTAGATAGTCTTCAAGAATTTCTGTATTTACAAGGACCTGATTCTGACCATTATCTGCTATTCTCATTATGAGATTACAGAAGGTATCATTCAGATGCTTCTCCTCGATAAGAGGATTTGTCCATGTAAACCTTACGGGCACATGTTTTGAATTGAAAAGTTTAATTGTTCGCTCTATCTCGTTTTTGGGGCAAAAGCCAAGAACAGTTCTTCCACCATTCCAGATTGCCCCGGGAAAAGTCCCATACACACTTCCAATTCTGTAATCCTTGTAAAAACAATTAGGAAACTCCCTCATCAAATCAATAAGGGTGCTGTTAAGATCCCGGAAAACACTAAATCCGGGCAAATGCCAATAAATATAATCCCCCATAAATCCCCCAATTTTATATAACAATTTGTACATGTTTTCCCTAACAAAGTACCATTCTATTATACATTTTTTACATATATTGGGCAATGGATATTTATATTAAAGCACACTCCCGTATCAAGTTCTCACGAAATGCGCAGCTTAGTGCGCATTTCTGTCTGAACAGTAACACTAAATCTACAAAACTTTAAGTTACTTATCCTTTTTTTAGTTCAAGAAGTCAGCAAATCTTTAATAACTTCTGATGCTATGATAAGCCCTGCAACGGAAGGTACAAAAGCAACGCTTCCCGGAGTAGAACGTTTCCTGTGAGCTTGATTCTGTCCGGATTCATTAGAAGAATCTTCTTCATTTTGCGGCTTTATTGCCTCCTCCGTAGAATAAACCACTTTAACGTCTGTAATGCCACGTTTTTTAAGCTCTCTTCTCATAACCCGTGCAAGCGGATCAATGCTGGTCTTAGAAATATCACATACTTTGAAAGCAGTTGGATCCAGCTTATTTCCGGCTCCCATGGAACTGATAACAGGAACACCTGCTTCTTTTGCTCTTTTGATGATCTCAATCTTGGCAGTTACAGTATCAACAGCATCTACAACATAGTCATATTTATCAAAAGGAAATGACTGCGCATTTTCAGGCAAAAAGAAACACTGATGTACGTTGACTTTCACGTCAGGATTTATGTCTTTCATCCTTTCCTTCATAACTTCAACTTTATATTTTCCGACAGTGCTGTGAGTTGCAATTATCTGCCTGTTAAGATTTGAAAGTGCCACTGTATCATCATCGCAGATATCAAATTCTCCAATGCCGCAGCGGACAAGGGCTTCGCAGACATATCCGCCTACTCCACCCACGCCGAATACAGCTACTCTTTTACCGAAAAGTATATCAATGGCATCTTCCCCTAAAAGAAGCTTTGTTCTTACAAATTGTTCGCTCAAGTCTTATCTCCATTCACTTTTTTAAGAAAGTGCATTTGCAAGATCTGCAATAAGATCCTCTTTATCTTCAAGACCACAGCTTATTCTGATAAGTCCTGCCGGAATTCCTGCTGCCTCAAGCTGTTCATCAGTCATCTGACGATGTGTAGATGTAGCAGGATTCAGGCAACATGAACGAGCATCAGCAACATGAGTTTCAATTGCAAAAATCTTAAGCTTTTTCATGAAGCTTTCAGCAGCACTTCTTCCGCCTTCAAGTTCAAATGAAACAACTCCGCACCCACCATTTGGAAGGTATTTCTTTGCTGTTTCATAATAAGCATTAGATTCAAGTCCCGGGTAGTTAACCTTAACAACCTTGCTGTTACCTTCAAGGAATTTAGCAACTGCGAGACCATTTTCCACGTGTCTTGCCATACGCACATGCAGTGATTCGAGACCTAAGTTAAGAATAAAAGCATGCTGTGGTGACTGTATGCATCCAAAATCTCGCATTAGCTGAGAAGTACATTTTGTGATAAATGCGCCTTCTTTTCCAAATTTTTCTGCATATACAATTCCATGATAAGATTCATCGGGCTGTGTAAGTCCCGGGAATTTATCAGCATGAGCCATCCAGTCAAAGTTTCCTGAATCTACAATTGCTCCTCCAACTGTTGCACCATGTCCATCCATGTACTTGGTTGTGGAATGAGTTACAATATCAGCGCCCCATTCGATAGGTCTGCAATTAACTGGTGTCGGGAATGTATTATCAACAATAAGAGGAACTCCGTGGCTGTGAGCTGCCTTTGCAAATTTCTCTATATCAAGCACTGTAAGAGCAGGATTGGCAATTGTTTCTCCAAATACAGCTCTTGTATTGTCTTTAAATGCTGCATTAAGCTCATCTTCTGAACAGTCAGGTGAAACGAAAGTAACTTCAACTCCCATTTTAGCCATTGTTACCGAAATAAGATTGAAAGTTCCACCATAGATTGAAGAAGAAGCTACTATATGGCTTCCACATTCACAGATATTGAACAGGGCAAAAAAGTTTGCTGCCTGTCCTGAAGAAGTAAGCATTGCTGCGCTACCTCCCTCAAGAGCTGCTATCTTGGCAGCTACCATATCATTGGTAGGATTCTGGAGTCTGGTGTAAAAATATCCTGATGCTTCAAGGTCAAAAAGCTTACCCATATCTTCACTTGTATCATACTTAAAAGTTGTAGACTGGATGATCGGTATCTGACGAGGTTCGCCGTTTGCCGGAGTATATCCTGCCTGCACACACTTAGTGCCTATTCCTTTATTGTTCATTTCAGTCATCTCCTTTACAACAATACATATAAAAATTCAAATAGCAAAATCACTAGTAAATAATACATCAAATGCCGGATATAAAGCAACTTAACAGTAACAAAATAATAGAACTGCAGATACCCGCAGTTCCATTACATTTTCAATCATTTAAACACCTTATGAACAGCTCCTATATTCTTTAGATCGTAAGGAAAATTTTTTCTATGGCACGCCTGGTTGATTCGTCTGTAGTTGCTATAAAAAAGAATTCATCAGGCTGCATTTCCATAAAAACAGCAGCAAGGCTCATATATAAAAGTCCCATCATACCATCTTCGGTAGCACTTTTAATATCTGCCAAAAATAAAGTGCCATCATCTTGCTTTGAAATAACACAGTACCCATAAGGCTTACCTTTTTCAGAAACTATTGCATAGGAGAGATTATCTACAGGCCGCAGCTCCACAAATCTTTCTTTCAAACGTCTTGGAAGCTTTTCAAAGCTGTAGAGAAGATCCTGTTCAAGCAATTTCTCGCATTTACTGCGCATCTTGCCTGCTCTATAGCCATCACGCAAAAAACTTCCTATTGTGATTGCATCAAGCTTTATCATCTGCACTTCATCTACGTTTGACTTATTCCGCATAGCATTTACATTTCTTTTTGCATTTTGTTCTCCCATTCATCATTCCCTCTTAAGCAAGTGCATGCTTCAAAATACCATGGAAATTACCCTGTACGCCCATAGCATCCATGAGACTGCTAACCTTAATTTTTCCAAGCTTATCTTTTGTAATTGCAGTATTTGAAAAAAGAGCCTTGGCTATTTTCTCACCTACTGACTTTTTAGCTTCTGAATCAGCATTCTTCATAAACATATGCGTATTTATTGACATAAATATACGTGCCAGATCTTTTAAATAGTCGGAAGATACTATTCCTGCCTCACGCCTTAATACCTCATCCAAAACACTCTTGTTTGCATTTTTGAATTTATCTCCAAGCATTTTAGCAACACTACTCTTTATTCCCTTTTTGTGGCGTACTATATTTGTTACTGTCTGAACACCGCCCATTATAAAATCCCATGCGTAGTTGCCTACATAGAATATCGGATTTAGCTTCCATCCCGGAGCAAACTGTGAAGCAGCAGATATTCCCAGCTTTCCTGCATTAGTAACTCCTGAAATAATAGCATTTGTTCTATCTTCTTTGCTTTTTCCTTTTGCAAGTGCAAGGCCATACTGAAGCTGTGAATTGTTCTTTAACACGTTGAGCATATCAGCATCCGCAGGATTATTATTATCAAAAGCCGATTTAAACTCATCCAATGTACTTTGAATGTGACTCATCTTATATTGGGCATTTATTCCATCAAGTATATTGCCACATAAATCAATTGCACCTTTTACCATTCCAAAATAGTTACCTACTTCTTTTTTGTTCAGATATTTTGAAAAAGCCTTACCTGTTCCTGCTATAATTGACATTGCCGATGAAACAAATTTATACCAATTGGCATTTGAAAATCCGATTTGCTCCTTTGGATCATAATTCGGATTGCCCTTTTTCTTTCTTTTAACCACCTTATCATGATCTTTATACCATTTTATTCCTGCCTTTACAATTTTAACCAGATTCTTTACTATCATGGCATAAGTAGTTATTGTATATCTGATACTACCACGCTTATCTGTATCATCTGACAGTTTATCATTTATAACATATCCGGCAGTTTCTGTTATGATACCTAAATCCAGAGCATTTCCTACAAATGTACTATATGCCCTTATCATTCTTGCTGTATCAAGGCTATCGCCATCAAGAAGCTTGCCATCCTCAATAACACCGACACCGGCTGCTGCAAGATTGCCTACTTCAGAAGCCAGCGTACCATTAATTACTCTTTTCCATAAAGCAGCACCTGTGCCACGCTTACCTTCCCAATCTTCTATATACTGTTTATATCTTGTAGGTCTAAAATCGCCCAAAGGATTGTCTGCATTAAAGTGACTTCTGTCCTTTTTAAGTTCGTCGATAAGAGCAATTCTCATAAGCTGCCCTGAGTTTCCGCGGGCTTTTGCAAGCGCTCTGTTATATCTGGAATTGAACATCTTTTGAGTTTTTTTCTCAAATGTAGTCATAAGAAACTTTGAGCATATTGTTTTTGCCATTTCCCAATAATCAGTGATTTCATCGTTACTAAGAAGCATTAGCGCAACATCTGTAAGCACTTTTTTATTATCTTTGACTGCATCTAATACTTTTCCAATTCGTGTATCAACTGCCTCCAGTTGATTTTTGGCTACATCAGCAGCATTGTACTCCTGGCGTATAACATCATATACTACCTTTGTTTTGGCAACATCAGACAGATTCTTTTTTTCCTCTTCATTATCGCCCTTAAGAATATCTTCCCAAGTCTTAACTGTTGCGTTCTCCAGCTCGTGAACCCTATTATTTTGATCGGTGATTGCATTATCATATGCCTGGCTGAATAAGGTGTTTTTAACTACTTCTATTTGATCTTCAAGATTATCTTTAACCTCACCGTTCCAACCATTAAGGCCTTTTTCCGACATTATTTCTTTAGCCAGCTTCTTAATTATCTTTTCTTTAGCATCATCTGAAGAGCTTTCGGCACCGTAGCCCATTGCATGCTGTATAGTCTTTGAATTAATCTCTCTAAAGATACTTGCCTTTAATACCTGTCTGCGGATTCTCTCTTTTTCCTTCATTCTATCTGTAGCTTCTAAGATACCCGCGTTTTCATCAGATGATATAAACATACCACCTAAAACAACTCCATTTACAGTTCTGCGATGGAACATTTTTCCTACTTTAAGCTGCTGTATCTCAACATTGTGTTGTGAATTGACTTGTAACTCTCCCCCCGCATCCTTCTCATCTACATTTAGCCTGAATTCATCGGCTGAACGCAATCTTTTATCTACCTCATTCCTGCTTACCAGACGATTTCTTCGATTAGGATCATACTGTCTTTTGGCCATATATCCTTGAAAATCACCATTTAACTTATATCTTGTTCTTAATCCATTTTCATCCGGCTCAGACACAAGAAGAATCCTTTTGTGTGATTTAATATAGTTTCCATTTTCTATCACGTTATTTTTCTTATTTACAAGCATTGACTGAACATCAACTGTAAGATATGGATTTTGTACCAATGAATCCAGTTTTGTATTAAATAGATTAAAGTTAAATTGTCCTACATATTCCTGTACATTTTTATTTAAATTTATACCGGTATCTCTCGATAAAATACGGTAAGCCGCTGCCATTTTATCAAATTCTTTATACTTAGCCTTTATGGATGTTTCATGTATATCCTTTCTCTTTTGATTCCATTCTATGGCCTTAGCCTTGATATGTGCAATTTCTTCCTGTGCAAGCTGCTCTTTTTCCTGAGCCTGTGCATTAATTTCTTCAGATTTATGTTTCCAGATTCTCATTGCTCTAAGAGCATTTCCGAAAAAATTGCCGTTTTCACCAATATAATTATTTTTAATGTTTTCTAATTCTTGATTATCATTATTTTTTTTCTCTACTTCCTCTTGAGAGAGTTCATTTCCAAGATTATCCCTTCTATTAGTCAAATCATTGTAATAATTGTTCGCTATATCTTGCTCTCCGGCCTCTCTTCCCCTCTGTATTTCTGCCTTTAACTTAAGTTTTTCACTTAATCTTGAAGCCTCTTTTGCTCTTGAAATTGCAGTCGTAAGTTCCGCCCGAAGAACATTGTTTCTTTCTCTCCAATCCTCCGCTTCGCCTTGAGAAGCCTGATTTATCTGATCCATTTTTCTGACAAGGTTTGCCTTTGCACCTTCAATAACTTCATTTCTTGATGCTCCCCCATGAATATGATCATTTAAAGCTTCTGCTCCATTAGCGATATAAGATTTATGACTGGTATCAAAAAAACTTTCCTGATTTTTCATCTTACTTTTATATGTATTATCAAATTTCATTTCTTCATATGTTGGCATACTCACAACCTCCAAAATCAGCTTACTGCAAAATCAATCATTATTCTTATCTGCAGCAGCTTCACTTGTTTTGCTTGCTTTTTCGTAATCATCAAGTTCACGTTCTAAGGCATTTAATCTCTCAGTAAGATTGTCCAAATCTGATACTTCATCCAGGTATTCAAGATACGCATTTATATTCATTCCTTCAGGATTTGTAATTGCAAAAATTATGAAATCAACCAAAATATCCATTTGATCATATAAACTTCCAAGATAATATCTGATATTGTCATATTCAGCATCTATCTTAAGAAGGTTAACCGGCATACGGTATGACAAATATATCTGTTTAAGAGGAGCATAGTAACAAAAACATCCAAAGCCGGGAAAAGCACCTGCATTTATTACATGGTTCAATTCATTAAGCGAAATCAAAAGATTCGGAACAACTTCATCAGGGATATTCTCTGCAAAAGTACAATGAAAATGAAGAACGCCATATGGGGCGTCTTTTCTAAAACCACTTTCAAGCATCGCCTCTACAAATACTTTTGCATCAACTACGCCCATGTGATCAGCCATTGTGCGCATAACGCCATCCTGCTCTATGCAGTCACCAAAAAGCTCAGTCAGCATTTCTTTAATATTTTTCTCAATTTCTTTTATCTGGTTTTCCTGAATCATCTGCTCGTCACTCATTTGCTTTACCTTTTTCCTTCCTTAAGTGTCATTTCTGTTCACTAACATTTTATACGAGAATTAACTCAATTATGGCAAAAAGAATACTAATAAATTCTTAATTATTTATATACAAAAAATAAATCTCCCTTAAAAAGAATAATCTTCTTAAGGGAGATAAATTTTCTTTATTCAACTGCTCCGAATCCAAGAATCGTAAACTTCTTATTTTCGTTTCCATCAGCCATTTTGATCTCTATCAGATGGCTCTTAGACTCTTTTTCATTAAACAGTATAACTGCATTACAATGTGTCCAGCCAACCTTTAAAGGATCTGCATCCATTGCTTTATTTCCATCCACAAATACTTCTGCTGTTCCAAAGGCAGGACTTCCGGAATCTTTGAAGAGAAGAAGAAGCTTTGAACATGTAAGCTTTATCCTGTAACTGCCATTTCCTTCAGATTTCTCGTTATGCGCCCAGTTATAAGGAAACTCCGCAACAGGCTCAATTTCTTTGTCCATCTCTACCATCTGAAGTTCCTTGTCTGTCGCATCAAAGCAGCCTTCTTCAAGCATACTTATATGGTACTTTTTCTTAAGCCTTAGTACTTCATTCTTGTCTATAAGCTCAACCTTTTCAAAGTCTGCACCAATAACCGGTGTGATCCTGGATATATCATTTTCTTCCAAATCCGCATCGTATCCGCCGGCACTTTCATTTACTTCATCCATCAGATTTACGAGACAGTCGCTCATAACACGATGTCCAAGATTACTTGGATGATATACATCGTAGAAGTACTGATTCTTGGAAATTACTCTTCCGTCATCAGGAAGAAGCTTAAACTGAGGAGTAACTGCATCAAGCACACTTACCATAGGCAGATTATATCTTACACCGACAGGTCCAAGTCTCTCCTGAAGGTTCCAGTCAAATGAAAAGACTGCAAACAAAAGAACTACTGCCGGCTTCCAGGGAAGTGAAAGTGCTTTTCTTACAAGGCTTTCATAACAATTTCCCTTTGTTTCATCGCCTTCATCATTAACTGCAAATTCTATCACAATTAAATCCGGCTTTTTTTCACCGCTTCTAAGAACATCTCTTTCAAATCTCACCATTCCAAGCTCAGAAGGTGTTCCTCCGACTCCTGCTTTTATCAGAGTTACTTTTCCGCCATTTGCATATTTTTTCTCAAAATCTTCTGCAAATACTCTCGGATAACATTTCTCATGTATCGGAATTGCGCCGGCTCCCTGAGTTATAGATCCACCTATAAACGCCAGAGTTACATCCTCACCTTTTCCTGCCTTTGAAAGAACTTTCTGAAGCCTCTCACTATTACCTTTCTGCATAAGACTTCTTTTTATCATCTTGCTGTAAGCATCAGATGCAAAATCAACCATTGTATCCATTGGCTGAATTGGCGCTACAAAGCCTGTATTTAAATAGAATCTGACATCAGCAGATGCCTGTATTCCTGAACTTGCAAATTCAAATCTTATCTGTCCGGGTTCATGATCCGTATCTTCCCATTTTATATCAGAAAGCTTTATTACATGTTCCATTCCATCCATTTCAAATTCTGAAGTAATTTCTGTGGATGGATCCCCGGGATTCTTTGGGTACATCTGAAAAACAAATTTCACTTTTTCTTCAGGTATTCTTCCTGAAACACTTACTCCGATGCTGTGAACCATTTTTCTAAAACCTTGTGTGGTTTTAAGCAGCTCAAGCATATAATCATCTGTTATATTTCCGGAAAGTCTTGCTGCATCGATAAGTCTTCCGTCATTTTCGTAAATAAACTGAATTCCTCTTCCATCGGGCTGTGGTGATCCATATATTTCTTTTCCCTGCATGATAAAAAAGAAAGCCTTCTTCTTAACCGGATCCTTTGGCGCCTTTGGTCCCCTTACATCTACTGTTTCCATTTAAATATCCTCTCATGGTCCTAAGGGGTACCGCTTGCGGTAATTCGACATGAGAAGGGTCCCTTTTATGGGAGGAGTCCTGATGTCATTTAATCCTTAGGACGGTCTACTGTTTTCAAAAGTTACTTTACACTAACTGTGTCGTTATACAAATTAAGGCGGCGTATTGTAAACGCCGCCTCAATAATCCCTTATAAAACCTCTAATTACCTTAAACTAATTATTTGTTAGCTTCGTCAACATAAGCCTTCCATGTATCACGGATTGCTTCAACCTGCTCAGATACAACAGCGCCAGGTCCAATGTTCCATACGAAGTCAGAACCAAGGTTAAGATTAGGAACCATTCCGTGGTAAGCAACTGTTCCCTTTTCTGTCATCATCTGGATTGTCTCATCTACAGCTCTCTCATCAAACTTACCGTTTCTAGCTGTTGAAAGATATCCGTTGTAATCAAGATATTCTGCTGAAGGAGCATTTGTGTAAAGGTTCCAAGCAAACGCAAGCTTCCAAGCCTTATCTGCATCATAGCAAGCAGGGATAGCTACCGGGTTGTTTGACCAAACGTTGATGTAGTCATCCATCTTAGGTCCCTTAGGGAACATAACGAATCCAACTTCATCCTGCATATCCTCAAGGAAGTTACCTGGGCATCCAGCATATTCATCTTCTACAAGGAATGCTGCCTGTCCGTTAAGGAACTGCTCTTTGTAGTAATCCCACTCTGCACCCTCTGGATTAGCAACTTCTGCATCATACTTTGTGAACATATCTACTGTCCACTCAAGAGCTTCAAGTGTCTCAGGAGACTCAAGGTTGTAAACGAACTTTCCGCTTGAATCCTTATCGATATAAGAACCGCCGTTAGAGAATACAGCTTCTGTTGTCATAACACCTTCATTAAGTGTCATACCGTAAATATCGATTGTACCATCGTTATCCTTATCCTGCTGAACCTTTGACATAAGCTCTTCGAACTTATCCCATGTCCATGTTCCATCAGCCTGCATATCATAGATTGATTCAGGATCGATACCTGCATCTGTAAGAATTCTCTTGTTGAAGTATACACCTGTACGAGCTTCTGAATATCCTGCAAACATAGCATAGATGCTGCTGCCCTTTGAATACTGCTTATGAAGAAGGTTTCTCTGGAACTTAGCATCATCGAAGTTCAGGCAGTCAAGTGTTGAAAGATCATACATAAGACCATTTGCCATAGCAGATGTGATAGCCGGATCATCACGAAGAGTGAAGATATAGTTCTCATCACCGCCTGTTGTAGCATAGTCTACGAAATCTGTAGGTGTTGAACCCCAGTCAGACATAGCCTGTGACTTAATTGTGAAGTTGTATGTCTCCTGAATCCAATCTCTGTAGTCCTTAAGAGCTTCCTCATACTCATTCTGAGGCTCCTGCTCGTCACCTGACCACCAGTCACGGATGATGATTTCCATACCGCCAAGATCAATTGGGTTGCCATCTGCATCTGTAATGATCTGATATGGATCATATTCATCAGATGCTGTTTCTTCTGCTGCTACTTCTTCTGTTGAAGCTTCTGTAGTAGCTGTTTCTGTTGTTGTTTCTGTTGTTTCAGCAGACTGCTGTGTGTCTGTTGTTGCAGGTGCTTCTGTTGAAGAACCGCATCCTGCCATGCTTGTGAGCATAGCTGCTGCAGCTATAGCGGCTGTAGCCTTTGTTGTTAGAGACTTTCTCATACTCTAATCCTCCTTTAAAATGTAATCCCCACTAGGATATGTTAAACGGAAAACACATATATTTATTATAGTTTTTTGCATGCTTTTCCGATAACCAACTATTGCTGAATATTTCTTCAATGCTCAGATATTGCTATTTTGGATTGGTGGAATGTGATACCCACTACTTTGTAGGGTGATACCCTCTACTTTGTGAGCGATATACGGATTGCTCCGCTTCGCTCCCGCAATCCTACGGGCATTCGGAATCCGCACTGCCATGCTGCTTCCTCATGTCCGTTCAGTCTCCGAGGTCACAAGTATTAGCATGCAAGCATGCATACTTGTGACTTCGAATCCTTATATCGCTCACATCTTGATACCTGTTGCAGATATACTCTCAACGAATGATCTCTGAGCGAAGAGGTAAAGAACAATGAGCGGAACGATGATCATAAGTGTTCCGGTAGCAAGAATACAGTTGGAATAAGCAACTGAAATTGTTGTCTTTACACCGTTAATTCTCTGAATATATGCACCAAGACTATCAACAATTCTTGAAAGAGCTGTACTTACAAGCTTTGTGTTTCCAAGGAACATTCTGGAATAGAATCCGTCTGTCCACTGCCATACAAATGCAAACAAGAAGCAAGAAGTAATAATCGGCTTAGCCTGAGGAAGCATAATTCTGATGAATGTCTTTAATGTTCCGCAACCATCTACGTAAGCTGCCTCTTCAAGGTCTCCCGGAATATTACGGAAATACTGTCTTATCATGTAAATATAAAGACCGTTCTTAAGTCCCATACATCCTGCACTCATAAAGTAATAAGGAAGCTTTGAACCACGAAGGTTTAAAGTATCTCCTGTTATCAGCTTAAAGATTCCAAGAATATCAAAGAATCTGAAGTGCAGATGAAGTGAGCTGGCAATTGTCTGCGGTGGAATCAGGATAACCAGGATAACCATTGCAAACCAGAACTTCTTGAGAGGAAACTCAAATCTTGCAAATCCATATCCAACCAATGTACAAACTGCAATCTGTAAGCCTGCGATTGTAAGTGAAATAAGGATTGAATTAAATACCGCCTGCTTGTAGCTCATAAGCTCTGCTGCAAGTCTGTAATTGCCGGTTGTAAAATGCTCAGGTATCGAAACAACTATAGGATTGTACAAATCCTTTTCAGTCATAAAGCTGACTGATATTTTGTTTAAAATAGGCTGTAAGATCATGAAGCACATTCCGAAAAGAAGAATGAATCTTATGATGCTTACTGCTTTTTCAGTTATTACTTTCTGCAGGAGATAACCGCCGGAGAGTTTGTTTCTTTCCCAAAACGTAAGTTTTTTGTATCCTGCAGTATTCTCCATATTAGTCATAGTAATAAACCCTCTTTGAAATGAAAAATGATGTTACACCTACAAAGGCAAGTACCAGTAAGAAGTAAACCCATGACATTGCTGATGCATTGCCGTACTGCTGCTGGTCAATCATAACCTTCTGTATTTTTTTGATAACCTCGTTGTCAGTTCTCATACAGAAATCAACAACTGTGTAAATCCAGTTTACAAGGAATAGTGAGCTGATCATAGGGAATGTGATCTTCCAAAGACTTTCCCACTTTGTACAGCCTTCAATATCTGCTGCCTCATACATACTTGATGAGATTGTCTGAAGTCCTGAGAGGAAAATAATGATCTGGATACCTGAAGCAAGAGCTACATCATAAATGTTGTCGATTACTTCGAATACCTTTTCATATGCTCTCATACCGATTCCTGCAGTTCTAAGGATTTCCTCAAGCGCTGCTGTTACACTGATTCCACTTGTAGTCTGCTCAATTGTCTGCTGAAGTGAAGCCATAAGTTCGTTGTTGGATTCAAGACCAACGATAACACCGGATGAAAGGATAACCGGAAGGAAGAATATTGCTCTTACAAGAGCTCTTCCCTTGAACTTCTGATTTAAAATCAATGCTACAAAGAAACTAAATACTATGATAGCAAGTGAATAAACCATCATTCTTGACATCTCCTCCCAGAGAAGCCTGTTAAATTCAGGATCAACTCTGAAAGCGAAGATGTAATTGGTAATACCATTAAGTGTTTTTGTTACCTGTCCTGCTGCAAGGTTAACCTCACAAAAACTCATATAACAGGACTCGAAAAGTGGCTTGATCATGAAGACCAAAAAGCCGATTATGAATGGGGATATGAAAAGATATCCCGATATAGCCTTACGCTTTTGCAAGCCGGCCAATTTGTTTTTCTGCTTACTCATAATAATTGCCTCTCTTATCTTGTTACAACGTAGTCTCTGGCAGGTACCTTAACACCACCATCAGCAGTAAAATCGCTATAACCGTAATTTACATATACCTTAGTGCCATCAGCATATTCTGTACAAGATACATCGGTACTTATATTCTCATGTCCGACCATTTCCTGGTTAAAGGTATGTCCCAGTTCATTGTTAAATCTTGTGTAGATAGCTGTAATGTTATCTTTCATAGCATCGAAGTATGCACCGTAGTACTCTGTGTACAATGTCTTCTGTGTTGCAAAAGAACTTTCTTTCATAAGTTCAAAACAAAGACCTGCACCATACTCTGCTGAGTAAAGAATTTCATTTTCCATATTTCCACAGGTGTTGATTGCTCTTCCTGTGTAATCAACTCTGCCATGAACTGCAAGCTGGTAAAATGGAACACACTCATCAATGATTGTATATTCGCTTCCTCTAAGATCCATGTCTGTAACCATCTGGCAGAATGGAACTGCATAATCATTACCACCGTTGATCATAAGAGGTGTACCGCCATCATTGTACTTTTCAAGCTGTTCAACCTGAGACTTTAGTACTGCTTCACGGCTGTTTGTCTTCTTTCTATAGAAGTCAGATGAAAGATCGTCACCCAAATCCTGGAATGAAGCACCGGCATTATATTTCTTTGATGCGTTTACAAGATTGTCAGCATATTTATTTGCAAGATCAGTATGAAGCAGGAAATATGAATGATCTGCATTTTCTCTCTGACCGTAAGTTACATTACTGTACTCATAAAGCTCAGCTCTTTCTTTACTGATGAACTTTGCTGCATCAGAGTATGAGAAGAATCCATCTAAAATATTGCTGTTAAATGCATACTGTGTAATTCCGTTAAGGTAAACCTTATTTCCATTTGCTTCTGTCTTATTTATCAGGTTCTGCAAATCTTTTTTACTGCCAAGAGCTTTTACCGGCTTAACCTTTGAAAGAACTTTCTGATTTACACCACCATTGCACCAGCCTGAAAGCTTAACGTGCATATTTGTAAATCCGGCCTGTGTAAGTTCATCAAGAATATCTGATGCTTCATTGAAACTTGTAAGCTTAAGTGGTCTTGATACAGGAACACCAACAATCTGCTTAACCTTGTCAATTGCTCCAACCATTTCAATTGCAACAGGAGTACTTGTGTCACTTACAAGATCAAGGTATCCTGCATATTCATTCTGCAAATACTTGCTGTAGGTCTTAGCCATATCTACATAGCTTCCTGAATTTACAAATGTGTATCTCTGTGTAAGTGTCTCATCAGGAAGGTTTACTGCATATTCGTAAATATCACTGTTAGCAATATCACCTACATCATATTTTTCTCTCTGGCAAACACTGTACTTGGCATTAACGAAATTGTAGCTATGGTTCTTTCCTGCAACATCTGCCTGAATTGATGCATAGCTTCTGCCATCCTCAAGAATACAGATGAAGGAATCATCTCCCTCTGAAATTCCGTATACTCCATAGTAAGCCATTGTATTATGTACTACAGCATCTCTTGAAAGACACATATCCCAGCCGTAGACATTTGTATAGTAACTACTCTGTGCAGTCTTTCCATTGTTAAAATTGATAAGTGCGCCGCCGCCCTCAGGTACAAGCATAAATCCTGTATCATCAGGACCACCTGCTCCAAAATAAGGAAGTGGAGTGATTGTATAAATTGGTGTTTCAGGATCATAGTCAAGATCCTTGAACGGAACCTCTACAACCAGGTCTTTTCCATCAAGCTTGTAAATAATGCTTGCATTAAAAATTGGTGTGTCAGAAGATGATGATGAATGATCCAGCTCTTTGTCTGCAAGATAGTTATCATATGTATATCCTGCAGCTTCGAACTTATCCTGAATAGTTTTTCTTACGTTATCCTTTGTTGCAGTTCTTAGAACATAAATTACATTGGTCTCGATTACAGGATAGTTAGCAATAAGTTCGTCTTTATTATCCTTTGGTGTAAGCTTGTTAATATCATATTTCTTGTAGTACTGCTTAATAAGATCAGCATCCTTGCTGTCCATCTTGGAAAGATATCCCTCGAAATCCTCTTTTGTAATAACCGGAGGAATTACGAATTCCTTCTGAACACTTCCAAGTGAATAATTAACTCTTATCTCATTCTCACCGGGAACAATCTCGTATATTCCGTTCTGAGCACTAAAAGCAAAAGAGTTGTAAGTTGTTTCAAGTCCCTGTGTGATTGAGTAGGACATGATGAGCGGAGACTGAAGAAATGCTTTCTGATCTTCAAGAGCAAGTGCGTCTTCAGCAGCTCCCTGTGGATTTGAATACCAAACCTTGCCGCTGTCCTTTACTTCAATCTGGAACTCTGTAGTCTTTGGATCCATTGTAAGTTTTAGCTGACCGTTATCAACAACTACAGGTTCCTCGCCTCCTTCATATGCATATGGAGGAATGGCTTCTTTTTGTTCAACAGGAGCTTTTGTATTTATGATGTAAAGTGCTCCTGCAACTATTATCAAAAGAATTATTATTGAGGGAAGAAGTTTTATAAATCCACTCAATATTTTTTGCTGCAATGCATTTTGATTTTTGTTCTTTTCTTTTTTCAACTTCGTCACCCCTTCATTCCTACATTCGGAACATAAATTCTTTTGCCAGGGAAATGAAATATGCAACTCCCTGGGAAATCATGCTAAAGAAGATCATCAGAATGAAGATCATGACTAGCATTGCAAACAGTGTTGCTACTGTAAAAAGAAGGTTCTTACCTGCAGAGTATTCATGTATCTGCCCCATCGCTGCTATTACCAAAAGTGCTGCCCACACAAGTGATAAAGTACTTAGTACGCTATAGAACTCTGCCTCTTCCACAGTTACGAAATTACTGAAAATCATAAGTGGAAACTGTACAAGCGGATAAGGTGTAAGTGCATAACATGTTGCCATATACACTTGTCCCAGTTTTCCTTTTCCGTCGAAAAGTGTTGTCAGTCCCCAGTTGCCTACTACCCAGAGCGCCAATGGGAAAAGAATACTTGCAAGATACAGGAAAATGTTCAAATCTTCCCAATAAACTTTCAAAAAGATGAAGCTTGTATATCTAAGTTTCAGAATACGTATCAGCAGTGTTAAAGCCAGGATCGTGTTTGCTGCTGCATATGTACCTCTTTTTTCATGTGTCAGATCCCAGAAGCCATCAAGCGGATGTGTAATGCAATAGAGGGCAAATTTCAAGGAGTCTAAATATTTATCTTTTGGATTATCAATTGTTTTTGTATTTGCTATCATATTTATCACCCTTTTTTCTCTACTACAAAAATATCTGCTGTATCAATTTCGTGGCGAATGCTCTTGATTCTTCCTATACTAATTGGAACAAGAAGAAGAGCAAGTATTATAACTACTATCCATACAATGTGTTCTTCAACCCATATTTTTCTGTACTGCTTGTATGCCTTGGAATAATTATCCTCGTCATACTTTAGTTCGAAGTACTTCATTGCTTCTTTGTAATCTTTTTGTCTTAAAAGAGCTCTTCCGATTCCAATGTAGGCAAGATCATAATTGCCGTTCTGATTCATAACTTCCTGCCAGGCAGCACCTGATTCTTCATACTTACCCTTATCAAATTCATCGATTGCTGTATAAACAAGCTCTCCGAATGATGTAGGTACAAATGCTGTTATGGAGCAGTCAAGAGAATCAACTACATAAAGCTCATGTCCGATATGATCGATTGCTGAAGGTCTTCTGAAATATCCGTCCATATTACCGTTACCACCAAAGGCGAATACCAGTCGGCCCTGGTCATCATATCCAAAAAGCCTTCCTCTGTTTCTGTCGAGACATACATAAATATCATTGTCCAGAACAGTTACATCGGTAAGAATTGAAGGTCCTTCATAACCACCACCGGAGCCTATATACAAATCTCCCATGACACTCCAGTCACCATTTTTTACCAGAATATCATTTCCCATAAGATTGAGCTTTCTTACTGCGCTTTCATCATCGCCTGCCTGATCCTCTGTAAGAGCTCTTGTTGTATATATAAAGCCTTCATAGTCCATGTAGATGTTTTCATACTCTGTTGGAACAAAGGATTCCATCTTCGCTCTCTGCTCTTGAGAAGCGAGTTTCTTCCATATATAATCTGTCCAGTTAAATGTTACCGGTGTTGCTCCAACGAATCCTGAAAAACTTCCGTCATTTTCATATTTCACAAGACCCTTATTGATTCCTGTTGCTATACAGTAAACACGTTCTGCTGTATCAACTGTTACTTTTGACGGCTGAAATACAAGCTTTGGATCAAGAGTATTGTCTGTAGGTTTAACAAATTCCATAATGTAGTTTAAGTCTTTGTCAACCTTAACAATTCTTGCATTTCCCTGATCTGCGATAAACAGATTACCATCCTCTGAAACAGCTATATCTGTTGGATTGTTAAGTGTCTCTGAACCCTTAGCTCCTTTTATGCTGTCAATAACTCTGACAACTTCAAGCTGCTCAGGTGATACTCTGTTAAGTTCTATTATTCTGTTGTTACCGCTGTCACACAGGTAAAGAGTATTGCCATCTGCAAATAATCCCTGAGGATTTTTGAGCTTTAAGTCAAGCCCTAACTCTGTTGATGTGAACACTTTGCAGGGATTATAAAAGTCTGCACTGTCCATGTAGTCACCCCAATAATCGTAATTATAGGTGTAACTGTTTTCATTCGATTTTGCCTCGACCTGAACTGGCTGAAGAAATGCTGTTGCTATCGCAAGTACTGCCATTCCGGTCTTTAAAAAGAAATTCTTCTTACGCATATCACTTCAACCTTTCAAATTAGTCCTTAAGTCCTGAGCTTGCCATTGTCTCAAGAATCTGGCTCTCTGAGAATACGAAAATGATGATAGGAACGATCATTACTACAACCAGAACGGCTGCACCCTGACCTGTTCTTGCAATACCACCTGACTGTATCTGCTGAAGTGCATATACAAGTGTTTTCTTTTCCTCAGAATAAATATATGTTGATGCTCTGTTGTTCCAAAGTCCCTGTACTGAGAAGATGATAAGTGTCATCCACGCAGGTTTTACGTTTGGCATTACAATTCCGGAGAATACCTTCCACTCATTGGCTCCGTCTATCTTGGCAGCCTCGATAAGTGATGTAGGAAGACCTTCCATGAACTGCTTCATAAGGAAGAGTCCCATAGGTGAGGCAAACGCCGGTATAATGATTGCCCAATAGGTATCAATCCATCCTAATTTGTTAAGTATCAGGTAGTTAGGAATCTGTGTAACCATACCTGTGAACATCATGGCTACTGTAACTATTCTAAAGAATCCTTTGTTACCAGGGAAATCGTACTTGGCAAGCACGAAAGCTCCCATGGATGCAATTATCAGATGTCCTGCTGTTCCAACAAATGTAATAAAAACTGTATTGAAAAGATATCTGGTAAATGTAACCCAGGACTTTCCCATTGTTACAAACAAATCCGAAAAGTTATCAAGTGTCGGATGCTGTGCAAAAATCTTTGGTGGGAATTTGAACAACTCATCCAACGGCTTTAAAGCACTACTTACTGCATATATGATCGGGAATGCCATTACAAAAGCTACTAATAATAGGAAGAAATACAGTGCAATATCTCCGGCTACCGATCTATTAGGTTTTCTTTTTTTAATTAACTTCCTACTCATATCAAGTACCAACTCTCCTTAATAGACTCTGGATTGCCTTGTTACACAGTATCATCATCAGGAACAAGATTGTTGCTATTGCACAGGCATAACCCATTTCAAATCTTGAAAAACCGTAGTCAAACAAGTGTGTTACGATGGTACGTGCAGCGTAATCTGTACTTGGATATCCGCAAAGAGCCATTGTTACATCGCATACACCAAATGAAGAAGTAATTGTCATAACTGCACCGAACATAAGCATTGGCTTCATGTTTGGAAGTGTTATGTACCAAAGTTCCTGCCATCTGTTCTTGATTCCATCCATGTAACCGGCTTCAAACTGAGCTCTGTCTACACCCTGAAGTCCTGCTACGAATGAAAGGAATCCGGTTCCCAAACTCATCCACAAAATAACAAGCATACATATAGGAAGCATATACTTTGGATCAATGAACCAGAGTTTTGGAGCATCTATAAGTCCTACACTCATAAGGAACGCGTTTACATAACCATAAGCATCTCCTCTGAAGAATACTGAGAAGATTACATAACAGTTGCCCGCAATAGACGGTGCATAGAACACGATGACAGCAATTGATCTGATCCATCTGGGCAATTCATTGATCAGCCACGCAAACAGGAAGGACAATATGTATCCAAGGGGACCTGTTATAATAGCTATCATCAATGTGTTCTTTACACCAATCAGAAAGATATCGTCCTGCAAAAAGAGTGAGATATAATTCTGAAGTCCAATGAACCGAGGAGGTTCAAGTATGTTGTAATATGTGAAACTGTAGTAAATTGAAGCCACTACCGGGAACACATAAAACATCGTGAATAAAATTGCGTAAGGTGCAAGGAAGAGGTAGCACATTTTTCTGTTCTTGGCCTTTTTCCATGCCACATTCATATTGTGTTTACGCAGTATAAAATATTTCTGCAGATATTCCTTCATTTTCCGCTCTCCTGTAGCTGTGGTTACTATTTAAGCTTTTCGCCAAATAGTAACCTATTGTGTCATTCAATCGGCATACCGAACTCGATACGCTTTTTCTTTATCTCTTCATCTATCAGAATTGAATAGTCAATAATTGTCTCTCTGGAATCAACCTTTTCATTTATAACTTTTCTGATAGCATTTGAAATGTGACGTCCTGTGAAATAACCACCGGGAACTTCTCTGATTCCGACTGTATTATCCCACTGCTCATTTAATACAGCGATATCATCTGTGCTCCATGACAAATTAGTAAATGCATCTCTGTTAGCTGTTGCATATCTTGCAGAAGATCCAAGAAGCGCTTCTATTTCTCTACCAAATCTTACCTGAGTCTCTGCATTTGCCCACCACTTCATGAATTCCCATGAATCAAGTCTAAGCTGTTCATCATCAGTCTTTATCATCATTGTTGCATTTCCTGTAATAAAGTCTGATCTGTCAAGATGTCTCTTTCCTGTTTTATCTTCCACGTAGGTTCCGGGGATAAGTGTAAAGTCCCAAAGACCTCTAATTTCAGGTGCTGAAACCATCAGTGTATTATAGGTTGAATAAGGTGCAATTCCGATTGGCATTTCTCCTGAACGGAATCTGCTTACGAAATCGTAAACTGTAGGAATACCATAATCGTTAAAGTATCTTACATAATCATCAAAAGCTCTTACTCCGGCTTCTGTGTTAACTGTTGTCTTTGTACCGTTTTCGTTGTACATATCCCCACCGTACTGATAAAGAAGTGAGAAGTACATTGAAAGGTCAGGTGCATTTGACATTATTGCTGTTGAAGATGCTGCAGCTCCGCTGCTTCCTGCTGCTGTAGGAATACCGATTGAAAGGTTATTTCCCTGAATTGTAGGAAGAAGCTCAATAAGTTCTTTCCAGGTCTGAGGAACTTCAAGTTCCAATTCTTCAAGTACGTCTTTTCTATAGAACATTACGTTGAAGGTCTGTGTCTCAGGAATTCCGTAAATGTGTCCGTCGAGTCTATACTGTTCATAAGAACTTTCTGAATAGTGGGACATTACCTCCTGCCAGCCGTCAAACTGTGTGATATCCTCTGCTGCACCTCTAAGAGCGTAGTTTACAGGCTGATCGGCACCTACTGAAAGAACTACATTCGGTCCTCTTCCTGCAAGTACTGCATTAAGAAGTGCTCCCGGATCAACTATTTCTACATTGACCTTAACTCCTGTAGATGTAGTGAAGTCATCATCGACCATTGACTTAAGAATTGTTCCCTGGTCACGACCTGTAAGTACCCAAACCTTAACTATTTTTCCTGCATCTTTTTCGTCGTATACATCTCCGACTGAGTTGTAGTCAACAAAGAAGGAAGCTATAAAGGACTTTATCTCATGTCCTGCCTTAGTAAAGAAGTTTGCCTTATCTTTCTTTGGCTGAACCTTTGTACCTGAAACTACCAGGTAATCAACATCGAGCTTTGTCTCACTCATGTTGAGTGATGCTGTACCAAGTGATGTGATATTGTCCTTGAAGGTTGTAAACTCTGTTGTTATCTTCTGTGGCTTCTCACAGAATCTTTCAAGCTGCTGTGCTATTGTCTGGGCAGTTGCAATGTTGTCTGCCATCTGTCCTGAATAGGCAACCATGTCATCGACAATCTTATAAAGTCTCTTTGATTCAAGCTCCATAGCCTGCATGATTTCAGGATATGTTGTGTCGATGTGATAATCTCTGTATACATCAGGGCTTGCTCCGGTATAAACCAGGATTCTTCTATATATCTGGTTAAGTCTGTAGGTTGAATCCTCCATTTCTTCAAGGATTGCACCCATTCCACCAAGAGTAGCCTCAAGTCTTATACTGTGCTGACCTTTTGTAAGGTAGAAGTTATAAGGTGTTCCATTCTCATCTGCAAGATCTTTGCAATCCCAATCGTTTGCATACTCGAATGAGATTTCTGACAGCTCTTCAAAAGGAAGCTCGCCATCAATTAAAACTGTTCTGTTTGAAACTGATCCTCTCGCGTAATTCTGACGTCCCTTGATCATGATGTTGTACCATCCGTCTTCAGGAACTTCGAAATTCCACTCAATCCACTGGCCTGAACTTCTCCAGGTCTCACCACCAACATAGTTGAGAACTGTGGTGGTTACACTGTTAGGGATTGTGGTCGGCGAGGAACGATCGTATTTAGCATATAGGGAGGACTCAGATCGCAGAACAGAATCCTCGCCTTGTACCACCTGTAAATATTCCCCGGCTGCATCGGAAGCATCTGTTCCTTTTATATTTGCCAGGTATTCCTCGTAAGTAGGGTTCTCCTTGATTGCCTTCAAAGTCAGATTTGAAAAAATCATCGGCTCATTGTCAGCAACAAGTGTAAGTTCATTTTCTCCCTTATTAAAATAGAAGACATAGGGCTTAGCTATAAATCCCATATCATCTCTAAAGAAAGCTTTCTGCCATCCAAAGTATTCAACCTGTCTGGGTCTTATCTGATTGCCCTGGTTATCAACTTTGACTTCTCCTCCGTCTGTCCACATTCTTGTGAAGGAGATATTTCTTGCATCCTCGAAAGGAAGCTCACCGTTTATGTAAACGGTTCTTTCAGCAGGCACACCTCTTGATTCAGGTATGTAATACTCGATGAAAAGCTGGTAGAGACCTTCCTTTGGAACATTTACATTCCAGGTAACCTTTGAACCAGTCTCTGTATAAAGAGCATCCTTCTTATCATCAGTCGCTGCTTTTTCTACATGGACATCACCCTCTGATGTGTAATCAAGAATGTCCACTGCAATATCCTGATCAGGCTTAGCTGCACTAGCGTAAGTGTTCAGGTAGCCGGTGTAAGAACCGGTTCTTTCCATTCCGGCGATTTCCTGTGTAAGGTCTGCGTCCTTATACTTGTCATGGAAATCTTTCTTTTCGCGCCCTGCCAGCAACACACAGACTAAAACGATTGCTGCCACGACACCTAAAACAATTAGAATTTTCTGTAATGTTTTATTCATGATTGTCAGTCCTTTATTTAAGTTTCTGCGAATACCCAAAAAGCAGGCTTTGGTTTATAGAGATCATCAAACAATAACGGACATTGTGGCTTTTCTTTTGAACTTCCGCCTCCGACTGTGGATCTGTGTTGTAGCCATGAGTACTTATCAACCGTTCCCCAGAAAGTGATTCCCGATACGTTTATCCCCTCGCTCTGTACATTTTGTAATGCGTAGTACATGAGGTTGTAGGTCTTTCGCATCTTTTCATATTCTGCTTCTTTGGACTCTTCACTTCCGTCATAATCATCAGAAGAACTCAAGTCCCATTCGGTTATCTGGACACTTCCAACAACTTCTCCATAAGCTTTGGCTGATGCCTCAACATCTGTATAGGAAGGAGAATCTACATTGTAATGACCCTGCATACCCATCGCCGTAATTCTTGTTCCAACTCCGGGCTCACCTTCCTTTTCTTTAACCGCCTTTAAAAGAGTAATGATTCCATTTCTCTTTTGAGCATTGCATTCATTGTAATCGTTGTAGTAAAGCTCAAGCTCACCGGGTGCATACTTGTTGGCATATTTGAAAGCGTTTATTATGAATTCTTCGCTCTGATAAACATGCCACCAGCTTGAATTACTACCATGCCTGTCTTCGTTTAAATCTTCTTCCGGTTTCTCGGCATCTGTTCTGTAAGTACCGGTGCCATCAGAAATTGCTTCATTTACAACATCCCATCCGTAAAAAAGATCTTTATACGGGCTCTCGTCTGAGGTGAAATGCGTAAGAACCTCTCGTATATACCACTCAAGTCTCTTATCCATTTCTTCTTTACTAACGTAAGGCTTTGTCTTGTCATACTCCTCATGAAAAAACCACTCCGGCGTCTGTGAATGCCAGACAAGAACATGTCCTCTTATCTTTATTTCCTTGTCCGGATGAGTTTCATTCCATTTAAGAAACTTATCTAATATCTTCTCCGGATTTGAATAATTCAAAACCGGTACTGTTATCGTCTCGCCATTAAGCTCTGCTTCTTCTGTTCCCGGACAGGTACTGACGCTGTATCCGAATAATGAATCAGGTTTTAATTCATTTCCAAGTGTCACAGCATTAAAATGTGTTGTCACCAGATTCCACAATGGAATATCCCAGGGTTCCTTGCCTGTAATTGCACATCCTATCCTGCATCCCATTTTCTGTTCTACACAATCTCTAAGTGCCGGGATCTGCTCTTTAGAAGCTTCCACATCTGTATTTTCCTGACCGGTATCTTCATTGGAATTGTTTTGTGCTGAACTATCTGAACTTTCCGACGTCGCCTCTTTGGCAGTTTCTTCTACAGCTTCCTGTTTATCATCAGGCGGCTGGCTTTTGCAAGCCGTCATAGCAAGAAGTGCAGATGCCGCCAGAATAGCAACAAATGACTTTCTATTTTTACACACCATGTACCCTCCCTCGGTACCAAATTTTGATTTCCATATCATAATTTGCGCTTCCCCTTTCGCAATCATATGTCGCCATAATGGTTACCAAAATTTGCTATTATCGATTTATTTCGACAAAGTATAGCATATCGGCTTTTGGACTGGGGTGCTTACCAGTTTTTGCCTCTAAATGTTCAGATATTGCTATTTGGACTCTAAAAATCAAGACATGTTTTTGTGCATTTTTGACAATTACATAAAAAAAAATCGCGCCCCATTTATTTATTATGAGCACGATTTAGAAAATGTTAGCAATATTTGAGAAGAAGGTTTTCCTAGATAATGTTATTATAGCAAGGCAAGAAGTATATGTTTTTTTGTTACTTTTCAACTTAATTTCAAGCTTACAAAAAAGCAACATTTTATCTTAACTTCTTGCTAGTGTAGCTGTTTTTATATTTCTCGACTATATTGCTTAGATATAATTTGCAATCTGCAAGGCGGAAGATGGAGTCGATGGGCGTCCATCGACGACTGATGACAACGCAGTAGATTCAAATTATAGCAAGCATATAGTCGAGTTAATATAAAACAGCTACACTAGAGGTTTATGGGAGTAATTTTTACTAGGGAGTAAATTGTGTTATGGTAAACAAATCTGAAAACATTAAGCTGGACTATTATCAGCAAAACACTGATTTCAGAGAGCGTATTGTCGATGGAAACAATGAGAAATCTATTTTTCCAAAGGACAGTTCAATCAGAATCTGGTACAATGAGCAGGTTTATGATTATCCTTCTCATTGGCACAATGCACTGGAAATCTGTGTTCCGATCGATAACTATTATGATGTGGATGTTGACAACGAAGCTCACCACGTAATGCCGGGTGACATTCTGTTCATACCACCTCGCAAATCTCATTATCTGCATGCCCCAAAGTCCGGAAGCAGATATATATGTCTTTTTGATATCGACTTCTTTTCATCGGTAAGAGGTTACTCAGGACTTATGAATATGCTAAAAGACTGCATTCATATAACACCTGAGGCTTATGCACCTATTTATAATGAAATATACAGTTTATTTTCACAGATTTGGAACGAGTATTTCCAGAAAACTGAATTCTACGAGTTTTCTATTTACTCACATTTGTTTCAGATCATGACAATTTTATCAAGATATCAGCTAAATAAAATTCATCTCTTCACAGACAGCACTCCTGTCAAAAGACGTGAATACTTTGAAAAGCTCAATACAGTCATTGATTACATAGATGAAAACTATGCCTACGATATTACTCTTGAAGATGCCGCTTCCTACAGTGGTTTTTCAAAATTTCATTTTTCAAGACTGTTCAAGGAATACATGGGCTGCACCTTCTATGACTATCTGATTGGCCAGCGTATTAAGGCAACAGAAGTTCTTTTAACAAGGGATGATCTTTCAATAACTGATATTGCACTTCAGTCAGGTTTTTCGAGTATCTCTACATTTAACAGAACCTTTAAGCTGAAAAAGGGCTGCACACCCGGGGAATACAGATCACTCTTCTCCGGCGGACTAGGCAAGGAAAAAGGCGATGTTTCCGCCAAGGCCGCAGTTCTAAAATAATTTTTTATACGAAAACTATAGTAAACGACATAGGCAATTGCCTATTGTCGTTTACTATAAAAATCTTATTCTGCCTGCCAGGTATAGAAATCGTAGTCCTGGCCTTCAAATACAAAGTAGATGTTCTGCTGTCCTGTAACTTTTTCTGCAAATGTGGCTGTCACTTCTGTCATTTCTTTTCCAATCCCTTCAATAACTGCTACTGCTGCAGGTTCTGCTGAAGGTGTTCCAAGACATACTCTGATAGTTCCGTTTACATCTGTTTTCTTTCCGATTACATTAAAGGTTATTTTTTCTGCTCCGTCTGCTCCAAAATCAACACCGGTAACATTTGTCCATGCTCCGTCAGTAATTCCTGAAACAATCATATCACCGGAACCGCATTTTTCTGATATTTCTCCAAACTGCTTTGTTGTAACTCCGGCAGCATTGGACATTGTAACTGCTTTGTTTTCTTTATATGGATCAAATGCCTTTACCTGCTTTACGCCTGCTCTTGTTCCAACACTTGCGGCCGGTTCTCCATCCTTGTTTATGACAAGTTTATCCACATTTGTGCTGCGATAGCCACCATTTATCCCCATTTTTTCCTCAAGTATCCTCGAATGGTAGGTTATATACCACTGTCCATCAAATTCGAACATGCAGTGGTGATTATTTCCGCCAAGTCCAAAGAAAGCCTCAGGATTTTTTAATACAGATCTGCATCTTGTAAATGGTCCCATAGGGGAATCGGATTTCATTGTAATAATCTCGCCGCAGCCAAATCCAAGCTCTTTTTCGCTTTCAGGATCAACGCTGAAATTTGAGCAGTAAGAATAATAATAGGTTCCATTTATCTTGTTGATTCCGGAATCCTCAAATAAAAAGTCAACATTCTCAATCGGCATCGGGTCGCCGTCAAGACTCATCATGTCTGCTCCAAGTTTAGCAACTCTGGCTGTTCCCGGATTTGAAGCCTTGTCAGGTGAAGGCACTCCGCCTCCAACATAAATATATGCTTCTCCGTCATCATCCATAAGTACTGCAGGATCAAAGAGCCATGTTACTTCTGCGCAGTTTGGTGTCTCTCTGCTGATAAGTGGTTCGCCTATTTCATCTACGAACGGTCCTACAGGTGAATCAGAAGAAAGAACTCCGATTCCGTTTCCGTTATTTGCAAAGTATAAAAAGAACTTGTCTTTTCCATCAATTTTCTTATATGCTGCTGCCGGTGCCCATGAATTTGGTCCCCATTTTGCTGCTCCGTTTTTTCCTGCAGCATAAACTGTTCCGTGATCAGTCCAGTTAACAAGATCATCTGACGAAATAACGTTTATTGTATCTATGTTTCCATAAGTATTTTCTTTAACAGTTTTATCAGGATTATATGAAATCTTGTCACCTGTCATGTATAAATACACTCTTCCATCATATACAAGCGCATATGGGTCAGCTCCGAAACGCTGAACCATTACAGGGTTATGATCTGTCAGCGCTTTTACCCCACTTTGAACTTCAACTTTTTTCAAACTCATTACTTCCATTTCCTCTTTCTCCTCAAATAATTTATCATCTTCGATAACGTTATCGGATATCTGAACTTCATCACTTGTATTTTTCTCAGTGCCGCAGCCTCCGATTGAAAGGACCATACAGGCCATGAGCAGTGTACGTATAAGAGGTTGCTTTCTGTGAATTTTCTGAATTGTTTCTTTTTTTCTCATGACCTTTTGTCCTCTTGGATTACTCTCATACAAAATGCACAACGTGTGACGCATTCTGACAAAGGCAGTAACCCTCGTTCAATTGTTTTGTACTACAGTACTATATTCACTACAATTTTTTTAAGCCACCAAAAAGTTGCTGAATTAATTCCAAAAATTGCGTTATACAAAAATCTCGCAACTTATCGCGTGTTTGGAGCAATATTTGAGTGGAAGCAATCCAAGCGAAAAATATATCATTACAGCATAGAATGTACTTATTTTTCCATTACATCAGAAAGGGAAAACATTTATAGAGGAGAGAAAAGGTATGTTAAGAGAGGTAAAGGTAAAAAACGGGCAGATTAAAGGTCTTGCCGGGACTGATCCGAGAATTACAGTCTTTCGTGGAATTCCTTTTGCTGCCAAGCCAATTGGAGAAAACAGATGGAGAGCACCACAGCCATGCCCGGATTGGGAGGGAGTTTTAAAAGCCTATGATTTTGCGCCTATCTCAGTGCAGGACAGACCGGGAATGGGAACCGATATCTACTGCAGAGAATGGCATGTGGATAAAGACATTGCAATTAGCGAAGACTGTCTTTATCTGAATGTATGGACACCTGCAAAAAAGACAGATGAAAAGCTTCCTGTTCTTGTATGGTTCTTTGGCGGCGGTTTTCAATGGGGTTACACTGCCGAGATGGAATTTAACGGAGAACAGCTTGCAAAGCGCGGAGTCATTGTAGTCAGCGTAAACTATAGACTTAACTGCTTTGGTTTTCTTGCGCATCCTGACATCACAAAAGAAGCTCCTACTGCTCCTTCCAATTTCGGTCTATTAGATCAGCAGGCGGGACTTAGATGGGTATATGAAAACATCAGCTCTTTTGGCGGAGATCCTGAAAGAATTACTATCGCCGGCCAGTCAGCAGGCGGTTCGAGCACTATGCACCAGCTTGTGAATAAAGACAACAGACACATAGTAAAAGGCGCGGCTATTTTCAGTGGAATCATCCGTCTTTCAAGTACACCTGATGATATTTTTAATCCACTTGATCTGAAAAAAGCTGAGGAACTTGGCAAAAAGTTTTTTGAATGTCTTGGAGTCTCAAGTCTTGAAGAAGCAAGAGCTCTTTCACAGGAAGAAGTATTTAACGGATATAACCGCTTTGTAAAAGATCATCCTCGCATGTTTCCTATTCAGGACGGATTCTTCTGCACAGGTGACCCTGTTAAGCAGTTTATGGAAAGAGACTGCGCAGATATTCCGGTTATATCCGGAAATACAACGGATGAATTTTCCGATGCAGGTATCAACATGGTAGAAAAATCTGTAAAAGAGGCTTTTTCGGAAGCATCCAAAAATGCTCCAAACCAGAACTTCTACTACTACAGATTTGATCCTGACATTCCCGGAGATGCACATCCCGGCGATGCTTATCCCGGAACATTCCACTCTTGTGACCTGTGGTTTTTCTTTAACAGCATAGATAAATGCACAAGACCATACATCGGAAGGCATTTTGATCTTGCAAGACAGATGTGCGACTATTTTGCCAACTTTATCAAAACGGGAAATCCTAATTCAGATTCTTTTGCACCAAAGCAGCCAATCCCCGGATATGAATATATCTGCCGCGAAAAAGAAACTCTTCCTGTTTGGCTTCCTTACAAAGATGAAGAAAAAAATGAAATGGAATTTCTTGGAAAAGGCGCGTCTCCAAAGCTCGAAGGCGGCATAAGACAGGGCAGCAAAAAACAGGCTGTAAATCCTTATCTTCCTTCCTGGGAATATGTACCTGACGGCGAACCTTACGTATTTAACGACAGAGTTTATGTTTATGGATCTCATGATCTGTATCAGGGAGAAACCTTCTGTCTTGGCGATTACATCTGCTATTCTGCTCCGATCAATGATCTTGGCAACTGGCACTATGAAGGTGTTATCTATCCAAAGACTGCAGATGCTATCAATGAAAAAGGAAATATGTGCCTGTACGCTCCTGACCTCACTGTCGGTCCTGATGGCAGATACTACTTATACTACGTTCTCGATAAAGTGAGCGTTGTTTCTGTGGCAGTAAGCGATACTCCTGCAGGCCCGTTTGAATTCTACGGATATGTTCACTATGAAGATGGCACAAGACTTGGTGATAAAAAAGGTGATGAGCCTCAGTTTGATCCCGGCGTTCTTACCGAAGGCGATGAGACTTATCTTTTCACAGGTTTCTGCGGACAGGGCGATAAGTCAAGACATGGTGCGATGCTCACTATTCTTGATAAAGATATGATAACAATCAAAAAAGCTCCTGAATTTATCGCTCCGGGTAACTGTTACAGCGAAGGTACAGGTTTTGAAGGTCATGCATTCTTTGAAGCTCCTTCGATCCGTAAGCATGAAGACACCTATTACTTCATCTATTCATCAGAAGTTATGCACGAGTTATGCTATGCAACTTCCAAGGATATTACAGGTCCATACACCTATGGCGGCGTAATTGTAAGTAACTGCGATCTTCACATAGACAGCTATAAAGCAGCCGACAAACCTACAGCTTACGGCGGAAACAATCACGGAAGTATTGTTCAGATTGGTGATGACTGGTATATCTTTTACCACAGACACACAAATGGAACCTGGTTCAGCAGACAGGGCTGCGCTGAAAAAATTCATTTCGAAAAAGATGGTTCAATCAAGCAGGTAGAAATCACCTCCTGCGGATTAAACGGTGCTCCGCTCTCTGATATAGGCGAATATCCTTCATATATTGCCTGCAATATTTTCAAGGACAATTCTCCGCTCTATGTTGAGGCTGATGCTCCAAGAGTTGTTCAGGAAGGCGGCGATGGTGACCAGAATCCCGGATACATCAAAGCAATCACCGATGGAACAACAATCGGATTTAAATACTTTGACTTTAATGAAGTAACAGGACTAAGAGTAAGAACAAGAGCATATTACAACGGATATTTCGAAGTCAGAACATCTATCGATGGACCTGTTCTCGGAAAAATAGCCGGTGAAGGTTCAAATATTTGGGAAGGTCACGAATGCAGATTTGATGCCAAAGTTTCAGGTGTAAACGCCCTCTACATTCGCTATGTAGGAAGCGGAACCTGCAGCCTTAAATCAATCGAACTTCTGCACTGAAATGAGGTTTGTATGGTAAAAAAGAAATCACTGATTTTTCCTCTGGTGGCTGCACTGTGCTTAGCTTCTTTTACGGCTTGCGGCCAGGCAGCACCGGATGAAACAAATATTAGTACAAGTATAAGTACCTATACTATTTCTGATGAAGCTACAGAATCTGATACTAAAGCTCCGAAAACCGGCAATAGTGATACAGAATCTGTTGAAGTTCAAGATACCGTAGAAAGGAATGACGAAATGAGGGACATTACACCAAAAGAGCTGGTGGCAGAGATAAAGGCAGGCTGGAATCTCGGAAACACTTTTGATGCACTTGGCTCAGGCACTCTATCAGATGAAACCTGCTGGGGCAATCCAAAGACAACAAAAGAAATGATCGATGCTGTAAATGAAAAAGGCTTCAACTCCATCAGAATCCCTGTGACATGGGCAAGACATATGGGCGAAGCTCCTGATTACACAATAGACTCTGAGTGGATGAAAAGAGTTGAAGAAGTTGTAAACTATGCTCTTGATGATGGAATGTACGTTATCATTAATTCTCACCATGAAGAGGAATGGCGCATTCCCGACTATGAGCACATCGATGCAGTAGATGAGCAGAATAAAGCTCTTTGGACTCAGGTTGCCAATCACTTTAAAGACTACGGAGATCACCTCATTTTTGAAGGTCTCAATGAGCCCAGAGTTAAAGGCGGAGAAAAAGAATGGGAAGGCGGAACACCTGAAGGCAGAGAATGCCTCGACAGACTAAATCAATCTTTTGTCGACGCAGTACGCGCAACCGGTGGCAATAATGAAAAAAGACTTGTTCTGATCACAAGTTATGCTTCATCTCACGTTATACCAACAATTGGATGCCTTGCAATCCCTGAAGATGATCACCTTGCTGTTTCAATTCATGCCTACACTCCTTATGCATTTACCTACGCATCAGGAGAAAGCTGGGAGCTCTTTGACTGGGACGGAAGTCACAACAATGAAATCGACTCCGTATTCAATGACCTTCAGAGAATCTTCCTTGATAAAGGTATTCCGGTTCTTTTGACAGAATACGGTGCAGTGAACAAAAACGGAAATGATAATGATGTAAATGCCTGGGCTGAAGCTTATGTTTCAAGAGCAACCAAAAAAGGAATGCCCTGCTACTGGTGGGACAATGGCATTTATGATGGCTCAGGCGAGTGTTTTTCAATCTTTGACCGAAAAAATCTCACCTGGTACAGAGAAGATGTCGCAAACACTATTATTAATGAAAGCAACAAATAAATTTTGCAAAACTCTTTTTGTCTTTTTTGTGTTATGCTATAATTTTTTTCGTTAGACAAAGATAACAAATAGGGAAAAATATAGCTTAGGAGGACATATATGAGTACTAGAATTGGAATTTTAGGATATGGTAACCTTGGAAAAGGTGTTGAGCTCGCAGTTGCCGCTGCTCCCGATATGGAGCTTGTAGCTGTTTTTACAAGAAGAGATCCTTCTTCTTTGAAAATCAGAACTGCCGGTGTTCCTGTTGTATCAGTTGATAATGTAGCTGATTACAAGGACAAGATTGATGTCATGATTCTCTGCGGTGGAAGCGCAACAGATCTTCCTGTTCAGACACCTGAATATGCAAAGATGTTTAACGTTGTTGACAGTTTTGACACTCATGCCAGAATCCCTGAGCATTTTGCAAATGTAGATGCAGCAGCAAAAGAAGCTGGAAAAATTGCTGTTATCTCCTGCGGTTGGGATCCCGGAATGTTTTCACTTGCAAGAGTTTACTCAAATGCAATCCTTCCTGACGGAAATGATTATACTTTCTGGGGCAAGGGTGTTTCACAGGGACATTCTGATGCAATCCGCAGAATCAAAGGTGTAAAGAATGCAAAGCAGTACACTATTCCTGTAGAGAGCGCTCTTGAAGCTGTAAGAAGCGGCAAAAATCCTGAACTTACAACACGTCAGAAGCACACAAGAGAATGCTTTGTTGTTCTTGAAGATGGCGCTGATGCTGCCGCTGTAGAAAAAGAAATAAAAGAGATGCCAAACTATTTTGCTGATTATGACACAACTGTTCATTTCATTAGCGAAGAAGAGCTTATGAAAAATCACAGCGGTATGGCTCATGGCGGTTTTGTATTTAGAAGCGGTAAAACAGGAGCAAATAAAGAGCACAATCACATCATTGAATACAGCTTAAAGCTCGATTCCAATCCTGAATTTACTACAAGCGTTCTTGTTGCAGTTGCAAGAGCAGCATTCAGAATGCAGAGTGAAGGTCAGAAGGGATGCAAGACAATCCTTGATATTCCTCCGGCTTATCTATCAGACAAGAGCGGCGAAGAGCTACGAGCTCATTTATTATGATTTAAAAAATTATTGTTCAAAAAGATTAGAGGTTTAGATTTTTTATGGCAAAAGTAAGATTTCATTTACCGGGGCTTCGTTACAACTACCCCTTAAATATGTTTTGGATAAGTATGTTAAAGCAGTATCCGCATTATTTCAGAGAAGGAGTAGAAATAGCATCATTCTTTGGTTGCTTTCCATTTTCACTTTGGAACGGCGGACGCCTTATATCCGATGATCAGTGCGATGCAGGCTTTGTAAAAAATGTTATAAAAAATATTAACGCAAATAACATCCCTGTTCGTTTCACTTTCACCAATCCGCTTATTAAAGAAGAAGACCTTAATGACGAGTTCTGTAATTTCTGTTTAAAAGCAGGTGATAATGGAAAAAATGAAGTCTTAGTCTTTTCTCCAATACTCGAAGAGTACATCAGAAAAAACTATCCTTCCTATAAGATTGATTCTACAACCTGCAAGGAAATAAAAGACGTCGAGACTCTAAACCAGGAACTTGAAAAAGACTATAAATATGTAGTTCTTGACTACAATATGAATAATCATTGGGATATTCTTGAAAATCTCAAGCACAAGGATAAGCTTGAAGTTTTGGTCAACGCACTTTGTGTTCCGGATTGTAAGAGAAGAGGCGATCACTACAAAAACATTGCACTTAATCAGGAAATAATGAAGAATAATCGCACACTTCCTCCAGAAAAGAGAAAGCACATTATTCCATGGACCTGCGAATATGGTGACAAAAACTGCCTATATACTATACAGGACTATTCTACTTTTGTTTCTCCCGATCTTATTTGGGAAAAATATGTTCCTATGGGAATAAATAACTTTAAGATTGAGGGAAGAACCGCTAATTTATTCTCTCTCATCGAGACCTATTGCTTCTTTATGATAAAGCCGGAATACGTTGGTGAAGCCAGGCTGCTCCTTTTAAGAAATCTAGAGCAGTCCCGAATCATTCAGGTCAACAGACCAAAGCCGGGTGTTTTCAAGGCGTGACTAATATCTTACACAACCTATACCTTTCAGGGCATTATCCGGTTATTTGCACAATAACGCGAGCAACTGATCTGTGACATTACTCACCTATCAGTTGCTCTTTTTCTTTTCTGCTTAACCTCTTTATATGCCACTCGCGGCTCATTGCTTCTTCCTTAGTCTCATGCTCTTCAAAGTAAACCAGCTTAACAGGAAGCCTTGCTCTTGTGTACTTGCCGCCCTTTCCCTCATTGTGGGTTCTGACTCTTTTTTCAAGATTATTGGTCCATCCACAGTAAAAAGTGCCGTCGGAGCACTCCAAAATATATGTGTAATTCATATGTTTTTCCCTGTAAAAAAGCTATTGTGCGTTTGTTTTATTCGATGCCGCCCGCTCATATTCCTAAATGGCGCTTTAATTCTTCCACTGTTTTAAAAACAAAGTCAGCATTTTCTCTCATATATTTTTCATTTTCCGGAATATCAAAGCACCAGCAAGCAGCAGCAAAAGGAACTCCTGCAGCCTTTGCCATAACAAGCCCCGGCTTAAGATCATCGATAACAAGTATCTCCTCAGGCTTAAGATTGTACTTCTTCATTATCTTCTGTATCGGAACAGGTGAAGGCTTTCTCTCTTCTAAAGGCTGCTCCCATCCTAAAATAATATCAGGTTCAGGAAGGTTATTATGCGCATAATCCTTTAAAATATTTTCAGCATAAGAATGGGAAACCACTGCAACTATTCCTCCTTCCTTTTTTTGCTGATCCATTATTTCTTTTATTCCGGGAAAAGCTTCAGCCACATGACTCTTTGCGTATTCATACCAAAAGCGCTCTTCCTCTTCCATTTCCTTCTCATCAAGACCACACATCTCTCCAAAGAATTCAAGCACTCCCGGATCAAAGTTATACCTGACATACTCCTCAAGAGTATAATTAATCTCAGGTTTATATTTTTTAACATACTCGACAAAACTCGGATAATGTATATTTCTGGTGCTGTCCACCGTTGTATCATCATGATCAAAAACCAAACATTTATATCTCACAAAAAATCCTCCAAACAAAATAAAAACTTAGCATGACGTTACTGTTCACTCGCATACTGCTCGCTCCAGTAACCACTTCGCGCATTCATTCCAAATCGACTTCGTCGATGGAATGCGCTCACTCCTGAATCAGGTTCTCACGAAATGCGCAGCTTAGTGCGCATTTCTGTCTGAACAGTAACAGCATGACTTCTTTAACACATTTTCCTTTTTTGCGTTCAAGAAGTCAAGAATATCGTTACAATTTAGTTGCCGATTATCTTTTTATGGTAATATTGTAATATAATGTGATGCGAAGGAGAAAAACATGGACATAACCACCGGAAATACCTTTTATTTTGAGTTTGAAGTACAACTGATGGAATTGCTTCAAAATTCCCTTGGCGAATCTGCCATCAAATTCATTTCTTTTCTGTCAGCACTTGGTGAAGAACTTGCACTCATACTAATACTGGGATTCCTGTTCTGGTGCTACGATAAAAAGTCCGGAATAAAAGTCGGAATCTGTGTTGTAACAGGTCTTGTACTCAATCCCCTCATTAAAAATATAGCCTGGCGACGAAGACCATATTTTGACCACGAAAATATAAAATGCCTAAGGCCTGTAGAAAAAGATGCCGACATCTACGACATTGCGGCACAGGGTTTTTCTTTTCCCAGTGGACATTCCACCAACTCGGCTGTAGCCTACGGTGCAATAGCAAGATTTATGAAAAAAAAGATTTTAACCGTGCTTGCCTTTTTGATTCCACTATGCGTTGGTTTCTCCAGAGTTGTTGTAGGAGTTCATTATCCAACAGACGTTTTGTGCGGATGGCTTCTGGGTGTTGCAATTATTTTTTTCATCCCATTAATTATGGAAAAAGTTGGTGAAGAAAAACAATGGCTGGCTTTTCTGTGCATCTTTGCTATATCCTGCAGCGGTCTCTTCTATTGCAAGACTTCCGACTATTTCACAGGTCTTGGAATCATGGGCGGATTCTTTTTAGCGATAGAATTTGAAAAAAGATTTGTCCACTTTGAAAATACCGGGAAAATTGTTTTTTGCATTACAAGAATTATCGGCGGCGCCATTGTCTACTTGGCATTAAATACTTTGCTTAAGCTCCCCTTTTCTTCAAGCTTTTTGGAGTCAGGCACCTTCATTGCCGGCATCGTCAGAGTGATAAGATATGTAATTGTCTCTTTTATGGCACTTGGAGTTTATCCTATGATTTTCAGATTTGAAAAACGCTTTTTGACTAATTAAACTCCTGAATTTGATAATCGTTTTTTTAATGCTTTTATACATAAAAAAGCCCACGGAAATGAACCGTGAGCTTTTTTCATATTTAATTTGTAAATTCGCCTTAATTCAATGATATGCAAAAAGATTATGCAAACAACATCTGCGTCTGTCTCTCATTATCATCCTGCTTCCTCTTCTGAAGCATCATCTGATACTGATCAAGGGCCTGTTTCTTTTTATAATCCTGAATTGCATTCATAACTCTGTCTTCTTCTTTGTCCATTGCATAGCCGTTTAGCTCAAGAGATGCCTTCGTATTGTAACTTGCAGCATACTCTATTCTGTTTGTCTCAGCTCCGACATTTGCCCTGCTGCTAAGAACCGTGCTAAGAGCATTATCAATATCATCGAGATTGAAGTTTCCGCTCGTAACATCAAAATCTGCAATGCCTAAGCTTTCAACTGTGCTGTTATAAGTTGAAACATTTGCAGTGCTGCCCTCTGCATCAGCAGCAATTGTAAGATTATCTGTGGAACCATCCAAAAGTTTTTTCTCATTGAAAGTTGTTCCACCTGCCAGGTCATTTATTCCTTCCATATACTGGCTTATCTGCTGCTGAATGTAGCCTCTGTCTTCCTCTGTCAGCAAATCATTCTTCGCCTTTACTGCCAACTCTCTGATAGATTGAAGATAATCAGTAATTCCGTCGAGTGCTCCATCCTCAATATTTAATGCTGATTTAGCATCACCTAGGTTCGCAGTTCCCTGATCCAAACCTCTGGTCTGAGCCTCAGTTTTCTCTTCAATAGCAAGGCCTGCCGCATCCTGAGCCGCGCTCTGAAGAGCTCCACCACTGGCTATCGTGGAATACGGAGAATAAGCTGATGAGTAACTTCCCACTGATCCTACGCCGCTCATAGTGTGACCTCCTTCTTTTTAATACAAACTTATACAATAACCTCATTTTCTAAGCTAATCATAACATTGCGGCAGGCACTTTTGCATTATAAAAAACTTGAAATTCAGCACAAAACGAAACCTTTTTGCGTAGTTTAGTGTGAAATTGACGAATATTATTTCAAAAAAATCCTTCAATACAGTTACCCATACTGAAGGACTTTTTAACTTGTTATATTATGTTGTCAGTCGTCGCCGGTCAAATAGTAATGCATTCCTGGATTAAAGGTTCAAGAATGCATCAACCAGGTCAATTTAAATCGACTTCGTCGATGAGGCTTGGTTGACTCTTGTATCATATTCTCCTGACATCAATAGTTCTCAGCTTTCAATTGGAAATAATCTCTTGGATGATTGCAGACAGGACAAACTTCAGGTGCTTCTTTTCCTATAACTATATGACCACAATTACTGCACTGCCATACACAATCGCCATCACGCGAGAACACAAGCTTATCTTCCACGTTCTTTAAAAGCTTCCTGTATCTTTCTTCGTGCTCCTTTTCTATAGCAGCAACACCTTCAAACAACTCTGCAATCTCGTCAAAGCCCTCTTCTCTGGCTTTTTTTGCAAAAGAAGGATACATCTCTTTCCACTCATAGGATTCGCCTTCTGCTGCTTCTTTCAGACAATCCACCGTACTTCCGATTCCCATAAGAATCTTGTACCATATCTCCGCATGCTCTTTCTCATTTGCAGCAGTCTCCGCAAATATATTGGAAATCTGCACATAGCCTTCTTTCTTGGCTTTAGAAGCAAAAAATGTATACTTATTTCTTGCCTCCGATTCTCCTGCAAAAGCTGCCTGCAAATTCTTTTCAGTCTCAGTTCCCTTTAAATCTTCAGCCCTACATCTCCACTTGTTTTCTGCCATATTTATCCACTCCTCTTAAGCCTCTGCTGAAAAATCATCCTTCCCAACTCCACATAAAGGACAGGTAAAGTCTGCTGGAAGATCATCCCATTTTGTGCCCGGTGCTATTCCGTTATCGGGATCTCCTGCCACCTCATCATAAATATAGCCACAAGTATTACATACGTATTTCATAGGAATCTCCTTTCCCTGTGAATCTGCGCAAGCAACACTTATACTCCCGTACCATTTCCACGCAAAATGTACTGCAGAATATGCTTTTTGCCTGAATATCAGAACACATTCAAATCCTTATCCAAGGAAGTACATAGCATAACTTAAATGGTAAAAAGTGTATGAATTGCGCGTTTTATCGTAAAGTTATTAATATTGTATTATATGTGTATGCCGGTGTCAAAGAAATAGTGTAACATTACGTTGCAATTCAGTTATCAGCCAATATATGAGTGGACATAAATGCTTATTTTATTGACATCCAAATTTGGATATGCTTATATGGTTGACTTTTCATTTTGCGTATTATAATATGGATATACATAATTGGAAAGGAGATATCCAAATGACGATTGAACAGATGATACAAAGAAAAAATGAATTAGGTCTTACCTATGAACAGATTGCCAGTCTTTCCGGCATTCCGATTGGTACTGTACAGAAGGTCTTAGGAGGAATAACCACGTCACCGAGATATGATACCATCATGGCACTTGAAAAAGTATTTGCTCCTGATGATACCAATAATCTGATAATGGAAGACTCTGTTGTATATGGGAGTAATACCGTCAAAAAAGATGATTCCTTGAATTTTCTTTCCAAAAAGCCCGGTGAATTCACCTTGGATGACTATTATGCTCTCCCGGATGATCAGCGTGTAGAACTGATTGATGGGGTATTCTATGACATGAGTTCACCTACAACGATACACCAGATCATAATATCAAGGCTATTTTACACAATATATAACTTTATTGATTCCAATAAAGGGACTTGCATTCCATTCACTTCTCCATGTGATGTGCAACTGGATATGGATGATAAGACAATGGTGCAGCCTGATATTATGATTATATGCGACCGCGACAAGATTGTTCGCCAAAAAATATATGGCGCTCCGGATTTTATAATTGAAATTCTTTCTCCTTCAACCAAAAAGAAAGATATGTTCATTAAAGCTGCAAAATATATTAATGCGGGAGTAAAAGAATATTGGATAGTAGATCCTGATAAATTGAAAGTACTTGTTTATGACTATGCACATGACAGTGAAGTGTCAATCTACGGTTTTAATGACGTAGTTCCGGTCGGATTATACGACGGAAAGCTTGAAATTGATTTTAAGCCCATATATGACAGTATCGCTTTTCTACTATAAAGATTATCTTGTCAATATATCCGATATTGGAATCTTCCTTAAACTTTCATTACCGGCACTAAAAAACTGTAACTGACTTAAGTTACCATTACCGGTACTAAGAAACTGTAACTGATTTAATTTACAATTTATGAATAACCCCTAAGAAAGATTCCAATATCGCATTACTCCACCATAATTTTAATATATTCCTCAGACTTCCGGCGCATAATATCAAGTCCATGCTTCATATGCGCCAAGTCAAACCTATGAGTTATGAGACAGGATGGCGAAAAAGTACTCACTCCACCTTCACTCTTTTTCCATGCAGAAAGTCTGCTTATGACATAATGCCAATCATCATATGCATCACCATATGATGAATTCCATGTTCCTTTAAGTGTAAGTTGATTTCTGAGTATTTTCCAATACACTTCCTTTGGAAGTTCCATATCCGATGCCGGATTGCCTACGAGCATGACTGTTCCAAGCGGTGACACCGAATTTACAGCCTGCACATAATTTTCAGGTCTTCCAATACATTCAAAATAATACTTTGCCCCCACCCCTCCGGTTTTATCCATTATAAAGCTTTTGGGCTCCTGAAATCTTACATCACAATAACTATCCTCTGAAAAACCCATTTCCAGACATTTTTGCTTTTGAATATTCTTATTGCCTATAAACAGAATTTTTTGATAACCGGCATCTCTTAAAAACATTCCTGTCAAAAGACCTATTGTACCAAGCCCGCAAATAACTATTGGCACTTTTTTTTCACTTTCCTTTTGATTCATTTCTTCTGCAATGCCAGATGAAATAAGCCCTGTTCTCCTGATAGCATGCAAAGCAACACACATAGGCTCCAACATTGCAGCTTCATCATCTGTCACCTCGTCAGGGATAGGCAGAAGATTCCATACCGGAGCAACAACATATTCTGCAAAACCACCATCACAACGGGAACCAAGATAATTATAATTAGAACACATCTCATAATGACCGCTCCGGCATTGCTCACACTTTTGGCATGGAATGAGCGGAAAAACGCCTACTCTTTTACCCTCAAGATTCTCATCAGCCTTACATTCAACTACTGTTCCCGTAAATTCATGTCCCGGAATAAGCGGCATGTTATGAGCACCTGTTTTATATATTCTCGGGATGTCAGAACCACAAATTCCGCACCGGCTAATCTTGATAAGCGCTTCTCCATCCCTGATCTTTGGAGCATCTGTTTCTACATATTTTATGTTACTTATACCATATAGAATTTGTGCTTTCATAATATCCTCTGTTTTGCCAGCTCAAAATCTTCAGTCGTTGTTATTTTAAAATTTCCGGGATTTCCCTTTATCATTGCTATATTCATTCCATATAAAATTGCCGGTTCAGTAGAACCTTTGATTTCCAATATTTTATCCGGCAGTAGCGCTTCATTTGCCTTAAGATATAACTTATAATTAAAAGCTTCAGGCGCCTGCCCTGCAAAAATCGTATTGCGATTTAAAAGCTCATCCACACGCGTCCCTGTCCTGCTGAAATAAACCGTGTCATTCATTGGAAGAACCGGCATTACACCATCATGATCATTCAATGCCTCAAAGCATTCTTCTATCATTTTTTCGGAAACAAATGGCCTTGCTGCATCGTGGATAATAACATTTTCCACTGCATCTTTAAGTCCAAGCTCTTCAATGTACTTAAGTCCATTATAAATCGAAAGCTGCCTGTTTTTTCCCGGCGATGCATATCCAAGAATCTTCTCACTTATCTGAGGTTCTTTCAAAAGTTCCTCTTCAATTCTCTCCTGACCGCTCTCATCAGCAACGATTATAATGTTATGTACATACTGCAACTCGGCAAACGGTCTCATACTCCGTATGATAACCATCTGCCCTCCAAGATCAACATACTGCTTGGGAATATCTCCACCGAATCTGCTACCAACACCGCCTGACAAAATGATTGCAATATTCATCTACTCAATACCTTTTACTGCTTATGAAGCTCTTTTATTGTCTTGTCATTATATAGTATAATTTTAGCCTTTTTATTGTATGCAAGCAACATAAATGACATAGTAGCATACTCTTCCAGAGACAATCTTGTTACTGTTCACTCGCATACTGCTCGCTCCAATAACCACTTCGCGCATTCATTCCAAATCGACTTCGTCGATGGAATGCGCTCACTCCTGCATCAGGTTCTCACGAAATGCGCAGCTTAGTGCACATTTCTGTCTGAACAGTAACACAATCTTTGCAACATTTTCAAAAACTCCCAATATAAGTTTTTGTACCTTACATTGGGAGTCATGATTTTTAAGGTTATTTATATTGTGAGATATTATTGTTATTATTCTGTTTTACTGAGTACTTTATTTATATACTCATCTGCCTTTTCTTCTGAGATTTTGAATCTTTTACACAATTTACTTTTTATTATGTCAATAGAAATACCATCTTCCAACTTATCTTCAATAAAGACTTCTATTCCTTGTTCTATTCCTTTCTCTATTCCTTTCTCTATTCCTTTCTCTATTCCTTTTTCTATTCCTTTCTCTACGCCCCTCTTTTCTCTTGCATTTCCTACAAGTTCTAAAGCATTAATTTCTTGATCTTCAGCTAACATCATATCTGCTACCTCCGACATATGTGAAACTAAAAAAATCTTGATTTCAAAAGACGATGGCATTTCCCTGCCTTACTGTGCCCGATTATTTCTACTCGCAAAACTTGCAGCAATATACTCCCAAAATCGTATATATCCCGATTTCAAAAAACTGCGAATTCACTGAGTCTGACCGCAATGACCTCAACGACCTTGATGAAATTGCCATGAGTTTTGATGCTTACTATGGAAGCGCATCGCCTCTGGTTCCGGTATTTGCGGAGCACAAAAAGCCTGTGATGATCTCGAACTATGAGATGTGAAGCTTTTATTCCTTAACGAACTGCTCAATCACGCAACTATGTTTTTTACTAGTCTCATCATAGTTAATGCCAACAAATAGCAGCTTCCCTTTATAAAGTTCCAAACTTTCAAAATATCTCTTATCTTTTATCTGATCAAGTGCACTTTCTGCTGTTTTGTTCCTCTTTAGCTCTATTATCAAAGCCGGATCCTCGGTGTTTCTTGGAATAAACACCACATCTGCAAAGCCTTTTCCTGCTGTCATTTCCCTTACAACAGTGTATTTATTAAGTGCATAGATATAAGCAAGATATATCGCACTCTGTAAAGCATCTTCGTTATTATAGCTTCTGTTGGAGGTCACATGTATATGGCTTACATCAAGAGCATCCTCAACTGCTTTTGCATCTTCCTCGAGTGTTTTTTGCAATAGCTGCTTCGAATTATTGATTATCTGATTGGTAATAGTATAATCATCAAGACTTGCAAGTGCATTCAACCATTCCTGTCTGACTTCTCTATTAGGTATACTGCACGTTTTTTCATCAACGTCATATGCCAGGTATCCTAAATGTATCAGATATGTGAACACGTCATCTTTAGTAACAAATGCATCCAGAGTATTCAGGAATCCTGTTACATTAACATCAACCTTTTCTCCAGCTAACATTTTTATGACATCGTCCTTTGTGCCTTGGAAGTTTTGGCTTAACCTGTCTGAAATTACCTGGTAAGAAGATGTCTTGCTCCAATAGCCTTCAAACTGTTTATCTTCAAGACATTTAACAACTGATTCCGGATTATATATTTCTATGTCACGCTGCTTATAACCATCATACCAAGCTTTACATTCCTCATAATCAACCTGGTATATATCGCATAACTTTTTTACCTCACTAGATGTAAAACCTATAAACTCTGTTAAATTCGATGAATTTATAAATGTATATTCTCTGAAATTATTGAGCTTAGACTGGATTTTATCCCTTACAACAGGAAGAATTCCGGTAATGTAAGCAAGAGATATAGCCGGGCGCAATGTATTACTTTTAAAGAGTCCGTTTAGAAAACTTAAATAATCATCAAACAGCTTTTTAGATACTTTTTCACGCACCAGAACATCATATTCATCTATAAGCAGGATAAAAGTATCCTGTGTAGCCGCATATATGGCAAGAATAGCCTCGCCCAAAGTGTATTCATCTTTAATTTTTACACTATTGTATTCCTGCTTTAGCTCATCAATAATCTTTTCAGAAAGAATCCTTACCAGATTATCCTTATCATTAGTATTCTGATATTCACTGTTAACATCTATTTGAATAACATTATACTTGTTAAGTTTATTATCAAAATCCTCTGTACCGGCAATTTTATATTTTGAAAAAAGAGCTCTCGAATCGCATCCCTTTGAATAATATGCCGCAAGCATATTACCGGTAATCGTCTTGCCAAAACGTCTTGGTCTGGACACACATACATAATTATTTGCTTTATCTATAAAACGATTCATCTCAGAGATGAGCATAGTCTTATCAACGTATATATCGGCAACTGTCGCTCTTCTAAAATTTTCATTACCCGGATTCAGATATATTCCCATAGTTCTCCCCTAGCAGTCTATTAAAGTTAATTTAATACTCTCTTCCATCTTTCTTTCAAGCACACTCCCACTAAACGTTTTTATTCTTTTTATTTAGAAACATTGGGAGTTTTGTTATTTTGTTTTACTGAGCACTTTGTTTACATACTCATTTGCCTTTTCTTCTGAGATTTTGAATCTTTTACACAATTTACTTTTTATTATGTCAATAGAAATACCATCTTCCAACTTATCTTCAATAAAGACTTCTATTCCTTGTTCTATTCCTTGTTCTATTCCTTGTTTTATTCCTTGTTCTATTCCTTTCTCTACGCCCCTTTTTTCTCTTGCATTTCCTACAAGTTCTAACGCATTAATTTCTTGATCTTCAGCTAACATCATATCTGCTACCTCCGACATATGCAAAACTAAAAAATTCTTGATTTCAAAAGATGATGGCATTTCCCTGATAGCTTTTACCGTTGCCTTCTCTATTCCAAGTTCAGCATTATATTTTCTAATCCTGTCGATTAACCACGAATACTCTTTTAATGGGGAACATCCTTGAATAAGCCTTTTGTTATGCCCATAATTAATATTAAGCATTCTGACTTTAACTTCTACATCTCCATTTTCTTTTTGGTACTTAGGAAATGAATCGCTTAACCTGAGAATAATCTCATCTTCAACATCATCCAGGCCATTATAGAAAGTCACAAGCTTTGGCACTGGCAATTCAATGATATCCTTGCCAAATACATCCAGTGCATTTTCTTTAACATACTTGGAATACAAATTGCTCAAATACCTTAACATTCTAAGTGGCATGTTAGGATTAAATGTGGATTGATGCTCATAA
>JAFSQI010000011.1 GCA_017446685.1 Butyrivibrio sp.
AGCAGAGGACTGAAAATCCTCGTGTCGTTGGTTCGATTCCGACTCTAGGCATTTTTTCTTTATCTATAATGATATCAGTTAGTTTTGCAGTATTTTCAACTAAGATTCCAATTTTAAAAATTCTTTATAGGTTTTTCGTATAATTTTATTTTAAGAAACAGTTTTTATGATAATATATAAAATCATGGATATAATAAGGTTTTAAAATATAGCAAACGAAAAAATATATACATAAGAATATTATTCGAGTCAAATTATGAGGGAATTATGAAAAAATTATCAGATGAAGATAAAAAAGCTCTTAGAAAAGTACTTAATATAAAAAATTATGATTCAGATACTTTTGATCCACAGATTTTAAATGATCTGGAGGAAAATGAGGAATATAGGAATACATTGCATAAATATGGTGAGGATGTTTTATATTCAGAGCATTTCCAAAAATTAAAAGAATTTGTGCAACACGGAAATGTAACGGTATATGAGCATTCTATACATGTTGCGTTATGTGCAATAAAGCTAAATAGGGCATTATATGTTAATGGAAGAGAAAAAGAATTGGTAAGAGGCGCACTCTTACATGATTATTTTTTATATGACTGGCATAATGCTGATGCACCAGGTAATTTACATCCTAAGCTTCATGGATTTTATCATCCCGGAATAGCATTAAAGAATGCTACAAGAGATTTTGTATTAACCGAAAGGGAAAAGGATATAATTAAGAAGCATATGTGGCCATTGACTATGAACCCGCCAAGATGCAGAGAGGCATGGTTAGTATGTTTGGCAGATAAGTATGCGTCCACTTTGGAAACGCTGAGATTGAAGAAGGGAAAAATCAGAGTAAACTATGCCTGAAATATACAGGGAACTGGAAAAATTAGCAGACTCAGATATGTATCCGTTTCATATGCCTGGTCATAAGAGGAATGTTGAAAGCACCCCGATGAAGGGTGCTTTTCGTTGTGATATAACAGAAATAGACGGTTACGACAATTTGCATGATGAAAAAGGGATAATTCTAGAAGCTGAGGAAAGGGCAAATAAGCTTTATGGTGCTGACAAGACTTTTTTTCTGGTAAATGGCAGTACAAGTGGTATTTTAAGTGCAATCTCAGCAGTTGTACCTGATGGAGGATGCATTCTTGCTGCAAGAGGAAGTCATAAATCTTTTTATAATGTGGCATATTTAAGACATTTAAATGTATATTATTTACCTTATAAATTAAACAAGAAATACGGCATACCTGAAGTTTATACTTCTGATGATGTTGCTAAAGAGCTTGACTTGGCAGATGAAAAGAAAACTAAAATTAGTGCTGTATTTATAACTTCTCCAACATATGAAGGAAAGTGTTCTGATATTAAAAATATTGCTTTTGAATGTCACAAAAGAGGAATTCCACTAATTGTAGACGCAGCACATGGGGCACATTTTGGACTGAAAAATAATGATTTAAAAATTGAATTAAAAGAAAACGAAAAGTGTGACAAAGAGGATAAAGAAGGTAAAGATGTATTTACACAAAAACAGCTTTATCCATATAACAGTATTCCCGAAGGGGCAGTAACTCAAGGAGCTGATATTGTTATTCACAGTGTTCATAAGACATTACCTTCTATGACACAGACAGCGCTCTTGCATATTAAAGGTGATCTTGTTGATGCAGAAAAAATAAAGCGCTTTTTAAGGATATATCAAACAAGCAGTCCTTCATATGTACTTATGGCTTCTATAGATTTATGCATAAAAGAAATGCTTGAAAATGCAGAAATTTTTGTAGAAAAATTGTTAGAATACAGAAATAGAATACATTTTGGAACAATAAACTGCAAAAATCTGGTTGTACCTGCTATTTCTGACATACAAGACGCCTCAAAGGTCGTGATTTATGTTAAAAATGCCACAATGACAGGACAAAAGTTATATGATATACTCCGTGAGGAATATAATCTCCAATTGGAGATGGCAGGAGAAAAGTATGCTCTTGCTATAATAACGGGATGGGATACTGATGAAGGTATCAATAGATTGATTACAGCTATATGCGAAATTGACAATAAAATTAGTCATGATGCTAATGAGAAATCCAAGATACAGAATGCAAATGAAGTTCTCGACTCAGAATGTGAAATTATAAATTTGCCTGAGAGAGGGATGTCAGTGGCAGAAGCTTGGGATGCTGAAAAAGAAGAACTGCAGATTGATTGTGCAGAGGGTCATATTTCAGGAGAATTTATTAATTTATATCCACCTGGGATTCCAATAATTGTTCCGGGAGAACGATTTGAAAAAAAGATATTAAATGATATAAAAAGATACTATGAAGAAGGATTAAATCTTCAGGGTTTAACAAATAGAAAGGGAATTATATGCGTAAAACAAAAATAATATGTACCATCGGTCCTGCTAGTGAGAGTGAAGATAAACTTAGAGAAATCATGCTTGCAGGAATGAATGTAGCACGTTTCAATTTTTCACATGGGTCACATGAAGAACATAAGAGAAAATATGACAGAATAAAAAAGCTTAGAGATGAACTTAATCTTCCTGTTGCAGTAATGCTTGATACTAAAGGTCCTGAGATAAGGCTTAAGGATTTTGAAAATGGCAAGGTCGAACTGGTTGCAGGACAGAAATTTACACTTACTTCAAGAGATATCACGGGAACACAGGATGAAGTTTCCATTACATATAAGGAACTTACAAATGATTGCAAAAAGGGCATGACAATTTTGATTGATGATGGTCTTATTGAACTTTCGGTAGAAGAAGTCACAGAGACAGACATTGTATGTACAGTAGTTAATGGCGGTCAGATTTCCAATAAAAAAGGTGTAAATGTTCCGGGCGCTGAACTTACAATGCCATATCTTAGCGAGCAGGATAGAGGAGATATAGAGTTTGGCTGTGAACAGGGATTTGATTTTGTTGCTGCATCTTTCGTAAGAACAAAGCAGGATGTTGAGGATATAAGAGCTATTCTCAAGCAGAAAAACAGCCAGATGAAAATTATAGCTAAAATTGAGAGCACACAGGGAATTAAAAACCTTGAGGAGATTCTTGATACAGCAGATGGAATCATGGTAGCCCGTGGAGATATGGGTGTAGAGGTTCCTTTTGAAGATGTTCCAGTTGTTCAGAAGAAAATGATCAAGCTTGCTGAAGCAAAAGGTAAATATGTTATAACAGCAACACAGATGCTTGATTCTATGATTCATCATCCACGTCCAACAAGAGCAGAGGTAACTGATGTTGCCAATGCTATATATGATGGCACAACAGCTATCATGCTTTCAGGAGAGACGGCATCAGGAGATTACCCTGTAGAGGCTGTTAAAACAATGGCACGAATTGCAGAGAGAACTGAAGCTGATATTGATTATGTTGGAAGACTTCATAAAAGAGATTATGCACCAAGTGATTCTACAACAGCTATTTCACATGCAACCTGTAATATTGCAGCAGAAGTTAATGCAGATGCAATACTTACTGTAACAATGTCAGGATTCACTGCAAGTATGGTTTCAAGATACAAGCCTAACTGTCAGATTATTGCATGTACTATTAATCCTACAGTATGCAGACAGGCAAATCTTATGTGGGGTGTTGTTCCACTTCATATCAGACAGGAAGATACTGCTGATGAACTGTTTAAGGAAGCAATAAATGCAGCTAAGAATGCCGGTTATCTAAAGAGCGGAGATAAAGTTGTACTTACAGCAGGAGTACCGCTTGGAATTCCGGGCAGAACGAATATGATTCGTATTGAAGAACTTTGATAAAGCAGGATTTTAGAATGGGAAAAATATTTCTTCTGATGGGTAAGAGTACATCAGGAAAAGATACGATATATAGGGCTTTAATAAAAGAGGAAGAGTTTAGTTTAAAAAAAGTTATACCTTATACGACAAGGCCAATGAGAGACGGAGAGGCTGACGGCGTAGAATATTTTTTTAAAACGGAAGAAGAGTATCAGGCTATAAAGGCTGCAAAGAAAATAATTGAAGAAAGAACATACCATACAAACTATGGTCCATGGCGTTATTTTACTGCAGATGATGGACAAATAAATCTTCTTACCGGAAACTATCTGGTAATAGGTACGCTTGAATCTTATTGCTATATTCGTGATTATTTTGGAAAAGAGAATGTTCTTCCTATACTAATTGATGTTGATGCAAAAATTCGTCTTCAGAGAGCTATGCACAGGGAAGAAAAGCAGGAGCATCCGCGCTATGATGAGATGTGCAGAAGATTTCTGGCGGATGAAGAGGATTTTAGTGAAAAGAAAATCAGCGAAGCAGGCGTTAGCAGAAGATTTTTTAATAATGTTGAAATAGAAAATTGCATAAAAGAGATATCGAAGTATATTTCTGAAAACATATGACTTCTGCTTTATGAAAAATAGTATTTTGGGTCAGTTGATGTGGGACATACCTACATCACTGACCTTTTTTTGTTTAAACAAAAACGTACGTCTTAATTACTGGAGCAAGCAAAAAGCGATTGAACAGTATCAAAATAATATTATGTTACTGTTCAGACAGAAATGCGCACTAAGCTGCGCATTTCGTGAGAACCTGATGCAGGAGTGAGCGCATTCCATCGACGAAGTCGATTTGGAATGAATGCGCGAAGTGGTTACTGGAGCGAGCAGTATGCGAGTGAACA
>JAFSQI010000012.1 GCA_017446685.1 Butyrivibrio sp.
AATAATTAAAAAAGATCTTGATACTCGCTTTGATAAAGATGTAAGACTTGCCGTATTCAAAAAGATAAACGATAGGATACAGTCCATTAAGGAAAATGAAGAAATTGGAATATCAGTACGAGAAATGTTTGGTGTTGATACCGATTACCAAGTAATATATGCAGCTAAAAACTATATTTTCTTTAGGATTGAGCTTGAGGAAATATTCATTGTAAACATATACAATGAGCGAGAGGACTTTATGTGGAAGTTGTTTGGAATCAGAACCACTTCACAGGAAACAGAAGATTATTGGAAAGAATAAACCTTCATTATTGAATCTAATTTGTGCCAATCTGGCGGTTTGCAATCGATCAAAAGGTTGTAAGCCGCCTTTTTGCTGATAGAAGATTTTTACAAAAATGATTTACTGCTAAATTCAAAGTAATAATTGTGCACAATGAATTGTATAATCTCAGCAGGTTTAGGCTTGCTGAGATTTTTTTCTGTCAAATATTACAAATAGCCCGTTAATTATTACAATATACGTCCATTCCCGCCGTCTCTGGTGGTATAATCCCAATGTGATACTATGAAAACGTGTTGGAGAAAAGGTATTTATGAGCAAATTCAGGATAGCCATTTGTGACGATGAAGAGCTGACCTGTCAGGAGATAGAAAAGATATTTATAGAGAATTCTGATGAAATAGGCGTTTCCTTTGAAACGGATGTCTTTTACACAGGGGAAGCACTGATTGAGCATATAAGGTGCGGAGCTGCCTATGACTTTTTGATTCTTGATATCGAACTGGCAAGGTTAAGCGGTATCGATGTCGGGAAATTTCTACGGGAGGAAAACAGGAATTTCCATACACAGATCATATATGTATCATCAAAAGAGACTTATGCCATGAAGCTTTTTTCCGTTCAGCCTCTGGATTTTCTTGTTAAGCCTGTTAAAAAGGAAGAACTGTTCAAGGCAATAAAGCGTGGTCTCGAGATAATTGGGGAATCAGAGGACTATTTTACATATAAGTCCGGGAGAACCAATAACACAATCTGCTGCAAAGAGATTCTCTATTTCATGAGCAACAAGCGAGTGATCAACATAGTCTGCAGGGATGAGATCATAGAGTACTATGGCAAACTATCAGATGAGTTAAAAAGATTGCCGGATTACTTTCTGCAGATACACAATTCCTACGTGGTCAATCTGAATGCTATAAAAAAGACAGGAAGTGATCATGTGATCATGAACAATGATGAGAACATCAGTATTAGCAGGAAATATGCTGATTCTTATAAAAATACTATTTTTTTACGCTGGAAAAAGATGCATTGTGGGGGCTAAATGGAGTATTATCTGATAAATGTTGTATGTAATTTCTGTCTGATATTCGTGATCAGGCAGTTTATGGGGGATTTCTTTCAGTTTGATTCTAAGAATAGAATAAAAAGAGCCATTTTCTCATCACTCTGGTTTCTGGGAACTTTCCTGGTCAATGAATGGCTCCACATCACAGTTGTGAACCTTGCAGTGAATATTCTGTTGATGTTTCTTATATCCCTTGCGTATGAGGGCGGGATAATCAAGAAAATTCTGGTCTGTCTGCTGATTGCAGTTCTAGGCGCTGCCTGCGATATGCTGGCTTATGCCATTACCACACCATTTTTGAATGATACAGATTATTTTTATAGTTTTGTGTTTACAGTAGTTTTTCTGCTGATTTTTGAAAGAGTATTCGGAGTAATGATCCGAAGAGGCAGGAACTGGGATATCGTGGGAAAAGAGATGCTGGCCCTATCAGGTTTTCCTATTATGGCGGCGATTGTCTTATACTGCATAACCGGGAGACTCACAGGAATATATAGATTGGTAGCCTGTATATGTGTTGTTGGAATCTCAGCTTTGTCAGTTGTTCTTTATAATAGTCTTGCAATCAATCTCGGGGACCGGATGAGGAAGATATATCTTGAGCGCGAAGTGGAAGCCTACAGGCATGAGATGGAGCTTATGCGTATTTCTAATAGAAAAGAACAGAACCTGCGACATGATCTTAGGCATCACCTGTTTGAAATTGAAGGGCTCGCCAAACAGGGCGAAGATGAAAAGATCTGTACCTATATTGATGAGCTGCGGAGGACGTTTGTTGATTCGAAGCAGATGGTACATACAGGGGAATATGAAACTGACAGTTTAATAAACTATTTGTTGGACAATGCAAAGAACCACCAGATTGATGTGACCTGCGACATCAAAATACCCGAAGACATAGATGTTTCAAGATGTAAGCTCAATGTTATAGTCGGAAACCTCTTGGAAAATGCTATTGAAGCTGCAACTCAGGCTGATGAAAAGAGAATTGTGCTTACAATGCAGTTTTCCGCTGGAATTCTTTTCCTTCAGATCAAGAATACTTATAATGGACCCGTCAGGGTTGAAGGAGGACATGTCCTAGGG
>JAFSQI010000013.1 GCA_017446685.1 Butyrivibrio sp.
CCCCATGATAAGATCCATCAAGAGCTTGGGAATCTTCTTCCCCTGTTGCATCCGTGAGATTCCTTTGCAGAATAATTTCTCATACAGTTTTGTAAGAGATCCCATCTTTGTAAGAAATGCAGCATCCAGCAGCACCTTGGAGATCCTGACATTGCCCCGTCCGACTATCTCCACAGCCATAGTGCCACCCATCGAAAATCCACACAGGCAATATAGTTCTCCTCTAAGCTTCTCAAGAATGAATGCTTCTATTTTTAATGCCATGGGTGCCATAATCAACAGCAACTATCCCGACAGAATCAACATAAAAGTTGAAGGAAAAGGCGATAATACCCTGAGCCTGTATAACAAAGCAAAAAAGCTTGAAAAGATCAACGCAGGAAAAGCGCCCTCCAAATCAGCACCTGGCACAATGATCCACACTCTTGTAGAAAAACTGAAACCTTATTTAACAATAGAAACCTAAAAAAAGCCAGCATCTTGAAGGATTCTCTATCCTTAAAATGCTGGCTTTGCTTCCTTTTGTGACTAAACAAGGTATCTCATTTTATTCTAATTAACTCTCTACCAGCACATCTATTTCTTCTTCGGAAGGCTCTTCAAATATAGATTTGACCTTCTCTAATAAGCCTTCATCGACATAATATGCAGCCTCATCGGATGCATTTCTTTTATTAATTCTTTCTTCCCATACATCAGATGGAATCTGAAGATAATGCAATTCAGTTTTTATTCCTCCATGTGAAGCATAGAATTCTCTGATTCGATTCCTTGTAGCTCTGTCCCAAAGTCCCCAGTCAAGAATTACATCTATTCCAGCATTCAGAATCTGAAGAGATAATTCCAGAAGATATTGCTCTGAACGCATTACATAAGTATCATGCATATCTCCAGATCCCTCTGGAAACATAGAAAGCGTTAGATCATCAATAGAGAGAATGACCGCATTATTCTCGTTCTTAAGCCTTTTGGCATATGTGCTTTTCCCACAACAAATCAATCCGCAGGTCATAATTACCGTAGACATATATTGAATCCTCCATACAACAACCGAAGTATGTTCAAAAACAATTATTCAAATTGTTTCCTCATATACTATAATTTTTCGATTTAAGCAGCGTATAATTTTTACCAAACACTTCTTTACAGATTCTAAGTTCAAGCTCCTGCCTGTGTCTGAAATGTTCAAGCAAAGCATCGGTGCCTGACAATCCTTTTTCCTTAGCATAGGGAGAATTGTCAAAATATCCAATCATCAGCGGAAACCACATCTCGTTGCCCTTGTCGTCAGACCTCTCTTTCCTGATAAAGTCGATATTCGATGCTATATCACTGCTCTCAAGGTACAATATCTGATAATCTTTTCCGGCAAGAGCCTCTTTAACCTCCGCATAAAAATCAACAATTTCCTGATCACTCTTCTTTTGAAAAAGGATCATATCCTCAACGATGTTTTGAAAGAGGGAGCACTCAAAGATATATTTATCGACGTTCCAATTATGAAGTCTTTTTAGGACAACCTCTTTAAAATTATCAGAATCAAGATTTCCATTGTAGATTTCATACTTCTCCAGATCCTTATGGAATCCGGGGATATCTGTAATAATCTTAGTGTAGCAGATGATCATGTGGGCACCTTCTTTAATGCTCTTTTCCTCTATTTCGCTACGGATGTCACTGTACCTTTTAAGAATGCCACTATAGGTTTCCTTATCCACATAAGCGCACCACGCCAACTCCACAGGCGAGTAGTCACCCTCGCAAATTGCTTTATAATCCGGATATTTCTCGGAAAGCCTCCTTACAAGAGTGCTCTTTCCGCTTCCCTGAAGTCCTTCTATAAAATAGTTCATACAAATCCTCCTTGTCATCTATGAATGTAAAGTCTTGTAGGCTCAGGTTCACCATCTCCCTGTGCCATACAGAGGAACTCCCATCCATATCTCTCATAAAATCCAATATGATCTGTAACAAGGTAAATCGGTGTAATGCCTTTAGTTTTCATATCATCAACCACCATGTTTAATAGCTTCCCGGAAATTCCCCGGCATCGATATCCCTCTTCTGTGTAAACAGCACAGACATTAGGCGCAAGGTCTTTTCTGTCATGGAAATCATTTTCGATAACTCCAAGTCCTCCAACGATCTTTTCTCCGTTAAGACACACATACCAGCCATATTCCGTAGCGCCACCTACATATGCATCTATGCATTCCTGATATGCCTCGGTAGGCACTCCCCATTTATCATGAAACCAGTTCGCAGCTGCTTCCTTTATTTCTGGTTTTTCTCTTAAATTAAAATATTTATATACGCTCATATTATAATATCCTCCGTCTTAATACATTCCCCTGAAGCAGATTCCTGGCATCATCCATACTCTCAAACGGATCCGGCCATTGATACTTAGCTATTTCTCTGTTGAAGTTCCTGTAATAATCATCCAGATATCTCATATTAAACGGGATAATTCTGATTCTTGTGTCAGCCATACTTTACATAAGTCCTTTCTCTGTTAATGTATAGGTCTTCGTGCATACTTCCTCAATATACTTCCTGTCATGAGAAATGCTGATCACTGCTCCGGGAAAAGAATCTATCATCTTCCTGATAACAGGCCCCGAAAGCGGGGAAAAGTTTCTCGTTGGCTCATCAAGTATAAGCACATTTGCATCTGACAGGCTCATCTTCAAAAGCAACACCTTTGCTTTCTGTCCTCCCGACAGTTCTCGTATTGAGTGGTCCATCTCATCTGCCGTATATTTCAGTGCCCCAAGATATGTCCTGATACGGGTGCGTATTGCTTTGTCCCCTGTGTCATCCAAGAATTCAACCGGCGTAACATCAAGGTCAAGAAGCTCCTCATAGTTCTGAGGCATATACTGTGCCTTTATGTCTTTTCTGGAAAGCAATTCCTCTGCCATCCGCTTAAGGAGCGTTGTCTTGCCAACTCCGTTTTTGCCAACAATGCAGATTTTCTCTGGACCTCTGACCCTAAGAAAAACACCTTTTGAAAGTACTTTTGTTCCATCAGGAGTTCTAAGCTCATCAAGCTCATATTCAATAACTGTCTTTCCTGCAGGCATCCTGGCATTCTCATCTCCCAGTTTAAAAAAAATAGCCTCTTCCTGCTCAGGCATCTGGGTCATATTTTCATCTTCTTTTTCAAAACGTTTACCCATGGCCTTTACAGTGTGCATCTTGTCCTTAAGGTTCTTGCCCAGGGCATCCCTTGCACCTTTTGATATATTGGTAAGGGCAAAATCTACGCTGTTGTAGACCCGGGCATACTTTTCATCTCGGCGTTTCTTCTCTTTCCTGTCATTTATAGCCTGCTGCGTCTGTCTTTCAAAGTTCTCAGCCCTTCTTTCGATATAATTGCTGTAATTATCCCTTACAACAGTGTATCTGCTCTTGGTCTTCCTCATAATCTGCTCGATGTGAATTATCACATTTGCAGTGTTCTCAATAAGGGTTTCATCATGGGATATAAAAAGAACTATATGCTTCCAGTCATTGATCAGCCTCTCCAAAAGCTCCAGCGTACTAATGTCAATGTCGTTAGATGGCTCATCCAAAAGAAGCACCGTCGGATTGTCCATCAGAAGCCGCATAAGCTGTGCCTTAACCTTTTCACCACCTGAAAGACTTCCCATTTTCTGATCGCTGTAAAAGAAATCGGAAGGCACCAGGAATTTCATTGCCATCTCCGATAGTTCTTTTGGCTCCTTATCATAAAAAAACTGTGCCTCCGAGAAATACTCATAAAGAGTTTTTGCCTTATCAGCTTCTGGAAGTTCCTGAGGAAGATACCCCAGTACTTCTCCGGAAGTTACTCTTTCTCCTTCACATTCTGAATAATCATCAACGAGTTCCGGATTGTATATCCACTTCATCAGAGTTGATTTGCCGTTTCCCTCTTCCCCAATGATTACTGCTTTATCTCCATCATTTAATGCCATATTGAATTTTTCCAAAATAATGCGTAGGTCCTTACGATGTGTTATAGTTAAACTCCTAATCTGAAGCATATATCGCCCTCCTGTTCCGCTGCTATAGCATCAAAAAAAGTCTATTATGCATACGCAAAATAGACTCACACAAATAGACCTACTATGAACAGTTAGGCTAAAAATGCATGATAATCCAGTTTAAGCGTACACAAAACAGCTGCATAAGCAGCCAACAAATCTTAATCGTGTTCACTCAAGCTAAATTATCTAATGCTCATTCCTTCACCTAAACGCCAAGCGCTCTTTCTTTATATTTTTAAATCTTTCTCATATTAACATTGAAACGAGGCAATTGCAATACCATTATCTGTATATTTCAGATTGCGACAGGATTCTTTTTTTACAAGAAAAACACACTATTTTCATCAGTTATTGTCATAAATATCTTCCGTAAATGTAAGACTCCCCCTGTACCCCGCATAAGTTCTGTTAAAGATAAGTTTCTCATTAACCGGGAAAGCACCGAGGATGAACTGTATCTCTTTTTCTAGAGCAATTTCTCTCTCGTTGCTGCTTCCGACAAGAAGTGTGATTTCTTTTTTCTCCTCGCGGATTGCGTTATTGATCTCGTACTGATCCGTAAGAAAAAGAACTTTTGGAGGCTTTGCGTACTCAAGATTCTTGATTTCTTTTTCTATCCTATCCTTGTCTTCCTGCCTGAAAATCGGCTCAGATACTATCACAAGAACGGGGGTAAAGCTGTAATCATTGGCAAGATATCTTGTATATCCCACAGCGCTGTTTGCATCTGCGACAACAGCAAATCTTTTCCAGCTCACAACTCCGATAGACTGTCCAAGATAGCTGTATACATAGTCCTCTTCCGCCTCGATCACATCCTCTACAAGCTTTTCATCGAGTCCCAGTGCCTCCTGCACCGCTCTGATGAATTTAGTGGTATCTGTCGCGCCAACGAAGAGTCCCGGAATCCTTATACTCGGAACACCAAATTTTTCTTCAAATTTCTTGGCAGGTCCATTAAATAGCCATGGGTTTATTATGATATTAAGTGCCGCCCCCGAACTCTTTTTTATATCATCGATTCCCTGATGCTTCGTAAAAAAGGTATTGACCTTAAGTCCCAGTTTTGAAAGAATCCTGTCAATTTCTTCAAGTGTTCCGCTCCAGAACGGATCGTGATACGGCACAATACCAAAGATATTCACAAGCTTATCATCTTTTGGAACATCTTTTTCAATAATCTTATCTATAAATGTATTCCAGACTACCTCGTATCCAAGGTTACTGTCGCCTGCAAATCCCGGCGTATCAATCGCATAGACTTCATGTCCGTCTTCTCTGAATTTACTTGTAACGCTCTCAATATCGTCACCAATAATTCCTGCGGTACATCCGGTCAGGACAAAAAAAGCATCGGCATCAATTATATCGATTGAGCCCTGAATAGTTGTTCTTAATTTATTTACTCCGCCAAATACTACTTCTTTTTCAAGCATGTTAGTTGATGGCATCGATACACCGCTTACAAAACATGAATGCTTGTGTCCTGACTGTCCCTGATCTGCAGCCGTAGTCTGCATGCAGCATCCCGGTCCTGAATGTAATATTGGGCAGACTCTGTTTATTGCACCAAGAACGGAGTTGATTCCCGCAAGAACGCATCCCCCCTTGGGATTTTCCATTATATGTGACATCAGTCTTCTCCCCCTATAATATATTTGAATGCATCTTCCTTGTACCACGAATCCTTGTAAGGAAGCTTCACATGCTTTGCAAGTTTCTTGTTAAACCCTGGATTTTCGAGCTGATCTGCGATTTTATTCCCGAGAAAAAGAAGTCCGTCATAACCCATTGTAGGTCTTTTTCCGTCAAGAACATGTGTGGTCGGAAGTCCAAGCTTAGCCGCCCATTCGGGAACCCCAATAAATGCATCAGGTTTAAGTTTATTCAAAAGATTCACCTGCTCAAAAGGCTGCATATTTGCAATATCTACGACATAATTCTTGTGAATGTTGTTAAGATATTCTATATCAACCTGAGCATCCTCGTCATATGTCGGTGTTTCAAGTCCCACCAGCTCCATGCCAAAATCATCAATAAGAGCTGCCGCTGCAAAAGATCTCCCTGTTCCGCCACAGATAAATACTCTTTTGCCTTTAAGTCTTTCCTTAAGTTCCGCTACAAGAGGTTCGATCCTTTCATGCTCGGAAGCGATTATCTTCTCAACCTCCTCTTCCTTGCCTATTACTTTTGCAATGCCTCTGTACCACTTGTCGGTATTTCTTATTCCGATTGGCATTACAGTGTGTGAATAAGGTATCTCGTAGTCTTCCCAAAGTGTCTTCATAAATTCATCCGCAAACACTTTACAGATAGATGTTGAAGCCTCCGCAGCGGGAATTCTCTTTATCTTTTCAAGGGAACTGTAAAAGGGAATGTAGTTGACCTTTGCGCCCAGGAGATTTATCATTCGCTCCATCTCTTTTTGATCGGCAAAGCTTACTGTTGTCGGGGCAAAAAGATTTATAAGTCCTTTCTCTTTTTCAACCTTTTCTTTTTTCAAAATATATTTGTTGATCGAAATAAATGCTGCATCAAATCCGGACGCGCAAACTTTGGATTTAAAGCCCTCGCAGTGGATTGGAACAATGATCGTATCAGGATAATCGCTTTGAAGATCCTTAGTTATCGCATCAATATCGTCTCCGATAATACCCGATGCGCAGGACGCATAGATAAACACAAGTTTCGGATTATATCTTTCAACTGCTTTCTGAACAGCATCTCTTAACTTTTGCTCACCGCCGAATACAACACTCTTTTGATCTATATTGGTAACGATAAGTCTTGGATTTTTGACAACCTTGATTCCTCTGTGAATCTGTCCGACACGGTACATATCCACCGCCATAATTGCACATCCGACGCACCCCTGCGGTGAATGTGAAATAAAAACAGAGTCCTCCAAAGACATAAGCGCCGCCATGCTGTTTATCTGCTGGCACTGAAGTCCCTGTGCAAAGCTCCTGTCCGCTCTTATAAGGCATCCTTTTTTATATTTCTCGGCAACCTCTTTTCCGGTTGTGCCAAGATCATTTAATCTTCCGGGGATACTCTCCCTGACTCCCGAATATTTTATGTTTGGCATTGCTTTACCTCTCTCGAAAGATGCTGTTTTTTTTAGAAAAACCGGATGATGATCATAACTCCTTAGACTCTCCGGCAACATCGCATTTCTGTGTTGTTCAAATCTTATCATGATATATGTTTTGCGAAAATTTGAGAAAACTTATCAGTGGCAATCAGCTGCGCTTATCACTTATGTCAGTATTCCCAGGTCACGAACTTCTTCTTGATTATCTCAATAATTATGTTCAAAAGAGAAACCACCAGTCCGATAAAGATAATTCCGGCTATTGCCTTTGTATAATTGGCATATGTCAGTGCAACTCTTACATAATACCCCATTCCACTGGATGCTCCTATCATTTCAGCAGCAGTCAGAGTCATAAGCGCCGTTGCAAGATTTATCGGAAGATTGTTGATTATTCTCGGCAGATTAAAAGGAATAATTATCTTAAAAAGCATTGGAAGAGTTTTCATATTTAATACCTTTGCTGAATTTATGACTTTCTTTTCCACAAATGCCGTGTTATTAATGCTTCCCATGAAACTTCCCCAGAATACGCTAAGGAATACCACAGTGAGCGATGCCAGAAAAAACGTAGGCATTATCAGTACGATATATGATGTATAAATAAGCGGCGGAACCGTTGATATAGCCTTTACCACCGGAAAAATAGCATTAGTCAGTCTCGGCACCCATCCCACAAGTGTCCCCAGAATAACAGCAAAAAAAAGTGCCAAAAATACTCCAAGGATTATCAGAATCATCGAACTTCTAAAGCCTTCAAGGATATTGATATAGTCATCAAAGAAAACATAAAATACATTTTCAGGTGCCGGAACAAACGCGAATGGTAAAAGGTTTAATCTGCTCACTCCGACTTCCCATATTAAAAGAAATGCATAAACAAAACCTACTATATCTCTTTGTGCTCTATTTCGTTTTTCGGATCCGTTACTTATAATAAAAACAGCTTCAATAATGATAAGAGCCACGCCAAATGCCTTGAAATCTTTTAACCCGTTTCTCATCTCAACCGCATATCTGCTTGGCAGAAGTGATGCCGCCCATATTAGTATAAAAAGAACATTTGCAACATTAAGAACACGCTTTTGCCATGCTACGCTGTTACTTTTCTTTATTCTCTCTGTTCTATTCAGATCAATAGTTGCAGCCTGTGCTAAACTACTCATATTCCGGCACCCCCTGTAAGAATGATCTCTTCATCGTCGTTGCCAAACATCTTAACAAGTTGACTGCGAAGAGTTCTATATCTGTCGTTCCCGAGCATGTTTTCTTTTAATCTCGGACGTTTGATATTTACATCAATGATTTTCTTTATTCCCTTTGGTTCCATAAATACAATCTTATCCGCAAGGAAGATTGCTTCTTCCAGGTCATGTGTCACAAATACGATGGTCTTCTTCTCTTTATCCTCCGCCCAAAGTTTTAAAAGAAGTTGTTGCAGTACATCTCTTGTTTTGGCATCAATAGCACCAAACGGTTCATCCATAAGCAGAATCTCAGGATCACAGGCAAGCGCCCTGGCGATGGCAACTCTCTGCTGCATTCCTCCTGACAGTTCACCCGGCTGTTTATTTTTGTACTCCGAAAGACCTACTTTCTCAAGGAATTCATCCGCTATTTTATATGCCTCACTTTTTTTTATCTTCTTATAGCCTCTTTTTGATTCGATAACCGCAAATGCCACATTTTTCCTTGCACTCATCCACGGAAAAAGAGAATAATTTTGAAAAACAACCGCTCTGTCACTTCCCGGGCCGTGTATCTCATCATTATTTATAAGAATTTTCCCTTTTGTCGGTTCAAGAAGTCCCTCCAAAGTCCCAAGAAGCGTGCTCTTCCCACATCCAGAAGGCCCTATAAGACAAACAAATTCACCTTTGTCTATTTCCAGATTTATATCACTAAGTGCCTCAAAAGTTTCTTTTTCTGTCTCGTATGTAAGTGACAGATTCTTAATCTCGATAAGTGCCAATAATATCACCCCCAGAATGTATCTCCGAATTTGGTATCAAAGCCCGGATACTGATTATTGTTTTCAAGGAAATATTCTTTCATATTCAGGTAAAAATCATCGTTTGGATTATCTTCTATTATTTTTTTAAGTGCATCTGCATATATAGATATGTCATAGAATTGATCCAAAGTGCGATCTGATTCAACATATTTTTGTTCAAGCATAATATCATATAGTCCCTGCACCCCATTGTAATTAGGATCCGGATTGTACGTACGGTGCGCACTTCCTTCCACATCATATATATATGTGTATATATAATCCTCGGATTCTCCGGTTGCCTTTACAAGACTCTGTATCGTTCCATCTACATCAGTCTTAATATCCTTGTATGCCTTGATCTGTCCCTCAAGATAGTTAACATACACATCGCGGTTCTGCTCAAGATTTTTGGTATATGCCGATTGCCTGCAGCATACGTAATCTTTCTTAATGTCATATAGTGTTGTAAGCACAACGCATCCTGCTTCCAAAGCCTGATCCACATAATTGCTGGAAATGAATCCGATATCTACATTTCCTTTTGCTGTACTAAGCGCGATACTCGAATAATCCTCTATCATTACAAATGTTACATCATCGGCAGAAAGCCCATAATCTTTTAGAGCATTTCTTGTTGTAAGCTCACTCGTTGACATCTGTACCACGCCTATTGAATGACCTTTCCAGTTGCTGATATCTTTGAGCTCATCATATTTCTCCGGAAGGGTAACACATACCATTCCACCTGAAAGTACTCCGCCTATCAGTGTTACATCATATCCCTGTGCTCCATAACTTATAGGCGGCACAACCTGCGCATACGCAGCATCTATCTTACCAACGCTTAATGCGTCATACATGACTGCACCTGCGTTTTCAAGTTTTGTCTGAGATATTTTTAAATTGTTTTCTGCAAAATATCCTTTTTCATCTGCAAGCTGAACCAACGGATTATTCAGCGCTGCATCCCCCGAAGCACCCAGATTGAGAATATCCACTTCGTCTTCTCCATTTACCTTCGCCACCTTATTTCCACAGCCTACAAGTGTGATTCCTGCGAGCGCTACTGCAATCAATCCTGCCATAAATCTATTTCTTTTCATAATTCAAATGTCTCCTTTCACCTTTGCTACCCATAAATCCGTAACTACCAACGCTTCAACAATTTCTTCTATGCTCCACTCCACATGCTCAAATGTCTCTTTTATCTGACTCGCAAGATTCTTAAGTTCATTTTTGTTTTCCTTGTTCAGCCCTATGTCGCTTAAAGTAAAAGCGTTATCGTATTTGCTGAAATTTCGGATTGTTTCTGCAATCTCATTTTCACTCTTTTTTTCCAAAAGAAGCTGTGTCAATATTCCATAGCCCACTTTCTCACCGTGAAGTTTGTGTCTCGTGTTCGGAAATCTCGCTGATATATGGTAAAAAGGATGCGCAAAGCTGTAATATCCTGTGTTTGTCTGAAAGCTCCCCGCAAAACCCGCAAGATAAATAATCGCATCCACTACATCTTTTGCACTTTGTTCATATATATCGTTCTTTGCTTCCTCCAATGCCTTGAAGACATTATCCTCAAGCTTTTGATAGGCAAGTTTTGCCGAATAAAATGCTATGTCGAGATTCAGCGAATCTTTTGCATGAGCCAGGCTTGGCCTTATTTCAAAGAATTTAGCGAAGGTATCAATTGTTCCGGCAAAAAGATATCTTTTTGGCGCTGAAAGTATTATTTTTGTATCCGCTATGATCACCTCAGGAGCTTTTTTTAGAGGACGAGCCTGCACAAAACTTCCTTCATCATCGTACTGAATTGTAAGTCCCGCCCAAGCCGCACATGTTGCCGCAATCGTAGGAACAGTTATAACCGGTATATCCAGAAGATCTGCGGTTGCTTTTGCCGTATCAAGAACTCTTCCTCCTCCGACACCGATTATGGCATCGGCATTATATTTAAGTACCAGCTCCGAGTAAAATGAAAACTTGTTTTCTGATGGATACCCTGTGAAAGTATCCACATTGGAAGCATCTATTCCATTTTCTTCAAGAGATTTTTTCAGCTCCGGATATGCTACATCCAGCGCTTTTTCACTTCCGATAATAAGAGGCTTTTTTGTATATCCTTTTATATACTTGCCAGCCCTTTGGATGGCATCTTTCTCGCTTATATATATCTTTGGTGTTTTTATGATCATTTTTTCTCTGCCTCGCTAAGTATTTTTTTCAATATATCGATTACTTTAATATTCTCTTCACTTCTTCCGACTGATATTCGAAGCCACCCATCAAGCCCGAATTCTTCGCCTTTTCTTATAATAATTCCAGACTTGGCAAATTCGTTTTCTACATATTCTCCGTCTATTCCCGTATAAACCAAAACGAAATTCCCATTTGACGGAACGAATTTCAGTCCCAGACTGTCAAACTCTTTATAGTAATACTTAAGTTCCTTGCGATTTGATTTGATAACATTATCAAAAAATTCCTTATCCTCCATAGCTGCCAAAGCAGCAATCTGTGCCGCATAATTTATGTTGATTGGAAGTTTTACTTTAAGAAGATTTTTTATGATATCTTTTGAAGCAATCCCATATCCTATCCTGAATGAAGCAAGCCCGTATGTTTTTGAAAAAGTACGTAAGCTTATGACGTTGTCATGGTTTTTTACAAGGTCTACGGTATCGATGTACTCTCCATCTATGAAATCAATGTATGCTTCATCCAAAACTATGAGCACATTCTTCGGTACTTTATCAACAAAAGATATAAGCTCATCAGGCGGTATTACTGTGCCTGTAGGATTATTGGGATTACAAAGCCATATAACCTTTGTCCTATCACTTATTTGAGCAAGTATCCCTTTTGTATCCACTCCTTTTCTATCGGTGACGGGAACTTTTATCACCGTTCCCTCGTTTTTTAATGTTACATTCAGATACCACCCAAAAGACGGATCTGTATAAATGACCTCATCGCCTTTTCCGATATATACTTCTCCGATAAGTGTCAAAAGTTCAAATGATCCATTCCCAAAGATCAAATTTTCCCCGGAAACATTATGCTTTTCTACCAGTTTTTCCCTTAATCTCGTTGCATTCACATCAGGATAATAAGAAAAGAAAGCATTGTTATCATTTATTGCTTTTAATACATTTGGCGAACACCCCCACCTATTCTCATTACCTGCAAGCTTAATAAGGTCTTTCTCCGGAAAACCGTATTTTCTGCTCACCTCAGCTATTGACCTAGCCGGTTTATACTCCGGAAGATTTTTTACAGATTCTTTTGCATAAACCACAATATCCTCTCCTCTCTTAGGCCTTCAAAGCTGTCGGTAATAATCTTTTTATATACGACAAAAGCCAGAGGCCTTTATATACCTCTGGCTTTCCAGTCAGTAATTTATTTATTGGACATAATATACAACAAACAATTACTACTTACTATTAAGTTATTTTTATCTCAAGCTATAACAATTTTTTATCATAGTTGAGTCAGATTTGTCGTTCCATAATTATTTGATGTGATTTTTAAATACTCTCATCATCTCATTCGTAAGGCTATAATCCAAAGGCTGCAGGACTATTTTTTCCCGCTCAACCCATTCTGCATACTTAAGTTCCGAATCATCCATGGTAATTGTATCATCTCCATCAACATCACAAAAGAATCCCATCAGAATATCACTGGCAATTCCCCAGGGCTGTGACTTATAATATCTGATATTTTTTACCTTTAGGCCTGTTTCTTCCATAACTTCACGCATAACAGTCTCTTCAATTGTCTCTCCAATTTCAGTAAAACCGGCTACAAGAGCGTTATGAGCAAAGCCTGTTTTGTATTTTGTCAATAGTAATTTATCCTTGTTGGTCACACCTACAATTACTGCCGGATTGATCCTTGGATACCTTATGCGACCACATACAGGACACACAAGCGCTCTCTCTGTTTTGGAAAGAACATTTTTTTCACCGCATTTTCCGCAAAAACGATTGGCTTCATACCAGTCAATCAGCTGAAAAGCAGTATATGCTGCAAAAACATAGTGCTTTGGATAAAAATATGCGCTTCGAAGATATTTCAAAGAATAAAAATCAAACCCTGAAGGAATCTTTATATTTTCTTTGTCAAAGTCATATGCATAAAAAAATCGCTCTTCATCTATTGCAAAAAAATACATAGATTTCGGACTACTGTCAAAATCTTTAAGCTTAGGAAATTCAAAGGTATTGTCTTTTTCATTGATCTTAAGAAGCAGATCGCCTTGTCTTTGAACAATTACAAGATCTTCCAAGCTACAGACTGCATCAACTTTAAATGTATTATTCAGCTTTTTGGGTAAAATATCCTGAATCATGGCTTTTCCTCTTTAAAGTCCCATAACCTCACCGTAAATCTGTACTGCATTTCTAACGCACTCTTCACATGGACAAAGAGGCTTTCCGTCGGTAATTGTCTTAAGCTCTTTGCACTTAATAGAACCACATCTTCTTCCAAATTCTTCCTGGATCTGCCTTGTAATACCAAGAGTTCCTTTTCCCTCAGTCTTAAGTCCGGTTATCATTCCGGCTCCGATAAGTGCTCCACAGGTTGCCTCCATGTTACCCATTCCTGCGCAAAAACCTGCAGAAATCTGGCAAAGCTGTTCTTCTGACAAATTTGTCTGATCAGCCAAAGCCACAGTTACTGACTGTGCACAATTATACATTCCTGATTTTTTTAATTCTACTGCCTTTTCAGCTCTTTCGTTTAAAGTCATTTTTTTCTCCTACCTTCTTATTTATTTTTTTACCTTACTCATATTTGCCTGTTATTTTCCTGAGCGGTTCTTAATCTTGCATATTCCCTGAGTCATGGTTCCCATCGGACAAAAAGAACACCAGGTTCTTTCCTTATAAAGTGCCATTACTATCAGCCCGATAAGTGTAGATGTAAGCATCAGACTATAAAAACCAAAACTGAATTGTGCCACCCAATCGGGAAATATACTTCCATTATACGCCCACTGCCACGGCACTTTAAATGTCCAAAATAATTTTATTGCCTTTCTAAGCGATTCTGCTCCTGAAAATACCAGATATGTCTGAAATACCATTGTTCCGAACATTGTTAGGAAAAAAGTAAGAAAACCGTATCTGAACCACTTTGAAGAGATCCACTTAGGTGCCTGCTTTCTTCTTGAACACTTCATATTTCTTCCAAGAACCCAGAATAACTGTCCTCTTCCACACATATGATTGCAGAACCATTTATTTCCACCTACTATTGCAAATATAAGTGGCAAAATAAAATCTATCATTCCAAGCCATGCAAACAAAATATTAAAAAATCCAAGCACAAAATATATAATTGTCCATATCCAAAGATAATCATACCAATGCTTTTTCTTTTTACCTGCCATCGTGAACCTCCTCCACTCTTATTGAACCTGCCGGACATGCCTTTTCACAAATGCCACAGCCGACACACTTGCTAACATCTACGACTGCATAACATCCTTTATAAATACTTATTGCCTCTCTCGGACATTGACCAGCACAAACTCCGCAGGCAACGCACCTATCTAAGTAATTAACTGCCTTTTTCATCTGATCTCCTTAATACCTTGTTTTTTTATGTCGACTGCTTTATTATATGTGGTACAAAAAATATATCAAGTACGCAGATTATATATATCTGGTAAGGAAAACAATACCATGGAAAAAATCAAGAGAAAAGAACCTTTATGTGAAAATATTGCAGGAGAAGGCTGCGGTTTAAAAAAAGTAATCAACATCATAGGCGGAAAATGGAAAATAATGATTCTTTGTGTGATTGATAACAATGAAGTCGTAAGGTACGGCGAGTTAAACCGCGCAATTAATGGCATAACTAACACAATGCTTGCCACTTCTCTAAAAGAACTTGAGGCAGACGGACTCGTAGAAAGAAAGCAATATTACGAAATGCCCGTCAGAGTTGAATACAACCTCACAGAAAAAGCCAAAAGTCTCATTCCTATCCTCCTTGAGCTTAAAAAGTGGGGAGAAGATAATCTTTAATGTTGCTAAATCTTCCATCAAATTATAATATGAAATGTATGTTGTAAAAAAGGTGGAAAGACTTTGAGAGTAATTAGCGAAAACAAATTTGATAAAAACAAGTTCACATCAACCCAGATAATTGGTGCGGGATTCCTGCTTGCAATTATACTTGGAACGTTTCTTTTGATGCTTCCGTTTGCTACTTCAAGTGGGCAAAAGACTGATTTTATCACTGCACTGTTTACAGCAACAACATCCATTTGCGTTACCGGACTTGTTGTTGTAGATACTTTTTCCCACTGGACGATATGGGGACAGATTATTATTCTGATACTTATTCAGATTGGCGGATTTGGTGTTATAACCCTTTATTCAGCCATTATGATGCTTATGAAAAAGAAATTTTCACTAAGCACCAGGCTTTTGATCCAGGATTATTACAACCTTGATTCCATACATGGACTTATAAAATTTTTGAGAAGAGTCATAAAGGATACTCTTATTATAGAAGGACTCGGTGCATTTTTTTATTCATTTATCTTTGTACCAAGATTTGGTCTGTTAAAAGGCCTATGGGTAGCATTTTTTAATGCAATATCTGCTTTTTGTAACGCAGGTATGGATGTTATAGGAAACAATTCGCTTATTGATTATCAGACAAATATACCTGTAAATCTGATAACTATAACTTTGATTGTTCTCGGCGGTCTTGGCTATGTTGTTTGGTTTGATATCATAGAAACATTTAAACTTTCTATCAAACACCACTATAATCTCCGCATTTTTTTGAAAAAACTAGGAGAACATTCAAAACTTGTACTTAGCCTGACTCTTTTTTTTCTGATATCAGGTGCAATATTGGTACTGCTATTTGAATGGGATAACCCCCGCACAATAGGAAATATGTCTATAGGAAACAAGATTCTTGTCAGCTTATTTCAGTCGGTAACCTTCAGAACTGCCGGTTTTGCCACTGTTCCACAGGAAAACCTTACTCCGTCCACTTGCCTTGTCGGATGTATATACATGTTTGTTGGCGGATCTCCGGTAGGTACAGCAGGTGGTGTCAAGACTATCACAATATTTGTTGTAATGCTCAACGTCTTTACTTTTATCAGAAGCAGGACAGAGCCTGTAGTATTCAGCAGAGCTGTTTCAGATAAACTGATAAATAAAGCAAGTGCAATTGTCATGTCAAACCTGATTCTTACGATTGTGCTGCTAGTCATTTTAATTGAAGTAAGCCATGTACCTGCATTAGCTGCGGCGTATGAAGTTTTTAGCGCTACCGGAACTGTTGGTCTATCCCGCTCTTTGACAGGAAACCTTAATATTCCAGGTCAAATTGTAATAATGATTGGTATGTATGCAGGTAGAATCGGGCCTATTTCAATGGCACTGTTTTTTAATACAAAACGTTCAGACAAAAATGATATTAAATTTTCAAATGGTCACTTCATTGTAGGATAAGGAGCAAAAAACTTATGAAATATAATTCTTTTGTAGTATTCGGACTTGGAAAATTCGGTCAGGCTGTTGCAGATAAACTGATTCAAAGCGGCGCAGACGTTATGGTCGTTGATAATGATGAAGAAATTATAGAGTCATATTCTGCTAAAGCTACAACTGCCATCGAAGCAGATCTGACAGATCCTGCCGCAATAAAAGCCCTTGGAATCTCCAATATAGATTGTGCCGTAATTGCAATGGGAATGAGCCTTGAAGCCAGCATCATGTGTACCATGGTTTCAAAAGAATGTGGCGTAAAAAAAGTAGTTGCAAAATCCAGCAACAAAAGAATGGGAACAGTTTTATCAAAGCTTGGCGCAGACGAAATCATCTATCCTGAAGAAGACAGCGGAATCAGAACTGCCAGAGGACTTGTATCCAGCAACTTCCTTGAATATTTTGAAGTCAGTGACGATATCTGCCTGATAGAAATGATGCCTAAAGACAAATGGGTTGGAAAATCCCTAAAAGAACTCAACCTTAGAAAAAAATATGGCATAAATGTTGTAGGAATCAAGGACGGAGTAATTAATGAATATGTAGATCCGGAAGTGCCACTAAAAGCTAACGAGGCACTCCTAATGCTGATTCATAAGAAAAATATCGAAAAGCTTGATAAAAATGTAGTTTTGTAATTACCATTTTTTTGAATAATGATACTTTATCAGCTTAAGCTCTAATAAAAAGTATAGCAGGATTCTAGCAGGCTATTTCCGCTTTTGCCCGCAAGAATTCTGATCACCCAATAGTAAATCTCTAAAAAACAAAACTATTTATTTTCTAAATACTATTTCCCCTGTAGAAGCATCCATTGCATCAACAATAGCAAGAGATTCCAGATGATATCCCATATTTCTTATTATCTGTCCGCCGTTCTGAAATCCCTTCTCAATCGCAATTCCGATTCCTGAAACAGAAGCTCCTGCCTGATTTATTATTGAAATAAGCCCCTGAAGCGCACATCCATTTGCAAGGAAATCATCAATAATAAGCACCTTATCACCGGAATTTAAGAACTTCTTTGATACAATAACCTGATTTTTATTTTTATGAGTAAAAGATTCAACTTCTGCTGTATACATCTCACCGTCAAGATTTACACTGTGAGATTTTTTTGCAAAAACAACAGGAACATTAAAATGTCTTGCTACGATGCAGGCAATACCAATACCTGAAGCTTCTATAGTAAGAATTTTATTGATTTCTTCATTTTTAAAACGCTCAGCCCACTCTTCGCCCATCTTATCAAAGAGCTCAACATCAAGCTGATGATTCAAAAAACTGTCTACCTTTAATATATTTCCTTCCTTAACTACCCCGTCTTTAACAATTCTTTCTTCAAGAAAATTCATTTCTACCATCTCCACTCTTATTATTGTTCCTAATTATCTTTCTTCCCTGAAATAGTTGGTTCCAAGGCTCTTGGGCGGCTGATTTTCACGCTGATTGCGCATGCTTGTAATTACAAGTACCACCAATGTTACGATATATGGAATCATTTTATACAATTCTTTATATTCTGTGTGTGTTCCTGAAGGAAGATAAAGATAAAGAATATAAAGTCCGCCAAACAAAATTGATGAAAAGATTCCGATATCCGGCTTCCATATTGTAAAAATAACAAGTGCTATAGCAAGCCAGCCTCTGTCACCAAAGGCATCATTGGACCAGACGCCACAGGCATAATCCATTACATAGTATAACCCACCAAGACCGGCGATCATACATCCAAGGCAGGTCGATACATATTTATACTTAGTGACATCTATTCCTGCAGCATCTGCTGTAGCAGGATCTTCACCTACAGCGCGAAGCTGCAGACCAATTCTTGTCTTTTTGAGAATAAAAGCTGCGATAAGAGCAATTATAATTGCAACATATGCCAAAAAACCATAGGAAAAAAGGAGCTTACCTATCCAACCTGTGCTATTCGCAAATGGCAAAGTCTTACTAAAATATGCAGAAGTTGCAGAAAGTGAAATTGAAGGCACATCTGCTCCTGCAAGCTTTATAAGAGAACCACCGAAAAAGTTACCAAAACCAATTCCAAATGTTGTCATGGCAAGTCCCGTAACATTTTGATTAGCTCTTAGTGTAACTGTCAAAAAACAGTATAAAAGTCCCATAAGAAGTGAACCGATAAGTGAGCAGACCAGCGGGATAAATACTGCAAGAAAACCGTTTAATTCTCCACCGGCAACTGACTGTTCATAGAAAAAAGAACCGATAACTCCGCTAATAGCACCAACATACATAACACCCGGTATTCCAAGATTCAGATTACCTGATTTTTCTGTAATAGTCTCACCTGTACTTCCAAGTAAAAGAGGAACGCTCTGCTGTACCGCTCTCGGTATAAAAGCAACCAAACTAAACATCTTATGCATTCTCCTTTCCTGAATCTTTCTTTACATTTATTTGATATCTTATGAAAAATTCACATCCGATAATAAAAAACAAAATAATTCCGGTCAATATATCCGCAAAGCTTTGATTAAGCTCAAATGCAGTAGATATCTCGCTTGCACCTCTATCCATAAAAATGATAAGAAGGCTTGTAAATATCATTCCGATCGGGTTAAACTTGGCAAGCCATGAAACCATAACGCCTGTAAAGCCCTGTCCATCAGAAATTGTAGTGGTAATTGTGTGATTTATACCACCTACCAGTAAAAGACCTGCAAGACCGCATATCGCACCTGACAAAAGCATAGTACGTATAATTACCTTTTCTACACTTATTCCTACATATCTGGCAGTGTTCTGACTTTCGCCAACCACTGCGATTTCATAGCCGTGTTTGGTATATTTGAGGTAAATATACATGGAAACAGTAACAAGTACAGCAACAAGTATGCTGAGTAAATACTTGTTTCCGATATTTGGAAGCCATCCGATATTTGAATTCTGATTGATGATACCTATTTTTCCGGATCCCTTAGGAACTTCCCATACTATTGTAAAATAAGCCACAAGCTGTGTTGCAATGTAGTTCATCATGAGAGTGGAAAGTGTCTCATTTGTATTCCATTTTGCTTTAAAAAGCGCAGGAATAACGCCCCAGACAGCACCTGCAAGTATTGAAGTCAATATCATAAGGATTATTACAACCGCATTAGGGAGCTTTCCATCTAATGTAATCATGCAGGCTGCAGCAGCAAGTCCTCCCATAAGTACCTGCCCTTCTCCTCCTACGTTCCAAAACTGCATCTTAAAAGCAGGAGTAAGTGCAAGAGATATTATAAGAAGAATTGCTACATATTGAAAAGTAATCCATGTTTTTCTCTGTGTACCGAATGCACCTTTAAAAATTGTTGCAAATATGGAAATCGGGTTATCACCTGTACAAACCATTGTCACAATACCACATACAACAAGCGCTGAAAGTAGCGCAGCCGCTCTGATTATCCAGGCTTTCGAAGCCGAGATTTCAGTCCTTTTTACTATATGATAACGAGGCTCTTTTATTTTGTTTTTTGCCATTACTTAAGCCTCTCCTTTCTGAGTCATGAGTGATCCTACTGTATATTTATCTGTATTTCTGCCGTCAACTATTCCTGTAACTTTTCCGCCGCACAGGACCAGTATTCTGTCGCACAGTTCAAGAAGAACATCCAGATCTTCACCTACAAAGATTACTGCTGCCCCTCTTTCCTTCTGCTGGTTGATAAGGTCGTATATCTGATACGAAGAATTGATATCAAGACCTCGAACTGCATAGGCAGTCAGAAGTACTTTAGGTCTTGATGCTATTTCTCTTCCTACAAGAACTTTCTGTACATTTCCTCCGGACAATCTGCGAACAGGCGTATCAATTCCCGGTGTTGATACCTGAAGTTTATTTATAACACGCTCAGCAAGTGCTCTTGGAGCTTTTTTATCTGTAAAAAATCTTGATTTGCCGGATCTATAGGATCTAAGCATCATGTTATCGGCAAGATTCATGTTTCCGACAAGTCCCATGCCCAGTCTGTCTTCAGGAACAAAAGAGAGCTTTACACCTAGCTCTGATATTTCTCTTGGAGTTTTACCAAGTAATTCTTCCCTTCTTCCATCTGCATGAATATAAGAAATGCTTCCGTTCTGAACATTTTCAAGTCCGGCTATAGCTCTTAAAAGCTCTTTTTGTCCGCATCCTGAAACTCCGGCAATACCCAGTATTTCTCCTGTATTGGCGGTAAAAGACACATCTTCAAGCTTAACAACTCCGTCTTCATCTATAACAGTTAGATTCTCTACTGAAATTCTCATTTTGGGATCAACGGGTTCAGGTCTGTCTATGTTCAAAGATACTGCATGACCAACCATCATATCAGTCATTTCCTGCGCATTGGTCTTGCTTGTCTGCATATCTCCGATAAATTCTCCATGACGCAAAACCGCCACCCTGTCAGAAATACTCTCAACCTCGTTGAGTTTATGTGTGATGATGATAATAGATTTGCCGTCTTTTTTCATATTGCGCATGACATTAAAAAGATTCTCGGTTTCTTGAGGTGTAAGCACTGCTGTGGGTTCGTCAAGAATCAATATATCAGCTCCTCTGTACAGAACTTTCACGATTTCTACGGTCTGCTTCTCAGAAACGGACATATCATATATTTTTTTATTTAAATTGATATCAAAACCATATTTATCACAAATATTTTTGATTTTTACTTCAGCTTCCTTGAGATTAAGCTTACCTTCAAGCCCCAAAACTATATTTTCAGTGGCATTGAAAACATCAATAAGCTTAAAATGCTGATGTACCATTCCGATTCCAAGTTCAAAAGCATCTTTGGGAGAACGGATGATTACTTCATTACCATTAATAAAAATCTTACCTGCATCAGGATAATAAATTCCTGCAAGCATATTCATAAGTGTGGTTTTGCCACTGCCATTTTCTCCAAGAAGTGAGAGTATTTCACCCTTTTTTATATCAAGATTTACATCTTTATTTGCAACTACTTTACCGAAAACCTTTGTGATGTCACGAAGTGAAACGGCTACGTCCTTGTTTTCCACTATTATCACCTTTCCATATTCAAAGAATAGACTAAAAATGGGAAATCTTTGAAAAATAAAGCTTATCCAAAGATTTCCCCTATCTCATATTTTTTTCTCAAAAAACACAAGACATATTATTAAGAAGATATCGTAAATAATCAATATGCTGTATCAAGAAGTGAGATACCATCAATCTGAAGGTCAAAGTAAGGAGCTGAACGGAAGCTCTCGTTTGACTCAGCGAAATATCCATCTGTGATTACTTCTGTATCTGCAGTGTAATCAGCATCTGTATCAACATCAGCCATGTAAGAAGAAAGTGTCTCACCGTTTACTGTAAATGTTGATGCATCAAACACATGAAGAGTACCTGCTTCCATAGCTTTTTGTGCCTCTGAAATAGCATCCTGAGTTCCCTCAGCTGCTGCGCTTCCAAGATCTGTAAGAACTACAGAACCTGTCTGAAGTGTTCCAACCCAGTCAGTAGCAATTTCTGTTCCGTTAGCTACAGAATCAATGATGTAAGTAAAGTATGGAGCCCAGTTAATTCTGGAAGAAACAATGAATGTCTCAGGACAAGCTGAAGCTGTGCTTCCGTTGTAGGAAACATCCGGTACTCCTGCCTTCTCGCAGGCTGTAGGCGCACCCATTGAATCAGCATGCTGTGAAATAAGAACGCATCCATCTTCGATAAGCTTGTTAGCACCCTCTTTTTCAGCAGTCTCATCGTACCATGAACCTGTAAATGTTACTTCCATAGTAGCTGATGGGCAAACTGAACGAGCACCAAGGAAAAATGAAGTGTAACCTGAAATAACCTCAGCATATGTATAAGCTCCTACATAGCCAATCTTTGCCTGGTCTTCTGTTATATCACCGTTTTCAATCATCTCGTTTATCTTCATTCCTGCAGCGATTCCTGCAAGGTAACGACCTTCGAAAATTGTAGCGAAAGCATTGTGATAGTTTGAAAGACCTTCTGTATGAGCCTTAGTACCTGTTGCGTGGCAGAACTGAACTTCAGGATATTCTTTTGCTGCCTCGATCATGTAATCTTCATGGCCAAAAGAATCTGCAAAAACGATGTCGCAGCCTGCATCTGCAAGCTCACATGCTGCTTCGTAGCATTCCTGTCCTTCAGGAATATTTGTCTTGAGCATATATTCAACTCCGGCAGCCTCACATGCTTCCTGAGCTGCGTTGATGAAGTTCAAATCGTAAGTTGAGTTTTCATCATGTAAAAAGATAAATCCAACCTTTACATCTGATGCAACTGCCTTCTCTGACTCCTCACCTGTAGTTGCTACTGCTTCTGTGTCTGCGCTCTCAGCTGTTGTCTGGGATGCTGTTTCTGCGCTGCTTCCGCAAGCTGAAAGAGCCATAACCATTGATGCAGCAAGAATAGCTGACACAACCTTCTTAAATTTTTTCATTTTTCCTCTCCTTTTTACCAGATCGAATATCTGCCAAATACAGGATTTCCGTATTATCTACAATAGAAAAGGCGTAGAAACAATGTTTCTACGCCTAAAAAATCAGATACAAGAATAACTAACAGTTACAACGGTATCATTCATTCGATAGTCCGGTAATTTACGGTAACCGGGTAGAAACATCAAATCCTTATTATTTGACCTATATCGATTAATACCGCATTATAATAGCAAATGAACATCAATAATACAAGAGGAAATTTAATGTTATAGTATTATTCGTTACAATTCAGTTGTCAGCCAATATATAAGCGGACATAAATGCTTGTTTTCGTCTGCGTCGTAATTCATAAAGATTCAAATACAAGAACAAGCTTCATTTCAACGTTGTTCAAAGCATTCAGCTTGTTCTTGTATTTTCA
>JAFSQI010000014.1 GCA_017446685.1 Butyrivibrio sp.
CAAGAATTTTCCCATGGCTTCTCCTTTCTGATGAAGCTGGTTATCAACAAAACAAATATTCTTTTAAAGCATATTATGATGTAATACTTTTCAAGAATAAAGTATTTATCGTATTTTTAATATACATCAAAAGTATATAGCACAATAATTTAATTTGTAAATACAATTTTATTTTTACTCTCAAGATAACAGACAACAACTACTACTGCCCTGCTCTTATGTAGTTGTTGTTATTTTTATTTATTAGTAAGTATATAGGATATGTTATTAATATTTTATCCCCCGACTGTAACACAGTAATGGCAAGGGATTGAGCGATTTTTATATGAGAAATAATGCTCTTTTTATGAGCGATAGTTCGGTAATTATGAGCATTAGTGCTTTAACTGTGAGAAATAGTGCGCCAATTAATAGTTTTAGTTCGTTAATTGTGAGTAAAAGTGCGGTAATCTTGAAACGCAGTATTTAAGCCACTTTCAGGAGGCGGTTATTTTTATAATATGTTTGTAATGTGAGCAAAAGTGCGGTTATTATGAGAAATAGTGCGGTCATATTCATAAAGCATAAAACCTCATAACTACGCGGAAAACAAGCATTTTTTTATATTAACTGTGAGCAAAAGTGCGGTAAACGTAAAAACAAACTGTGAGTGATTGTGCGGTAAATTTTGTCTAACCATATTGAACTGTGAGTAAAAATGCGGTAAACTTTTTTATGTAATTGAATTGTGAGTAAAAATGCGGCAAAAAAGGAAGACATCGGTATGGACAGTTCTTTTGATTTGAGAAAAACCCGCAACAATCTGGTTGCGAAGGATAATAAGATGATTCAGAACAGCCGATATGCCTTAAGTGGACTTGAAAACAAGGCGGTGCTCTATCTTATATCCAAAATACAGCCGAACGATGAACCTAATAAACATTATCTGTTCAATTGCAAGGAATTTCAAGCACTGGTTAAGTGGAATGGAAATGCATCATACCAGAACGTTAAGGCTATGCTTTCAAAACTTGCTACAGCGCAATGGTGGATTGATGATGATACCGGTGAGAATGAGTATCTTGTAAGATGGTTCAACATTGTTCACATGAATAAGGGTACGGGAGATATTGAGATCAGCTTCCATGAAGACATGTTCCCATTTCTTCTGAATCTGCAGGAACGTGTTGGTCAGGAAGGCCAGTACTACACAACTTATAAGTTACAGAATGTTTCACTTATGAGATGCCGGTACTCTCCCCGACTCTATGAGATCCTGAAAAGCTATCAGTTCAATAATAAAAAGTGGACATTTGAAAATGGCACTGGAAGTAAATACGATCTTCAGGTAAGACTTGCTGATAAAGCTTCTCCAGCACCTAATGAGCCACCAATCATTCCGGAGAACTGGAGCAACTTTGCAATATTCAGAAGAGATGTGCTTGATAAGGCTGTAAAGGAAATAAACAAGTATACGGATATTAAGGTTACTTACGAGGCAAAGCAGTATGATATCCATCATAGAAAGACCAGAGCTTACAGAACAATCGAGTTTTATATGGCTGGAAAGACAGATCCTGAGCAGCAGGAAACAGACAATATCATCGATGCTGAATATAGGGAAATCGAGGATGAGGCAAATTATCATCAGATGACCATTGAGGAAGCTTTCTTTCAGGAACATGAGAAAAAGATGGAAGAAGCCAGACTCATCAAGGAAGCTGAAGAAGCAGAGCTTCATGAGCAGGCAATAAATGAATCAGCATATCCGCTCATGGCAAGCATGTTAGGACCTGACTTCACAGAGGAACAGGTCACGTATTTGCACAGTATAGCTATTAAGGACAGAGTTGCAGGAAAGGTTAAATTTTCTGATTGGGAACTGTTTGCGGTGGACCTTGTAACTGAATATTTTGAGAACATCAAAGCAGATGCATCAAATACAAAGACCACAGTATATAAGAGACTGGTTGACTGTGTAAGAAATGATTACATGAAGCTTGTACCACAGCTTTTAAGTAAATATGCTGTCTGAAACGATAATATACATTTAACATACATCTGATATACATAAGATATTCAAAAGTATATCAAATGTATATACATATAGAGGAATTGAATATGGGTGATTTGAGGAAGAAAAAAGTCGAGTATTTTGCCAGGACTGAGGATGGTGAAGAAATCCTGTTAAACGAGGAAGAGATTTCCACGGATGATCAGACTATAGAACAGCTCAGGGAATACATCAAACAGTTTGCAGCACAGCAGAAGAAAAAAGCAAAGGGAAAGAAAGATGGGCAGATATAGACAGTATAAAAATGGTATCTTCGGGCATAGATACAACGGATTATATGTTTTAAAGGGCGAGTCGAAAGGCAGCTTTAGCGTTATAGATGAAGACCAGAAAGTGATATTTAGTAATCTTGAAGACTTTGAGGACTGTATATGGGAAATAGACAAATGTACAGCTTCTGAAGAAGATCTGGTTATTGCAAAAGAATTATTTGAAAAAGAGATATATCAGCTTAATGCCATATACATGGACCTATGGCAGAAGAAAAAGGACGGAAACATAGATCCTAAAGGCGAGATGCTTCTGAAATGGTCTGAAAAGGTAAGGAACCGGAAAGCTGAAGATAAAGGATTCTGATAAGAGCCGCAAGGCTCTTATTTTTTGGAAATACATTTAAGATACAAATGATATACATTAAACATTCAAAAGTATTTTAAAAGTATATCATTTGTATATACAAAAAATATTGACACATGAATATATATTGCCTTACAATATGTATATACAAATAGAACTGTTTTGATATACATTTAAACGCTAAATGTATATCATATGTATAGCAAATGTATATTAGCAAAGGAGATAACATGAAGATTATTGCTATTGCGAACCAGAAAGGTGGCGTCGCAAAAACCACTACTACGTACAATCTTGCTGTTGCAAAGGCTATCGAGGGTAAGAAGGTCCTGATGATAGATCTGGATCCTCAGTCATCTCTTACTATTGCTGCCGGTATTGAACCTGGCGAGGAAAGACTTGAAGGATTCAGCACTGTTGATCTTTTTAACAGAAAGAAAGATCCAATCGATACAGCGTTTGAGGTAAAGACTCTTGGAATGCCTGAGAGGGTTTATATTGTTCCATCTGATCCAAACCTTGATAATACAGTCAATTATGTTAATTCATTGGATGAGAAGGTATTTTTCATAAAGGATGCATGTGAGAAGTTTGAGGACTATGATTTTGACTACATCTTCCTTGACTGCCCTCCTAACCTGGGCGTACTCGTTACAAATGCTCTTGTAGCTGCTGATGAGGTTGTTATCCCGGTAAAGACAGATTACCTTTCATACAGAGGCGTTTCCCTTATCATGGATTCCATCGAGAAAGTAAGATCCAATAAGAGGATGAATCCAAATCTTAAAGTTGCAGGAATTGTTCCTACGATGTACAGAGGAAGGACTAATGATCACAAGGATATTCTTTCTGTTCTTGAAGGACAGGCAGAAGTGCTTGGAATCGTAAAAGAATCTGTAGCAGCATCCAAGGGTGATGTTGATGGAATACCCGCAGTTATATCTGATCCAAAGAGCGATGTCGCTGTAGCATATTTTGAAATCGCAAAGAAGATTTGATATACTTATGACATACATTTAATATACAAATGACTATCAAATGTATTACAATAGATATACAGAAAAGGAGATTATGATCATGGGAGATATGGCCAAGAAAAAGAACATTGCAGATAAGATTGCTGAAAGGGAACAGAGAAAAGCAGAGACCGTGCATGTTGAAAATGAGACCATCGAGACAATCGCTAGAAAGCCCAGAGTAAAAGATAAGATGATCTCACTTCGAGTTAACAGCTCTACATATACAAGATTTAAAAAGATATGTGATGCAAAGGGCTTTACTGCAAATTCTGCACTTAACGGTCTTATATCTGATTTTATCAGAGACAATAAGGACTATCTTGAAGATTGATGATAAACGAAATGTATATACCTTTGATATACTTTTGACTTCCAAATGTATATCAAAGGTATATTTTTATGGAGACACATAAATGGTAAGCTTTCATTGCAAGACATGTAATAGCAAATACTCGGTCAATGCAGGGGCAAATATTCTGATGATCTGTCCATACTGTAAGAATGATATTGGCAGCATAAGTGATTATGGATTCGGTCCGATAGTTCCCTGCGAAGTATATGTTGGCATGGAGAAGGTTGCTGATCTGGATGATAAGTACGTTCTTAGGTCTGAAAAGTATGGAATAAACCAGCAGATGATCGGAGAATATAAGGACCTAGGTTATTATAAATGCGTAGCAGAGTACATGCATGAATGGCTTGAACATACTGAGACCGAAGCACAGCATTACATATACGCAGATAAAAAGAATATGTAATACAAATGATATACATTTGACTATTATATGTATATCATTTGTATATTTACGGAGGGATATAGACATGGTAGAAGGCGAATACTACAGCATGACAGATGAAGAGTTTGAGTACATACAGGACAGGTGTAATGTAGTCATAATCGAAAACGTGATTTACTGCATTTTTGATGAGAATTTAAAAGATCATTGGGATTTCCTTTCCCAATATGGTTTTAATGAAATGCCAACTGATGTATTCCTGGATTTCTGTTTTACAAACAAGGTGAAGGTATTCCCGGTCCCTATGAATCTTAAAAATGGCTTTTCCATGGAAGAAGCGGAAAAGGCGAAAGTAGAAGCTATGGCTAAGTTCGACAGGCTTGGACTGCTGGCACCATATGAGCAGGCAAGACTCATGCTTGAATATTGCAAGTTCTGTCTGTTCGAGTGTAAAGAAGATGAAGAAGAGAAGTAAAAGTATATACATCTGATATACATTTGATAATCATTTGTATATCAGATGTATATTGACTTTGCAAAAGCCGATGACTTGATGACATGAGCCGGTGACACAACGTTTTGGTATAGGCATTTTTCAAAATAAGGACTATTATGGAACAGCAGAAGTTTTTTTATAATGTGTGCAATGACCTGTGGGCATTCGCAAAGACGCTTGATAAAGAAAAGGATTCCATGACTGATGAGGACTGGGCGGCAGCTATCAGCCTTATGGAAAAGACTGCAGAGAAGTATAAAACTCTTGGGGAGAGTGAGTATGACCTTGCTTTTTCATCAATGATGGGGATCCTTGACTACATTGAAAACAGGGGGAAGAGATGAAAAGACTTATTGTTTTCTATTCGCTTGAAGGTAACACGGAGTATATTGCTGATAAGATCGCTGAGAAGCTGGATGCGGATAAGCTTAAGCTTGTTCCTAAAACCCAGTATGCAACCAAGGGATTCAAGAAGTTCTTCTGGGGCGGTAAGGCTGCAGTGATGGCAGAAAAGCCGGAGCTGGAACCATATGACATGGATCTTTCAGCTTATGATGAGGTAATAATAGGATTCCCTGTATGGGCAGGAAATATAACTCCTCCTATCAGGACCTTTGTTTCTGAAAATGTGGAGTCCCTGAAGAATAAGGATATATGCACTTTTGCATGTGAGAGCGGTGCCGGGGCTGAAAAGGCTTTTGGTAAGCTAGGGGACCTTCTTGGAATAGCTGATTTCAAGGCTACAGTCATATTCATAGATCCGAAGGCAAAGCCTTCTGAAGAAAACAAATTAAAGCTCGATGTTTTCTGCGAAAAACTTTAATAGCGGGGGTGCGCAGAAGATGGATAAGCTTTATAAGAACATATTGAAGTACAGACTTGCAAGGAAAATGACTCAAGAAGAGCTTGCGGAATGCCTGGGCTACAGTACCAATACGATGATTGCAAGAGTAGAGAAGGGCGAGGTTGACCTGCCTTATTCCAAGATCAAGAAGCTATCAGAGATCTTTGATGTTTCCATCCCGGTCCTTATGGGACACATAGACAGTAAGTATGATGATATGGTCAAGAAGCTCAGTGATCTGAACTGGGAAGAACTGAACTATATCAAGACTCAGGTTGAATTTGCCCTGTTCAAATATAAGGGTATTGTTCCAGAAAAAGCGGAAAGTAGAGACCTGGGCGAGTAAGGAATAATGATATTAAATGTAATACAAATGATATACATTTGAC
>JAFSQI010000001.1 GCA_017446685.1 Butyrivibrio sp.
ATAGGTTTTTGTTTTTCCTCAGAAAAACAGAAACCGTACTGGACTAGCTTTCATCTTTAGATGAAAGCGTATCTGGCGAAGCCAGATTCTTGCGGGAAATTTCCGCTTTTGCCCGCAAGAAGTCATAAAAAAATCCCTGACAGAATCATCTTCTGTCAAGGACGAATGATCATAAAGCATATAAATAGCCCATCCGCGGTGCCACCTTGAATTCGTAGTAAAGACTACGCGCCTCTTAGAGATACCAACATATCCCCGGCTACTAACGGGAGCCTTCCGTTGCAGAATACTCTGGATAAAAAATCCATTTGACTGCACCCTCAGCGGTCCATTTGAATATGTGTATCTTACCTGTTCTCAGCAACTCAGGCTCTCTGTGAAGGCATCATAGACGTTATCTCCGCTTCATCGGTTTAAATTATTAACTTGCAAAAATCATACTACCGTAATTATTCATTGTCAACACCTAAAAAAATAAATGAAATAAATTTTCGAAAAAAATGAAATTTTTATTGACAATGAATATAAAGAGGCACATAATGAGCCTATCAGTTTTGCCATAAACTGAAAATATTAAAGAAAGCGAGGTAAATGTAATGATTATTCTAGTGGCGAGATTTTTTAAAGCGAATCATGTATTTAAGACTTTACCTCGGGATAGTGTATTCGGATTCAGAGATTGATTTTGGCGTGTAATCTGAATATTTATTGTTGTAGGGTTATCCCCGGGAAAGTCTGATAATAGATTTTCCCGGGTTTTTTGTTGTATTTTTTTCAAATGCAATATTCAAAAAATAAAATCTGCAGCAATAAAGATATGATCAAAATCCCGAGAAAAGACAAACATTGTTACAGCTCAGAGAGCAATGATTCAAAAGGAGGAAAACAGTGAACACACTTGGAAGTTATGTGCGGAAGCATTGGGCAACGTATACTATGGCAGTTATATTTATGATACTGGCTATTGCCCTTGATATGTTGTTTCCAAAAGTAACAGAAAAAATCGTAAACGAAGTACTTGTTGGACAAGATTACAGCCATTTTGCCATTTTGCTGATAGCTATAATAATGATTGGCGTAGGCAGAAGTGTATTTGGATATTTCAAGGAATTTACCTTTGACAAAAACTGTATAACGATTGGTACAGAGATGAGAAAAGATCTCTTTGACCATATACAGAGTCTATCGCTTGATTATTTTGACGATGCCAATACCGGGGAACTTATGGCGCGAGTCAAGGATGATATAGATAAGGTTTATAATCTGGTTGGAATGGTTGCGATGCGTGGAATGGAGGTAACACTAAATGCAGTTCTTATACTGTATTTCATGTTTTCAATAAATCCGGTTCTTACCATGTTACCACTATCCTTTATGGTAATTTGTGCAGCAACAGCAATTTTAATGGAAAAAAAGCTTGATAAAATTTACGAAGATATAAGCGAGGAAAATGCACTATTAACAACAATTGCAGAAGAAAATCTTGCAGGCGTCCGTACAGTCAAGGCATTTGCAAGAGAAGACTATGAGATAAAAAAGTTCATGGGGCACAATAAAAAATTCTATGAGGTGAATATGACTGAGGCAAAGGCTTTGATACATTTTTATCCAATATTCCAGCTTGCAGGAACACTTCTTCCTGTGGCATGTGCTGTGCTTGGTGGAATTTCGGTAATAAATGGACATATGAATCTTGGAAGCCTTACTGCTTATATTATTTACAGTCGTAATTGTACCTGGCCTATGGAAGAACTTGGTTGGATAACCAATGAATTTTCAAGTGCAATTGCATCTCTTAAGAAGATAAAAAAGATCTATGAAGAGCATTCAACTCTTTTGGAAAATGATAAGCCGATGCATGTAAATTCGATAAAAGGAAATGTTGAATTTGAGCATGTATCACTTAAATTCGGTGAAAAAGAAATACTTAAGGATATAAGTTTTAAGCTTGAATCAGGAAAAACTCTCGGAATAATGGGACAGACAGGTTCAGGAAAGTCCACAATAGTAAATCTTATGCAAAGATTTTATGATCCCTCAGATGGTAAGATTTTTCTTGACGGAGTAGAAATCAGGGACATGGAACTTGAGCAGGTTAGAGGTGCTTCAGCAGTAGTAATGCAGGATGTATTTCTTTTCTCAGATACAATTGAAGAAAATATCCGTATGGGACGCAGAGAAGATCTGACACTTGATGAAGTAAAAGATGCAGCCAAAATGGCGAAAGCAAGTGACTTCATAGAAAGACTTGATGATAATTACAACACTGTAATCGGTGAAAGAGGTGTAGGTTTATCCGGAGGTCAGAAGCAGAGAATCAGCATTGCGAGAGCTCTTTCAAAGAAAGCACCGATACTTATTTTAGATGACTCTACATCAGCACTTGATATGGAGACAGAATCTGAAATACAAAAAACACTTGATGAAATCAAAGGTGTTACAAGAGTCATAATTGCACACAGGATTTCAGCAGTTAAAAATGCAGATGAAATTATTTACTTGAAAGACGGACTTATCGCTGAACGCGGAAGTCATGAAGAACTGATAGGTAAAAAGGGACTTTATTATGAGACATACATTGCTCAATATGGAGTTCCAAAGGAAATGGAGGTGAGTGCATAATGGCAGCAAACTCATTTCGTGAGGATGAACAGTTGTCAAATACGGACAGGAAAAAGATATTTGTAAGAATTATTCGTTATCTTCGTCCGCATGTTATTGAAATAATACCGGTTCTGATATCACTTGCTATAACAGTATGTATAAATCTTATCAGCCCACTTCTCATTGAATATGCAATAGATGAGCATGTGGCTAACAAGAATGTAAGAGGTCTTTTGACCATAACAACTATAATAGTAACTCTCGGAATTGTGTATATTATATTTGTAAAATTAAGAATGTACATGATGAATAAAGTTGCCAATACGATTCTCATGGACATAAGAGAAGAATTGTATGAGCACATACAGACACTGTCATTTACGTTTTTTGACAACAGACCAACAGGTAAGATTTTGGCAAGAATAATCGGTGACGTTAATTCGTTAAAAGATGTAATGGCTAACACAATCACAAACCTTATTCCAAACATGATAACTGTAGTTGGTGTTGTGATAATAATGCTGATAAAGGACTGGAGACTGGCGATGGGAACTCTTTGTTCGCTTCCACTAATGTTTGTCAGTGTATTTTGGATAAGGAGTATGACTCATTCGCGTTGGCAGCTTATGAGAAAAAAAGCGTCAAACTTAAATGCTTATGTTCATGAAGATATAGCAGGAATTTCTGTTGTACAGAGTTTCCATGCTGAAAAAGAAACAAAAAAGACATTCAGGGAACTGGCAAATGAACATAGAGATGCATACATAGCAGCCTGCAGAGCGGCAGATCTTTTTGGACCTGCAATTGATATGAGCTGGGCTATAAGCAGTATGATCCTATATCTTGTTGCTATAAGACTTTTGGGATATACTGCTGCTTCAGTCGGACTTATCGCAGCATTTGCCAGTTATTCCACAATGTTTTGGAGCCCTATTATGGGATTGTCCAATTACTACAATCAGCTTGTTACCAATATATCGGCTGCAGAAAGAGTTTTTGATATTCTTGATACTGAGCCTGAAATTGTTGACAAAGAAGGTGCAAGTGTACTTCCTGAAATTGATGGAAAGGTATGCTTTGAAAATGTAGGATTTACATATGATGAAGGCACAGATGATGAAACAAGGGTTCTTGAAAATGTGAATTTTACAGTAAATCCCGGGGAAACCATAGCTCTTGTAGGACCTACAGGTGCAGGAAAAACTACAATAGTTAATCTTATCAGCAGATTTTATGATATTCAGAAGGGAAAGATATTTGTTGATGGTCATGACCTGACGGATGTGACAATAAACAGTCTTAGAAGCCAGATGGGTGTAATGACTCAGGATAATTTCATTTTCCATGGAACAGTTCGCGAAAATATTATGTATGGAAAGCTTGATGCAACTGAAGAAGAAATGATAGCCGCAGCAAAGGCAGTAAATGCTCACGAATTTATCATGAATCTTGAAAACGGATATGATACTGAGTTAAAAGAACGCGGAGCCGGACTTTCAATTGGCCAAAGGCAGCTTATAGCTTTTGCCCGCACGATGATATCAATGCCCAAAATACTTATTCTTGATGAAGCTACAAGTAGTATTGATACTCACACTGAGATGCTTGTACAAAAAGGAATACAGGCTCTTTTATCAGGAAGAACTAGCTTTGTTATCGCACACAGGTTATCAACAATAAAAAATGCCGACAGGATATTTGTAATAAATAAAGGTGGCATAATGGAAAGTGGTAATCATGATGAGCTCATAGCAAAGAAGGGAGCATATTACGATTTATATATGGCTCAGTTTGCATAAGAAAATTGACAACCGGTTTGTAACAAAACCGCAATTATCCAGGTAAGAACTTGTTTATCCGGCGTAATTGCGGTTAAATTATTTAAGAAAAATAATTTAACGATTAATTGATAATGTTCGGGCTGATATAATTTAGTGTGGAGCAATAGTATTTGTGGAAAATCTTATTTTTAGTTTAAATGCAACACTACCGATTTTTTTGTTGATGGTGCTGGGATATATTTTTAATAAACTCGGTTTTATAAATGAAAAAGCAGCGGAATGGATGAATAAATTTGTATTTAAGATTCCGCTTCCTGTGCTTCTTTTTGAAGATCTTGCAGAGCAGGATTTTGCAGGGACCTGGGATGGAAAATTTGTATTATTCTGCTTTGCTGCTACAATTTTCAGTATAGCGATAATTTCACTGGTTTCTTTTTTTCTGGTAAAAGATAAAGCAGAAAGAGGGGAATTTATACAAGGGTCCTATCGAAGCAGTGCGGCGCTGTTAGGAATAGCCTTTATTCACAATATATATGGTGAAGCAAGCTCCGGTATGGCTCCGCTTATGATAATAGGAAGCGTTCCTTTTTATAATATTTTTGCAGTAATAATCCTTATGGTAACGGCAACAGATTTAAGTGAAAATGGCAGAAAAAATAATGAACTGCTGAAAAAGACTTTGAAAGGAATAATCAAGAATCCGATTCTTATCGGTATTTTTTGCGGTCTTGTCTGGTCACTTTTAAAAATTCCAATGCCAAAGGTAATAGGTACTACAGTATCAAATGTCGGAGCGCTGGCAACGCCGCTTGGTCTTATGTCAATGGGAGCATCTTTTGATGTAAAAAAAGCTGCATCCAATATAAAGCAGGCATTTGCGGCAAGCTTTATAAAACTCTTTTTACTGGTGGGAATGTTTATGCCGCTTGCAATAAAATTCGGATACAGAAATGAGCAGATAATAGCCATTCTGGTTATGCTTGGTTCTGCAACTACAGTTTCAAGCTTTGTAATGGCAAAAAATATGGGGCATGACGGAGTTCTCAGCAGCAGTATAATTATGATGACTACCTTTGGATGCTCTTTTTCCCTTACCTTCTGGCTATATATTCTAAAAGTCCTGGGAGTGATATGATTTTAGGAAAAAATGCGAGGCTGTATAGTTTTTAAGCCCCGCATTTATATTGTCTGTCAGAATTCTGTTTTGGAAAGAAAATTATCAATTTTTGCCCAATAGTTTTCCGGATCTCTGACAACGCATTCAATATGACCTGCACCGAGAATCAGACAATACTGTTTTGGACATTTTGCAGTTTCATAAAGCCTTGAGCACATCTGAGGATCAATAAATGTATCGTTATCGCCATGAATAAAAAGAGTCGGTGTAGTTGATCTTTCAACAGCTTCTATAGGATTAACGTCATTAATGTCAAAGCCCGCTTTTAATCTGATAATTATTCTGGCAAGAAAAAGAGCAATTGGAACCGGAATAAAAGACCCTTTGAACATTTTATAGGTATGGGCAAACTGCTCACGGAGTGTAGTATATGAGCTGTCGGCAATTGCTGCCTTTACATTTGGAGGAAGCTTTTCACCTGTAGTCATAAGGGTTGTTGCACTTCCCATGCTCATTCCGTGAAGAATGATTTTAGCTTCCGGGTCTCTTTTTATTATCCAGTATATCCACTCAAGAATATCAAGTCTGTCATCATATCCATAACCAATATATTTGCCTTCGCTTTTTCCAAAACCGCGAAGGTCAGGAAGTAAGCAGTTAATGCCTTTTTCCAGATAATGCTTGGCATATATACCGTTTGTTTCATGGTTGTCCCATATACCATGTATAATTATGGCATACCTGTGAGAATTTTCTTTTGCTGCAATATATGAGGCATGAAGCTTAATCTGATCAATAGCTTCGATATACATATCCTGTCTGTTGGGATGTTTTCTTACAAACATACGACCTTCAGTGATTGAAGGATCAAAGTCATTGGTTTCATCAGTAAGCTGCTTGGGAACCATAGAAATTTTATAGAGATAATTGCTGAAAGCATATGCTCCGCCAAATAAAGCAGAGAAAAGTCCTAGTGAAACAAGTGTATTTTTTTTGGCCATATAAAAGCTCCATTCATCAATTTTTTGATAGTTGTAAACAAAAATCCAAAGCTAATTTTGGTATAAATATATATTATCATCTTTTGGGCAAAATATAGCAATATTTCCATTTTCTTTTTACAAACAATAAGTTATCATTATTTATGTGGCATTAAACTATTTTAGAGGTATTTAAAATGACAAAAGGAAAAACAGATAACAAAGTACAGGTTTGTATTGACAGAGATTTTAAAATCAGTAAGGTTGATGAGAGAATTTTTGGTTCTTTTATCGAGCATCTTGGCAGAGCTGTATATGAAGGAATATATCAGCCAGGCAACAAATTCGCAGATGAAAACGGATACCGCAGTGATGTAATGAAACTCATCCAGGAGATAAAGGTTCCGATAGTAAGATATCCCGGAGGAAATTTCGTATCTTCTTTTAACTGGGAAGACAGCGTAGGACCTAAGGAAGAAAGACCACGCAGAATTGAACTTGCCTGGGGTGTTGTTGAAACCAACCAGTTCGGTCTTGATGAATTTATGGATTGGTGTAAGAAATGTGGCACAAAGCCTATGTATGCAGTTAACCTCGGAACAAGAGGAATTGATGATGCGAAAAATGTTGTTGAGTATTGCAACATCAAGAGTGGCACAAAATATAGTGATATGAGAATAAAGAACGGCGCTACTGATCCATATGGAATCAAGCTATGGTGTCTTGGTAATGAGATGGATGGTCCTTGGCAGACCGGTCATCTGACAGCTTTAGAGTATGGCCGTAAGGCTGATCTTGCAGGTCAGATCATGAAACTTGTTGATCCTACAATTGAGACTGTAGCATGTGGCTCATCAAGTCTTACAATGCCTACATTTGGAAATTGGGAAAGAACTGTTCTTGAGTGTGGATATGATAATATCGATTATCTCTCACTTCACCAGTACTATGGCAATCAGGAGAATGATACACCTAACTTCCTTGCTAATTCTGTAGCAATGGATCAGTTCATCAGTCAGGTTGTAAGCATTTGTGATTATGTAAAGGCTGTAAAGAGAAAGAAGAAGAATATTAATCTTTCATTTGATGAATGGAATGTATGGTATCATTCAAATGAGCAGGATAAGAAGCTTGAAAAATGGGTTGAACACCCTCATCAGCTTGAGGATGTTTATAATTTTGAGGATGCACTTTTAGTAGGTTCAATGCTTATAACAATGCTTCGTCATGCTGACAGGGTAAAGATTGCCTGCCTGGCTCAGCTTGTTAACGTAATTGCACCTATCATGACATCAGATACAGGAGCATGGAGACAGACTATTTTCTATCCTTACATGCAGACCAGCGTTTACGGTAGAGGTGAAGTTCTCAATACAGTTGTAAAGGTTCCTACATATGAGAGTAAGCATGGCGATGCTCCATTTGTTGACTGTGTTGTTGTAAGCGATGAAGAAAATGAGACAGTAACTTTGTTTGCAGTTAATAAGAATCTTGAAGAGGACTTTGAGCTTACCTGCGATCTCAGACAGTTTGCTGATTATAAGGTTGTAGAGCACAGCGTTCTTACTCACAAGGATCTCAAGGCTGAAAATACAGAAGAAAATCCTGATAATGTTAAGCCGGTTGACGCAAGCAAAAACTCTAAGGTTGAAAATGGAATTCTTGAGAGTACACTTCCTGCACGCAGTTGGAATGTAATAAGACTTGCAAAGTGAATAACTGAGAATTTCATTGTGGATAACCCGGCAAAAATGTGATTTATTTGCCGAAAAAAATTAAAAATGTGGATAAAAATAAAAAACTGCAGCTTAAAGAATAAAAAACATCTTTAGCTGTAGTTTTTTTTATGACTTGACCACATTAAGTATTAGAATGTAGTATTGGAGAAGTTGAAAAATATAGTTTAGCAGGATTGGTTATGTCAGAAAAAATAATAGTGGATAATAAAAAATTTTACGGGAATTTATGCAGAATAGCGCTGCCGATTGCACTGCAAAGTCTTATGCTTGCAATGGTTGCCGCAGCGGATGCTCTTATGCTTGGAAGAGTTGAACAGAATCAGATGACTGCGGTTTCGCTTGCTACTCAGATTCAGTTTGTACAAAATATGTTTTTATCCTCAGCCACCGCTGCCGGAGCGATTCTTGGAGCGCAGTACTGGGGAAAGGGCAATAAAAAGACCCTTGAGGATATTTTTAATCTCATGCTCTGGTTTTGTGGAATAGTTTCTTTAGTTTTTTTCCTTGCCTGTGAGTTTTGTCCCGAGGCTCTTATGAAGATATTTGCAAGTGACAGTGAGCTTATAGCAATTGGAAGCTCATATCTAAGGATTGCAGGATGGTCTTACCTGATAACAGGTATATCCCAGTGCTACCTTACAATCATGAAGGTCACAGAAAATGTTAAAGAGGGCGCATTTATAAGTACAAGTGCGGTGGTGTTCAATATACTTTTTAACGCTGTTTTTATCTTTGGTCTGGTTGGAGCACCGAGAATGGAGGCCCGCGGAGCGGCACTATCCACAACAATTGCCAGGATTATTGAATTGGTTTTATGCCTTGTTTTATCAAGGAAAGAAAAGTATATCCGTCCGGCACTTGGAAGATTTTTTGGTGTATCCGGTCAGCTTATCAGGGATTTTGCAAGGCAATGTATTCCTCTTATGGGAGGAGCCATGTGCTGGGGAATAGGATTTACTTCATATACCGCAATAATGGGGCATATGGGAGTCGACGCCGCAGCAGCCAATTCAGTGGCAGCCGTTGTTAGAGACCTTACCTGCTGTGCCTGCAACGGAATAGGAAGTGCTGCGGGAATAATAGTCGGAAATGAGCTTGGAGCAGGAAAACTTGATTTGGGAAAGGCCTATGGAATCAAGCTTAAAAATATATCTTTCGTGGTGGGTTTCATATCAACAGCCATAATTCTGGCGGTAACGCCAATTGTTGTAAACGGTGTAATACTGTCAGATACAGCCAGACAGTATCTGATTGGAATGATGATAATTTTATCTGTATACATGATCGGAAGATGCGTTAATACCGTAATGATCAACGGGGTTCTTGACGGCGGAGGAGATACAATTTTTGATCTATACAGTCTGATAGTAAGTATGTGGTTGATTGCTATTCCGCTTGCCTTTTCCGGAGCTTTTTTCCTGGGGTGGTCGCCTCTTGCGGTTTACGCATGTACCTGCGTTGATGAAGTAGGCAAGATTCCGTGGGTTCTCATCAGATTCAGAAAATATAAATGGGTAAAGGACTTAACGAGGTAACCAAAAGATGATACTTAAAAAAACAGATCCGGTGCTTGCAGCGGCCTGGATATTGGCGATAATATCAGTTTTCTTTGTAAAACCTGATAAAAATTATCTGAATTATATAGATATAAGATCTCTGGGAATACTCTGGGGACTGATGGTAATAATACAGGGATTTAAGGAAAATGCGGTATTTGAGAAAATTGCAGGAGCACTTTTAAAGAGGGTAAATAAAGGCTGGCACCTTGCGGCAGTGCTGATATACATGTGTTTTTTTGGAAGTATGTTCATTACCAATGATGTAGCTCTTATAACCTTCGTACCTTTTGCAATAATGATTCTTCATAACTGCAAAAGACAGGACATGATGATTCAGGTGGTTGTTTTACAGACTATTGCCGCAAATTTGGGAAGTATGCTTACTCCTGTCGGAAATCCGCAGAATTTATATATGTATGGACTTACGGGAATGTCATTATCGGAATTTTTAGCAGTAATGATTCCGTATTCAGTGGTATCATTTATTCTTTTAGCTGCATGTATTATCTTTATACCTGATAAAAACAAAGAATTAAAAAGCGGCGAAAGTACCGTTGTAGTAGGAAATTTCGGCAGTAAAACGCAGATATTGATTTATGGAATTCTTTTTGTATTGGCATTTCTTACGGTACTTAGAATACTTCCGTTTTTTGTATTCGTAATCGCTGTTTTTACTGTTGTAGGCGGAATGGATTATAAGATACTGTTAAGAGCAGACTATATTCTTCTTTTAACGTTTATTGGATTTTTTATTTTCACAGGTAATATGGCAAGGATTGATTTTATCAGCAACTGGTTAAAAAATTTGATAGAAGGAAAAGAGTTTTTTGTTTCAATAATTGCCAGCCAGTTTATAAGTAACGTGCCGGCAACATTGATGCTTTCGGGATTTACGGATAATTACAGGCAGCTTATGACAGGAGTAAATGTTGGAGGTCTTGGAACGCTTATAGCATCCATGGCGAGCCTTATTTCCTACAAGGCTTATACAAAAGAGTATAAAGAAAACAGCGCAAAGTATATAAAAGTATTCACAATTTACAATCTGGTATTTCTGCTGTTTATGGTGTTATTGTGGTTTATAGCTGGAAGAAAATAAAAAAATCAACGAAAAAATGCTATCTTATTGCAAAAACTGGCAATAGGATAGCATTTTTTGGTAAGCACATTATGCAAAAATACTAAATAATCATTATTAGCAAAAATGTGCGTGGGGAAATTGCACAATTAACTTGAATAAAACAGGAGGAATGTGAAAGGTATGCACAAAAGATGGTTGGGGTTATCATCAATTGTTATGGCAGGAATGATGTCTGTTACCAGTGTTGGGACAGGTGCAGCAACAGTTCTTGCAGCTGAGCAGGGGGAAAATCAGGTTTTAGAAGAAGCTCAGAGTGATGAAGCAGGAAAAGACGCTTCAAAAGAAGCTGCATCAGAGGCTGCAAGTGAGGCTTCATCAGAAGAGGCTGCAGACGCGGCAAGTAGTGCTTCATCAGAAGAAACTGTATCAGAGGCAGCAACTGAGGCATCATCAGAAGAAAATGAAGTAAAGGAAGAAAAAAACGAGGCTGCGAATGAAGCATCTTCTGAAGAGAGAAAGGAAGAAGCCAGTGAGAAAGTAGAAAAACCAGAGACTGAGACTGAAGAAAAAAAGGCAGAATCAGAAAACAATCTGGTATTCTTTGGCAGATGGAATCAGAGTGAAAACTGTGATGGTAATTTAAAATTTACCAGTCAATATCAGGAATTCTGTTACGACCTTGGTGAAGCTGTAAACACTCAAAATGTAAACGGAATCAAGATAAAGGTTTCCAATCAGGAAAAAAATGTCTGCATAAAGCTTTATGATGCAGATATGAATGAAAAGCAGGCAAACTACGGATGTAACGGAAACAGCGAATATGTACTTGTTCCAACATATGAAGGAACAGTTAAGTATATCGGTGTTATGTCAATGCCTTCAGAAGCAGAAGATTATCCTTATGGCATCACAATTGATGAAGTATCAGTAGATGCAAAAGAAGTAGCACCTGTTCAGAACGAGGAAACTCTTGTATTTGAAGGAGACAATCTTAAGTTCACAGAGCGCTGGGAAGGCGGTGCTGTTGAAGGAAATATACTTGAATTTGACAAGGAATGGCGTGAGTATTTCATTTCTCTTGGTAAAGTGATTCCGGGCGATAGCATTAAGTCCATAAAGATTGTAACAAAAGAAGCTACTCCAAGCGTTGCATTCAAGGTTTATGGCGATGGCAAAGAATTGCAGGCTTTCTATGGTCAGAGTCAAAAGAATAGTTATGTAATATACCCAAGCGTTGGGGAAAATGTTGATGAATTTGCTATCATGGCAATGAATGATCAGACTTATCCTTTCAACGTTGAAGTAGAAAAAATTGAAGTTGTTGTGGATACAACACCTGCATCAGAAAAGCCTGAGAAAGGTGTTGAATATGACATCGTAGATCTTCGTGATCCTATGACAGATATTCTCGGTGATGATTTTATCGTCGGAACAGCAATCAGCTATCAGGAATTTGCTGATAATTTGGAAATGGATCTTGTTACCAAGCACTTTAACGGTGTTACTCTTGGTAATGAACTTAAGCCGGATTCAATAATAAGAAGAGATACACCTATCATCACGGTTAATCTTAATGGAGAAGATTTACAGTTCCCTGAGCTTGACTTCTCAACACCTGATAGATATCTTGATTTCTTTGTAGACTGGAACAATGCGCATCCTGATAAAAAGATAAGGATCAGAGGACATGTTCTTGTATGGCATGGACAGACTCCTGAACGTTTCTTCCATGAAGATTATGATACAAGTAAGCCTTATGCAACACCGGATGTCATGAATAAACGACTTGAGTATTACATAAAGAGTGTTGCTGAACACTATACAGGTGAAGGCAGCAAGTATGCAGGAATGTTCTATGGCTGGGATGTTGTAAATGAAGCAGTCAGTGATGGAACAGGTACATACAGAAATGCAAGTGAGAACTCTCCATGGTGGAGAATTTATAACAGTCCTGAATTTATTCAGAATGCATTCGTATATGCAAACAGATATATGCCTTCTGAAATAGCTCTCTTCTACAATGATTATAATGAGACTGTTACAAGTAAGATTGGTGGAATCTGCGAACTTTTAAGAACTGTAAAGGCAACACCGGGAGCAAGAATTGATGGTATGGGCATGCAGGCTCATTATCAGATAGCAGCAAACAGCCCTTCAATTGAACAGATTAAAAATGCAGCACTCGAATATTCTAAGATTGTTGATCAGATTCAGTTTACTGAGCTTGATTTCAAGGGAAGTGCAAATTCAACAGATGAGAGACTTCCGGAGAGATACAAGGGAATTTATGACACAATCAGAAGACTTAAAGCAGATGGTGTCAATGTAACAGGTATGACAATCTGGGGAGTAGTTGATAAGCATTCATGGCTTCAGTCTAACAACAATGCCGGTGGCGGTGCAGACGGAAGTGCAAGACAGTATCCACTTCTTTTTGACGATAACTACAAGGCTAAGAATGCATTTTGGGCACTTGCAAATGCAGGAGACCTTGAGCCTGAGGCAAGAAATATAACACTTGTCCAGAACCTCGATGGAGATTTTTCAGCAGGTAATGCATATGAATTAAAAGACAATGATGCCAGTGCTACATTTGTTCCTATGTGGAATGATAACGGCATCACAGTTAAAGTAAGTGTCGCAGATGCTTCTGTTGAAGATACAGATTGCTTCACAGTTTACACAGATGATGGCACAGGAGTAAAGTCTTACACAGTACTTCGCTCAGAGGCTACTGAGGTAGAAGGTGGTTATGAAGCAGTTGTAGAAGCTCCTGTTGATACAACCGCACTTGCTGAAAACAGAGTTAAATTTGATGTTGCTGTAACAAATGGTGAAAAGAGCTTTGCTTTTGCAGATACAACTCTTAAGCAGGCAGAAAGCAGCAAATATTATGCAGAAACAGTTGTTAAGCCTCAGCTTTCCGTAAAGAAGGGAACAGTTACAGTAGACGGAGATCCATCTGATGAGGCATGGGATACAGCAGAAGAATTCCCGCTTACAATTAACGTTGGATCAAAGGTTGCAGCAAACGCTAAACTTCTTTGGGATGAAGAAAACTTATATGTTCTTGCTGATGTAAAGGATGCAGTTCTCAACAAGGATTCATCACAGAATCATGAGCAGGATTCGATTGAAGTATTTATTGATGAGAACAATGAGAAAACAACAGCTTACCAGGAAGATGACAAACAGTACAGAATTAACTACGAGAATAAGCACAGCTTCAATGGTAAGAAGTGCCTTGAAGAAAATATGGCTTCAGAAGCAGTTGTAACAGAAGATGGTTATAGAATTGAGGCTTCCTTCAAGTGGACAGATATCACTCCTTCAGTTGGTTCAAAAGTAGGTCTTGAACTTCAGATTAATGATGCTGATGATTCAGGTAAGAGAATCGGAACACTTAGCTGGGCAGATAAGACAGGTAACGGATGGTCTTCAACAGGAGTATTCGGAACAATAGTTCTTGCTGAGGGTGAGGCTAAACCTGAGCTTGTAACAAAGTGGGGCGTAACCTATTATGTAAAAGCTGATGGAACTAAACTTACAGGCTTCCAGGATATTGAAGGCAAAACATACTTCTTCAAGGAATCTAATGGCGCTATGCAAAAGAGCCAGTGGATAACAGTAGATAGCAAGAAGTTTTATGCGAAGGCTGATGGTACAATAGCTAAAAATGAGATTGTAGAAAAATGGGGTGTCAAGTACATATTTGATGAAAGTGGTGTATTGGCAATCGGTCGTGTAAGTTTTGCAGGTGATGATTATTATACAAACGCTAAAGGAGCAATCCAGAAGAGCCAGTTTATCACACTAGACGGCAAAAAGTATTACGCAAAAGCAGACGGTAAGTTTGCTAAGAATGAAACCATTACAAAGTGGACACACAAATATACATTTGATGAAAACGGTGTATTGGTAAAATAATTAATAGCAAGAATAATGTTACTGCTTCCCTATCTTTAGGGAAGCAGTTTTCGATATTGATAAAAAATGATATACTATACTCCGAATAAATAAAGTAGGAGTATAGTATTTTTATGACTTACAAGACAAAAGGAACATGTTCAACACAGATAGATCTTGATGTAGAAAACGGAATTGTTAAAAATGTAAAATTTACAGGCGGCTGTAATGGAAACCTTCAGGGTGTGGCAAAGCTTGTTGAAGGCATGAAAGCCGAAGAGGTAATTGAAAAATTAAGAGGAATAAAGTGTGGATTCAAAAATACATCATGCCCTGATCAGCTTTCATTTGCAATTGAAGAGGCAATGAAGGGCTAATTGTAGAATAATTACAGTTCAGACAAAAATGCATGAGGTAGCAAAGTGAGTGAGATTAAGAATAAGAAAATAGTACTTACAGGCGGCGGAAGCGCAGGACACGTTACACCGAATATAGCACTTATTCCGGCACTGAAAAAAGCCGGTTTTGAAATCTATTATATAGGTTCATATAATGGAATTGAAAAAAAGCTTATAGAAGATTACAATATTCCGTATTTTGGAATTGCAACAGGTAAACTTAGAAGATATTTTGATCCCAAAAATTTTACTGATCCTTTCAGAGTTTTAAAAGGATTTACGGAAGCAATAAGTCTTTTGAAAAGGATTCAGCCTGATGTAGTTTTTTCAAAAGGAGGATTTGTAAGTGTTCCTGTTGTAAGAGCAGCAGGTTTTCTTAAGATACCTTACATTGTTCATGAATCAGATATGACTCCGGGGCTTGCCAATAAGCTCAGCATGAGTGGAGCAAAAAAGATTTGTTGTAATTTCCCTGAGACAATGAGACTTCTTCCAGCTGACAAGGCAGTTCTGACTGGAACTCCAATAAGAGAAGAACTTGGAAAAGGCTCTAAACAGGCGGGAAAAGAGTTCTGTGGATTTACAGATGACAAGCCGGTACTTATGGTAATCGGAGGAAGTTTGGGAGCACAGTCGGTTAATGAGACTGTTCGTTATGCACTTCCAAGGTTGCTTCATGATTTTAATGTGGTACATATTTGTGGAAATGATAAGATGGATAATCTTAGACTTTCTGTTCCGGGATATAAACAGTTTGAATATGTAAAAAATGAGCTCAAGGATATTTTTGCTATGGCAGATATTGTTGTTTCCAGAGCAGGTGCCAACTCAATCTGTGAGCTGCTTGCTCTTAAAAAGCCCAATATCCTGATTCCTCTTTCAACAAAGTCAAGTAGAGGTGATCAGATGCTAAATGCAAAATCATTCGAGCAACAGGGATTTTCTCTTGTCATAGATAATGATGAACTTGACGAAGATATTCTCGTTGAGACTATTCAGGATTTATATGAACGCAGAGAACTTTTTATCGAAAATATGAGCAAAAGTAATCTTCATAGCGCAACTAATACAATCATTCAGATTATTAACGAAGAAATACAATAGTAGTTGCAGGCGGGATAACTTGTATCAAATGAACAGTAACACAACGGGGAGTTTTGATGGGATTTAACTCGTTTACTTTTATATTGTTGTTTTTGCCAATTCTTTTAGCGGGATGGCATTTACTTAATAGAGTACAGAAATATACAGTGGCAGATATCTTTTTGATATTCATGTCGCTGTATTTCTATTATTCTTTTGGTGCGGAATTTTTGGTAATTCTGGCAATCAGTATAGCAGGTAATTATGGTCTGAGCGAACTTTTGCAAAAGAGAAAAAATTGCAAGCCATTAGGATTTGCACGGACAATAAAAATTATCGGAATACTATTTAATCTTGGACTCTTATTCTATTTCAAATATCTTGGATTTTTCATTGATAATTTAAATGCATTAGGCGGTATGAATCTTACAGCAAAGGAGATTCTTATGCCGATAGGAATAAGCTTTTATACCTTTGGACAGATTTCATATATAGTAGACAGAACAAATGGAGAGGCACCGCGCTATTCATTCAAAGATTATGTTCTTTATACCGTTTATTTTCCAAAGCTTATCCAGGGACCTATTGCATTTCACAAAGAAATGATAGACCAGTTTCAGGATAAAAATATAAGAAAATTTAATATTGATAAGTTTGCAAAAGGAATGATGTCTTTTATCATAGGTCTTTCCAAAAAGGTCCTCCTTGCAGATACACTGGCAAAAGCAGTTAATTACGGTTTTATTCAGACCTACTATCTGGATACTATAACAGTGATAATGGTTATGCTTGCATATACCTTTGAAATATATCTGGATTTTTCCGGATATTGCGATATGGCCGGCGGCGTAAGCCTTATGCTTGGCTATGAGCTTCCAATTAATTTCAATTCGCCTTACAAAGCTACTACATCTAAAGAATTGTGGCAGCGCTGGCACATGACTCTTTCAAGATTTTTTATTAAATATGTATATATACCACTTGGCGGAAGCAGAAAAGGAAAGCTTTTAACAGTGATAAATGTACTAGTCGTTTTTGTGCTAAGCGGCTTATGGCATGGAGCAGGGTGGACTTATATATGCTGGGGTCTGATGCAGGGATTATTAGTTGTATGGGACAATCTTGGAATAATAGGAATAAAAGAAAATTGTGAAGCTTCTGCTTCCGAACAAAAAGCGCATAGATATCTTCTATTCGATAAACCGCTGATTACTATACCGAGATTTTTAGGAAATGCGCTTACTTTTTCATTATTTACAGTATCTTTAGTATTTTTCGGGTCAAAAGATATGACTTATGCCCTTCAGATGTTTAAGAGGCTGTTTTTCTGGACCTATCCCGGATTTTTATACAGAACCTCAGAAAACCTTGAAATAGCAGAAAATTACGTGCTTAGACAGCTTTTTTCACAGCTTGGAATGAATAACATGGTTACAGCAGTAAATCTGGCAACATTTATTATACTTCTTATTATCTGTGCCTTTGTCATGAGTAGAAAGAACACTGCTGAAATTGTAAAGGAAGCAAGATATAGTAAGAAGCTTGTGGTGGGATTAGCTGTATTGTTTATCTGGTCATTTATCTCACTATCAAATGTCAGCACATTTATTTATTTCCAGTTTTAAAAAAATCGAGGATAGAGTTTGATGAAAGAATTTGTTAGTCCGGGAAGTTTTATAAAAAGAACCGGGATAATAGTTTTGATAGTTTTGGTTATTATAGGAAGTACGGTTTTTTTGTTTGATCCGTTTTTTCACTACCATAAGCCGTGGTTTGGGCTAAAGGCAGTATTAAATGACAAGGAATACCAATGTGTCGGAACGCTTAGAAATTTTGATTATGATGCGCTTTTGGTAGGGTCATCTGTGATGGAAAACAATGATAATTCCTGGTATGACGAAGCATTTGGTGTAACATCTATAAAGGCGATACGTTCATACGGAGCTACAGCGGATTTATGTTATCTCATGGATGTAGCCTATGAAAATCACGATATAAAAAGAGTTTTTTATAATATTGATCCATCTTCTCTTTCGGCTTCTGCAGAAACTACATATAAGTCAACAGGGTGCCCGATGTATCTATATGATAAGAATCCTTTTAATGATGTCTATTATCTTTTCAACAAAGATGTGCTTTTTTCAAAAATCCCATATATGGTGGCAAGTTCTTTAATTGGGGATTATGAGGAAGGTAAGTCATATAACTGGGCACAGTGGAAAACTTTCAGCACTGCGCAGACGTTATCCACATATTATAGGAAAAAAGAAGTAATTCCCATGATGGAAGAAACAGCATATCAGGATGAACTTGAGGATAATATAGCTCTTTTGACAGCTCAGGTTGAGGCTCATCCGGAGACTGAGTTCATTTTCTTTTATCCGGTTTATTCTATGTTATGGTGGGATGGAATAGTAAGAAGTGGAGAAAGAGATGCCTATATTTATAACGAAATTCGGATGTCCAAGGCTCTCTTGCAATATGATAATGTGAGGCTTTTCTGCTTTCAGGCAGATGAAGAAATTGCGACAAATCTCGATAATTACATGGATTCAATTCATTTTTCACCGGAGATAAACAGGTTTATGTTGAATCAGATGGTTGTGGATAACTCTGAGGATAATGTGGATAATTATGAGATTACGGTTGATAACTATGTGGAAATGCTTGAAAAAGTCAAGGATTTTTCGGACAAAGCAGCCAGTGAATATATCAGGCAATATGAGGCGCAAAATATGCTGCTTTATGAGGAATAAGCGTAATCTCAAGATATAGCATGAATTGAAAAAAGTGTGTGAATTAGTTAACAAAATGTTCGGTAAGAAAGTAATTAATCACAAAGAGTATTTTGTGATTAATAGTTTTCCACAATTTGAAGATAAAATGTGGAAAACATCATTGAAAAAAATTAAGATTGTGTATAACAAAAGGCTGTCGGATGACAGCCTTTTTGTGTTCAAGAAATTATGAATCGAAAAACTGGCGACCATCATCAGTCACAAGTCTCTCTGACTTAGGATACTCAAAAATTGCAGGATTGTTAGCATTCTCATCAAGATAAGCAGCAAATTTTCTTGCATGCCATTTTGCAATTTCAAGATTGTGCATAAGATAATTACCGCAGTTTACAGGTAAAGCACCAGGAACTTCTTCAGTATTTTCAACAGACTTGAATGCTCTAAGAAGAAGATCATATATTTCACTTGGTTTGCGGTTTCCTTTAAGAATAAGATAAAATCCGGTAAGACATCCCATAGGTCCCCAATAGATGACCTGATCCTTCCATTCCGGATCATTTCTAAGAAAAGTTGCGATGATGTGCTCTAAAGAATGCATAGCAGCAACATCAACTGCAGGTTCAATGTTGGGCTTTGTGACTCTTACGTCATAGGTAGTAACTGTCTGATCACCAAGAGTATCTACTCTGCTTGTAAAAATTCCGGGAACAATCTTGGTATGATCAACGGAAAAGCTGGGAATTAAATCCATGTCTAAATCTCCTCTTTAATTCTAAGTATTTAATTATTTCATTTTAATTATATTGCTTAAGTGAGTCAATAAAACCAACGCTCAAATTATAATAGTTTTATCAGCTCTATAACGAGTGCGGCACAATCTTTTGCAGCTTTTTCTTCGAATACAGGATAATCAACTATATCGCTTCCGTCTGCCTTATCTGAAATTGCACGGATGATAAGAAAAGGAATATTGTTAAGAAAGCATCCCTGGGCAATTGCGGCGCCCTCCATTTCAGTACACATTCCGTCGAAATCTTTTTTGATATTTTCCTTGATTTCTTTGGAACTGATGAACTGATCGCCACTGCAAACTCTTCCCTCAAATACGCCAATATCAGCGGCGGCTGTTTTAATAGCTTTTTTAGCAACTTCTCTTAATTTTTCGTCAGCGACAAAAGAAGCAGTTCCAAGCTGTGGAACCTCGCCCTTTTTATATCCAAATACTGTTGCGTCAACGTCATGATAGCAGGCATCAGTAGAAAGAACTATATCACCGATATTTATTTTTGCATCAAGGGAACCGGCAACTCCTGTGTTAATTACATGTGTAACATCAAATAAATCAACGAGAATCTGTACACAGATTCCAGCATTAACCTTGGCAATGCCGCTTCTTACCACAACAACATCTGTGCCTTCAATTGTGCCTTCAAAAAATTCCATGGAAGCTTTTTTAATTGTCCTTTTAAGAGACATATTTTTTTTAAGGATTTCCACTTCGACTTCCATAGCGCCGATAATACCAATTTTCATATTTTTTAAAAACCTTTCTATAACCTAAGTAAAAAATTAGAACATCACTTTAAAAGCAATTAGTAACGTTAATCTTTTACCTGTTCATTGAATACTTCATAGGAATCTTTGAGGTATTCTCGAATATTATTATAATCTCTGTTGGCGATAGCTGTATATAGTGTATCGACCAAAAACAGCTGGGCAAATCTTGAACTTGTTATGCCACTTTTTTTATCAATTTCCGGGGATGTGGCAAAAAGAACATGATCACAACCGGTGGTCAAAGGGTTATTTCCGAGTTTTGTTATTGCGATAGTTGTAGCTTCTTTATTCTTGGCAATGTTAAAGAGCTGCATTATTTCTTTATTCTTGGCATTATCACTAAAGAGTATGGCAACGTCATCGGGACCTATCTGAGACATAGTCATAAGACTCATATGATAGTCCTGATTAAAAACAACGTTGTAATGGATTCTAAGAAGCTTACAGTAAAGGTCGTAAGCAGCTACAGAAGCAGTACCTACGCCAAATATCTGAATTTGAGAAGCGGCTACAATTTTGGTAACGGCATCATTAAAAGTACCGGCATCAAACAATCGGTAGGTGGTCTGAACTGCCTGAACGCTGGTAGCACAGATGTTATCTGCAATTGATTGAAGTGAAGTGTATTCATTTACATCTTTAAAAGCTATTTTGGGGCCACCTTTGTCAGCTTGGGCAAGCGAAGTATTTGCCTCAGCATAGTAGGCGTTTTTTAAGTCTTTTAGCCCGTTATATCCAATAGCTTGAGCAAATCTTGTCCAGGCAGCCTGAGTAGTGCCGGACATTCTTGCCAGTTCTTTGATTGGGTACTGGAAAAGATCGTCTTTTTTTTCCAGCACATAGTCGGCGACAAGACGCTCTGATGTAGGTAATTTATCGTAACAACTCTTTATTTTTTCACTAACAATGTTCATAAATATTCTCCTGAAAAAGTACTGTGCAAGGTGTTTTGCTGCTGAAAAATCTTGGAAAACTATTGTTTCTATTTCGCGCTTTATACAACTATATTTAGTATACAGTAAAAAATATTCGAAAATAGAAATAAATTTTCAAACTTTTAAAAAGTAAGTATAAAAATTTCATAAAGTAGAGACAACTCAATATCTTTTATGCTATATTCGAATATAGGCAGATGTATTGTAAATTGTTGTTGATTGGGAGTTTTAGAGTATAACTTTCAGAAAATTTTTTCAACAATAATCTACATAAGTATATGTTACGAAAGTACTAGGCATGGATTTATTATATATGAACTGCTTATTGCATTCGTAGCGCTTTAGGCTAGAAAGGAGATTTTAGCTATGAAATGGGTATGTCAAGTATGCGGTTATGTTCATGAGGGAGATCAGCCACCGGAGAAGTGTCCTGTATGTAAGGCTCCTGCAGAGAAATTTACAAAGCAGGAAGGCGAAAAAGTTTGGGCATGTGAGCACGTTGTTGGTGTTGCAAGTACTGCGCCCGATGAGATTAAAGACGGATTGAGAGAAATGTTCAACGGCGAGTGCTCAGAAGTTGGAATGTATCTTGCTATGTCAAGAGTTGCTATCCGCGAAGGATATCCGGAGATTGGTGCTTTCTTTGAAAAGGCTGCTTGGGAAGAGGCTGAGCATGCTGCTCATTTCGCTGAACTTTTGGGTGAAGTTATTACAGATTCCACAAAAAAGAATCTTGAACTTCGTGCTGATGCAGAATATGGTGCAACACAGGGACGTGCCGATCTTGCTAAGAAGGCAAAGGCACTTGATCTTGATGCAATTCATGATGCAGTTCATGAGATTGGACGTGATGAGGCTAGACATGGCAAAGCATTTGCCGGTTTGTTAAAGAGATATTTTGGTTAATAAAAAAATAAAAACTTGATGATTAAAGGTAGGAAGTTGATTATTGTCAATTTTCTACCTTTTTTGTAGGAAAAAATTTATTGCTATGTTTTTTTATCTTTGATACACTGATTTACGTATGAGGGAATACGTTTTCCGTTAGTAAATTTAGGAGGAATTAATAATGGCAAATTGGAATAACCTGGATACACTTAAGTCTTATGATGCTCTTAAGAAGGTTGCGAAGGTTGATCTTGTATCAGCAATGACCGGAGCTGCAGGAGCAGAGAGAGTAAAGAAATACTCAGTTGGAATGGCTGCAGGAATGTCTTTTAACTATGCAGCTAAGGAAGTTGATGACAATGTTTTGGCAGCACTTGAAGAGCTTGCTAAAGAGGCAGAGCTTACAGATAAATATGCTGCTCTTTATAATGGTGAAGTAATTAACACCGGTGAAAAGAGAATGGTTCTTCATCAGCTCACAAGAGGACAGCTTGGAGAAGATGTAGTTGCTGATGGGGTAAATAAAAGAGAGTTTTATGTAAAAGAACAGAAGAGAATTGCTGACTTTGCAAACAAAGTACACTCCGGAGAAATAGCAAATGCAAAGGGTGAGAAGTTTACAACAGTAGTTCAGATAGGTATAGGTGGTTCCGACCTTGGACCAAGAGCTATGTATCTTGCTCTTGAAAACTGGGCAAAGAGAACAGGAAACTTCAAGATGGAAGCTAAGTTCATCAGCAACGTTGATCCTGATGATGCTTCAGCAGTACTTGCAAGTATTGATGTTGCTCATTCTATCTTTATCCTGGTATCAAAGTCAGGAACAACACTTGAGACACTTACAAATGAATCATTTGTTATAGATGCTCTTAAAAAGGCAGGGCTTGATTCATCAAAGCATATGATCGCTGTTACTTCAGAGACATCACCTCTTGCAAAGAGTGACAATTACCTTGAGGCATTCTTTATGGATGACTATATCGGTGGTCGTTATTCTTCTACTTCAGGTGTAGGCGGAGCAGTTCTTTCACTTGCTTTTGGACCTGATGTATTTGCACAGTTCCTTGAAGGTGCTGCAGAAGAGGATAAGCTTGCAACTAACAAGAACCTTCTTGAAAATCCTGCAATGCTTGATGCACTTATCGGTGTATATGAGCGCAATGTACTTGGATATGGCAGCACAGCAGTACTTCCATACTCACAGGGACTTAGTCGTTTCCCTGCACATCTTCAGCAGCTCGATATGGAGTCAAACGGAAAGAGCGTAAACCGTTTTGGAGAGCCTATAGATTACGTAACAGGACCTGTTATTTTCGGTGAGCCTGGAACAAACGGACAGCATTCTTTCTATCAGCTTCTTCATCAGGGAACTGATATAATTCCGCTTCAGTTTATCGGATTTAAGAATAGTCAGCTTCAGAATGATGTTAACATTCAGGACAGTACATCACAGCAGAAGCTCTGCGCAAATGTAGCAGCTCAAATAGTTGCATTTGCCTGTGGTAAAAAAGATGAGAATCTTAACAAGAATTTCAAGGGAGGACGTCCTTCCAGCATTATCATAGGAGATGAACTCAATCCTAAGTCACTTGGAGCACTCCTTGCTCATTTTGAAAACAAGGTTATGTTCCAGGGATTTGTATGGAATATCAACAGCTTTGATCAGGAAGGCGTTCAGCTTGGTAAAGTTCTTGCCAAGAAGGTTCTTGCTCATGAGACAGACGGAGCGCTTGCAGAGTACAGTAAGCTTTTAAACATCTGATAAAAAATTACTGAAATATGTACATGATGCCTGTATTCGGAAAAAATCCGGATACAGGTTTTTATTTTATGTAAATGTAGATGTACATATATTTAGATTATAGTATAATAATTTAAAAACAATAAAACTATACTTTTGTTAGAGGAGGCTACATGAGCGCATATTTATTCGTGCATTTTAAGGAAAAAGTTACGCCTGATGGGGAACAGGTGTATTTCGGAGTTTCGAAGGATGGATTTAACTGGGAGAAAGTTAATAACGGCAACCCAATTCTTGAGAGTAAAATTGGTGAAAAGGGAGTAAGAGATTTCACTATCATAAGAAAGAAGGATAACAGCTTTGTTATTCTGGCAACTGACCTTTCCCTTGCGAATAATTTTAAAGATAAGTATAAGGGAGACTGGAACTGTGTAAACAGGCAGGGAAGTAAATTCTTATCAAAGTGGGAGTCCAATGATCTCGTAAATTGGTCTGAGCAGGAACTTGTAAGAGTAGTAGACGATAATTACGGATGTGCCTGGGCACCTGATATTATATATGATGAAGAGTCACAGGATTATATGGTGCACTGGTCTTCAAGATATCCCGGAAATTCTGATAATAATATGGCAATTTATTATGCCAAAACAAATGATTTCAAGAAATATACAGAACCCCAAATGCTGTGCAGCAAATCAGATACAGGAATAATAGATTCCAACATAGTTTATGAAAACGGTTATTATTACAGATTTGTGAAAAGTGATTTTAATCCTGCACACATCATACTTGAGAGAGGTAAGAGCCTTACAGGTGATTATGAGAGAATGCCGGCATTCGATCTTGAGATGAACAAAATAGAGGATGGTATGTATGAGGCACCTACATGTTATAAACTTCCGGATGGAAGCTGGTGCCTGATGCTTGATTTTTACGGATGTGAAAAAGAAAAACAGGGTTATGTTCCATTTGTAGCCAAAGATATTTCAACAGGACAGTTCATCCGCTCTGACAAGGAATTTAGTTTCCCGTATGGTTATAAGCATGGAACTGTCATGGAAATTACTGATGAGGAATATAACAGAATAAAAAAATCCTTCCCAAATAAATAATATAAATCTTTGAAATACTATTTGTTTTTTATATAAAAATTCATTATAAAAGCTCTATATTCACGAAATAAAGTGTATATAGAGCTTTTTTTAAACAAATAATTGAATTAATAACAACATAGCAACTGTTGACGTTTTTATGTTATAATTTTATTAAGTTTAATGAAAATTGTATTTAAACGATTGTCCGGGGAGACAGAATGCGATTTCGTACAAAGTTACTAATTACGTCATTGGCTATTGTATTTATTCCTATTATATTGGCGATCGGTTCGTATTTGGCAATCGGAAGATATCTTGTCTATGAACAGCAGGTGCAGGAATTGTCCGGCGGTGTTGATTACAGCATGGTTTCTGATCCAAGTGAAACTTTTGCGAGGATGGCAGATGAGATATCGCAGGATATAGAGCTTGCACGTCTGGTAAACCAGTTTATTTTAGAAGATAAAACTTTTTTGGAGAATCTTGACAGCAGGATTGCCGGAAAATATTCTTATATATTGGTGATGAAAGGCGATGAAGTTTATTATGTGGCCAATATGGACCGGGCGGAAGAAGTCATAGATGAGCTTCCGGCGTTTGGTACTGATATTCAGGGGATATATTACACTTCCTCCAAGCACCTTGTCAAACAGATAGATTTTTATTATTCGACAGGTGAGGAAGGAAGCCTGTATCTTATTTCAGGGATAAGAACAGTTCTTACTTCATCTCTAATGATTTACATGTCCATTGCAATTGTACTGATTCTACTTATTACCAGTGTACTTTTGACCACATGGATTGGAAACAGCTTCTTTAAACCCATAGACGAGCTCAACATTGCGATGCAGCATATTCAGGACGGTAATTTTGACTATATGCTGCCTACAGATGTCAAGGAAAAAGGCGAAATAGGCGCTATGTATCGCAACTATGAAGATATGAGACTTAGGTTAAAAGAGTCTGCAGATGAAAAGATTGAAAGAGAAAAGCAGAATAAAGAACTTATAAGTAATATTTCTCATGACCTCAAAACGCCAATAACAGCTATAAAGGGATATTCTCAGGGTCTTCTTGAAGGTGTAGCAACAAGTCCTGAGAAGCAGATGAAATATATTAAGATCATTAATAACAAAGCTAATGACATGAACAATCTTATTAATGAGCTTACACTATATTCCAGCATTGATAATAATAGAATTCCATATAATTTTGTTAAATTGAATATTGGAGATTATTTCGGTGACTGCATTGAGGAAATTGGAGCAGACCTTGAGAGTAAATCAGTTAAGCTTAATTATTCCAATCTGACGCAGCCAAATACACAGATAGTTGCTGATCCTGAACAGATAAAGAGGGTTATCAACAATATCGTAAATAACAGTGTCAAATATCTTGATAGAGATGACGGAACAGGTCAGATAGATATCAGGATTTTGGATGAGATAGATTCAATCCGTGTTGAACTTGAGGATAATGGTAAGGGAATTGCCCAAAAGGACATCCCAAATATTTTTGACAGGTTCTACAGGACAGATGCTTCCAGAAACTCCAAGCAGGGAGGAAGCGGAATTGGACTATCTATAGTAAAAAAGATTATCGAGGATCATGGCGGTTATATCTGGGCTACCAGTCATGAGGGAGAAGGAACGTGTATGCACTTCGTATTGCGCAAATACGTAGAATACGCAGACAGTTCTGAAGCAGTTACAATCGAACATGAATAAGATGAATAATAAAAACAGAAAGGCGAAGAACGCGTATGAGTAGAATACTTATTGTTGAGGATGAGGAAGCAATTGCTGATCTTGAGAAGGATTATCTTGAACTTAGTGATTTTGAGGTGAAGATTGAGAACACAGGTGATGCAGGGCTTGAGACAGCACTTGCAGAAGATTTTGATCTCATTATTTTGGATTTGATGCTTCCGGGAATGGATGGATTTGAAGTTTGTAAGCACATCAGGGAAAAGAAAGATGTGCCGATTCTAATGGTATCAGCTAAGAAGGATGATATTGATAAGATAAGAGGTCTTGGACTTGGAGCTGATGACTATATTACAAAGCCATTTAGTCCATCTGAGCTTGTTGCTCGTGTAAAGGCACATATGGCAAGATATTCAAGACTTGTAGGATCAGGACATGAATCCAATGACTATGTAGAAATACGTGGACTTAAGATTGATAAAACAGCGAGAAGAGTTTATGTAGATGATGAAGAGAAGAGTTTCACAACAAAGGAATTCGATCTTCTTACATTCCTTGCTGAAAATCCCAACCATGTATTCACAAAAGAGGAACTCTTCAGAAAAATCTGGAATATGGATTCAATCGGTGATATTGCTACTGTTACTGTGCATATCAAGAAAATCCGTGAAAAGATTGAATATGATACCTCTAATCCACAGTATATTGAGACAATCTGGGGCGTTGGATACAGATTTAAGGTATAAAATACACTCCTACTCGATAGAAATATTGAGTAGGAGTTTTATTACAGTTCAAACTAAAACAGGACTGCCTGTGAGTGAATTGTGATTTGGTTATCAGTATTATTGTAGTATCAGGACCAGGAAATTAGATGAAACAACTGAAAATTATATATGAAGATGAAGATATATTAGTGTGTCATAAGCCTTCGGGAATGGCAACAGAGGGCGCAAGGGCATACAATATTGACCTTATAAGTGCTGCCAGAAATTATCTAAAGCGGAGCATAAAAAACAAAGCGGCAAAGGTTCCTTATATAGCAACTGTTCACAGGCTTGATCAGCCGGTTGAAGGCGTTGTTGTTCTTGCAAAAAATAAAAAAGCAGCCACAGAAATATCTGCGCAGATAAAAAAACGAACTACCGATAAATATTATTATGCCCTCTGTTATGGAAATATTTTAGAAGATAAGGGACATTTATCCGATTATCTTGTGAGAAAAGAGGATTCTTTAGCTGCAGTAATAAGTGATAAAGAAAGAGATTCTTTTTGCAATGACAGCTATATAACAGAGGATGGCGAAATAATAAGAACTATAGGTGGTGAACCAAAAAAAGCTGAGCTTGATTTTCAGGTAGTAGCAAGAAATGAAGCAACTACGCTTCTTAGAATTAAGCTCTTGACGGGGAGATTTCATCAGATAAGAGTCCAGCTTTCGCATTATGGTTATCCGATTTTGGGAGAGGTAAAATACGGAACTGAGGAATCTGTTAATTATTCAAATGAAAATGGAATCAAAAATATTTGTCTGGTAAGTTATAAATTTGCTTTAAAGCATCCTACGACAAAAAAAAGAATGGAATTTGAGATAATTCCTGACAATGACCAAATAAAAAAATTGCTTGGGGAGAGTAAATGATACAGCTTATTGCATACATTTATCTGATTATGATATGTGCTTTTTTGCCTATGTATATGAGAGAGGGCTATTATGAGCTCGGTGAGGCAAAGGCTTGGTGTTACTACTTTATTTCAATAGCATTTATTATCATAATTCCTATAGCTGATTTTTTTTATCACAAAAGAAAAATATCTGATTATAAAGATATAATTATTGGAAAAATAAAAAAAGAAAGAGAACTGACTTATACTCAGATTTTTTTATTGGCTACTCTTTTTTCGTGTATTTTGTCATTTGTATTCTCTATTGATAAGAAAACCGCATTCTTTGGCTATGAAGGCTGGAGATGCGGACTACTTACAATGTTGTTTATCTTATTCTACTGCTATATTTATTCAAGATTTTCAAAACTTAATATGTATATGCTTTATCTTTGCCTCGTCGTACCTTTTCTTGAATTTGGACATGGTATGCTAAATAGGATGGGAATCTATCCGGTTGAGATATATGCCTCAAACAATTCGTTTCTTGCTACACTAGGAAACATAAACTGGTATTCTGGATTTCTTTCTATATTTGTTCCACTCGGGATGGGAATTTTATATCGAATAACTCTATTCACATATGATTTTTGGATGGCGTTCATTTATACAACACTAGGATTTATAGCTATTTTTATGCAGGGAAGTGAAGGTGCCGTACTTATAATAATTGCTGCATTTGTGCTTCTTATCTGGCATAGTCTGGGTGATAGAACATTGATAAAAAGACTTCTGATAGTAGCGATGACTTTGGGTTTAAGTATGAGCATTGTTGATATTATGTTTAATATTCTCAGCTTTAATTATACTTATGAAAGCAATCTTTTAATGAATATCTGTCTTTCACATGGAGGATTTATAATTTTTGCTGCAGCTTTTTTCATGTATCAGATGGAAAGACTGTTTGCAGAAATAAAAGTTCCATTCAGAGAAAAAGACTACAAGATAATTTATGGAGTGCTTCTTACAATAGGCGTAATAGGAACCGGATACTATTTTTGTAACATTTTCAATGATGACTTTGGAAATGGAAGAGGACTTATCTGGAGAGTGTCGCTGGATATCTTTAAAAGCTTTTCTCCGTGGCAACAGCTTGTCGGAGTTGGGCAGGACTGCATGAGTTCATATATACAACAGGATGGGCAGCTAACAGCTTTTGTACTTGATTCATTTAATGGAACTATGCTTACCAATGCACATAATGACATTCTGACGGTTCTCATTGAAAGAGGACTTATTGGTGTGGTTTGTTATATAGGCTTATTTGCTGCAATTTTGTATGAGCTGCTGAAGAAAAAAGAAAAGGAGCCGGCAGCAATTGTCTGCGGACTCCCGATATTTTCATATTTAGTTTTTAATTTAGTATCGTTTGCTCAGATTACTTCGATGCCATATGCCTACATTCTGATAGGACTAGGTGTTTCTATGACGAGAAAATACGCAAATTACTTTTCTTAAAAAACAGTTCAAGGAAGTTCAGGTATTTTAATTGAATTATCAAGTTCGTGAAAAAAAGTTCTGGTTTCGACTATTCCGTAAAGGGCTTCCTTGTACTCAAATAAAAATCTTTCATTAATATTTTCTTTTCCATACATCATTACTCGACCTTTATAGGCGTTGATAACAGAAACATATCTTTTATCCTGATCGAATTTCTTTATGATCTCATCTTTTCTGCGCCTTGGATGTTTGGAAGCAAACTTTCTTATATCAATCTGTAAATCAACAGGAAGTTCTTTTTCACGCTCATGAACAGCATGAAGATATTTGTCATATGTATCTTCGTCAATTTTCTCAAAGTGATCTACAAATTCAAGGCAGCCCGCACCATCAGGCAGTTTAAGTCGTACTCTGTCATTACCGTACACATCCTCGATTTCGGCAACAACATAAGGAACAAGTGGTTTGGCATTGTAATCCAGAATTATAACTTTATCCCCTTTTTTATACATGAGCACCTCCAGATGATAAAAATCCATAAATTTTCTATCCTTTAATTGATTATATCATAAGAAATATTCCTTTTTTCAAAATTTAGAAATTTTGTTATTTGTTTTAAGTTATTTTTAGGTAAAACCAATAGAATATGTCCATAAGATAAAACAAAAGAATGCAGTCAAGAACATTACTAAGGAGAAAAGAGATGGCAGGTTTTAAGGACGTATTTGAAAGAATCGAAGTAAAGTATCTGATAGATGACAGGCAGTACAATGCACTTATGAAGAGACTGGAAAACATGGCAGCCATCGACAGCTACGGCCAGACATCTATTTTAAATATATATTTTGACACCCCGGACTTTAAGCTTATCGAAAGATCCCTTGAAAAGCCCAAGTACAAAGAGAAGTTAAGACTTCGTACATATGGCGTTGCAAATGCTGATACTAACGCATTTATAGAAATCAAGAAAAAATATGAAGGGGTTGTCTACAAGAGAAGAATTTCAATGCCTTATGCAGAAGCTATTGATTACCTTGTAAATGGAAAAGAGATAAAAGAAAAATCACAGATTTCCAGGGAAATTGATTATCTTCTTCATTATTACAAGGGAATTAAGCCTGCAATGGCAATCTCCTATGACAGGATTGCGATGGCTGGAATCTATGATCCGGATCTTAGAATTACATTCGATACCAATATCAGATGGAGAACAAACAAATTAAGCCTCTCTGAAGGAAATGTCGGAAAAGACATTCTTTTACCGGGACAGCACCTAATGGAACTTAAGATTGCAGGAGCTATGTCTATAGAACTCGCAAGAATACTTGATGAACTGAATATCAGACAGACATCATTTTCTAAGTACGGAAGAGGCTATCTTGATTATATGTATGGTCAGACAAATGAAATGATCATGAAAGGGATAGTACCTGAAGTTCATAAGCAGGATAACATAGCTTTATTTCGCAGAGCAGTTTAATAGTGGTTATTGTTAAAACAAATAAGTTTTTTTAATATAAAGGAGAAGGAAATGACAACTACATCTACAGATTTGATTTTCGGAACAATAATGGCAAACGGAACAATAACAGGAGCATCTTTTCTTATGGCAACTATTTGCTCTCTGGTAATTGGCGTATTTATCGCATTTATGTACACGATAAAAAATAACTACTCAAAGAGTTATATAATTACACTGGCACTGCTTCCGGCAATTGTACAGGTGGTCATCATGCTGGTAAATGGAAATATAGGAGCAGGCGTGGCAGTTGCAGGAGCTTTTTCACTTGTAAGATTCCGTTCAGCACCGGGAACAGGTAAAGAAATTACAAGCATTTTCCTGGCAATGGCTGTAGGCCTCGCAACAGGTATGGGATATATCGGAATTGCAACAATATTCGCAGTGATCATCACACTTGCAAATCTCATTCTTAACAACAGTAGATTTGGTGAGGGCGCTGATGATGAGAAAACAGTTAAAATTACAGTTCCGGAAGGACTTGATTTTGAAGGAATCTTCGACGACATTTTTGAGAGATATACAACAAAAGCAGAGCTTCAGGAAGTTAAGACATCAGGAATGGGAAGTCTTTATAAATTAAATTATAAAGTTATTATGAGAGCTAAGGCTTCTACAAAGGGAATGATTGATGAAATGAGACAGAGAAACGGAAATCTTGAAATCAGCTGTTCAAGACCTGTAGCAGTAAAGAGTGAAGAACTTTAATATATATTTGAAAAAAGAGTCCGTTACATTGCAGGTGCGATGTAACCGGCTCTTTTTTATGATATAGGAAAATGATACTTGAAAAAGATTATTTCGTAGGCTGATTTTGCTTTTGAATGCTCTTTGGTAACTGCTTCGGAAGAGTTACAACAAAACGAATAATTTTATCACCATCACGAAGAGCCTCTATTGTTCCGCCGTGGGACTGGGCAATTGCTCTTGCAACAGAAAGACCGATTCCATATCCGCCAGTATCACGACTTCTTGAAGAGTCTGCCCTGTAGAATCTGTCAAATAAACGGTCAAGGTTTCCTTCCGGAATATAGTCGCAAGTGTTTGAAACTTCAAGCGTAATATTTTTATCTTTTGCCAAAACAAGATGAATATATCCATTTTCAGAGGAGTACTTCATTGCATTATCTAAAAGCAGACTTGTCAGTTGATTGATGGCATTTTTGTCTCCGGTGATGTGTATTCCTTCTTCGATATCAAGCTGGTATTTTTTGTTTTTGGATTCTGCAAGTGCCTGAAACGAAGTTCCACTTTCAAGCACTGTCTTGCTAAGATCGAAATCAGAAAAAACTACGTGCATTCTTTCTTCATCCATTCTTGATAAGGTAAGCAGATTTTTTACCAGCGCATTCATTCTCTTTATCTGATTCCTGATACTGCCTGTCCACTCATTTTTTCCGGATTCAAGTTCAAGAACATCTACATTTGCTGAAATGACTGCAAGAGGAGTTTTGAGCTCATGCCCTGCGTCGGTAATAAAGCGCTTTTGCTTTTCAAGAGACTCAACTACAGGAGCAACAGCCTGACTAGAAAACATGTAAACCAAAATGAACATGGCGATAAGAGCAAGAGCACCAACTAGTAATGACCTAACCAGCAAGGTGTAGGCATCAAGAATGGAGGAACTAAGATCTACGAAGACAAGAAGCGTTGTTCCATCATCGTTATTTACTCTTTTATAGCGGTAGGAGTGGTACATCCCTTTTTCTTTATTTGAAGAGTAAACTTCAGATGCATATTCGGTTGCATCTTCGGAGGTGATTGCTGCAACGTGCATTAGGTCAGTAGAAGTAATCGCACCACTATTATCGAATCGAACCACAAAATAGCGTGACTGATATGGCATTTCAGCTGAGCGCGTATTATTTAGTCTGTCAAATCCAAATGGAGTGTTAGGATTATTTTGCCTGTCAATTTGAGCAGGGTCATGACTAAAATCCTGTGATGAAGCCAGGGAAGGATCAATTGGTTCATGGGATGAGCCGCTGCTTGCACCATTTGGTGAAAAGTCAGGGATGCTTGCCCCCTCACTGGGAATTCCTAAATCAGATGACCGTTCCATGTTTATCATTCCTGGAAAGTGTCCATCATTTGTCGTCAAAATAGATAGAAGGTTATCAGCATTTTTTATCAATCCAACATAATTGGAAATATTGATTACAGCCATCATTACAATAAGAATTACAAGAAGAGATGAAGTGGCAGTAATAACAAATTTACGTCTAAGTTTTTTTACCATTTTATGCCCTTTCGTTAATGGAATATCCAAGCCCTCTTGAAGCTTTTATTTCGCAGGAGGCATTGAGTGATGTCAATTTCTTACGAAGATTTGAGATATAAACCCAGACAACATTTACATCTGCATCACCATCTGACCAGATGTGATCCATGAAAGAATCTACGGAAACGATGCGCCCGGGATTTTCCATAAGCATCTCCATCATTTGAAATTCTCTACCTGACAATCTGATTTTTTCACTGCTATCTGTGTATATTTCAAATCCGGCACGGTCTAAAGTAAGATTTCCGCAGGTGAGGTTGGCAGGTGAAAAATCAGCTTTTCTTCTAAGCATTGCCCTTACTCTTGCCAAAAGTTCTCCCATATCGAAAGGCTTAGGCAAATAGTCGTCAGCACCAAGATCAAGACCTTTGATCCTGTCATCGACTTCTGTTTTAGCAGTAAGGAAAAGAACCGGTGTAGAAAATCCTTTTTCACGGAGCTTTTTTAGGACCTCCATGCCGTCGAGTCCGGGCATCATAATATCAAGAATGATTCCGTCATACTCTCCTGAGAGAGCATAATCCAAGGCATCAGTCCCGTTATAAACGGCGTCTACTGTATAGTTACTGTGTTTTAAAATAGCGACAAGTGCGTTAGCAAGTTCAATTTCATCGTCTGCAATTAGTAATCTCATATTTTCCTTTTCGTTCGTACTAAATTATTAAACAAAAATCCGAGTCATTTTTTATTTAAAAGTACGTATATTTTGAATGTTTATAGTGACAATAAATTACAAATTAATTTTAACATATTTAATAAAAATGGCGTATTTCAGCCAGGCAAGTTTTGGTATGAATTTATGAATAAATTATGAACATTTAATAGCATATTTGTACATTCCAAGTCCATATTTTGAAAGTAAAATTTCTATATGGGGATGAAATAAGGGGTTACTTCCTGTTGTCGGAGGAAATATCTAATGAAAAAAAAGTCTGGAGCTTTTTCTTTGCCAATGATAATCATTATCGCTTTTTGTATTCTTTTTAATGTGCTTGGAATAATAAGTACATCTTTTTCTGATTATTATGTCACAAATGTATTTCCGAAAATCACAAGCATATATGGAAGAATTACTAGCATAGCACCTTTTTCAGTAGGGGAAATTTTGCTGGTATTTATTGTTCTATATGTGGTATTTACTGTGCTGTTTTTTGTAGTTCATACTGTTCTTTTGGCTATAGGAAAAATAAAAACTAATAAAGGAAAGGCATTTAAATCAACAGAAAACATATTCAAATTTATTTCTGAAATTCTATATAGAACTACTCCGGTTCTTTTGACAATTACTATCGCTATAATGTCACTAAATTGTTTTATTTTGTATCATTGCTCTAAATTAAAGCTGAGTTCAGACGGCTCTGATGATTATACCTTGGAGCAGCTTACTGAACTTAGAGATTATGTGGTAAAAAAATGCAACTCTCTTTCAAAGCAGGTTCCCCATGATGAAAACGGAAATGTTGTATTTAATGGAAATATGGCACAGACAGCAATTGAAGCAATGCAGGGAATATCTTCAGAATTTCCAAGACTTTCAGGTTTTTATGTTACACCTAAGGCGTTATATTTTTCAGACTTTATGTGTCAGCAGTATATGCAGGGCTACTATTTTCCATTCTCGATGGAAGCAAATTATAACGATACAATGAATATGTTGAATAAGCCATTTACCATGTGCCATGAACTTGCACATACCCACGGATATATTTATGAGGATGAGGCGAATTTCTTTGGCTTTTTGGCATGTATAAATTCTGATGATATTGTTTTTCAATACAGCGGATATTTGGGAGTTTTGAATTATATAAATAATGATTTTTATAAAGCAGTAAGTAAAGAAGAATACAATTCGCATGTTAAAATTTCTGATAGAGTAAAGTATGATAATGAATTTCTTTCACAGGATGGTTGGACCAAAGTTGAGGAAAATGCAGTAATCAGAACTGCTACTGTAAAAAAAGCAGCTAATGCATTTATTGATACAAATCTTAAAGTGAATGGTGTAGCTTCCGGGAAAGTGAGTTACACCGAAGTAGTTGGACTAATTATGGATTATTATTACAATGACAATCCATCATACCTGCAAGTCAGTAGATAACTCAAAAAAAGGTGAGTTTAAGAAAGCGCAGAAAAAACAACTCCCATTGTTGTTTATGCACGCATAAAAGTGGCGAACAAGACTGTCCCGGCAGGTATGAAGTTTGATGGAAATTCTATCACGCAAGATTAATTCACAGCGATTTGGACTCGCTGCCCACATGACAGATTAAAGAAACAAACAAATCTCACATCACATTTGCAGGATATAACAAGTACTGGTAAATGTAAATACTTTTTCCTCAATCTTAAGAATATCTATCGTAAATCTTAAGAAATCCTTAAGAAGTTAGCGCTTATTTGATAATAGCTATTCGCTCTAATGATTTATCCCGTTTTTTATATTGGTAGTATATAATAAAAACAGTAAATTTGAGCGATTATCATTAATTTATGGAGAAGGATAGGGAATGGAAAATATATATCTTGCTTCAGAAAGTATTTTGAGATACATTGTGGAGTTTTCGACATTGCTTTTGGAACTGTTTGGAATATGTATCCTTGTATTTACGGCAATAAAAAGCTTTGTTTTTTGGCTGAAAAAAGATGATTCCATACGACTTCAACTGGCACAAGGCATCGCTCTTGCCCTTGAATTTAAGCTTGGCGGGGAGGTTCTTAGGACTGTTGTGGTTCGTGAGTGGGCTGAACTGGGGATACTTGGAGCTATTATTGCACTTAGAGCAGCATTGACGTTCCTTATTCATTGGGAAATTAAAAATGAAGAAAAAGCTTTGGCGCCAAAAGAAAAACAGTAAAATAAAAATTTGATTGAAACAGGAGATTTGGCTATGAAAAATGTTACGCTTGGACGCACCGGAATTACTGTGCCTCAAAATGGATTTGGTGCATTACCAGTTCAAAGGGTTTCGATAGAAGAAGCGGCAAAACTTCTTAGAAATGCCTATGAGGGAGGTATGCGCTTTTTTGATACAGCAAGGGCTTACAGTGATAGTGAAGAAAAGCTTGGAGCAGCATTTGGTGATGCTTTTGAAAATGGAACAATAAAAAGAGAAGATATAGTTATTGCAACCAAAACAGGAGCCAAAACTCCTGATGAATTTTGGCAGCATCTTGAGACATCACTTGAAAAGCTGCGTACATCTTATATCGACATCTACCAGTTTCATCTTATGGGGCAGTGCTGGAAACCCGGTGACGGAAGTGGAATGTATGAATGCATGCTCAAGGCAAAAGAGATGGGGAAAATCCGACATATAGGCGGAACTGCACATAAAATCGGCATTGCAAAAGAACTTGCTGAGTCAGGACTATATGAGACAGTCCAATATCCTATAAGTTATCTTGCAACAGAAAAAGAAATTGAACTAATTCATATATGTAACAGGGAAAATGTTGGATTTATCTGCATGAAAGGTCTGGCGGGTGGCCTTATAACAAATTCGAAAGCCGCTATGGCTTTTGTAAGTCAGTTCGATGGAACCGTTCCTATATGGGGAATTCAGCGTCAGTCAGAACTTGATGAGTGGCTTTCATATATGGATGATACGCCTGTCTATGATGATGAAATAAAAGCTTTCATTGAAAGTGAAAGAAAAGAACTTATGGGAGATTTTTGCCGTGGTTGTGGATATTGTATGCCATGTACCGTTGGTATTCAGATAAATCAGTGCAATCGTATGTCACTCATGCTTCGTCGTGCGCCGAGCGATGCCTGGCTTTCTGATTATTGGCAGGCAGAGATGAAAAAGATAGAAGACTGTATAGGCTGCGGTATGTGCTTATCAAAGTGTCCTTATGAACTTGAAATTCCAACACTGCTTAGGAAGAATTTGGAGGATTACAGAGAAGTTCTTGCAGGGAAAAGAACAGTGAAATAAATATTTTTTACCGGAAAATTATAAAATGCTTGAAAATATTAAAGACTGGAGAAAAGATGAAAATTAATAGATTATCAGTATTGGCTGCTTTGGCGATAACGCTTGTGTTAGCCGGTTGCAGTCCATCTGAGGAAAAGCTGGCAGAAGCTCAAGAAGCCAGAGCACAGCTTGTTGCGGCACATGATGCTGCAGAAGAAAGATATCTTGATATTGCCGATACATCACTTCGCGCAGAATTGGATCAGCTTGGAGTGAAAGTGACAGAAATTGAGGAAATGGATTTTAGTAAGTTATCAAATAAAAAGGTGGATCAGGAACTACTTCCACAGATTTCTGAATTGATGCAAAGCTACGAAAATGTACAGGCTAAGCTTGACGGAACATATCAGGAAGAAACTGCAATGAATGAAGAAGCAGCCAAAAATTTAAAAATCAGTGCATATATGATCAACAAAACCGGACTTAATCTTACCGGAATTGTTCTTCACGACATTACACAAGATACTTATTCAAATAATTATATTACTGAGGGGGAAGTAATTGCCGACGGTTATACGCTAATGGGTGTGACTCTTGAAGTATTTGCAGACAGTACTGATTGGGAATTTATCATCACTGATGAAAACGGTACACAGTATACTCTTCCTTGCGAGAGCCTCGTGAACGTATCTGATAAAGGCGTTTCTCTTGTATTTGAATACAATTCAGAAACGAATGAAGCTGGTGTGACTTTTGGAGGTTATTTTTCAAACTAAAGTAATGTTGTTTTTTGAAAATCTGAAAAAGTTTTATAAAAGGGTAAAAAATGTATGAAAAACAGCACTTTTTGTGAATTGTGCACAAAAAAATAAAAAACTTTTAAGATATTATGCATAAGTTTATACGTGACATTCACAATTATAAAGTATATAATCTTCTTTTGTACTGAAGCAATTGGCTTGCATTTTTTATTTGCAAAGCATCAGTTAGAAGAGGAGATTATATTATGAAGAAGAATATCGTAACTTTACTTTCAGTTTTAACACTTTCAGCAGCAGTTCTTGCAGGTTGTGGTGAGGCAGCTGTTGAGACAGCAGTAGAAGAGACATCTGTAGAGGCATCAGTTGAGGCTTCTGTAGAAGAAGCTGTAGAAGCTGCATCAGAGGCTTCATCAGTAGAAGAGGCTGTTGAGGCTGCATCAGAGGCTTCATCAGTAGAGGACGCTGCAGACGAGGCATCTTCAGAGGATGCATCAGCTGAGGCTTCATCAGTAGAAGAGTCAGCAGAAGCTGCATCAGACGCTTCATCAAACAACTAATTCAATTAGATTTTTACATCAGGTAGTTTACTAGTTAATAATCAATTGCTTTAGCCAGTACATAAATTAAAGAGCCTTTTCCATAAACTGTTTTGTGGAAAGGCTCTTTTTGTTACTATATATAACTTTTGGGTATTTAACGTAATTAAGAATTTAACATCTTGCTGCAATCGCTACATATGCCTATGATTTCAAGCTGATGACCGGTTATTTTAAATCCGGGAAGAGAGTTTGAAACAATGGCAGAAATATCTTTTAATGGACATGTCTTTATCTGAATCATCTTGTGACAATTACTGCAAATTGCATAGTGCTTATGAGTTTTCTTTTTTAGCTCATAAATAGCATCGTCCTGTGTTGATAAAATCGACTTTGTGACCATCCCTGCTTTTTCAAACGCCAGGAGATTTCTGTAAACTGTTGAAAAAGCATATCTTTTATCGGGATGTTCCTCGTTGAGTCTTTCAAATATTTCAGCGGCAGAAAGAGGCTCTTCCGCATAATACAGGGCTAAAAAAATATCTATACGCTGGTGAGTTTTCTTTACCCCCTCCGGCCAGTTTTTTTCAATTATAGAATCCTGGGATTCTGCATGTATTTTACAACTCATTTTTTTTCCTCAATTAGTAATCTATTCTCCACAAAAATTAATAACAGAAAACATTTGGGGAGAATAGAAAAGTGTATTTAGTTTTATCAAAATGCTATATGTAAAGCATCAATCAAAAATCCGGCGACAGTTCCTATAAAGAAAAGTAGAATTGCTATGTTGATATTTTCACGCTTGTTGTCATTTACTCTGAATAAAACCAAAAGGCCGATTCCTGCTCCAACTAGTAGACCTGACATCATAGTGCCCATTGTAATCATCTGATCCAGATAAAGCTCAGTGATAATAACAGATGCGGCGCAGTTTGGAATGAGACCAATTATGCCTGCAAGGATATGGCTTATTATAGGACTTGTTTTTAAAAGAAGAGCTAGCTTATCTTCACCAATTAGCTCGATGATAAAGTTAAGTACAAGAGTGAGTATTAGTACAAATATAAAAATGTGCATTGTATGAACAAGAGCAGATTTTATAATTCCAATAAAACCGGAGTGCTCATCATCTTCACAGTGACAATGCTCTTTTCCACAGAGAGCTTCAATATTGACCGGATCATTATCAGATTTGTTCCTGGCGCGATGATATCTGTGTACAACAAAATCTATAATAAAGCCCATTACAATTCCGATACAAGCCTTGATAGCAAGTATTTTTATCATGATAAGGAGAGGAACCTGCTCTGAAATAAAGAGGGGGATCATCTCATCTGATGTAGAAAGATAAATTGCTATAAGCGTTCCAAGTGTAATAACCCTTCCGGCATACAGGTTTGAAGCTGCTGCAGAAAAACCACACTGAGGAAAAATACCAATCAGACCTCCCCATAGAGGACCAAAATGCTCAGTCTTTTCAACTATAGAAGAAGTGAAGTCTTGAGTCTTGTGCTCCAGATATTCCATAATTAAATATGTAACAAATAAAAATGGCAGGATTTTAAACGAGTCAATTAAAGCGTCGATAACTACATCAAAAATTAGTTCCATAACAATGCTCCTTTTTGTCTGGTATAAAAAATACAGCTAGTGCAAATGCGAATCATTTGCATTTAAAGAAAATGCAAAAAAATAGGTTTACACATCTGTGTAAAACCTAAAAATAAAAAGCGGGTGATGGGAATCGAACCCACGTATCCAGCTTGGAAGGCTGGTGTTCTACCATTGAACTACACCCGCGTCTTACTGACAAGAATATATTTTACAGATTTATTTAGTAGATGTCAATAGCTTAGATGAAAAATATTTCGAAATAGCTTAAATGAAAAATATTTCGAAATATTTTTGTTACAACCATTATGTTAATTAACTATTGCATGCCACATCAAATTATGGTAAATTATCTCCTACAGTCAGAATTCTATCTGACAATTATATTCTTTATTTCATGGGCTGATCGCCCGGTAAGTTCCACTTTGTTAGGCTTATTGGAAATAAGACATACTTTTTGAAAGGATTTTTTATGAACGAAAGAAACAAGAAACTTAAAGATTTCTTTCCTATTATCAGGGAAAGAGAAATCATATTAACGGAAATCAGAGCAAATAATAAGCTTAATGACTTGTTTGAGTCATGGCGTGCGGACTGCCAGAATGACTTTCTTGACATGTGTACCGGCGCAAGAGGCGTTAAGATGCTCTATGACAGCTATTTTAAAGAGGTGCTTAATCCTGAAGCTGATTCGGAGAGATTATCTAATTTACTTAGCACAATCATAGGACAAAAAGTAACGGTTAAAACGGTTCTCCCAAATGATAGTACCAGGCTTGGTGATGAGGCTTCTCTTGTTATTACAGATATTGTTGTGGAACTGGAAGACAGTTCCATTGCTAACGTTGAAGTCCAAAAGATTGGATATGCTTTTACCGGTGAAAGAGCTTCCTGCTACTCTGCCGATTTACTTCTGCGTCAATACAAACGTGTACGTGACGCCAGAAAAGAAAAATTTTCATACAAGGATATCTCACCTGTTTACACCATTGTTTTCATGGAGAAAAGCCCTGCTGTTTTTCATGAATATAAAAGTAGCTATATCCATACCTTCGAGACAAAATCTAACACCGGTATTCACTTGAATATGCTGCAAAATTTTATTTTTATCCCCGTTGATATTTTTCTCGAGAATCTACATAATAATGGTATAAGAGACGACCTTGATGCGTGGCTTACTTTTCTGGGATGTGATGAACCGGAATATATAATAGATCTGATTGAAGAGTATCCCTATTTTAAACGACTATATGAAGACCTTTATACTATGTGCCTGAACACGGAAAGGGTGATGGATATGTTTTCTAAAGAACTTCAAATACTTGACCGTAATACTGTTTCATATATGATTGATGAGATGCAGGCTGAAATTGATAGAGCTAATGCTATTATTGCTGATAAAGATGCCGAATTGGCTGACAAAGATACTGCATTGGCCGACAAGGATGCCGAATTAGCGGATCGAGATAGTACCATTGCCGAACTGAAGGCGCAAAATGATAAAACTATGGCTGAAATGTCAGCTCAAATTGCTATGTTAACTGCTAAACTTTCTGAACTCAATAAATAACATAGGTGTAGGTATGAATTTTATATACGCTTTTTCATATGACAAATATCATTATATAGACCATAATATAAGCATAGATATTTTTTGCCAGGCACCTTGAAAAATTCATACTTTACATAAGAGGATGTATGTGTTATTGTTCAGGGGCAATATTTTCATGTATAGTGATAATGGCGTTCGCCGATTATTCCCATGATTAGATTTTTGACGTGACAATAACTGTTCTGCCCCAAGTAAATTCATGTTATTTTCTGTAAAATTCATTAATTCTAACCTATACATGAAGATATTTATAAAAAACAGGTATAGGAGGATAATAATTGAAAGAAAATACTGATGACTCAATTTTTTCAAGAACGGCTTATGATGATGCTTTTAGAACTATGGAAGGAAAGTGCGATGATATATTAATACCATTTGTCGGTCACATGTTTGGCATCCAATATGGAAGTGGAGCAAAGGTAAAAAGACTTCGCAATGAGCATGTTATTGAACATGAGGACAAGGCAGATGAAAAAAGAATAACCGATTCAAGTTTTGAGATTTCTTATAATAATATTACAAAAAAATTTCATCTTGAATGTGAGAGTAAAGAGTATGACGGGACTATTCTTGTAAGAATGTTTGAGTACGATTCACAGATTGCAAGAGAGAATGGAGAACCCGGACTGTACAAGATAAGATTCAAATTTCCAAACTCAGGGATATTACTTTTGCGTACATCTTCCAAAGCACCTAGCGTTGCAAAGATTGAGCTGGAAATGCCGGATCAAAATAAAATTTCGTATGATGTCCCTATCATGAAAATGTCAGATTATGATGTTGAAACTATCTTTGAGAACAGGTTGTATATGCTTATACCATTCTATATATTCAATTACGAGAATCAGCTCCAGGAAATGAATGGGAATAAAGCAATGCTTGATGAGTTAATTTTGGGGTATAGGTATATCTTTGAAAGACTTGAAAAAGAGCAGAAAATGGGCAACTTGTCAGAGCTTTCGCTTAGTGCTATCATAAAACTAACATATAGGGTAGCTTATAAACTCACAAGGAAACAAGAAAAGGTTCAAGAAAAGGTAGGTGAGGTCATGGGCGGAAAAGTATTGGATTTACCAGAATTTCGAATATATGATCAGGGAAAAGCAGAAGGAAAAGCAGAAGGAATAGCTGAAGGAAAAGCAGAAGGATTGGCTGAAGGCGCAAAAGAAAGAGAAGAATTAAAAATAGAAAACGAGCGCCTACGAAGAGAATTGGAAGAACTTAAAGAAACTAAAGTCAATTGAGAATAAAAAAACTTCCGGTGTAAAGTATGGAATTAAACATATTTACATCGGAAGTTTTTTGTTTGGAAAGAGCAGGTGGCTTATGAAGGGTGTGAAAAAGTATAAATATTGTGGTGGTGTGACAATCATGAAAGTGTATGTCGTGTGAATACAAGTCTGACAAGCGAAATGAGAAGTATATATTTTATGATTGGTGTTAACAGTACCTGCCATCAGTGTGTGGCTGGGTGGTTAAAATGCCATATTTTGTTAATATTACAGATTTAGGTTCGGAAATTAATGTAAGAGGGATAGTTAAAAAGCTCTCTTATAGATGCATCCACTAGATGTGCATATCAGTACTTTAATTTGATTGTGCTCATTATCACCATAAAGATCTCAATGAGAAAATCAAAAATTCAACTTTTTATGCTTTTGTGAATTTGCACTTTTTCTATAATAAATATATATAGATTATAATTGTATTAGGATTGAATTAGTATTTTTTTATTTATTTTGGACAATGAACAGAATTACGACAAGGAGAAATGTATTTAATTTCAGCAGAGGATGAATAACTGGTCATTTGAACATAAAATACATCATTATAAGTGCAGAGAAATATTCAATGCAGCGTGTTCTCCGGGAACTGATGTATGGGTGCATCTTGACGAGATAAACGATGATGAAAACATGTATCTTTCCTTCAGCATTATTACGGAAGATATTATCAGGTATGATGCTGAATCAAGAAATCAGCCCGGTTACAGACCATACTTTATGTCATTTATTGCCCGTAAGACTGAGAACGCAATCAGATTCGTTCGTAATAATGCAGAAATACTCAATTATGGAGATGGTGGTCCAGCGACCGGCTGGTTTTCAGCTGTTATATCCGATACATATAACAACCGAAATAATGACGCAACCTACGAGTTTGACGGTCAGACTGAATTTTGTGCAAGCCCGGTGGAATACAAGGACAAGCATCTGATAATAACCTCAAAAAGAGTACCAAAATCCATCTTAGATAAAATAAATACGACGTATTGCGTTACGACCAAATCGGATACAGATATAGTGAATCTGATGAATCCAATACTTAACGGTGTTACGCTCGAGGAGGCAAGAGTATATAGAGTCGGTCATGGGAATCTTATAAGGTTTTTGGGGCAAGGAACCGGTAAAAAGAGCTTTAATATGCTATACGACGTCGGCTACCATCGAGGTTCGCATCCCGTAGGTAGGGCTAATAAGTATTGTACGCTTGGGCGTATACTTTTAAATGTAGACTTAAGACTTGTTGTTTTATCACATTGGGATGCAGACCATATTATGGGGATAGCTTACGCCCCAGATAAGGTTTTTGATGTACCTTGGGTAGCCCCAGATGTGTCAGATTGCTCACTCAATGCAAGAAGATTGGCGTGTTTCCTTGATTATAAGAAAAAGCTCAATCTAGTGCAGAAAAATCAGAACCCGAGAACTGTTTTTGTTTCAGGTTTCTTAGAACTTGCCATGGGCAAAAATAAATCGGTGGATGATGTATCCAGAGCCAATAGTTCAGGGCTTGTGATTGCATACAGGACTTCTAAAACGAATTCAATATTCTGTGGTGATGTTCCATATAAAGCATTGGTTCCGATTGCATCAGGTATTTGGAATTATGAATATAAAAACATTGTAGTTCCGCACCATGCAAGAGAAATGGATGCAGAACCACTAAAACCTGTTATTCTGAGAGGGCGTGCAATATATTGCAATAATAGAGATATGGATAATGGGCATACAGATGAGTTGAAGAGAAAGAATTATGAGTTGAAAAAAACCGAGGATGCAAGGAATTATTATTCTTTGAAGCTGAACTAAAATGAGTTCAGCGAAAATGCATGTTAGTATGCTTTGAAGATTTGGGGGAATTTAACAGCAAACGAAACTTGGAGAATATCTGAAAAATCAAAACCAAATAAGTTTCAGATGATGAGGATTTTAAAATGTAGCTTAAGCAAATTGAGAATACTTTTGATAAGGCGTTACACTCATCTTCTCTTTTTTTCGGAAGTAGAACTAAGAAACTGATATATAATAATATTGCGAAGAAAACAATCTTACTTAAAATCTTGGCGCTATATACAATTGGAGTTGCCTTAAGTGTATGTAATGAAGCAGAAAAGGTGAGTGTTGGAAAGAAAAGAATACTTAAAAGAATAGAGGGAGTTTTAAAGCAAAAAGGATTTTGATGAATGTTTTGATAGTCATGAGCATTTTATAGAGGAATATACAAGACGGGACGATGATTTTTATCTTAGCATAATGTTCATGGTGACAGGCAACAATGTGGTTAATGAGCGTGGATTGATATACAATCTACGCTTTTTTCTATGACAAATATCGATATATAGATTATAATTATTTATAAGAACAAGTGAATGAGTAAGACAATACTAATTGGTTCAGGAAATTATAATTGTTGCATTGTTCATATTAACAGGCATCAATGTTTGGAGGGGATCACATTGGCAGTGCAGATGTCTAGAGTTTTCACAAGGGAGTAGGCGTGATCGTTAGTGCTGCATGCTCCATTGGGTGTTCATAGCATGTTAATAGTACTTGGTACAGATGTAAAGGAGAAACGGTAAGTAGCGCCAGAGGGGAAAACTAGTGGAAGATGCAGGATATGTAGAAAGTAGCGTTGATAGCTTTACGAGCATGGTAATACATCGAGGTAAGAAGGAAGTAATAAGTTTTACAGCGGTCAAAAACTGACGCAGCAAGCGACAATAGGCAAAAGCATATGTCGTTTACTATAAAAAAACAATGAGGTTATGTGAAGTTTGGATGAATTGTCAAAAAATAACTTCGATCATGGCAACAAGATGAGGATAAACTTTGTAAGAAAAACGTTAAGAGGTATTGCTGAGAATTTACTTGACGAGGAGTGAGCAGCAAATTCTTGGCAAGTAAAAGTCGAATATATGACAGCATAATGAGAAGCTTATGTTAACAGTAGCTGACACTAATGTAAGAGATTCCTTGGAAATGAGGTCATAGTTAATTAAGGTAAGTATTATCAATTTAAAAATGATGAGGGGATAATGGATAATAGGACTAAAATCTGTGCTGTTGTGGTTACATATAATAGAAAAGAGAAGCTTAAAAGGTGCATAAAATGTCTCTTAGAGCAGCGTGATGTTTCTTGCAATATTATAATCGTTGATAATGCCAGTTCTGATGGTACCAAAGAAATGATAATGGATTTTTTTTCCAAAGAGGGAATATTTTACTATAATACAGGAACCAACTTGGGAGGGGCAGGCGGATTTGAATATGGAGTTAGGGAGGCTATATTAAAAGGATATAAATATATATGGATCATGGATGATGATACATGGCCAGATAAGAATGCATTAAAAGAGTTGTTTGTGGCAGATAAAGAGTTGAACGGTAATTGGGGCTTTTTATCTAGTATAGCGTATTGGACCGATGGAACTTTATGCAAGGCAAATATACAAAAAAAGGGATTATTTAAATTTGCTAAAAAAAATGATTATCAAAGTAAAATTTGTAGGGTGCAATTTGCATCATTTGTTTCATTGTTAGTAAAAAGAGATGTTGTGTGTGAAATCGGTCTTCCTATAGGAGAATACTTTATATGGACAGATGATTATGAGTATACTGGAAGAATAAGTAAAGACTATCCCGGTTATATGGTTTGTTCAAGTAAAGTCATACATGCAATGAACACACATATGAAGGCAAGCATTATAAAGGACGATATTTCAAGAGCGGAAAGATATAAATACTTATTTAGAAATGATGTGCATTGTTATAGGCAGTATGGGATAGCAGGGTGGTTGTATATTATTCTTAAGGATGTTTATATGGTAGTTAATGTAATTTTGAATTCTTCAGATAAAAAAAATAGATTAAGTATTATAGTAAATGGTTTTATAAGAGGATGCTTGTTTTCTCCTAAAGTGAATTATGTTAAATAGACAGTTTATTGGCTTTTGCTAAAGTAAAGAAGAAATTATTATAAAGGGAAACGATGGAACTGGTTAGTATAGTAACCGTTGTAAAAGATGCTGAAAAAACACTTAAGACGACTATCGGCTCTATTTTGAGTCAAACTTATCATGAAATTGAATGCATTTTTATTGATGGTCAATCACGCGATTTGACAAATGAAATTATTGAAGAATATAGAGAACTTTTAGAAAATAGAGATATTCGAGTCATACATATTGTAGAGCCTGATGAAGGAATTTATGATGCGATGAATAAGGCTATTAAGTATGTACATGGCGAATGGGTTTTATTCCTTAATGCAAATGATTGGTTATGTGACGAATATGTATTAGAAAATGTGTTTACAGGAAATGGTTTTGATGGAGTTGACTGTTTGTATGGAGATTCAATAAATATTTTGGATGGTATAGGGTTTGAAAGAAAAGCTATGCCTATGGAAAGCATTTTTTATAGAGTGCCATTTATTTATCAAGCACTTTTTTTAAGGAGTAACATTATAAAAAAATATAAATTCGATTGTGACTGGAAACTAGCAGCAGATTATGATCAGATTTTACGAATGTATTTGGATAATGTTCACTTTGAACACATTGATATTAAAATTGCAAACTTTGATTTAAGTGGTGTTTCACAGAGACATAGTTTTGAATATGCTTTAGAAAGGGAAAAAATACAAAAAAAGTACAATGCTGCGTCAAAAAGACGATTTAGGAGATACTTACGAACTGCGATGGTGATTCTTATAAAAGAAAATAAAAGTTTTTACAAGACATATATAAGAGTGAAGAATATTTTAAATCATTAGGAAAGTAATAAGTGATGGATATTGCAATTACAATTTTCGTATATAATCGAATTTCGACATTGACAAAAATGCTAGAATCGCTTAGGCATTGTAGAGGTTTAGAAAAACATGATATTTTTTTCTTTTCTGATGGCTATAAGGACAAAACTGATGCTATTAAGGTTGGTAGAGTTAGAGAAATAATTCATTCTTTTTTGGATAATGAATTGAAAAAAAAGGGAACGATAATAGAACGTACAGAAAATTTAGGGTTGGCTAGGTCAGTTATTTCTGGGGTTGGTGAAGTTCTAGAGCAATATGACGCAATTATTTGTATAGAAGATGATCTTATTTTTAGTGAGGATTTTCTTGAATATATGGATAGTGCACTTGAAAAATTTAAAGATGATAACAGAGTATGGGCTATTTCAGGGTATTGCCAGAAATTGAACTGTTTAGATGATATAAATGCCAATAGTTTTATTTCATACAGAAGTTCAAGTTGGGGATGGGGATCTTGGAAAGAAAGATGGAATAATGTGGATTGGGATGTGACTGATTATGCTAAGTTTGAGAAGTCTTCAGAATTGAGAAAATCTTTTGGAAAATGGGGGAAGGATATGCCTTATTTGTTAGATCTACAAATGAGGAAAGTGATTGATTCATGGGCAATACGATGGTGTTATTCTCAATGGAAAAAAAATATGTTTACTGTATTTCCTACAGAAACGAGAGTTAAGAATATCGGAGAAGCTAACGAAGCTACACATACAAAGAAATTAGGAAAACAGCAATTTTTAGCAAAAGATCATAAAAAAATAGAGAAATATGATCTACTTTTAGATGAAAGAATCATGGATGAGTTTAGTAAATATTGTCATGTTTCTGTTTGGAAAGTAAAAATTAAATGTTTTCTAGCAGATTATTTAAATATATATTTACGGTAAAAGTAATTATAAAAAAGGAATTGCAATGAAAGTATTATTTATTTCTCATCATACGGATTTATATGGAGCGAATCGTTCATTGATTGAATTGGCTGAAGATATGATTAAAAGGTATGGTGTAGAGGTGCATATAATTTGCCCAAACAAAGGCAGATTTTATACCGAAGCAGTAGCTATTGGTGCGCATGTCAGATGTTTTAATTATTTTACATGGCAAAGTAGAAGATTTTTTTTGTTGAAATATGTTTTACGAGTATTAATGAATCCGTTGTTGTTGAAGAGAATAAACAGATACGTTGCTTCCATTTCCCCTGACATAATTCATAGCAATTCAAGCGTCACCGATCTCGGGGCGGTACTAGCTCAAAAGAATAGATTACCATTTGTTTGGCATATTAGAGAATTTGGAAAAGAACACTATAAATTTAGATATCTAATAAAACAAACTAGTGTGAAGAATTACTATGAGAAAGCTGATAGAATTATTGCGGTATCAGATGAATTAAAGGAAAATTATTTAGGAAAATATCCGAATTTGTATATTACAACTATTTATGATGGAGTTAAGCCTATCACAGTAAAATGGGAAAAGCATAAGACCATAAATTTTTGTATTGTGGGAAATATTTGTGATAATAAAGGACAATTGGATGTTTTAAAAGCTTTAAGTATTTTGATTGGAAAAGGCAAAAAAGATATTTCATTGCATATTATAGGTGATGGGGAAAAGAAATATATAAGAAAAGTTGACAAATATATTAAAGAAAAAAAATTAGAGAAATACACAGTGTTACATGGTTATTCTAACAATATTGCTGATGTTTTAAGAAATATGGATGTAGGAATAATGGCATCAAAATATGAAGCATTTGGACGTGTTACAGTAGAATACATGTATGCTGGTTTAGGTGTTATTGCATCATATGAAGGTGGAACAAAAGAGATAGTTGGAAAAAGAGCATTGTTATATAAGCCGGGGGATATCGATAAGCTGGCAGCTTTGATGGAATATTGTATTGAAAATAAGCAATTAGTGAGAGAGTGTGGTCAGAAGATGCGGCTAGAAGCTGAAATGAGATTTAATCAGTTAATAAATACGGATAAAATCATGAGAATTTACGCTGATTTGGGAGTTAAGTGATGCTCATAAATATAAAAGATATGAATGGAATAATGATATGTTGAAAAACAGAGAAGAGTTTGGAAAGTATTTCATTTATCTAATATTCATCTTGTGGTTCGGAAGCGAGATACTAATAAATACTACAATGACTAAAGTGTTGTTTTGGGATGTTGATGCTTTTGATGAAGTAATGGCTATTATAGTATTTGTTTTACTACTTATACAAATTGCATTTTTTCAAAAGTATACAAAAAGTGAAATGATAATTATTTTTTTGATTTCAGTACTTGTAGCATTTGCTGTAATTAATGCTTCAAATAATAGTTTGATGTCAACATGGCTGTTTGTTATTGCCTCTAAATATATAGATTTTGATAGAATAATGCTTTGCGCCTATATAATGTTGATTGTGTTGAGCTTAGCTGTGATTTATTTATTTTTTAATGGATACATTAATGAAGTAGTTGTGTACAGAGGACAGTATTTGCGACATTCTTGGGGATTTATACATCCGAATACGCTAGGAGTAAGAGTTTTTCAAATAGTTATAACGCACTTTTATCTTAGGCGAAATAAACTTAATGTTTTTGATTATAGTTTGATAATCATCATGGTATTTTTTTTATATAAAATACCTAATTGTCAGACGGCATGCTTAGCATTACTTGTTTTTATGATACTGTTAATTATTAAACGTTTCTTTGAAATGTTTGAAAATGGAATTACTATTTTTTCAAAAGCAGTAATTTTATTGGCGATTTTGGCAAATTTGTTAAGTGTGTTAATTTCTATAATAGGAGTTGAGCATAATAGGATACTAATGGAGTTAGATAGGTTTATGTCAAGCCGTTTTTCTTTGTGCCATAAAGTGTACCTTCATTATGGAATAACTTTTCTTGGTCAGAATTTGAATCTAAATAGAATTGTAATGAAACATAAAATAATAAAATATTATTTAGACATGGCTTATATGGCAATGCTTTTGAGATATGGGGTGTTAGTTTATTTTGTTTTCTCCGCATTATTCATAGCAACTATGATTGTAGTTTATCGGAATAAGCAATATATGCTAATTGTTATACTAGGGACTTATGCCATCTATGGTATTATGGAGAATACTTTTTTTTCGATGACAGGAAATGTTTTTTTACTTACAATGACTTTAGTAGTGTTTAAAGATATTACTTTTAATAATGAAGATACTATCAGTAATGTAAGATATAGAATTGCAATTAAATAGTTTTATAAAGAAAAAGAAAAAAATGGCAGATCAAAGCATAAAAAGAAATTTTGCATATAATTCTATATATCAAATATCTAATATTATAATTCCATTAATAACTGTTCCTTATCTATCAAGAACGCTTTTGGCTGAGGGGGTAGGAGAATTCTCTTATGCTTATTCTGTGGCATATTATTTCTATATGTTTATTCGATTGGGATTACATAATTATGGGAATAGAGAGATTGCGTATGTTAAGAATGATGAAATGCTATTATCTAAAACTTTTTTAGAAATATATGCATTTCAATTTTTTATGGGATTACTAATATCGGTTTTATATATTATTTACATAGTATTTATTTCAACCAATAAGCTTATTTCTATTCTGTTTTTACCATTTGTCATTTCTGGTGGGGTGGACTTGACATGGGTATTATCAGGGCTTGAAGAGTTTAAGGCTATTACAATTAGGGATGTTACGGTAAAAATTGCATCAACTATTTTTGTCTTTGTGTTTGTGAAAGATAAAAATGATGTTTGGAAATATGCCTTGATATATAGCATGGGCTTTTTTTTAAGTCAGGTTATGGTTGCTCCAATAATTTTTCATAAGATAAGCTTAATCAAGCCAAAACTTCAAAATATAGCTTCTCATATAAAACCTAATCTCGCGCTTTTCTTGCCAACAATTGCTGTAAGTATATACAAATTTATGGATAGGATAATGCTTGGTTTTATGTCGGGGGAAGAAGAATTAGGGTATTATCATAGTAGCGAAAATATAATAATGGTTCCTTTGGCAATATCAACAGCATTAGGAACAGTAATGATGCCAAGGGTGTCTAATATGTTATCGAGAGGCGAACGAGATGCGGTTGAAAGAATGCTGGATAAGTCAATAATATTTGTTATGTTCGCGTCTACGTCTGTTTCTATGGGAATTATGTCAGTTTCAAAAGAGTTTGTTCCAATATTTTTTGGAAGTGGTTTTGATAAATGTATACTTATTTTCAAGATTATACTTCCAAGTTGTATCTTTCTTGCTTTTGCAAATGTAATTAGAACACAAATTCTAATCCCTCAAAAAAAAGACGGGATTTATACAATATCTCTACTTATAGGTGCAGTAATGAATTTGGGACTGAATTTACTTTTGATACCCAGAATGGCTGCTGTTGGAGCATCTATTGGTACACTTGTTACTGAAATAACAGTTTGTGTTATTCAAGCAGTTAGCGTACTAAAAGAAGGAAATATTATTAAGAACTCAATTCGTTCATTGCCGTTTATTTTTGCGGGATGTTTGATGTATTTGGTTTTTGAAAACTATAAAATTACTATTACGGATAATTTAGTTGTTGCCTTGTTGCTTAAGATAGTATTAAGTGGCAGTTTTTATTGTATTGTTTTAGGAGTGTTTTTGGTGATGTGGTGGTTGTTTGGAAAAAGCATATATCGAGTGAAGTCTAAAAACAATCATCTTTAGATGAAAGCGTATCTGACGAAGCCAGATTCTTGCGGGCGATTTCCGCTTTTGACCGCAAGAAGTCCATACTTTTCTTGTAATAGAAAACAACGTCTAATACAAGCAGCAGATGTGGAGTGAGATGTTTTACCGCTAAGGTTTGGTGAAAAGATGAGATGAAACAAGACTGGAAATAAGGTGGAACTAACATGGCAGAACGGAAAATGTGATAGACAAATTCTCGGATGAAGAAAGACAATACTGAGACACTTATGTGGAGACTTTAGAGGATTTTAAAGTAGTGGCAGAAGATGCCCATGAGCTAGTTTTGTTGTACAAAAATCATCAAGGAGATGATACAGGCTAAGTAGTTAAGAAAAGTAGGACGTCAGGCATTTATGTTCGCAAAAAAATTGCTGAAAACTGAATAGGAACAAGGAAGCAAAGTAACATTTGCCCTTCCACAAGTTGACAATGAATTATCACGGTGCTATTCTATTCCTACTTACTTACTAGGAATAGATTTTTTTTGACGCAATTTTGTGATTGAGCAGAGATTATAACATAAGTTTAATTATATGTAGTAGAAAGGGAAAATAAAATGTCAGAACAGTCTTTATTACAGGTCAAGGATTTATCAGTATCAATAGACAACGAACTTCCTATATTACACAACATAAATCTGGATATCAAACCCGGTGAGACACATGTACTCATGGGACCTAACGGTGCAGGAAAGTCAACGCTTGGCTTTACGCTCATGGGAAATCCGCATTACAACGTAACTGACGGAAAAATAATATTCGAGGGACAGGACATCACAGATTTATCAACTGACAAGAGAGCCAAAGCAGGTATGTTCCTTTCCTTCCAGAATCCGTATGAAGTTCCCGGAATTTCACTTAGCAGTTTCATTAGAAATGCTTATCATGCACAGACAGGAGCACCTGTTAAACTTCTTGCTTTCCAGAAGCAGTTAAAGGCAGCGATGGAGATTCTTTCCATGGACGAATCATATGCTGACAGAGATCTTAACGTTGGATTCTCCGGTGGTGAGAAAAAGAAGGCAGAAATCCTTCAGCTTCTTATGCTCAGCCCTAAATTTGCGATACTTGACGAAACAGATTCAGGTCTTGACGTTGACGCAGTAAGAACTGTTTCCAAGGGTGTTGAAGAATATCAGAAGAAAAAAGACGGAGCTCTTCTTATAATTACACACAGCACCAAGATTTTGGAATCACTTCATGTAGATTACACACATGTGCTTGTAAAAGGAAATATTGTTCATACAGGTGATGGCACTTTGGTTGAAGAGATTAACGAAAAAGGATTCGAGAGATTTATCCAGGATTGAAGCACTGATATTTCAGTTCACATCGATAATATGCGAATCTGTTGAGGGATGAGCATAAAACGAGTGGACGTACATGATACGAGAGTGAGCGGTAAATTATGAGTGAGAATAAACAGATAGTGGCGGATATCGACCGCAGCCTATATGATTTTAAAGATGTAGAAAATGAAAAAGACTTCTACCGAATGGAAGAAGGTCTTACAAAAGAGACAGTTCTTAAAGTTTCCGAAGAAAAAAATGATCCTGAATGGATGAGAGATTTCAGACTTCATTGTCTTGATCTTTATGAACAGATAAAAATGCCTAATTGGGGACCAAGTATCGAAGGTCTTGACATGGATAGAATTTCTTCATATGTAAGGCACAAGTCTGATATGAAGGGAAAGTGGGAAGATGTTCCCGAAGATATCAAGAATACCTTTGAAAAGCTTGGTATTCCGCAGGCAGAGAGAGAGTCGCTGGCGGGCGTAGGAGCTCAGTATGACTCAGAACTTGTTTATCATAATGTAAAAGATGAAGTGGCAGCGCAGGGAGTTATTTACACAGATCTTGAGAGTGCACTTCATGGCGAATATGCTGATATGATCAAGGAGCATTTCATGAAGCTTGTTCCGCCTACTGATCACAAATTTGCAGCGCTTCATGGAGCTGTATGGTCAGGAGGCTCTTTTGTGTATGTTCCCAAGGGGGTAAAAGTAGATATTCCTCTTCAGTCATATTTTAGACTTAATGCCGCGGGCGCAGGTCAGTTTGAGCATACACTTATAATTGTAGATGAAGGCGCAGATCTTCATTTCATAGAAGGTTGTTCTGCACCTAAGTATAATGTGGCGAACCTTCACGCTGGATGCGTTGAATTATTTGTTGGAAAAAACGCAAGACTTCGCTATTCAACAATTGAAAACTGGTCTAAGAATATGTACAACCTCAACACTAAGAGAGCGCTTGTCGAAGAAAATGGAATAATGGAGTGGGTATCAGGCTCTTTTGGCTCACATACATCATATCTTTACCCGATGACTATTTTGAAGGGAAATGATTCCAAGATGGAATTTACCGGAATCACTTTTGCCGGAAAAGGTCAGAATCTTGATACAGGTGCAAAGGTTGTTCATCAGGGCGAAAGAACTACTTCAGTAATTTCAACCAAGTCTATTTCCAAGGATGGAGGAATTGGTACATACAGAAGTAGCGTAACAATTCAGAAGACAGCAAAAAAAGCTAAGGCTTCTGTATCCTGCGACTCACTTATGCTGGACAGCATTTCAAGAGCAGATACAATTCCTGCAATGGATATCAGAACAGATGATGCGGATGTAGGTCACGAAGCAAAAATCGGAAGAATCAGTGATGAAGCAGTATTTTATCTTATGTCACGTGGCATCAGTGAAGAGGATGCCAAGGCGATGATCGTAAGTGGATTTGCAAATCCTGTATCAAAAGAGCTTCCGCTTGAATATGCAGTGGAGATGAACAATCTGATCAAGCTTGAAATGAGCGGACATTAAAAGGAGTAGACTACATGAATGCAGATTTAAATATGAAAGTAAATGTGCTTCCGGTTTACACTTACAATTTTTTGCATGTAAATGATAGCACAATCAATTCTTCAGATATAAAAATAGATAATTTTTCCACTCCTTCGGCAAATTCACTTCCGAATGGAGTTGAGCTGAAAAAAGATGTCTCATTTGAAGAGGCGGGCAGCATTTTTAGGAAAAATAAAGATCGAATAATGGTTTCAACAGGTGTTCCGGGAGAGCCAAACGGAGATACCTCCGGAAGAGATGATGGCCAGGCGCTTAGGACAGGCATGGGAATTGATGTTGACAAGCTCATGATAGAACTTGGCGTAAAAACAGATATTTTCACTGTCTCTGAAAATACAAAAGTTTCAGAACCTATTATTCTTCATTATGACATGGCAGATGGTGAGGGAAGTCTTTCGGCACAGGTTGTTCATGCCTGCAAGAACTCAGAAGTTACTGTGATCATGGATTACAATTCAGACAAAGATGCTTCAGGTTTTCTTGGCGTGAGCACAAGACTTTTGGCAGAAGAAGGTGCAAGAATTACTCTTGTGAAGACTCAACTTTTGGGAAAAGAATTCCTTCATTTTGACGATATAGGAGCAGCGTGCTTTGACAAGGGAGAAGTTAAGCTTATTTCACTTGAGCTTGGTGGAAAGCAGAACTGGAACGGATGTTATACTAACCTTGTGGGAAAAGAGTCAGCGTTTAATTGTGATATGGGATATCTTTGCAGAGATGATCACAGTCTCGACCTTAACTATGTAGCAGATCACAGAGGAAAAAAGACAAACGCTCTTATGCAGTTTAAGGGAGTCCTCATGGAAGAAGCGCAGAAGACTCTGAGATTTACAATTGACTTTAAGAATGGAAGTGCTGGTTCTGCGGGTGATGAGCAGGAAGATACGTTGCTTTTAAGCCCTGATGTAGTAAATCGAACAATGCCGATTATTCTTTGTCAGGAAGAAGATGTTGATGGAAGGCATGGTGCTACAATAGGACAGCTTGGAGAAGACTTGCTGTTTTATATGCAGTCACGCGGAATTGATGAAGAAGAAGCAAAGCGCATCATGATTAAAGCAAGACTTGAAAGCGTATCCAGACTAATACCGGATGATGAGCTTTCACAGAAAGTACAATATTATATACAGGGCATTGTATAAAGGAGACTGAAATGGGCAGAGCCACAGACTACCGCAAGGATTTTGACATACTAAACACAGGCGATTATATATATTTTGACAATGCAGCAACTTCTCAAAGACCCAGACAGGTTTTGGATGCTGTATCAGAGTTTTACAAAACCTCCAATGCAAATCCGCTTAGAGGACTGTACGATTGGAGTGTCGCTGCCACCGAGCAGTATGAGAATGCCAGAAAAAAAGTAGCAGGTTTTATCGGAGCAAACAGAGCAGAAGAAATAATTTTTACAAGGAATACTACAGAATCTTTGAATCTTGTTGCATATAGCTATGGAATGGAGAATGTTTCTGAAGGTGATGAGATTGTTGTAACAGTTATGGAGCATCATAGCAATCTTTTACCCTGGCAGATGGTTGCAAAGAAAAACAAAGCAAAACTCATATTTTTAGAGCCTGATGAAGAAGGCGTTATTTCAAAAGAAGAATATGAGTCAAAAATAACGGATAAAACAAAGATTGTTGCAGTTGGGCATGTTTCGAACGTTATGGGTGTTACAAATCCGGTAAAAGAGATTGCGGAGTATGCTCATTCAAAGGGCGCAATTGTAGTGGTTGATGGAGCACAGTCCACACCGCATATGAAAGTGAACGTTCAGGATTTGGGGGCAGACTTTTTTGCCTTCTCCGGTCATAAGATGATGGCACCGATGGGAATCGGAGCTTTATATGGAAGATACGAGCTTCTTGAGAAAATGCAGCCCTTTTTAACCGGCGGTGAAATGATAGAATATGTAACAAGAACAGATGCTACCTATGCTGAAATTCCACACAAATTTGAAGCAGGAACAGTAAATGCCGGAGATGCGGTTGGTCTTGCTGCAGCAATTGATTATATTGAAAATGTTGGTTTTGATTTTATTATCGAACAGGAACATAAGCTTACAAAGCTTCTTATGGACGGCCTTTCCAAAATGCCATATATTAAAGTATATGGATCATCTGACCCTGCAAAGCATTGCGGAATAGTTACATTTACCGTTGATGGAGTTCATCCGCATGATGTTTCTTCAGTATTAAACGATGACCATGTATGCGTAAGAGCCGGACACCACTGTGCACAGCCGCTAATGCAGTTTATTGGCGCAGGCTCAACAGCGAGAGCAAGCTTGTATTTTTATAATACCGAAGAAGAAGTTGAAAGATTCTTGGACAAGCTTTCCAAGGTAAGAGAGGTTATGGGCTATGGAGCTTAAACAGTTATATCGTGAAATTGTTAATGAGCACAATCTTCATCCTACACACAAAGGAACCATGGAGAATCCGGACCTTGTGCTCAGAGGTGTTAATCCTAGCTGCGGAGATGATATAACATTGCAGCTTCGCGTGCAGGATGATGTTATCACTGATGCTAAGTATGATGGGAGCGGCTGTGCTATTTCACAGGCTTCTGTAGATATGATGGCAGATCAGATCATAGGAAAAAAGAAGGATGAAGCCATAAAGATGGCTGGAACCTTTGTGGGCATGATAAAAGGTGAAGTGACTGATGAAGAGAGCATAGAAGCGCTTGATGAAGCGGCGGCTCTCCAGGATGTTGCACATATGCCCGCAAGAGTAAAATGCGCAGTTCTTGGATGGCACACAATGCAGGAGATGCTTGAACATCCTGAGAAAGCTCTGAATCAGACAAATGAATAGTACTGTTACAATTCAGCAGCAGCCAGAACTACGCTGCTGGCTGCGTGAGAAAGTGATTCAAGTGGCAATTTTGCCCATCGCGAAGCGATTTAATTGCAAAATTGCTATGTTACTGGTCAGGAACTGAACAGTAACATAATAATTTTTGATTTGTGAGGGATATAATTGGCGGATTCTAATATTACCAAAAATGCACTAGCAGCGTCGCTCAAACAATTAATGCTGGAGAAGCCTTTTGAAAAGATCAGTGTATCGGACATATGTGATAGATGCGGGATGAACAGAAAAAGCTTCTATTATCATTTCAAAGATAAATATGATCTGGTCAATTGGATTTTTTATACGGACTTTATAGGTAATCTTAAATTCAACGAATATTCAAAGGGCTGGGATATAATGCTTGATTTATGCAGGCACTTTTATCAGGATAAAGCATTTTACAGAGCGGCATTCAAAATAGAGGGACAAAATTCATTTAAGGATTATGTTCTTGAAACTCTGGAACCAATCACAAGATATTTCATGCAGGGAAGTGAAATAACCGGAGAAGATGAGGAGTTTTTCGTGGTGTTTTTCGGAGATGCATTTCTTTCTGCCATTATGAGATGGCTGCGGGAAGGCATGCAGCACACACCGGAGGAATTTATCGGAAAGCTCCACAGTCTGGGAATAGGTTTGGCTGAGAAGGTACTGGCTGACGAGGATACAACTGATAGTCCTTAAAGACTATCAATTATATTCTCAAAGCCGGTATTTTTTATATTTAAGCCGGGAAGAATGCGTGGCTTAGAATCAAGAGTTGAAATCTGTATATTCCCATTTGCTAAAACCGTTAAAAAGACTGCGGGTTTTTCAAGCAAAAATTCTCCTATTGCAGCCTTGTCATATTCACATTCCCAGATAAAATAAGGAGCTTTGGCTTCCATTCTGATATTCTTAACCAGTTCCCCCGCACAGGTCACATTTTCATTTTCTCTTAAAAGATATAGCATATTTGCGGGAAAAGCGCTTAATGCGTCGTAGAAAGAGCGTTGTTCCAGAGATTTTACATCTGTGTCGTTGTATTTAAAATAAATTGAATATAAATTTCCGGAACTGTTTAGAGCGCTGCAGGTGGCAAGCGCATCTTCTCCGGAGCAATTTACCAGAAGGATAACATTTCCTGTTTTCTTTAAAAGAGCCTGTTGGGAGATAGTAAGCTGCGCATCCTCTGTGAAAAGAAAGAAAGCACTCTCAGGAAATGCCTCAAATACTGAAAAAAGTGAATTATCCACAATTCCCTTTCCGGAGAGAAAAATTGAGAAAGTATTTATGCCAAGATGGTTCACATCTGAAATGAGATTCCTGATATCTTCAGCATTTATGGAGCTGTTATTTTGACAAATACTGTAGTGTATATCAAGAATCCATGGTATGGAACGTTTTTTTTCATCTGAAGCGGTCCTAAGAATTCTTGCATAGTGGGTCCAACTGTAGTATCCGATATTTATTCCGAATTTTTTTAGATTATCCTTATCTGTATGCCTGAGGAAATACTGCAAAAAATCATAATAAGGGCTATCCTCGTTTTCGAGTAATTGCTGAAATATTTCAAACAGCGTTGGCTGAAAGTGTCCTGTACTGAACTGGCGACCAAGATCAGCCATTTTTCTGATTGTTCTTTTGGGGTCATCTTCGAGTTCTTTTATCCCGCGGCTTACAGCCGTATCAATCATTGTAGCAGTGATTTTTGTTGCGTCCAAAATTTTTACCTCTTTAAACTTTCTTTATTACTTTATATTATTTCATGAATATCCAGGTGCAATATGGACAAATAATAAAAACTGTCCAAATTTAGGACAAAACCTGTTCTTTGGTTCGTGAAAATTAATTACAAATAATTTAATCTGAAAATGAGCAAAGGAAGTTGATTGTTACCGGCCAGAAACTGAACAGTAACAGTTTTTAAAACGTATAAATGGAGGTGGAATAATGGCAGCATTAATAGATAAAATTTCCCATAAAGCTCAAAGACAGGCATTTAGCATTTTAATTGACAGGTTTTTGAAAAACCTGGACAAATCCGAGGATAGAACAGCAACTTACCTAAAGCTTGTAGATGAGGCTGAGAAGTTTTGGGGCGAGGGCGCTGATAAGAAAAAAATGGATCTTGTGCGTAAAGCCTTTCAGGATCCTGATAATAGATGGGTAAAATTTTTGAACAGAGTTGTAGACGAAACAGACCCGCATGTTGCAAAGATGATGATGCTCAATCTGGGATATGAAGCTTTTTTCAGAGGAACTAAAATGATAAGGGCGAATAGAGAAAAATATCACTGTAATATCCCGTGGCTGATTCTGTTTGATCCCACAAGTGCCTGCAATATGCACTGCGAAGGCTGCTGGTCAGGAACATACGGTCCAAAGCATAATCTTTCATTTGAAGATATGGATAAGATTGTCACTCAGGGAAAAGAGCTGGGAGTATATCTTTACATGATGACAGGCGGTGAGCCTCTTGTTCGTAAAAAGGATGTGTTAAGGCTTGCTGAAAAGCACAATGATGTTGAGTTTTCCATATTTGACAATTCAACACTTATTGATGAAGACTTCTGCAAAGAGGTGGTGAGACTTGGAAATATAACATTCCAGCTTTCAATCGAAGGAACACCCGAGACCAATGATGCAAGAAGAGGAATCGGGCATTATGATGCAGTAATGAAAGCAATGGATCTTTTTAAGAAATACGGAATTGTGTATGGCACTTCAATATGCTATACAAGAAGCAATATCGAGGTGGTTACTGATCCTAAGTTTATTCAGTTTATTGCAGATAAGGGTGCGAGATTCGGATTTTTCTTCCACTATATGCCGGTTGGTAACAATGCTGTTCCGGAGCTTATGCCTACAGTGGAACAGAGAAAAAAGATGGTAGAGCAGATAAGATTCCTTAGAAGCGATAAGTGTGATATAGGCTTCTTCCCAATGGATTTCCAGAATGATGGAGAGGCTGTTGGAGGATGCATTGCGGGAGGCAGGAATTATTTTCACATAAATTCAAGTGGAGATGCTGAGCCGTGTGTATTCATTCATTTTTCAAATACAAATATTCATACGCACTCAATACTCGAAATGCTTCAAAGCCCGCTGTTTATGGAATATCACAAGGGACAGCCCTTTAACAGAAATCATTTAAGACCATGCCCGATGCTGGAAAACCCGCAGCTTTTGAGGGAGATGGTTGCAAGATCCAAAGCTCACGGAACCAATGAAGAGTCAGAAGAAACTGTTGAACATCTTTGCGAAAAGTGCGATGATTATGCAAAGGAATGGGCTCCTGTTGCAGATGATATTTGGGCACATCAGAAACACAGCAGAAAGAAATATGAGAATTATGCAGAAGAGAAGAGACAGAATCAGGCTTTGGCTGCATTTGAACATAGAGCTGCAAAGGAACAGGAAGTAGTCAACAAGAGAGCCTGATGGCAAAATGCAAAAAATTGAACTGATAAGAAGTAACAGAAAAACGATAGCAATTGAAGTGACGCGTGATTGTCGTGTTGTGGTAAAAGCCCCGAAATGGATTTCGGAGCGCGAGATAAACCGGTTTATCGGCGAAAAGGCTGACTGGATAGAGAATCATTTGCGTAAGATGAAAATTCGTCAGCAGGAGGCGGACAATAAGGAAGCTTTATCTGAACAGGATATTAAGCTACTGGTTACAAGAGCCAAGAGGATTATTCCTGTCAAGGTTGCGAAGTTTTCTGAGCAGATTGGTGTGACATACGGAAGAATAACTATCAGAATGCAAAAAAGCAGATGGGGAAGTTGCTCCGGACAGGGGAATCTGAATTTTAACTGTCTTCTTATGAGAGCACCGGATGAAATCATTGATTATGTTGTGGTTCATGAACTGTGTCATCGCAAGGAAATGAACCATTCACCAAAATTTTGGGCGGAAGTTGAAAAGATTCTGCCCGATTATAAAGAGCGCAGACTATGGCTTAAAAACCATGGAGCAGAATTGTCATATAAATAATTTTAAAAAAGATGCATGTTATTGGATGCTGACTGAATAGTAACCATTTTCAATAACATGCATTTATTTTTGGCTTATATACATACAAAAAAAGTACCATCCCCATAGGCTATACCTACGAAAACAGTACTCGGCGTGCACCGCCAGGGTCTCGAACCCTGGACAACCTGATTAAGAGTCAGGTGCTCTACCAACTGAGCTAGCGGTGCATTTATTGTGTCGCATGTATCAGCGACAAGTGATATGTTACTACTGCTGGAAATAAAATGCAAGCTTTTTTTTATAAAAAATTATAAAAAAATTAAAATGGCTTATTTATGCGGTTTTCATGGGGGGCTTTTTGTGATAAATTATTTGTTGTAGTTATTTTTTGCGTTATTTAAAAGGAAAAATTGAGTAAAAATGATTTTTGATACACATGCTCATTATGATGATGAGCAATTTGATAAAGATCGTCACGATCTTCTTGCTTCTATGAAGGAGTCAGGGATAGGTCATATTGTTAATATTGGCGCTGACATGGTATCAAGTAAGAGAGCCTTGGAACTTGCCAATGAATATGAATATATCTATGCTGCAGTAGGTGTACACCCAAGTGATACAGAGCAATTGGAAGCCGATGATAAGGCAATTGAAGTGCTAGAACAATATTGCAGTAATGAGAAATGTGTTGCTGTTGGAGAAATCGGATTGGATTACCATTGGCCGGACCCGTCTCCTGATATTCAAAAGAAATGGTTTATAAGACAGCTTGGACTTGCAAGGGAGAAAAAGTTACCGGTTGTTATACATTCAAGGGATGCAGCAGCTGATACTCTACAAATAATGAAGCAAGAGCATGCTGAAGAAATCGGCGGCGTTGTTCATTGCTTTTCCTATTCAAAAGAAATAGCCAGACAATGCGTTGATATGGGCTTTTATATTGGAATAGGAGGAGTGCTGACATTTAAAAATGGCAGAAAAATGGTTGAAGTTGTAAAAGAGATTCCAATGGAGAATATTTTGCTTGAAACTGATTGCCCGTATCTTGCGCCCGAACCCTACAGAGGCAAGAGAAACAATTCTCTATATTTGCCCTATGTTGTCGAAAAAATGGCAGAGATAAAGGGAATCAGTGTAGATAAAGTGATAAAAATAACTGAAGCCAATGCACTTGAAATGTATGGAATTCATGAATGAAATTTATGAATTTTTGAACTGAAATTTCGCTTATATTAGGAGGTAGCATGGCATATCTTGGAAACAGTGCTCGTACCAGAGAAGTTCTTTCAAAATATGGAATGAGCGCAAAAAAGAAATTTGGCCAGAATTTTTTAATAGATAGTAATGTCCTTGATGGAATTGTAACTGCCTCAGGAGTAACAGATAAAGACTGTGTTCTTGAAATTGGACCGGGAATCGGCAGCCTTACGCAGTATCTTGCAGAAGCAGCCAATAAAGTTGTGGCAGTTGAAATCGATAAGAGTCTAATACCAGTCCTTGCAGATACACTTTCAGAGTACAATAATGTTACAGTAATAAACGAAGATGTATTAAAGGTCAACATAGATGCAATTGTTGAAGAATACAATAATGGAAAGCCAATCAAGGTTGTAGCAAATCTTCCATATTACATTACCACACCAATCATCATGAAGCTTTTTGAAAGCGGCGCCAAGATAGAGAGCATAACAGTAATGGTTCAGAAGGAAGTAGCTGATAGGATGGTTATGGGACCTGGTAACAAAGACTATGGATCTCTTTCACTTGCAGTAGGTTATTACGCAAAGGCGAGTAAGGTTATGGATGTATCTCCAAGCAGCTTTATACCACAGCCCGGAGTAGGATCAGCAGTTGTAAAGCTCTTGAGATATGATGAGCCGGCTGTAAAAGTTAATGATGAAAAATATATGTTTGAAATAATTAGAACAGCATTTAATCAAAGAAGAAAAACTTTATCAAATGCACTTTCAAACAACAAGTCATTAAAAGTAACTCGTGAACAAGTTCAGGACAGTTTAAAAAACATGGGTCTTAATGAATTGGCGAGGGGCGAAACCCTTGATTTAGAGCAATTTGCACAATTGTCAGACTCGTTGTTACCACATTTTACAAAGAACTAACGCTATGTTAAACTAACACTATATTTGAATTAATGCGTTATTTAAAGCGTTGAGCTGAATAATAACACAATGTACCAAAGAGGTAGGTATTTTGGATAAAGTTGAGTATAAAATCAGAGCAGATGAAATAAAGGCGCTGATTGGGGAAGGCAGGTATGCCGAAGCTGTTAGGATTGCAGACACAATAGACTGGAAAAAAGTTAGAAGTGTTCAGATGCTGTGTACTATCAGCGATCTTTATAAAATAAATCGCCGTTTTGAGGAGAGCCGTGACGTTCTTCTCATGGCATATGACAAGCACCCGACTGGTAGAGCTATTGTATATTCTCTATGTGAACTGGCAATTAAAATGGGTGAATTTGTACAGGCAGTAGAGTATTACAAGGAATTTGTCAGAATCGCTCCACGTGATACAGGGAGATATATTTTACAGTATAAACTCTATGAGGCGCAGGAAGTCAGTCTTGAAGAGAGAATTGCAGTTCTTGAAGAGTTTAAAAAGCATGATTACAGAGAAAGATGGGCTTATGAGTTGGCGTACCTTTATCATAGGGTAGGCCTTACAACTGAGTGCATTGAAGAATGTGATGAGATGTTTTTGTGGTTTGGAGAAGGAAGATATGTCATGAAAGCCCTTGAACTTAAGGCGCTTCATGAACCTCTTTCACCGGATCAGCAGGATAGATACAACAGATACAAGAAAAAGACCAGCGGACAGGTTGATGCAACTATTGTTAATGAACGTGAAGAGGTTGGCAAGGACGAAGGAAATACTGCACAGATAAAATCTCCGACAAAAGAGATGCCTCCAATTACTGATGATGTATTAAAGACCTACAACTTTGCGAGAAACAGTGGTGTGCAGCAGTCTGCGGAGACTAATAAATGGCAGCAGATATCATCTGCATCACAAGAACAGTATTACCAGCAACAGTACGCTCCAACATCGCAGGAACAATACTATCAACAGCAGGAAGCGCCAACAGCGGAAAGTCAGTACTATCAGCAGCAGACTGCACCAACAGCGGAAGGACAGTACTATCAACAACAGACTGATCCAGTAGCAGAAGATCAGTATTATCAGCAGCAATATGTTCCAACATCGCAGGATCAGTACTATAAACAGCAGGAAGCGCCAACAGCGGAAAGTCAGTACTATCAGCAACAGACAGTTCCTGCAGCAGAAAGTCAGTACTATCAGCAGCAGACAGCACCTGCAGCAGAAAGTCAGTACTATCAGCAACAGATAGCACCTGCAGCAGAAAGTCAGTACTATCAGCAGCAGACTGCACCAGCAGCGGAAAGTCAGTACTATCAGCAGCAGGCAGTTCCTGCAGCCGAGAATCAGTATTACCAGCAACAGACTTCACAGGCGCCAGAAGAGCAGTATTATCAGCCACAGTCTGCTGCTTCAGTGATAGAACAGTATTACAGAAAAGGAATGGTTCCTCCACAGGAACAAACTGCTGATACAATCGTTTACCAGCCTGTTGAGCAGCAAGAAACATCATATGCAGGGCAGCAGATTCATCCACAAAATGAATATTCTCAGCCTGTAAGAGAAGATGAGATAAGATATCCTCATATTACAGAAATAAAAGAGCCTTCTGTGGACGTTAGTGATTACAACACTATGAATCTTCAAGAGACACTTGCAGAGGGGCTCAGAGAAATAATTGCTTCGGAAGAGAGCAGTTCTTCTGATGCAGATAGTGAGTACTCAAGCCTTGAAGATACACAGTCACAGAATAGTGATTTTGATGAAGTTCAGCAAGATGAAGAGGAACTTGAAGAGCAGCCATCCGGAAAGACTCAGGAGGTGTTTTTCGATACTCAGACCATTGAAATACCCAGTGCACCGCAAATGGGTATTGATATAAAGTATGGTGGAAACGGACCAATACTTGGTCAGGCGAAATATGAAGAAAAACCGCTTGAAGAAGAAAAACCTGGAGCAGTTATCCATCCAAATGCAAGTTATCAGTTACCTAATCGTTTTGAAAACATTCTTGCACAAGAATCTGACGGACAGATAAGTATGGCAGTTCAACCTGAGCCCGAAGTTGAGAAACAGATTACCGGTCAGATCAGCATTGCAGAATATATGGAGAACTGGGAGCAGTTCAAGATTAATCAGAAGGAGAAACAGCTTGAACGCGTCAAGCAGCGTGTTGCCGATGAAACCGGTGATATGTTTGCCGATTATGATGTTAACAGTAAAGCAGGACTTCAGGAAAAAATAGAGAAAGCAATTTCAGATGCTATCAAGAAAGAGCAGTACGACAAGGCGGCAGGAAAAAGCGACTGGTCAGTAAATAGAGAAGATGTTATAAATGCAGCAGTTGCGGAAGTTATAGATAACGAAAATTTTGAGGACACTTCATACGAACAGGAAAATGAAGAGCTTCAACTTCCTGAAGAGGAAAAAGAAACAGAAATTAATTCAACAGAAGAACCTGCACAACAGGATTTATTAGAAACTGAAGAAGTTTCCGAAGAATCACCGGCTGAAGAAAAATCAAAAGCTTCTGAAAAAGACGAAGTAGAATCTGAAATAGAAGAAGCTTTAAAGGATGAGGAAGTTGCAGCTAAAAAGTCAGAAAATGAAAAAGAGCACAAATCCTTTAAGGACAAAAAAGCTTCCAGGAAAAAGCATAACAGAGATCACAAAGAGCATAATGAAAATAAAGAAGCTAACGAGACAGATAATAAACCGATGCAATCTGCGCCGGTCAAGACTTCACGTAGTCAGGAAACTTCAGATAATAAGAAGCACATTGGCAATAGAGAAATAGAGGAGAGAGTAAGGACAATGACTCCTGAAGAGAAGGAGCTCTTTGGACCTTATATACATCACAAGAAATCCAGAAGACAGATCATCAATGCTATTGATAATCTCAGTATGGACGCTTTTACCGGAAATGCGATAGTTACAGGTGAAGCAGGTGCCGGAACAGTTAATCTTGCGAAGGGACTTATAAAGTCTATACAGGTATCGGATTCTAACTTTAGTGGAAAAGTTGCCAAGATAACAGCGAATACGCTCAACAAAAAGAGTACTTCAAGTATTTTTGATAAATTGGCTAACGGAGCACTTATTATTCAGAGGGCAGCAGATTTGGAAGCTGAAACTGTAAATGAGATGCTCGCTATACTTCAGCAGGAAAATAAGGGGCTTATCCTTGTAATGGAAGACACCAAAGAGGATATGGATAAATTCCTGGACAAGAATCCAGCACTTAAGCAGAGCTTTAATGTCAGAGTAGATATAGAAGCTTTGGATGATGACTCACTTGTTGCCTATGCCAAGCAGTATGCTTATGAAAAAGAGTATGCGATTGACAATCTTGGTATTTTAGCACTTCATACCAGAATATCTGAGAAACAGACTCTTGATCATGAAGTAACAGTCGCTGAGGTAAAGGATATAGTAGACGATGCTATATATTATGCAGAGAAACGTTCCATTGCGCACTTTGCTGATGTTATACTAAATAAGAGATATGATGAGAATGACATGGTCATCCTAAGAGAAAAAGATTTTATGCATTAATTTTTTACATATTTTATGAGGAAATAATACTTGAGGGGGAAATATAAATGGCAGAAAAGATTTTTATATCTGAGGCTGACGAATACCTGTTTGGACAGGGAACTCATTATGAAATTTATGAGAAACTTGGTGCACATCCATCTGAGGAAAAAGGCAAAAAGGGGTATTTTTTTGCTGTATGGGCACCAAATGCTGCTGATGTACATGTAGTTGGAGATTTTAACAATTGGGATGAGACTGCAGCTCCCATGACAAGGACCAAGACCGGAAATATCTGGACAGCATTTATTCCCGGAGTTGGAATTGGAGAGCTGTATAAATTTCTCATTACTACTATGGATGGAAGAAAACTCTATAAGGCTGATCCATATGCAAATTATGCCGAGCTTCGTCCGGGTAATGCTTCAAGGACCACTGATCTATCTGGATATAAGTGGTCAGATGAAAAGTGGTACAAAAATTTAGAAGGAAAAGATATGAATCGTGAGCCGATAGCAATATATGAGTGCCATATCGGTTCATGGATGAAACATCCTGACGGAACAGAAGACGGATTTTATACTTACAGACAATTTGCCGATAGAATCGTTGAGTATCTTAAGGAAATGAAATATACACATATCGAGCTTATCGGCATAGCAGAGCATCCTTTTGATGGTTCCTGGGGATATCAGGTAACCGGCTACTATGCTCCTACAGCCAGATATGGAGAACCGACTGATTTCATGTACCTTGTAGACAAACTCCACAAGAACAATATCGGAGTAATACTTGACTGGGTACCGGCACATTTCTGCCCGGATGAATTTGGTCTTGCCTGCTTCGACGGTACATGTATTTATGAGCATCCGGACCCAAGGAAAGGTGAACATCCCGACTGGGGAACAAAGATATTCAACCTTGAGAAGCCGGAGGTTACCAATTTCCTTATTGCAAATGCTCTTTACTGGATTCGCAAATTCCATATCGATGGTTTGAGAGTTGATGCGGTTGCTTCAATGCTTTATCTTGATTATGGTAAACGCGATGGACAGTGGGTTCCTAATAAAAACGGCGGCAATGAAAATCTTGAAGCAATAGAGTTTTTCAAGCACTTTAATAGTGTTGTCAGAGGTTCATATCCTCAGATGCTTACTATTGCAGAAGAGTCGACAGCATGGCCGAAAGTTACAAAATCACCAGAAGAAGGTGGACTTGGATTTGCTTTTAAGTGGAATATGGGATGGATGCATGATTTCTGCGAGTATATGAAGCTTGATCCATATTTCAGAAGCGGAGCTCATTACATGATGACCTTTGCAATGAGCTATAACGAAGCGGAGAACTATATCCTTCCGCTTTCACATGATGAAGTAGTACACCTTAAATGCTCAATGGTTGAGAAGATGCCGGGGTATAAGGTTGATAAATATGCAAACCTTAGGGTGGGATATACATATATGTTTGGACATTCCGGCAAAAAGCTTCTGTTCATGGGACAGGACTTCGGTCAGGAGCGAGAGTGGAGTGAAAAGAGAGAACTGGACTGGTTCCTTCTTGAAAATGATCTGAACAGAGGAATGAAGGATTACGTAGGAAAACTTCTGGAACTCTACAGAAAGTATCCGGCACTTTATGAAGTGGATAATGACTGGGGCGGCTTTGAGTGGATAAATGCTGACGACAAGGAACGTAGCACTTATAGTTTTTATAGAAGAGCATCAAATGGAAAAGACAATATTCTTTTTGTACTTAACATGACTCCGGTTGAGAGAAAGAATTTCATGGTAGGTGTTCCATTTGAGGGAACATACACAAAGATATTGGACAGCGCACTTCCTGAATTTGGTGGAATGGGAAGCGGAGTTCCGGAGAAGATAAAGGCAGTGAAGGGACTTTGTGATTACAAGGATTATAGTATTGCAATGGATCTTCCGCCGTATGGTGCAGAAGTATTCGTTTTTCAGACTAAGAAAAAAACAGTAAAGTAAAAAGAAACAATTGCCGAAATAGAAGGTGACGAGTGAAAAATAACTCGTTCCCTTCTTTTTTTTGCATATAGCGTAAAGGAGCAAAAAATGGCAATTGATTTCCAAACTATTTCAGGAAGTAAAAATAATCCGAGTACAGATGTTTTAGCCCTTGATTCAAGAGAAGGTTCAAAGGCATTATCTGAAAAAAGTAAAGCCAACATTTCAGGTGCATATGTCGCTAAGCTGCAGAGCAGTTTTTTTAATAATGATGTATATGGAAAGCATAGCAGAACTGCGGAAAATATCAGTGAAATGGCGGGAAATACTGATGTCTGGATAAGACACAATTACATGGCTCTTTTATCAAATACCATGTCGGAAGAAGACTTTGCCAAGGCAGCAGAAGATGGATTTGACATAAAAGATCTTGATAGTGAAGATACTGTAACTATTATGGACAGGATAAAAAGCGTACTTCTTGAAGCGGGAACAACGATTGCAGGATTTAATGATGATATTGATGTTGATAAACTGGCAAAAATAACAGGCAGCAGGTCTTTTGCCGAACAGCTTACCAAGTCTTTTACGGAAAATGACATTCCTGTCACTGGAGATTTGGTAAGATCAGCAAAAATCGCTTATGAGGAAGTTGCAGATATCGAAGCATTGGATGATGCAACCTTAAAGTATATGGTTCAGAACAACATGGACCCGACAATTGAAAATATATATTTTGCGTCACACAGCACTAATGGACAGAATGTTTCCGGGAGAGGATTTTATGCTCAGGACACAGGAGGGTATTATGCCCAAAAGGCAGATACTTATGATTGGAGTCAGCTTGAAAGCCAGTTGGAAAAAATAATAGAAGAGTCAGGATTGAATTCTAATGATGAGCAGGTAAAAGATGAGGCTAAATGGCTTATACAGCAAGGCATTCCGCTTACAGCAGAAAGTTTGGAGACTCTTGATAATTTAAAATCAATATCTTTTCCGATTTCAGAAGAACTTGCAGCGAAAGCGATAGCAGCTGCCTTTGCTGATAGTAAAAAAGCAGTGCAGGCTGACCTATATGATCCAAGGAGTGATTATACCAAGGCATATGACATAAAAAATCAAGCTGAAAAGATAACCGTTGATGGTATCAGGACAACCTTACAAAGCGGAAAAGAGATAAATTTAAAAAATCTTTATGATCAGACAAATGAAAACAAAGAAAATCCGCAGAACATAGAAAATTGCATTATCGATTCTACAGACAAAAGAGTAGTTCAGACCAGGTTACAGCTAGAAGAAATCAGATTTCAGATGACAGTTGAGGCAAACAGAAATCTTTTAAGAAGCGGTTTTTCTATAGATACAGCACCGATTAAAGATGTTGTTGACAGGCTTAGAAATCTTTTGAACCAAATACCGGATGAAACAATGGGAAATGCGCTTGATGAGATAACTGAGATTACTCCGGATAATAAAACATATATATTCAGAACAACGATAAGCAGAGTAAATATTATCAAAAATGGTCCGATTGAAATATCAGGATATATGCTTGAGGGACTGGAAAGCACATCTCTTTCTGAAATCAGTGAAACATCAGTTAAATTATCAACAGCTTATTCTAAAGCAGGAAAAGAATATGAGACCTTTATGACGGCGCCAAGAGCAGATCTTGGAGATAGCATAAAGAAGGCATTTAGAAATGTTGATGATATACTACAGGACTTGCAGCTTGAAAAAAATGATGATAACAGAAGAGCAATAAGAATTCTTGGCTATAACTCGATGGAAATAAACAAAGATAATTTTGAAGAGGTAAGAGCCTGGGATCAAATGCTTAAGGCTACGCTTGACAGACTAAAACCGGGAGCTGTTCTGAATCTTATCAGAGAAGGAAAGAATCCTCTTGGAATGACAATAGAAGAGCTTGCCCAAAATCTGGATAATTCGTCATCTGAACAGGAAAGTAGAGGAAATAAAAATCATTCCGATGAAAAATATTCAAAGTTTCTTTATAAACTTGAGCATTCAGGAGAAATATCCAAAGAAGAAAAAACATCTTTTATCGGAATATACAGATTATTTCATACTTTAAAAGTTGGAGATTACCAGGCAATAGGATCTCTTTTAAAGACCGGTCAGGAAATGACATTGGGAAATCTGCTTACAGCCACAAGGACAAAAAAGGCAGCAGGCAGAGGGATGGATATAACGGTTGATGACAGCTTTGGAGGATTTGAAACAAAAGCTGAATCAAACATAAAAATTGATGAACAGATCGGAAGTGCATTCAGATTTTATAGTGCAAAAGCCGATATAGTATATGAGAATCTTGAACCGGAAAAACTTGCAAAGGTAAAAACGCAAGAGGAAACTCTTTTGCCGGATCTTGCAGATGAATTGCAAAGACAAGACATAGATAAAGCGTTAGAGCAGCAGTATTATTCGGAAGAAACGCGTCATATCAGAGAAGTGACTTCCGGAAAAGAGGCGGAACAGGCAATATTAGAGTTAGATGCATTAGAAAATGAAATTACATTTAACAACCTGGAAGCCATGATTTTAAACAGAAGAAGCAGAAGAACAGGAGATGTTTGGAAAAACGCAGAGGATATTGTACGTGATGCTGTTAAAACGCAGGAAGATGTTCTGGTGGATGCACTTGATCAGGACGGATACGAAGAAACTTACAAGAGCAGTATTGATGCAATGTCAGACAGTCTTGAAACGATTCTCATGAAAGAAGAGTCATTTGTTGATGTCAGAGCAATTTCTCTTATAAAAAAACAGTTATCGGTTATGAGGATGGCTGCAGACAGAGAAACTTTTGAAGTCCCTGTTGATATAGACGGTCAAAAAGTTTCTATGCATATTACGATAAAAAGTGAAGACGGAAAAGATCCAAGGATGGAAGCAAGTATTCAGACTTATGAGTTTGGAACTATCACAGCCAGTTTAACAGAAAAAAATGGCATGTTAAGTGGAATGCTTATGACAACAAACTCACAGAGCATTGATGAGACTGAATATTTGGAGAGCATTAGAACAAAGATGTGCGACAAATTGGCTGAGAAATTAAAGAATATTGGTGTAAACCGGGATGAAATAGCAATTCTTTACCATGCACATACAAGTCCTATCTCAGTAGGAGCAGCTAATGTAGATGCCATGGATGGCGACAGACCCAAGAAAATAGAAACCAAAGACCTTCTTACTATGGCAAAGGCATTTATTGAGGCTCTTTAAATATAGTATGAGAGCAGAAATGAGGTAAAAATGAAAGTTAATTACAATGTATCCGCGATGATTGCCAATAACGCACTTCATAGAAATGACACACTCCTGTCGGAATCTTTGGAGCGATTGTCAAGCGGACTAAAAATAGCTCATGCAAAAGACAACCCATCAGGACTTGCAATGTCACGAAGAATGAATGCACAGATTGAAGGACTTGGAGTTGCGAAAAATGACGCTAACGATGCGATATCAATTGTTCAGGTAGCTGACGGCTCCCTTGCTGAAATACATGATGTTCTTCAAAGAATGAATGAACTTGCAATTAAAGCCAGCACAGACACTCTTACTGAAGATGACAGAGCAATTATTCAGTCTGAGATTTCACAGCTCAAGGATGAAGTTAACAGAATGGCAGATACAACACAGTTTAATGGGCAGCCTATTTTGGATGGTTCTTTTGACCTTAGAGGATATGCAACGGTTGGAGACAACATTTTTGATTCAGTTACAGACCCTAATATCAAGATGCTTAGCTATTCAGATGTAATGGACGAGGGACAGTATCAGATTAAAGGTATCGATGTATCTTTTGCTCATGCCATTGGTGATACCGGAGTAGATAAGAAAGAAATATTTTTGGAAAATGGCTGTGAAAACAAAATAAAGATAACAAAAGATGGCAAAGACTATATGCCAAATGGTATGCAGGTGCAGGTAAATGAGAATATTTTAACACTTAGTGATATAACAGGTAAAAAAGTACAGATTGAGATAAATGAGAATTTTAGAGGAACAGTAAATCTTGATCTTACGACAAATGGTTCCATGAAGATGCAGGTAGGCGCAAATGAAGGGCAGACTATCGATATAAGAATTCCTAAAGTTGATATCACCACGCTTGGAATCTACAATCTGGATTTATCCAATGGTAAAGGCGCAAGAGAAGGAATTGACAGTATAAAGGGCGCTATAAACACAATCAGCTCGATAAGAAGTAGGCTCGGAGCATATCAGAACAGGCTTGAGCATACAACGACAAACCTGGATACCACAGTAGAAAATATGACCGCTGCATATTCAAGAATCATGGATGTTGATATGGCTGAGGAAATGACAGTTTATTCCACATATCAGGTACTTACTCAGGCGGGAACTTCAATGATGGCACAGGCAAATGAGAGACCATCTCAGGTATTACAGCTTCTTCAGTAATGGGATATCTATTAACAAAATGAGGTCAATAATATGACGCAGGAAAAAAAGCAGGAATACACGCGTAGAATTACACAGGCGAATAAAACACAGATGATAACAATCCTATACGAAATGGTATTGGATTATCTTGCGGATTCACTGGATGCGATAAGCCTTGGAAAGAAACAGGACGCGGAAAAGTATCTTTCCTATGCCCAGGGCTGTATAGATGAACTGATACATTCTGTAAATCTTGAGGTTGAGCTGGGACTTATGCTTCATAAGATTTATATCTTTTCCAAGAAAGAGCTTACTATGGCGGCTATTAGTTACAGTCAGCATAGAATATGGCGAGTTGAGAAAAATTTTAAATTACTAAAAGATGCGTATGTGGAATTGGAAAAAGCGGATAATTCAGCACCAACAATGGGAAATACCCAAACGGTATATGCAGGACTTACTTACGGAAAATATTCTTTAAATGAAGACGTTGCTTCTGCTTCTTTAAATAGAGGACTAATGGCATAGGGTGTTGATAATTCTTAAGGAAAATTAAGAAAATTAATATTTAAGCTTTTTTGATTAAATAAAAAACATATACATACGAAAATATGAAAGGCAGATATAAGAGCCGGATAAAGAAAAAACTCTTATATCTGCTTGTTTCATGTATTTTTTATGCCAGGATAAAACGTTTGGTTTTTATCGAACAAATTCTTAATTGTGCAAAGTGCTGAATCGAAAAATAGGTATTTACAAGCATTGGTATATCTGATAAATTCTTTTATCGCAAGTCCGAAAAACTTGAAAAATAAAAATGGAAGGAGAGGACTTTGATCAAAACAATACTAATCTTGTTTTTGTCGGGAGCAGTATTTACTGATCTGTACAAGGACAAGATCTATAATGTCTGGGTGATTCCGGGAATGCTGACTGGTCTTATCTATGCCGCCGGTAAGGGACCGGGAAACTTATTAAATGCATTATTGTCAATTGCAGTAGCATTAATATTACTTATACCCGTATATTTAATTAAAGGTATAGCGGCAGGGGATGTTAAGCTTTTTCTGGCAATAGCACCATTCTTATCAATGCAGGAGTTATATTCCTGTATCTTGTTTTCTTTCCTGATTGCAGGAGCAATTTCCATTGGGATTTTATTGATCAAAAAAAATAAGCAAAAAACAATGCACTTTGCTGTGCCTGTGATGGCAAGTACTTTATTTGTAATGGGAGGAGTTCTATGGGTAGGCTGAAGCTGGCAATATGTGACGAGGATGAAATATATTGCAGAAGATTAAACGAATATTTACATGATAATTTAAAACTAAATTTTGATATCTGTTCTTTTACTGATTTAAGCCTTCTTACTGAATATGCAAGACAAAAGACTGTGTCGCTACTTATGATTGCAGAGAGTGCTTTTTATGAGCTTGAAAGCAGCATGGATAAGGCATTATTCAAAAATGTCATGGTATTGGATGAGGAAAACATAGGGTGTGGAATGTTGCGCGATGAAAATCCGGAAGATTCAAGGATTGAATATATAAGTAAATTTCAACCGGCTATGAGGATAATTGATGGAATAGTTGATTTTTGTACTGCGTATCCGCAAGATTTTGGAGAAATCGCTACAAGAGCTGTTACAGGTGCTGGGAAAATTATTGGTTTTTATACACCAATCGGAAAATGTGGTCAGACACACTTTGCTATGAGTATGGCGGAGGAACTTGCAAAAAGAACAGAAAAAAGGGTTATTTTTCTCAGCTTTGAAAGTTTTTCTTCACTTCCTCAGATTCTTGGCTGTGAATGGAACAGAGATATCACAGACCTTATGTATTATGCAGATTGCGACGGAGCCAGGATCAGTCTTTATACAGAAAAAATAAAGGTTACCAGGAATGGAGTTGACTATATCCTACCTGCGCGGACAGGTGCTCAAATGCAGGATATAGAATACGAAAAAGTCAGATCACTGATAGAGTGTCTGATAAAAGAGATCGGATATGAATATGTAGTTATTGACTTGTCCGAGCATCCTCAAAGATTTCTTGATATAGCGTCTTTGTGTCACAGACTTTTTTCCATCATAGGCAGTGGTGAGAATGATGATTTTAAAATGAAAATTTTTGATGAAATATTAGAAGAATCAGGGTATGAGGAGCTTAAGACGAGAATAGTCAAGTGCAGATTATCGGATTACAGGGATAAAGAGCTTTACGAAAACAATGTAAAGAATCTTATTGATAGCGAGGAGCTGTAATGGTATCCAGTGTAAAAAATCTGAAGGGAGCTATCAGGCAGCAGGTTGTAAGTACAATCGACTATTCCAAAGATATAAGCGACGAAGGAATATATGAGATTATAGACAATGAACTTGTTGCAAGGTCAAAATGCCTGATACTGTCAGCATCGGAAAAAAAGAGACTAAGGAAGGAAATATTTCATTCCATAAGAAAACTTGACATTCTGCAGCAGCTTCTGGATGATCCAAATGTTACCGAAATTATGATAAACGGAACTGAGAATATTTTTATTGAGAAAAAAGGTATTATAACCAGGTTTGAAAGTGCCTTTGAATCTGAGGAAAAACTGGAAGATGTAGTACAACAGATAGTTGCATCATGTAACAGAGTAGTTAATGAGTCATCGCCAATAGTTGATGCAAGGCTGGAAAATGGTGCAAGAGTAAATATCGTCTTACCGCCTGTTTCGCTTTGTGGTCCGGTTATAACAATCAGAAGATTTCCGGATAAACCCATTACGATGGATAAACTTATAGAATTAGGTGCGATTTCGGAAGAATTAAGAAACTATCTGTCGATACTTATAAAATCCGGCTACAATATTTTTATATCCGGTGGTACAGGTTCAGGAAAGACCACATTTCTTAATGCTTTATCTGATTATATTCCCAAAACAAAAAGAGTGATAACAATTGAGGACAATGCCGAACTTCAGATACAGGGAGTGCAGAATCTTGTGAGACTTGAAGCCAGAAATGCAAATGTAGAGGGCTGTAAAGAAATCTCGATCAGAGATCTTATAAAATCTTCGCTCAGAATGCGGCCGGACTGGATTATTGTTGGAGAAGTCAGAGGAGGGGAAACTGTCGATATGTTGCAGGCATGCAATACAGGCCATATGTCAATGTCTACAGGCCATTCAAATAGTGCCTACGACATGCTTTACAGACTTGAAACCATGAGCCTCATGGGAATGAGCGAGCTTCCGCTTCAGGCAGTCAGAGGTCAGATATGTGCAGGAATAGATGTGATTATTCATCTTGGAAGATATAGAGACAATTCAAGAAAAGTGATGGAAATATGTGAACTTGAAAAAGAACTTGATGCTTCAGGAAGAATTAAACTAAATCCATTATTCAGATTTGTAGAAGAAGGCATGATACAAAATGAAGAACATGAGAAAAAAATAAAAGGAAACTGGAGGAAGATGGGTGAACTTAAAAACATTGAAAAGTTACTGTCGGCAGGTTACAAGCTTCCGGATTAAACTATCTGACTTACCTTTTGTTATTCAGGGTATAGCGATTGCACTTTTGTTTGGAAGATTGTTTTTTGACTCGTGGATAGCATTCTTACTAATTTCACCTATAACAGTGCCTTGGGTAATAATGCAGAAAAAAATAGATAAGAAGCAAAAGTGTATGCTTTTGGGAATACAATTCAGAGATGCCATTTTTTCAGTTCTTACTAATCTTAAAGCCGGATATTCCGTAGAAAATGCTTTTTTTGAGGCAAACAAGGATATGAAACTTTTGTATGGAAAAAATAAAGATATATCAGATTATCTTACAATGATAAATACTGGACTCAAAAATAATATACCACTTGAAAAGCTAATTTATCGTATGGGAAACGACAGTGAAAATGTTGATATTCAAGAATTTGCTTTTGTATTTGCTGCTTCAAAGAGAAGCGGCGGAAATATGACAGATATTATTGAAAGAACAATAAACATTATTTCAAGGAAATTGGAAGTGGAAAAAGAGATTGATGTCCTTGTGAGTGCCAAAAGGCTTGAGGCAAGGATAATGAATCTTGTACCTTTTTTTATAATTTTTTATATCAGTCTTACAAGTCCTGGCTTTTTCGATGTCCTTTACCACAATCCGTTCGGCATTGCTGTGATGACGATATGCATGGTTCTTTACATTTTTTCATATATAATCTCGGAAAGGATAGTAAATATTGCAGTGTAAATGAATATAGTGGTGTTTTTATATCTTGTTATACCGGTGATTGTCTGTATTCTTGCGGTTATGACAAGAGAAACAGAACTTCCGGATAATCTCAACGAAAAGGGGCTAAGCAGAACGCTTATTAAAATTGCATTCTTTTTATGCAGGAAGCTTAGAGGTCATGGAAGAGAAAGAAATCACAAAAGAGTAATGGGGTATTTATCAATACTTGATAAATCATCTAAAGCAGAAGAATCTTTGGAAGTTTATTATGCCCATAAAATTAGCGTTGCAATGATGCTGCTTCTTGCCGGAAGCGTGCTGTCAATACTGATACATTTTTCTTCTGTAAATGAGACAACATTGGGAAAAAGTGGCATTATTACCAGAAATGAACCGGGAAATGGCGAACAGAGTTTTGAGGTTATAGCAAAATCAAAAGATGGTAATAAGCTTGGCGAGTATGACCTTTTTGTTGGAGAACAGTTATATACAGAAGATGCAGCAAATGAACTATTTGAGAAAGCATCAGAGAAAATTGAAGAAATAATACTTCTTGACAATCTATCACTTAATGAAGTGTCTACAGATCTCAATCTTGTAAAAAATATCGAAGGATTTCCCTTCATGATTTCATGGCAAACAGATAATTATGATATTTGCGACAGCGCAGGACATATCAAAACAGAAGCATTATCAGAAAAGGGAATTGTTATTACCCTGACGGCAACCTACAAGTATAACGGAAATAAGTGGGAGCAGATCATATACGTAAATGTTGTGCCACAAAAGCTGACAGAAAGCGAAAAGATAAAGAATAAAATCCGGAAATTACTTACGGAAAAAGAGGGTGAGACGCGTTATGAAAGAGATTTTTTGCTTCCGACAGAATTTGAAGGAAATGAACTTTTGTGGGAAGAAAAAATACAGGATAACAGTTTTATCTTTATGCTATTGACCGTAATCATGGCAGTGATATGTTTTGTGCTTATGGATGAGGATCTTGCCAGAAAGATGGAAATTAGAAGAAATCAGATGCTTGAAGATTATCCGCAATTACTTTCGCAAGTGGTTTTATATCTTGGAGCAGGAATGACGGTCAGAAATGTATTTTTGCGTCTTAGTGATAATTATCTGAAAAGAACAAAGAACGGTGCGGAAAAAAGATATGTATACGAAGAGCTTGTCAGGACCACAAGAGAAATAACAGCTGGAAAATCAGAAGTAAAGGCTTATGAGGACTTTGGTCATCGTTGTATGGGGCAGGAATACATAAGATTTAGTACTCTTCTATCGCAGAATTTAAGAAAAGGAAATAGCGAACTTTTTAATCAACTTGAAGAGGAATCCAATAAAGCATTTGAAGAAAGACTTGCTGCGGTTAGAAAAAAAGGTGAAGAGGCCGGAACGAAGCTTCTTATGCCAATGATATTGATGCTGATAATCGTGATGGTTGTAATCATGATTCCTGCATATATGACATTTTAATTTTAAAAGGAGTAAAGAAAAAGATGAAAAATCTAATGAACAGAGCAAAAAAATTACAGAAAAAAATAGTTGGCGGAGCCAAAGCATTTTGGCATGACGAATCCGGAATGGGGACAGTTGAGGTAATTCTCATAATCGTTGGAATCTGTATAGCCGATAAAAGCCGCATTTTATGTGGAAATTTTAGATGTATATGAGAAAAGTATTATGTAATGATAGGTCTAGTTTTTTTAGAAAAGGTAAAAATAAATAATGTTTACAGAATTTGATGAGTTCCTTTTGACATGCGGATATTTTAAGATAAGAAATTGGAATATAGATAGTGCCGAGGTGATAAGTATAGATTCAGGCCACTATTGGATTATAAAGAAATTTGATAAGGAAGGGTGTCCTGGGTTGGTATTGTATCATAGCCATGATGGAAGATTATATCATGTACATTTCTGCTATAAGGATCACGATATAGCTCCGGCTGTATCAGAGATAATGAGTCACGACAGATATCAAAAGAAGAAAATGAAGCTTAGAAACAAAATTACCAAGGTATCGAATAGAGAGATAATCGTTTCTCTATACGAGATTACAAAGCATTATACAAGAGAGTCATCCGATTGGATGGCTCTTTTTTGTGTTTAGTAATAGAAAAACATTGATTTTATGGGATTTTCAGTGGGTTTGTAGAGAGGATAAAGCTAAATGAGAGGGAGATTTTTTAATATTCTTCCAAACAGTAGGTAGATTTGAAATTAACAAAAAATAACTAAAAAGAACTATAACATTTGAAAAGATTTACACATTTTTACACGCGGAAAAAGGGGTGTGTAAATTTGGGCATGGATGAAAATGGCTTCACTATAATAGGAATTACTGATTTTTTAATTCGATACATTAAATGAGATTCCACAATCTGTAACATGATTATGAAGGACAAGAACAACTGGAAAGATATGTTTTGCTTTGCCTCTGATGACGAACTATATCTGAAGTAAAGATTCGGTAACGCTTATAGTTGACAAGAATAAATATTCAAAGTATAATCATAAACCGGAATGATAATTTGATTATCGATAATAAGATAATCGGTGGTCGTTCCGAATTTTTTACAGAGGTGTTAGGCGAGGCTAACAATGGTAAATTTTAGCAATACTTTTTTCAAATATAAGAGTGAAGATGATAAGTCTCCAACTATTTCCAAACTGAATCTGGATGTTAAGGCCGGGGAAGTTGTTGCGCTTACCGGAGAATCGGGCTGTGGAAAAACCACTATAGTGAGGCTTATAAACGGACTATGCCCGAATTTCTATGAGGGAGATATTACAGGCGATATTTCCGTGAACGGCCAGAATCCTTCAACTCAGGAGCTGTTTGAAACAGCAGTCTGTGTGGGCAGCATATTTCAAAATCCCAGGACTCAGTTTTTTAACGTGGATACCACCAGCGAGATCATCTTTGCAGCTGAAAACCGGGGGCTGGACAAAAAAGAAATACAAAACAGGTTTGAAAATG
>JAFSQI010000015.1 GCA_017446685.1 Butyrivibrio sp.
CTACAACGTCATCAGACTTAACAGTAAGGATTTCCTGAAGAGTATAATCTGCAACATAAGCCTCAAGAGCCCAAACTTCCATTTCTCCGAAACGCTGTCCACCGAATTGAGCTTTACCACCCAAAGGCTGCTGTGTAACAAGAGAGTAAGGACCGGTTGAACGAGCATGTATCTTATCATCAACCAGATGATGGAGCTTAAGGTAATGCATGTGTCCGATTGTTGTCGGGCTATCAAACTTCTGTCCTGTTCTACCATCGCGAAGCTGTACCTTACCGTCTGATCTTATAGGTACACCTTTCCAAAGTTCTCTGTGAGCTCTATTATCATAGAGATATTTCATAATATCAGGATCTACAAGATCTTTATATTTATTTTCAAATTCTTCCCATGTGCTGTTTACATAGTCATTTGCAAGCTCAAGAGTATCCTGAATATCTATCTCGTTAGCACCGTCAAAGATAGGTGTTGCGATATTAAATCCAAGTGCCTTTGCTGCAAGTGAAAGGTGAATCTCAAGGACCTGTCCGATATTCATACGGGAAGGCACACCAAGAGGATTAAGCACAATGTCAAGAGGTCTTCCGTTAGGAAGATAAGGCATATCCTCAATTGGAAGTACACGGGAAACGACACCCTTGTTACCATGACGGCCAGCCATCTTATCACCTACAGAAATCTTTCTCTTCTGAGCAATATAGATACGAACTGCCTGATTAACTCCAGGTGAAAGTTCATCACCGTTATCTCTTGTGAATACTTTTGCATCAACTACAATACCATATTCACCATGTGGAACTTTAAGTGAAGTATCACGTACTTCTCTTGCTTTTTCACCAAAGATAGCTCTAAGAAGTCTCTCTTCAGCTGTAAGCTCTGTTTCACCCTTAGGTGTAACCTTACCTACAAGAATATCACCTGCACGAACCTCCGCACCGATACGGATAATACCACGATCATCAAGATCTTTAAGAGCATCATCACCAACACCGGGAACATCACGTGTTATTTCTTCAGGTCCAAGCTTTGTCTCACGAGCTTCTGCTTCATATTCCTCGATATGAACAGATGTAAATACATCATCACGTACAAGTCTCTCTGAAAGAAGAACAGCATCCTCGTAGTTATAACCTTCCCATGTCATGAAACCGATAAGAGGGTTCTTACCAAGACCAAGTTCTCCCTGTGAAGTTGAAGGGCCATCAGCAATAACCTGACCAGCTTCAACATGATCTCCCTTAAATACTATAGGTCTTTGATTGTAGCAGTTACTCTGGTTAGATCTCTGGAACTTAATAAGATGGAATTCTTCCTTATCACCATCATCATAAGTCATCTGAATAAGTTTACTGTCTACAAAATCAACAGTTCCGGCTTTTCTAGCAACCACACACACACCTGAGTCAACTGCAGCCTTTTTCTCCATTCCGGTTCCGACAGCCGGAGCCTCTGTAGTAAGAAGCGGCACCGCCTGACGCTGCATGTTTGATCCCATCAGCGCACGGTTAGCATCGTCGTTCTCAAGGAAAGGAATAAGTGCTGTAGCAACTGAGAATACCATTCTTGGAGATACGTCCATATACTCAAATGCTGTCTTAGGATACTCGGAAGTTTCTTCTCTGAAACGACCAGATACTGAATTTTTCTTAAAGTGTCCTTCCTCATCAAGAGGTGTATTAGCCTGAGCTACATGGTAATTATCTTCTTCATCAGCAGTAAGGTACTCTACTTCATCAGTTACTCTAGGATTCATAGGATCAGTTCTGTCAACCTTACGATAAGGAGCTTCAATAAATCCATAGTCATTTACTCTTGCATAACTAGCAAGTGAGTTAATAAGACCAATGTTAGGTCCTTCAGGTGTCTCAATAGGACACATACGACCATAGTGAGTATAGTGAACGTCTCGAACCTCGAATCCGGCTCTATCTCTAGAAAGACCACCAGGACCAAGGGCAGAAAGACGTCTCTTATGTGTAAGCTCACCAAGAGGGTTATTCTGATCCATAAACTGTGACAACTGTGAAGATCCAAAGAACTCTTTTACAGCTGCCTGTACAGGCTTAATATTTATAAGTGTCTGAGGAGATACTTCCTCTGTATCATGAGTTGTCATACGTTCACGAACAACTCTTTCAAGTCTTGACAGACCAATACGATACTGATTCTGAAGAAGTTCGCCCACGCAACGAATACGTCTGTTACCCAAATGGTCTATATCATCATCATTGCCGATACCATATTCGAGATGAATATTATAGTTAATAGAAGCAATGATATCTTCTTTAGTAATGTGCTTAGGTATAAGCTCATGCACACGCTTCTTAATTGTCTCTGCAAGTCCTTCAGGATCATTCTTAACCGAATACTCGTCAAGTATTTCCTTCAGAACAGGATAATATACATCCTCAGTAATTCCGAGCTCAGTAGGATCACACTCGATAAAGTGTGTAATATCAACCATCATATTAGAAAGAACCTTAACATTTCTTTCTTCTTCCTGAAGCATTACATAAGGAATAGCACAGTTCTGAATTTCTGTTGCAAGTTCACGGTCAACCTTTGTTCCTGCAGAAGCAATCATTTCACCAGTTGTCTCATCAACAACATCTTCAGCAAGAACATGTCCATTAATACGGTTCTTGAAATGAAGCTTCTTATTGAACTTATAACGTCCAACCTTTGCAAGATCATATCTTCTTGGATCAAAGAACATTGCATTGATAAGACTTTCAGCACTTTCAACACTAAGAGGTTCACCAGGACGAATTTTTCTATAAAGTTCAAGAAGTCCACTCTGATAATCAGTAGAAGAATCCTTAGAAAAACTTCCCTGAATCTTAGGCTCATCACCAAATAGTTCAAGAATTTCTTCATTACTACCAATACCCAATGCTCTAATCAGAACAGTAACAGGAACCTTTCTTGTTCTGTCTACTCTTGCATAGAATACATCATTAGGATCAGTCTCATATTCAAGCCATGCACCTCTGTTTGGAATAACCGTGCATGCCATAAGTTCCTTACCAATCTTATCATAAGAAATATCGTAATAAATTCCGGGTGAACGAACCAACTGGCTGACGATAACTCTCTCTGCTCCATTTATAACAAATGTACCGGTAGCAGTCATAAGAGGAAGATCTCCCATGAAAATCTCATGTTCTGTAATTTCGTCTTTCTCTTTATTATGAAGACGAACCTTTACTTTTAAAGGTGCAGCAAATGTTGCATCTCTCTCCTTACATTTCTCAATCGTATTCTTGTTTTTATCGATTTCATCCTCGCAAAGTTTGAAATCTACAAATTCCAGACTGAGCTTGCCACTGTAATCCTCAATTGGAGAGATATCGTCAAAGACTTCCTTCAAGCCTTCGTCAAGAAACCACTGATATGAATTCTTCTGTACTTCAATCAGGTTCGGCATCTCCAGGACTTCCTTCTGGCGCTGGAAACTCATACGAATATTTTTACCAGAGCCAGTAGGATGTAATCTGTTTTTTTCCATTGACATTCACCCCGTTCTAAATAATTTTATTTCATAAGTAAGGCTAATTCTGCGCCCACTCTGAAAAACAACAGTAAGTAGGCATTTTATAAAAAAGCATAAAAAGACCTACCACACCACAATAGTGCATTTTCCATTGTACGTCTAATAAAATAATCTGTCAAGAGCATACTCAATCTTTTTCATACAAAAAAGAATCCTTGAAAACAATCAGATTTTCCAAGGATTCTTTTTCATTTAATTAAGCACAAAAATTTGTCTTTTATGAACGGCCACAATGATTAGTATTAGAATTAGAGTTATCTTTTCCAAACCAACCCGATACCTTTCCATCTCCAAGATAACCTCCATCAAGGCTCCACTGAAATGCCCATTGATGTTCTGTTTCTGTAATTTTAAGTTCAACTATAGATGCCTGTTCCCAATTCTTCATAGTATATCCTCCGAACTAATTAAATTATTTGTACACGGATATACTAAACAAAATAGGTTATAAAGTAAATGAGTTTCAATAAATATATCACTTTTGTAATAATTTGTCAACGTGTTTTTGATAATATTCAGAAAAACATAAATTTACAAAAAATTTCAACAATAAAATAAAAAGAAACATTAGCTTCATTTTCGCGAACAAAAGAATTATTCTTCTCGATAAATTTCTTAATTTCCCGATAATTTAGATATTTATCAGATTTTGATATTTCTTCATTTTCAAGCATTTCTTTTAAAACATTTTTATCGCATTCCTTAAGCCTATATAACCAATCCGCACTTTGTATTCCTGTTTGTGATATAGGATAAATAATATTTTTTGGAAGTTTATCCGCCATGAAGCCCCTTATAAGAAATCTTGGAATTCCATTATATGAAAAATACTCAAACGGGATTGAATAGCAGAATTCCAACACTTCAACATCTCTTGTTGCATCCCTCAATACTATTCCAGTATATAGTCCAAGCTTTGTTTCCATTGCACCTATATAAGATAAAGCCGGCAGTGTATATAATTCATATTTCATATCTTCACTCTTTAAGACCATATCCTTATAAGTAAGAATCATGCCTGATTTATTTCTTTCTTTAAATGAATACTCAGATAAAAGACTTTTATTTACAAAAGGATTCAAAAAATGTTCATCCAATTCTTCCTGAACATAATTATTTTTTCTTTGTTCAAGTAATTTCTTAACTTCAAATAAAAATGCTTTTTTCCTACTTACTCCTAATAATTTACAGAAATTGTTAAAATACTTAATAGCTGTAAAATACTTCTTCTTACGCATCAATTCATATACTGCATCATCAATATCGCCATATGAAACACTGGAATTACCAAACTGGCCATTCAAAAAAATCTTACAGTTTTTTTCTTTTGCCATTCTGTAGATTTCCAATAGGACCGGTAAATTTACAAAAGCTTTAAATGGAATTTCAAGAACATCAAGAAGTTCATCAATATATCCCGTAAAACTTTTACCATCATTATCAGTAAAAAAAGCCTCTATATTCGGATACATATCAACTATTTTTTTAACGTATTCAGATTCATCTGTTATGCACTCTTTAGGATAATGATCAGTCATATCAAAATGAGGCACATAAGTATATGAAAAAAGTTTTTTTCTTCTGTTGTCTAATTCCGTAGCAGCTAATGCAGAAATAGAAGCAGAATCAAACCCGCCACTAAGTGCTATCCCAACTTCTCCATTTGTTCTAATAGAACGTTTAACTGCACCATTATAAACTCTGATAAATTCTTCCTTTAAGTCAACGATATTTTTAGATACATTTCTCTTAGTTAGAGAAAAATATCTTTCAACTTTGCAAGAAGACCTCGAAATAAACACACTACAGCCAGCCTCAATAATGTAAATATTTTCCCAAGGTGTTTCAGAAGATGAAATATTAGGCATTAATCCCGGAATCAGCAAATAATCTTTTAAGTACATATCATTCTTTTGTATTTCCGGATGTAATATTCTTATAGGTGAAATTAATGTAGAAAAAGAACATGTATTTCCATCATGAAAATAATACAGGCACCTGCTAGATGTTGGATCAGTGCACAAAAAAAGTTGTTGAGACAGCGAATCAAATATAGCAACAGAAAAAATGCCCCTGAGATGTTTGACAAAATTATAACTCCATTTTTCATAAGCTTTACTTATAAGAAAACCATCAGAAAAAATCTTGTCATTTTTTCTATTATCAGAATCTATTATAAGTTGAGATATTAGTTCTTCCCTATTGTCCAAAATACAATCAGAAACCATAACAGTATTACCATTATCAAGAATGTATGGCATTTTTTCATATTCATCTTCAACATTAACAAATTGAATTCCACAACCTATAATTGCATTTTTAAAATGAATTTCATCCATTTTGTCTAGTTTACACTTACGTCTATACTCCGAAGTCATAGATTCAACTGTGCATTTTAAATTATTAAATTCTATATGTCCCCAAATTGCTGACATTTTGTTCCTTTCTAAACAATCACAAACAAAAAGACTTCTTTTATTCAAAAAATAAAAGAAGCCATAATTAAAATTATTATCTTTTTCTTATGTAGGATACTGTTACAAAGCAAGCCACCAACAATGCCACCAGTGCAATTACTCTGCCAATCCATGTCAAAACAACATTTCCTTCTTCAACTAAAGATGAACCATTAGATTCACTAACAGTTACTATATAATTTCCAAGATTAGTATTCACCTCATCACCATTAGTATCAGTATAAACTAAAGAAATACTAATATTCTGTTCTCCAACTTCAGAATATGAAATTTGATAATCTTTGGAATAACTTTTATCAGCTTCAATAGTATCCATAGCAATAACACTACTATCATCAGATACATTTCCTTCAATTACAATTCTTGCATCTGTAATATTCGTCCTACTGTTATTGACATAGCTAACACTCAGAAGTGATTTGCCATTCACTGTTGCACGTTTGCTCACACCAATAGATTTCACTTCAATTGTGCTACTGCTTTGCGCAGGTATAACAATAGTAGACGTATTGGATAACTGTTTTCCAGAAGCAGTATATGCAAAATTGCACTTCAATTCAATAGCTTCATGTTCAAAAGAAGAACTAACAGTTACCGGAATAGTTACTTCTTTTGTAACTCCTGCCCCAAGTACCCCAATATAAATCTGGTTGCCACTTCCATAAGAAGGGTAAAGCATATCATTCCCACATGAAATTGTTAATATAACATTACTAGCAGAAGTTCCTCCATTATTGTGCACCTTCAACAATATAGCTGCATCCTTGCCTGCCTCAAGATAATCATTTTCAATTGAATAGCTTTCAACTGTTATCGTCGCAGCACCAAGCAGTGTGCTTTCCATCTCATCAGTCTGTATTGCCTTAGCAGATATTTTGAAAGAAAAAATCATATAAAAAGACACAAAAATGAAAAGCATAATACTTTTAGTCAAATAAAATCTTTTAGTCATTTTTATTTCTCCCTTTTGGCAGCACTATTATCGCTTTTTTTAACATATTTCTCTTTTTGAAAATAATCATAGTCCTCATGAGAAGAAATATATTGATCCATATCAGTTTTGTTGATAATCGTACCAATCAAATTAGCTTTTACGTCAATAAGAGCATTTGCAGCATCTACAAGACCTTTTTTAGTTGTCTTGCCAATAGCAGATACAAGAATAACTGCATCAGCATTAACCGCAACAACCTTAGCATCCATAGATACATTAACAGCCGGCATATCATATATTATAAAATCATACGCATTTTCCAATTCCGCTTTAACGTCATTCATCCTTGCAGAGCATAAAAGCCTTACCGGATTATCAATAAGCTCTCCGCACGGAATATAAAATAAATTTTCAGTTGTAGTTTCACATATTATCTTGTCAACTGTTGCTTTATTTTTTAAATAATCAGATAAACCCAGCTTAGCATTTTCATTGAGTCTTTTATAACGGTTTTTCTTTCTCATATCACCATCAACAAGAACAGTATTCCAACCCGAACCTGCCAAAGAAGCTGCAAGATTAATTGCTACAGTTGTGCTGCCATCTCCTGCCTCACATCCGCATATCACAAAACTTTTATATCCATTTTGTTTTTTTAAAATATGAAGATTCATGACAGACTGATCAAACGCATCATTTAAGATATAATTATCATTCTTATAAATTTCAAGCTTATCCATCATCTTTTCACCTTACTCCTTATAGTCCGGAATAATTCCAATTACCGGTATCTGCCCTCTTACTGTGGCTTCTCTAATTGTTCTTACTTTCCAATCAAGAATTTCACATATAACAACCACAAAGCAAGCAAGCACAAAGCCTAAAGCAGCAAATTTAATTCTATCTTTCCAAGCCTCTATATGCGCATTATAAGAAATATATGATTCATATGCACTATCAAGAACCTTAACTGAATTATTATCCAAAATATTGGCCATTTCTATTGTGTAAGATTCAGCCATAGCGTCCGCTATTTCCATTGCCAGATCTGAATCCTCAGAAGAAGCATAAAATGAGATAATAGTAGCAGAACTTGCCATAAAATTAGTCGATGTTGAATTTTTTGCAGAAGAACTTACACCTATAGCCTTCTGAATATCAGCAGCATCTATATCACTTCTTCCCATTAAAAGTGCAGCTCTCTGGCATACCTTATAAGAACTTGCCACATTTAGATAAGCGTTCATCACAGTAACTGCGTTACTTGAATCTGAATACGAGCCATCTGCAGCAGCATATACTGTAGCAACAGCACTATATATGTCTTTTCCCACATTAAGTGTCAATGCAATTCCTCCGACAAAAAAAAGCAAAGTGATTAGTAATATAAACTTTGCTTTTTTAAGCAATGCACGAAAACACCTAAATACATCAATTTCAAGTTCATTCTTAAACATACAGCATTTCCTTCCCCTTTATCCTTTTAAAAACAATCCGGTAAATTATATCATCATGCTAACGAAATGTACATTGATAATATTTTTCAAAAAAATTTATAATTACAGAAAATAAATTGGATATTTTAACAAAAACAACTCCAGCATTTTATCCCTTCATAATCTGATAAATCCACCTAAAAAAAATAAAGAATTCAAAAATACCTATCCTTAAAGTATAATATCTAAGCGCACTTATCTTTTTGGCTCTATATACTTCTTTTAACATTTTCCTAAATTCTCTGTTTCTAAGTTCTTCGTCTAATTTTTTACGAATTTTAAAACGTTCAACAACAGTTTTATCATCATACATAGACGTAAGCCTACTTACCCAATCTGTAATAAATATACTCTTAACAACTAAAATATTATCCGCCGTTCTCCCCTCTTGCATATTTTCCCACTCGACAAATCGTGTATATATCTTCTTGGTATCTTCAAGATCATTCTCATGATACGAAATCGACAAACTACAATCACTTCTTTTAACATAGTGATATAAAGGGCTGTTTATCATGCCTATAATTCCAGGTACATAATCAAGATAATCCAAATTAAATTTTAAATCTTCACCTATACATACATCGACATCGAATCTAATATTTTTTTCTTTGATTTTTTTTAGGTCATAACATTTATTGGTAACAAAATTAAAAATCTTTAACCACGAAAGTATTGCCGCAGAGCATCTATTTAATAAATAATTTTCGCCTTCAATGTAACCATGCGCTGATTCTAAAACAATTTTCCTGTTTTCCACACGCTTATTATAATAATTGTCAAAATACATTCCACACAAAATAAATGAGATTTCTTTTGTGTCCCATTCTTCATAGGCTTCAACGTATCTCTCTATCAAATTTTTTTCCGGATAATCATCAGCATCAAAAAACACCACGTAATCTCCTGAAGCCCTTTCTAAGCCAACATTTCTTGTCGCTGATACTCCCATATTTTCATGTAAATATAACTTAATTCTTGAATCTTTTTCAGAATAGCTATTACATATCTTAAATGTAGAATCTGTTGAGCCATCATCAATAATTAAAATCTCAATATTAGAATATGTCTGAGAAATGACAGCATTTAAGCATTCCTCTATATATTTTTCAGCATTATATGCCGGTATAACTACTGATACTTTTTTTGATACATTCATATAGCTTATGCCTGCCTTAATTTGTACATTTTTTTCTGAATCTGCATATAGTGCTTATAAGCTGCCTACACAATTCTGTTAATTTGTAATAAATACTTCTCTCAGAACGCTCAGACTCATTGTTATATCTCTCATAAACCATTTTTTGCATGTAATAACCTCTTCAACTTTTAGTACCAGTTTTTTATAAGTTGTATAAGATTTCTTATAGACATTCTTGTCTTAAGTTTAGCTACATTATCATTCAATCCATAAATAAAAGTTTCAAAAGCTTCTTGAATTACTTTTAGATTTTCTTTTGTTAATGTCACACATTCACCTCGTTTACCTTATTTTGTAACTAATTATATATGAAAAATTACAAGAACATAAATGCTGCGAACTATTATAGTCTATGCCTTCAAATACATCAAACATAAACTTAAAAAGCCAATCAATTCCTCTCCAGTCATATTCCTCTAAACTCCGAAATCTTATTTATATATACATATCTTCATAAAAAAGCGAATGTTTATAAGCATACTCAAGATAATAATGGCCAGCGTTGTTCTCAGTTATTATAGAATTAACCACAAAATCCTAAAACAATCCTTTTTCCTAAGAATTGAACTGCTTATTAAGCAGCTGTAGAATCCCATATACTTCAAAAATTTGTCGATAAAAATATGTCAACCAATGCACAGATATCTGATACTTGCCAAATTGATTTGCGAAAAGCACACAACCATGCTATTATTTTATAATTATTTTAGAAATGCTATCATAACGCAAATTTTTAAGATGGTATAATAAGATAGGTGGAAAAATCACATTTCTAAGTAGCCTTGCTAATAAATTTTTTACGTTGACAACCTAACAGCCATTCTTATGAAGCTATAGAGAGTATACTCTTTTTTTCAGCCTCTAAACGCTCCTTTTTTTTCTACGTTTATGTTCCCCAAAATTTCAGAAGATAATTTTGAGTGGTTTTAAGGTGTCATAAATAATTCGGGTTATTAGGGAGAGATGAAATAATGTTTCTAATATTTTTTTCAATAACACTAATTTTCGCAAATATTTACTGCTTTATAAAGAAGAAATATCTAAGCTTGTTTTTCCCATGCTTTTTATTGCTTCCAAATTTTTATGCAATAGAAATATCTAAAAATTTCCCTTTAATTACTATTACAAGAGTTATGATACTTGTACTGTATCTTTATGCTTTTTTTAATCGAAAAAGATTTTTTTCATTCAAAGAATTTCTTTTTCATCTTGCAAAAAAAGAGTATCTTTTCTTGTTAGGATACTTTATATTCAGAATTATTCCCAACCTTTTCTATATAACAACCTATCGTGATGCTATACAAACTATATTTTCTATTATTTTTGAACAATTTGCTGTGCTACTAGCAGTTTTCATTATTGCACCTACAAAGAGCGAACAGTTCGCTATACTAAAATCAGTGCTTTGGGCAGCTACGTTTCTATTCATAGTTGGAATATTTGAGAGTTTAACTTCAATCAGATTATTTGACAATCTATATACTGTTTCCAGGCCAATGCTAAATAATTACTATATAAGACTAGGTCTACTACGTTCTGTAACAACTATGGGTTTACCAAATTTTTATGGAAATATGTGCATTTTGGTAACACCACTACTTTTTTATGTACTGTATCTAACCAGACGTAAAATTTATATAATTTCATTAGCATTAGACCTGTTAGCAATAATTCATTCCGGATGTCGTTCAGACATAATTTTTTATTTTTTAATATCATTTATTTACCTGATCTTAATATTCAAGGACAAAATACAATTACGACTATTTCTTAAACACTTCTTTTTTTCTTTTGCAATAGTTTTTGTGTGGATACTTGTTTTATCGGCAAATAATGAAAGCGCACGTTATTTCTATTCAGGAACAGCAAAATCTCTGCTGAATACTTTTGGATTTGATTTTGACCTTAACGCAAACGCTCCTACTGGCGTATCTGGATATGGCGACAATGAAGACGGTACTTATTCAAGGTTATTCCAAATATCTGCCATTGATTATACTTTAAAGACAAAACCATTCTTTGGCTTGGGATCTGGTTGTGAATCAAGGGGAGATATTCGATACAACTACAAAGGTGTTTTGAAGCCTGGCTATGGATTTGATGTAGGAATCGTTCAAGTAATATGTTCTGAAGGTCTGTTCGGTATGATAGGGTACTGCTCTCTTTTTATTAGCTTATTTATAGTTTTATTTAAAGCTATAAACAAGCAACGATTTTCCATAGAAAATTCGATCTTTTTTTTGTTAATTATTTCTTATCTGTTATGTACGTTAAGTACAAGCAATATGCCTTTTTTCCTAACAACGATTTCGGTAATGTTATATACACGCAATTTGTAACATAGCATGTTACCATTATCCTTGTTTTAGTGCCCTTTAGATGATTTATTTCCCCCCAAAAAAACACATGATGGAAAGGATTCTCCCAATGACAAAAAAACTTTTAAAATTATACCTTATGCTATTATTTTCACTTTTCATTTTTATTTTTCACGTACAATATGCTAGCTGTTCTGATGACATTATTCTTTTTGACGATATAACCTGCTTGAAAAATTCAGATCTTGAAGTAGGTACTATGGTAAAAACATCTGGTTATCAGTCTTCAAATGATGGCAATGGAGCAACCTATATTATCATCTCCAATCCTACTTCAGATATTGATAATGTAAACATTATCCCTATCCAAAACAACAAATTTGCAAAACTTGTAACCAATGATGCTAAACCACTAAATGACGGAGGTGTGCGCAATCTAGTTCAGCTAGATCCATATGCCCCCACTATTACCCAATTGCGGAATTCATTTGCACCTCAACAGATTTTTTACTTTTCCACAGCTGGATCAGACAACAATGACGGGTTGTCTCCAAACTATCCTAAGCAAAACCCTATACCTTATATTTTAGCCGGCAATTGTCAATGCTTGCTAAAAAGCGGAGATATATTCCAGTTTGATTCTTCTATTAAAACTGGCTCTAACCTTATTATTTCCACATACGGAGGTAAAAAAAGAGCTGCTTTTTCTTTTATTCAAACAACCGATTCAACATTAAATTTGTTAGATTCTCAAAACGACATTTATTCTGTATCTATAAATGCAGGCAGCAATGGCGTAGGATGGATATCTATTGATGGTGCCATCAATTGGAAACGTCTTCTAAATAATAATCTTATTAATGAAAATGAATATTACTACGACTCAAATCAAAATAACGTAATAATAAAATCAAAATTAAATCTCGAAGGAAAAAAACTCAGATATGCAATAAATTCAAATGGTATCAATATTTCAAATCAAAGCAATGTGATTCTTGAAAATATAGAATTGTCCGGATCAGGATTACATGGCATCAGCATTGCATATTCATCAAATGTTCTTATCCAAAATTGTTATGTTCACGATATAGGTGGAGGATTAAAATCAACAGACGGCGTCAAATATGGAAACGGAATACAAATATGGGCATCAGATTGTAATAATATAGCCGTATACAAAAACATAGTAACCGATTGTTTTGATGCTGGTATAACTGCTCAAGTAAGTAATGTGCAATATGCAAATTCTTCCAACCTTTATTTTCTAAATAACTTAGTCGAGCGGTGCAATTATGGATTTGAAAGTTTTCATTATAGTCCGACTTATTACGTAAAAAATGTTTTTATATCCAACAACATATTTTATGATTCCAAAGATATTACAAATGGTTATCGCTTTACAAAATACAGTAAAGATTATACAGCACATCTTTGTTTGTGGAGCTACAACAATTCCAATAGTAGTTTTATTTTTGAAAATAATATTGGTTTTAAGACCCAAATAAGTGCTATTTCGTATTCAGGTGTCTCCTCTGTAGTTCCACCAATTGTATTTTTAAACAACACTCTTATTTCGAGTAATACTGCTATCAAAAACCCAAATCAATATACTGGAGATTCAAATCAATATCTTATTGTCACGGATTCTTCTGAATATAGTCAGTATGAAGAAAAAATAAAAAATCTTATAAACAATTATAATCTTTCTAGAATAATTTATTAGCTAAATTTTCTTTTCTAATGCAATGACCATTTTGCAATAGATATGAGAAACAGAGTTTACGTTAGATGTGAGAAACTTACTTGACAAAAATTAAGACCATTACCTTATGTTTATGAAGGTAGTGGTCTTATTTTGTAGACTTATGAAGCTTTGTTGTAAATCAGTGATGGAGCAAGATTAACTTCATCCTTCGGTATCATTTCCAAACCCAAATGTACGAAGAAATCTTCAGGCAGTGCTTTAAAAGCAAGGTCATAAGGTCTGATATTCTTCATCTTGGGACGTGGATAACTGTTTACATGATTGGTTACAAGTACCATGTCAGACTGCGCAAGCTCCTGTATAGATCTATTGCGGAAATCTTGCCAGTTAGTGCGCTTCGGAATGATACGTCTCAGCATTTTATGGTTGCGTTCTGCGCTCCCTTTCTGGTCAGAACAATTGTTGCCAGACTAATCTTAACGGCTCACTTAATTGTAATTACACCCCGTATCCGGCGAAAATAGAGGATATTCGACAGCCTATGGATTATCCAAACATGTTCTCGGTTTTAATGGAAGGTGGCTGGAATCTGACTTTCAGACTGCATACTGCATCATCAAGGGTAAAATCGTTTCAGGATTTTAAATACGATATCCAACTCAAACATGGTGCTAATAATATGACTGATCTTTTAATAAAATATTAGAAAAGAAAAATCCCAAGTGCGCATTGCGCCTGGGGATTTTTTGAAAGCTATATTAGTTTTGGTTGGAGGTATCATTGTGAAGAGAGTTGAATATTTCCTGAATATCATCTTCCTCAAGTGATGGATAAAAATTCTTTGCTTCATCAACACTTTCAATTTTTCCTGCAATAACGAATTTCTGTAAAGAAGCTATATCAGCATCATGTTTTGCTTCAAGTATTAATAACTCACCTATTCCACTCATTTCACTCACTTCCTTTCTGATTTCTGGATCACTGTCCGCATCAGTGTACATTTCAATCTTTGTGATATCACCTCTGAATACACCAGACAGATAATCAAAAATTTGCTCTTTTGAATGCTCATTTTCTTTTCCTCGCCTGATGATTATAACACTCATTAAGTCATAATATCTATCAGATTCGGATTCAGATGAACCAATCAGGTCTTCTTTCTTCATTGAATATATCGACACGGTGTTCCTGAGATTTACAGGGACATTGGTATTACATACCCAAATCGAATACGCTTTTTCAAGCTGACCATAATTGGTATTTTCCTTTAGTGGTCCAAGCTGAGAACTTAGTTCTCTGGCTGCATAATACATTGCTCTCGAAACTATCTCATATGATGGATCGCTAGGCTTGTAATTATTCTGAACTTCATAATCGAAATGCAACATCACACGGATATTTTCATCAGACAAAACAGGATTCTTTACAATAAAGTGTTTGTCGTATCTGATTGGCTTTTCAGTAAAAGCTGGCATTTCAGTTCCTCTGTCAATCATTTCCTGCGGGAGATCTTCCACAGGCACATCATCGCTGATGCTGTCCGCATCAATCATTTTTATGATTTCTTCTACAGAGTATCCTTTAAACTCCGGAACGGTAAACTGTAATATAGGAGCTATAATCTCCTTATAATTAAATAGTTTCTTTGCGGAATTATCTAGTTTAGAGCCAATTATATTGCTTGCTACCACAGCTCTTTTTGATTCTTCAGTCATCTTACTTCTCCTTCTACTGAATCTTGTTTACGGTTACTATATGTAATCAGAGACTCAGCCATAAGGCGGTCTCTGGAATAAAATGTTAATAGAGACCAAATCCCTATGGTAAAGGAGATTACTCCTTTATTAAATTCTTGGCTTTCAATTCTCCGTTCTAAACTTGCCTTAAACATTCATATCCATGAACATGAGTTATTCAAAACAAAATAAAAACAGTAGCCTCTTTTTCTTTGATGAATGTGTTTTCGCACATCAATTAGCGATGCTTTCTGCATTGCTTGCTTAATATAAGCACTCCTTTATACAATAATTGCCTCTCGCAAGGACTGTGCAAACCGCTCCATTGAGCAGAATGCTTCAAACTTGGTTGAGAAACCAACCTATAAAGAAAAATACAAATTAACTACTTATATTATAGCAAATCCCTCAGATTAAGCAATTTTCTTAAAATTCCATTAAAACAGCTCCGAGGTAGTTATAACCTCCGAGCTCCTATTTTCTGTGCAGCTTTTAACGAAATGTGAAAAAGCACGTTTTAACTATAACTTTTGTTTTTACAACTCTACGACTACATCTTAACGCACATACTTACTTTTGTCAAAGCCATGTTTCTCATATGACGGCGTAAATTTACTGTAGGATTTAATAGGTTAAAGGAACCTTGATATGCCTCCATATGGTTGGCATCTATAGATACGGAAATTCTTTATCC
>JAFSQI010000016.1 GCA_017446685.1 Butyrivibrio sp.
CGTTTCGTTCTGAACAAGGCGCTAAAGATTTCCTTATTCTCAAGTCCTTTACATCCACCGCTGTCAAAAATGGGTTTACTGCTTTTGATGCGCTTCGTTCCCTCCTTTATGGTCGCTTTTCGCTCGTCACTGAATAGTTACGTGAAGTTCAAGTTTTACTAAACGTCCATTTTTTCCCATCACAAACGGAGCCTTACCTTCTGCCATAAGTTGACGATTAGTAGTATCTTTTTTTATAGATTTACCGTTGTATTTAGTTCCTGCGGGTATAACAAGATCCAAATTAATGCTGTTGTCATCCAATTGAATTACCCTACGGGTACTTTTCAAGTGTTTACGAATATTATCATCTGGATCTGTAGCATTTACTTCAGCTGTGTAAATCCTTGTATTGTATAATCTACTACCTAAATAAAAGGTGCCTGTGCCATTAAAGATTCCTTTATTTACAGAAGCAATAGTGGATATGTAATCATCATAAAAAAATCCACAGGGAGGAGGAAGCGTAATACGTTTTATTTTGCCTGTATTCTCTGCACTTAGTCGATTCTGCATTCCAGAAGGCTTTGCGGTACTTTCATAAAACGAACGAGGCAGATGCGAACTCACACTGCTAATGTTGTCAGAAGCATTGCTCGTACCAGATGGGGCAGATGATTTTGTGCGGGATGATTTATATGCACCTCCGGAAAGTGGAGATGACATCGCACTGTTCGAGTTTATTGTGTTCCCCAGTACCATTCCAGGTGATACATGACTTCTATTACTACTGACAAAGTTCACACGGGAAGAAACATTCTTTCCACCTCCAGATACGGCAGCGTTAAGTGCTCCTAATGATCTGCTTAATCCTTTTTGTCCACCAATACTGGAAGGAGAAGATATACTTCCACCAGAAGATGAAGAACTACCCGCTTCATCCACACTAACACTACCACCCAAAATTGTGGCTGCCTGAGCAAGAGCAGCTATACCACTCTGAATAGTCCCCTGCAATTTTCCACCGATTGATGCATATGCACCGACCATTCCGCCAGCAAGGCTCATATTACGCGATGATATTCGAGCGTGTTCCTCAATTTCTCTTAGCGTGCTACGTCGGGATTCCTCCGCTTCTCTCAACTCACGACGTGAATCTTCTAGATCATCACGCATTATTCTGATTTCACCTACTACCTCTTCAAGCTGAGAACGAACCGCATCTATCCGAGCAGCAATCATTGCCATTCTTGAATAATTTGGATAGCCTTCCTCGTCAGTATCCATCTGCGCGGCAGCATATTCAGCTTCAAGAAATGATAATTGAGAGTCAAGAGAGCTTTCTTTGTTTTCAAGCAGTTCAAGGCGACTTTCTATCCTTTCGATATTTGCCTTTGCATTAATCTCTTTTGAACGAATTCCTTCCGCTTTTCCGATATAGCTGCTAAGTTTCACGAAATATACCCTCCCTCCATCTGTATTATGTTGTAGTACTCAGAAAAAACCATCAATCAGCTATTGATAATCTCGTTCATTCTTTCAGACAGTTCGATCCATTCCTTTGCCTTTTCAAGTGATACAACGTTTCCATCAATGAGGTCAGTAATCATATTGCCGCAGATTCCCCAATTGCCGTTGGAGTATTTTCTTAGGACGAAAATTCCTGTTTTTCCCAGATTATAGCAATCCAAAAAAAGTATAAGGCAGTTGACAAGGGTGGTAAAATAGAAGCATAGAGGTGAGTGGTATGCTCAATAAGGAAGAACGGGAATTACTGATAAAGACATACGAAAAAACACAAGATGCAAGATTAACAG
>JAFSQI010000017.1 GCA_017446685.1 Butyrivibrio sp.
CTATCCATAAGGACACCTCCCGTGCTTTTTTTGTGCCAACAAATACTTTAACACAGAAGGTTGTCCTTTTCTTTTATATATTACATTGCATGCAATCTATATACTATTCTCTATCAATCCTACAAAAAATTTACCCTAGCCTGTTTAGTTTTTTGACCAGTAACAATGTATGGCTTGTATGTAAATATTTATGAAACTCCTTCCAAAAATCATTCTATTCTTGCTCACAATTCTCATACATTTCCATATATGAAGCCAGCTTTCCAATTTCCTTGTCAAATTCAAAGTTTTCCAATATATCAATAGCATTATCAGAGAAAAGTGATAATTAAAAGTGATATTAAACACATCATAATATATGACAAAAAAACGGATTCAATTGGCAATGACTGCCAAATTTAACCCGTTTTATAAGCAGTTTAAAGCATTCAGTTTTGTATATCTTATCTAAAAAACATCACTTCTTAAGCATTGACAAACCCTCCAAAATCTGCAGCCGCTTCGCGGCCTATTGATTAAGAAAGTGTGCCATGTGCGGCGCCGGAAAAATCTTAATCGGAGGTGTTTGTTTATGTGTAGCCTCATAATCATCCCTGAGGCTGTTGAAAGCGTTCCCATTCTGATAGCTTTCAACCTGTCTTCGCAGGATGCTGTTACGATATTTAAGAAACCAGATATACTCAGATAATTTCACCTTTTATGCTCTCGTGCAATTGCTATTTCTTACTTTTTACTGCTTCTAACTCAAGCTCAAGTCTGACTATTTCTTTTTTGAGTTCGCTCACCTTCATTCCCCTTAGCCGCTCCATGATCTTTTCCTCGGCAGTGGGCTCAGCCTTTTGATAAGGGCTGTTCTTTCTACATCTTCCGTCAGTGGGCTTTATTTCTCCGGTCTCCGGATCAACTCTGCCAATTAAAGTTCGTTTGCACCTTGGCATCTTTTTTTCCTTATCCCAGTAAGACTTGGATTCATAAGCATAAGTAATGCCTGATCGCTTGTCAGTTTGATACACAATCGACATAATTAACCTCCTTAGATAGATATGCGTATTTTATAATACATATCTATCTACAATGCAATAAAAAATGCTGAAACACTCAGTATTTTTCTGCGTTTTTCAGCATTTGTTTATAGGATTATTTAGGTATGCGTTCAGGAGTGCCTAGCTGACAACTGAATTGTAACTTTATGCTGTCTCTTTCAAAAGCGCTGCACCCTGTTCCATATCACCGGCAATCTTCTGATTAAGCTCTTTTAACATGACTGCTGACATTATTACAACTGCGATCATTGTCACGATATCAGCGATAGGGCCTGAAAAAAGTGCTCCTTCTACTCCAAGTGTCATCGGGAGAATTATAGCAAGAGGAACACTTAAAATAAAATCTCTTAAAAGAGAAAGTGTCATTGCCATAACAGGCTTACCAAGAGCCTGTAAAAATACGCTGATTGATTTTTGAACGCATGTAAGGATGATCATAGAAAGGAAAATCCTGAATGCTTTAACTGCAAATTCATTGTATAATCCGTCTTCACTTCCGAAAATTGCTGTGATCTGAAGAGGGAAAAATTCAAATAATAAAAGTGATATAACTCCGACAATTACTTCAGCACGAACAATTGTCCAGAAAAGTTCTTTTACCCTATCATACTTAGCTGCGCCAAAGTTATAACCGATAATAGGCTGTGAACCTGCTGCAATACCGATACAAACTGAAACCACAATCTGGAACACTTTCATTACAATTCCTACAACTGTAAGCGGAATATCAGCACCATATTTACTCTGAGCACCGTAAATTACAAGCACGTTGTTCATTACTCCCATGATAACCACTATAGAAATCTGAGTCAAAAAGCTACTGATTCCGAGAGGAAGGAATTTACTGATAATTTCAAGCGAAGGAGCCATACTCTTTATACTGAGCTTAAAGCTCTTGGCTCTTGTAAGATAAACGATGCCGCAAATTGCTGTAACAATCTGACCTATTATAGTTGCTATAGCAGCTCCTGTCATTCCCATATGTAAAACAAAAATTGCAATCGGGTCAAGTATCACATTTATGACACAGCCTACAAGTGTTGTGATCATTGCGAATTTAGGGCTTCCGTCAGCTCTTATTATTGAATTAATTCCATTTCCGAAAACATAAAACGGAATGCCAAGTACAATAAAGTTAAAATATTCATTTGCATAAGCATAGTTATTCTCAGTAGCTCCAAAGGCTGCAAGAATCTGAGCTTTGAATACTCCAAAAATAACAGCCATCAAAATTCCAAAGAAAGCCAAAAGCATAACTGCATTTCCAACGCTTTTGTTGGCTGATTCAGTATCTTTTTTACCCTGACAAAGACTCAAAAATGCTGCAGCGCCGTCACCAAGCATAAGCGCAATTGCAAGTGAAATAATAGTTATCGGAAAAACTACGTTTGTAGCTCCGTTACCAAGATATCCTACGCCTCTTCCAATAAAAATCTGATCCACGATATTGTAAAGAGCAGATACCAATAGTGACATAATACAAGGAATGGAAAATTTGAGTATAAGCTTACCGATTTTCTCTTCTCCTAAATAAGAATTTGCATGTTGATTCATAAATTACCTCCATTAAATTGCAAAAAAAGAACGCCATGTAAGTGAAAAGGTCTTCACTTACACGCGTTCGGCTACAACCTGATATTTAATTTTTTCTCAGCAATTGTTATTTTATTACAATTTTTGAGGTGCTCGTAATAGTCAACTTTCACAAAAAATCAAAAAGAATAACCATTTTTGTCTTCAAAATAAATGAAATTTCTTTAAACCCGCCTCTTCTTATCAGGATATTCTCATATTGAGCCACCCCTTGATATCCGACACACCGTTAAGCTTGCGGTAGCCTTCATCATCCCGGACAATCAGTGTAGGAGCCTGCATTATATTGTATTTCTCAACAAGTCCCGGGTTTTCATCGGCATCAAGAACCTTGTAATTTATTCCTGCCTTATCCAGCATCATACTCACAATCTTGCAGTTTGGACAAGTCTGAGTCTTAAACAGCATTATTGCATCATCCACGTTGAATGCCTGTCTGCTTGCCTCTTCGTTGGATTTTTTTACTGCAGCCTCAGCAAAGCTTGTTTTTTTGGATATATCATGTTTCAAAACAGAATGACCTATATCATAAACCTTTCTGTCCATATATTCCTGCGCTTTTCCGTCGTTCCAGTTTGCAACAGGACGATAATAGCCTGTAATACGGCTGTATACTTCTGTCTTTTCACCGCAATGAGGGCAGATTTTCTGTTCGCCCACAAGATAACCGTGATTCTTACAAACAGAATATGTAGGTGACATTGTATAATATGGAAGTTTATAATTTTCCGCAATCTTTCTTACAAGACTTGCCGCAGCCTTCCAGTCAGGAAGCTTTTCTCCCAAAAATGCATGGAAAACTGTTCCGGAAGTATAAAGTGTCTGCAAATCATCCTGAATATCAAGGGCTGAGAAAATATCTTCTGTATAACCCACAGGAAGATGTGAAGAATTGGTATAATAGGGAGTTCCATTCATGTTTGCTGTAATGATGTCAGGGTAAAGCTCCTTGTCATGCTTTGCAAAACGGTATGTGGTAGATTCTGCAGGAGTTGCCTCAAGATTGTAAAGATCTCCGTATTTCTCCTGATAATCTGACAGGCGTTCTCTCATGTGATTTAAGACTTCTTTGGTAAATTCCTGCGTGCTGGCAGCTGTCATATCCTCTCTTATCCAGTTTGCATTTAATCCAACTTCATTCATACCGATAAGACCGATAGTTGAAAAATGGTTGGCAAAAGAGCCGAGATATCTCTTTGTATATGGATAAAGTCCCTGTTCCAAAAGTTTTGTAATAACATGTCTTTTTGTGTTAAGACTGCGGGCAGCTATGTCCATCAGATGATCCAGTCTCTTATAAAAATCATCTTTATCCTTGGCAAGATATGCTATTCTTGGCATATTTATTGTTACTACGCCGATAGAACCAGTAGATTCACCTGAGCCAAAGAAACCACCGCTCTTTTTTCTAAGTTCTCTAAGATCCAGTCGAAGTCTGCAACACATGGAACGAACATCGCTGGGTTCCATATCTGAATTGATATAATTTGAAAAATATGGGGTACCATATTTTGCTGTCATTTCAAACAGAAGCTTATTGTTTTCCGTCTCACTCCAATCAAAATCGCTTGTTATTGAATAAGTAGGGATAGGATACTGGAAACCGCGCCCGTTGGCATCTCCCTCGATCATGATTTCAATAAATGCCTTGTTGACCATATCCATTTCACGCTGACAATCGCCGTAGGTGAAATCCATCTCTTTTCCGCCGACAATAGCATTGAGATTCTTAAGATCGTTAGGAACTGTCCAATCTAAAGTAATATTCGAAAATGGTGCCTGAGTTCCCCATCTGCTTGGAGTATTTACTCCATACACAAAAGACTGAACGCACTGTTTAACTTCATCCTGTGAAAGACTGTCAACCTTAACAAATGGTGCAAGATAAGTATCAAAAGATGAAAAAGCCTGAGCGCCAGCCCACTCATTCTGCATGATTCCAAGGAAATTGACCATCTGATTGCAAAGTGTTGAAAGATGACATGCAGGAGATGACGTAATCTTTCCCGGAACTCCGCCAAGTCCCTCCTGGATCAGCTGTTTAAGGCTCCATCCTGCACAGTAGCCTGTAAGCATGGAGAGGTCATGAATATGAATAGCGGCACTTCTGTGCGCATTAGCAACTTCCTCATCATAAACCTCAGAAAGCCAGTAATTGGCTGTGATTGCACCGGAATTGGACAGAATAAGCCCTCCTACAGAATAAGTAACTGTAGAATTTTCTTTTACTCTCCAGTCGTTTATCTTGAGGTAATCATCAACTATATCCTTATAATTTAATAGGGCAGAATTAACATTACGTACCTTTTCACGCTGTTTGCGATATAGAATATATGCCTTGGAAACATCAGAATACCCGGCTTCAGACAATACCTTCTCAACACTGTCCTGAATCTGCTCTACGGTTATTTTGCCGTTAATAACTTTTGATTCAAAATCTGATGCAACTCTAAGTGAAATAAGATCGATGACACTTGAATGATACTCCTTCTCCAGAGCTTCAAATGCCTTTGTAATCGCGGAAGAAATTTTAGAAATATTAAAATCCGCAATTGTGCCGTCACGTTTAACAACCTGATACATAATACCCCCCTGCCTTTAGAAAGACTATAGAATAATTAACTACTAAAAAGATAGCATCAAAACAATATTTCGTCAATATATTGTTTTTAACATTTTAGTATGCACAATATATTGTAGTAAAACACAATCTTTTTAAACGCCCCTAATTACTGTATTTGGAACAAACGGTAACAAAATTTCTCTTATTTTTTGCAGTTTTTCTTCGCACGGACTAGTCAAAGTCCTGTCTGGTACAGTGTCGCGCTCAGTGTACTGCTGTAAATAGTAGGCAGATGCTCCCTTTATCCACTGCCCAATACTCAAAAAGTCCGATTCTTCATGATATTCATCAACTACCGTTGTGCGAAATTCGTACTGAACCTTGCCATCAAGTAATATTTCTGCGCTTTTATTGATCTTATTTATATCAAAAGCGGAATTACCCAAAAGTCCGACCGTCATGGCATATTTTTCACGGGAATTCTTTATATCCATCGCCACATAATCTACAATCTCTTTATTTATAAGATCAAGCAGCATGTCCGGATTGTGACCATTAGTATCAAGTTTTACCTTATAGCCTTCATTTTTAATATGTAAAAGAAATTCAGGAAGATCATCCCTAAGACATGGTTCTCCCCCGGTGACACATATACCATCAAGTATACCTTTTCTTTTTTTCAAAAAAACAAAGAGCTCATCTTCCGTCATAACAGGCTCTGCGATCCCCTCCACAAGCTCAAAATTATGACAATATCCGCACCTAAAATTACAGCCACCAAGAAATATGGTAGCTGCAACTTTGCCCGGATAATCCAAAAGAGTCATCTTCTGTAATCCGTGAATATTCATTTTTATCTCTTTTCTTTTGCTTCTATGCTGTCAGTTCAGCTGTCAGTTCAAACACTCAAAAAACGCCTGTTATAATTAACTCCGCCTGTCAGATAAGCGCATATACCATATCCGGCTCCTGCATAGGCCGAAGTTGCATGTCTCATAACATTTACATTTAAACCATCCATGGAACCTGCCATTACCAGGAAAGCCTTGTGTCCGCCTTCTCCGGCTCTTTTACAAAAATCATAATCCATCGAAAGAAGCTCATCAAAAGCACCTCTGGTACATATATCCATAATCTTGTAATTATATACAGGTGCTTCCGCAACAAATCCGTAGGGACTTCCCTCAAGCCTGTATGAAAGATTGGCACTTGCTACAACTATAGTCTTAGTACCAAGCCTGTCCACCGCAAGCTGTAATATCTGTCCCATCCTGTAATGGTCCTGAACAGAAAGCTCTGATAAGCCCATCTTGACTATTTTTCCGCCTCTGTAATGTCTCCTGATAAAGTGAAGAGGAACCATTGTTCCAAAATCTATAAATCTGTCCTTCTCTCCCATTATCCCTGCCGGAAATCTGTGAGTCCTGGCTATTGACGATATTTCATTTACAAGTTGAATATTATACTCTTCCAGATGTTTGATTTCCACAGCATCAAACTCTGCAAGGGAGCCCATTGCTGCATTTCCCGGTGAAATATGAAAATAATCAGAATACATTGTTGCCTGTGAACTGACAAATATAATTGTTTCCGGCTGAAGACGGGCGATGCTTTCGCCAATATCCTCATACGCAGAAATCAGATCAGAAAAATTATATGCTAAATTTTTTCCTACTTCCGGTATAATATACGGAGAATTCGGAACCATGAAAGCTGCTAATATCTTACTCATTTACATGCTCCGACACATCTATTTCCCATTACAAAACCCCCAAAAACCATAAATTCAAAATTATATTATTATCATACCATTTTCAAAAGCAAACGGGTAGACAAATACCTTGTCATCCCCCGAATCAAAAATCACATTGAATTTTGTTGGGATATCCTCATCATCGTAAGAAACATCCTCAATAACTCCCTGCCCGAATTTAGGCTGAAAGACCCTCTCTCCAATAACAAGTTCCGTTGGTATCTTGACATTTGACTTCTTTTTCTTTGGTGTTTTAAGAAGAGGTGTCGCCTGCCTCGTTACCTTTTTATTAAAAGACTTATCATATTTAATTCCGGCGTCAGCATAAGAATCCTCACGGTAGTCTTCATAATCCTTTTTACCTGAGATTCCTCTTTTTAGCTCTTTCACAAAAGCTGAAGCACAATCATCATAATTGTACACCGTCAGCCTTTCCTTCGCTCTTGTTATTCCGACGTAAAAAATTCGTCTTTCTTCCTCAAAGGTTCGCTTTTCTTCAGGCGAAGCTTTTTCCATCTTTCTTACAACTTTTGAAGGAAAAACTCCGTTTATTGCATCTATCAGCACTACATCGTCATATTCAAGGCCCTTACTTGAATGAATAGTCGATAAAATAAGTTTTGTATTATAATCATCTTCTTTCTCTGCAAGAATCTGCCTAAGCTCCTCCAGACGACTTAAGAAGCTCTCAATACTGTCTTCATTTTTTGCCAGCATTTTCAATATAAAGATCTTATTTCCATCGATATTGTTGTCCTTGAGATAATCGCCGTAGCCCATATAATTCTCAATACGTAAAAGAGCTTTATAGGGCTTTTCTGAAACCATATTTTTAAAATGAGTTCGAAGAGACCTGCAATTCCCCAAAACTCTTTTGTGAAGATCAACATATTCCGCCGCATCCAAAATACCCGTGTGACGCTGATCGGCAATATAGCACATAGCCTCAGCATCGGGTTTTTTCAAATATGCCTGAAACTTGAAATATATCTTCATAAAGAGCTCAGGGTCCATTGGCGATAAAGCAAACTTTAGTATATTAACCACATCCGTAACAACTCTGTGCGTAAAGAACCCCATATCTGCACTTTTGATACGATACGGCACATTTTCACGCTCCATAAGGTCGACAAGCGGTAAAATGCTCTCATTATCCCTATATAGAATCGCTGTCTGTCTGCCTTTCAAATTCACATCCCGACATAAATTCAAAAGCTTTCTATACTGCTGTTCTCTGCTTCCCGCTGAAAGAATGCTGATATCGTCACTTTCTTCTTTCATGGGATTCATGTGCTTTTCGTGTCGCTCGCAGTTACTCTGAATAAAGCCATCTGCTGCCTTTACAATCTTGGCATTGGACCTGTAATTCTGATCCATCACAAGAACCTTTGCTCCCGGATGATCCTTCTCAAAATTGAGCATTGCGTCAGGATAAGCAGCCCTAAAGCCGTAAATACTCTGATCCTCATCGCCAACCATGAAAAGATTTCCGCTTTTCCCTGCCAAAAGAGAGATAATCATATGCTGAATTTTGGAAGTATCCTGCGCTTCATCAACACAGATGTATCTATACTTATTTCTGTAAAATTCCAAAAGTTGTGATGAGCCCTTAAGCATCCTGTAGGCATAAACCAGCTGATCATCATAATCCATCAGACTTCTGCTTTTTAGTTCCGCATTATAACTGTCGTAAATTTTGGAAAGCTCTAATCCCTCATCTTTTCCCAGCTTAACAATTTCTTCGGTGGTAAGACACATATTTTTACAGTAGGTTATAAGCGTTCTGACAGTCTTTATATCACTCTCTGTAGGGTATTCGCCCATAACTCTCAAATATATCGCCGAGAGAATCTGACCTGTTATCTTTTCGTCAGTAACAAGTTCAAAAGATGTTTTTCCGATAAGCTTTCCATAATATGATATTACTTTTGCGCAGATACCATTAATTGTTCTAAATTCCAGATTTTTTGCCGCTTCACTTCCAAAAAGCTTCACAAAACGCTGCGACATATCTCTTGTTGCAGCAACTGTATAAGTAAGTGTGAGAATATTTTCAGGTCTTATATTCTTCACAAACAACATATATCCGAGCCTGTTTACAAGAACCGTTGTCTTACCGCTTCCCGGAACTGCCAGCAGCATAACCGGTCCCTCGACCGTCTTTACAGCGTCAATTTGTTTACTGTTAAGTGCACTTGCGTACTTGTTAAAAAAACTCTCTTCTTCCATCAAAAATCCTTATATTCACATTTCTAAAACTGCATCGACTACACCCATTGTAGACTGCCTGTGAGATACAAGAATCACTGTTTTATCCTTTCTCTCTTCCTTGAGTGCCTTAAGTATAATTCCCTCATTCAGTGAATCAAGCGAACTTGTGGGTTCATCCAGCAGCATAATATCACCGTCGTGCAAAAAGGCTCTTGCAAGACCTATTCTCTGCTTTTCTCCTCCGGACAACGTATCACCAAGCTCTCCAACCTTTGTATCATACTTATCAGGGAGCGTTTCAATAAAATCATGAATGCTTGCCTTCTTTGCAGCTTCAATTATTTCATTCTTTGTTGCATTTTGCTTTGCAACTGCGATATTCTTTCCTATTGTATCATGAAATACCCATGTTTCCTGAGTAACAAACGATTCATTTTTTCGAAGTGAAGCAGTATTTATATCTTTTACAGAAGTCTTTTCATCAGTAAAAGATATTTCGCCCTTCTCCACATCCCAGAAACGCATGATCAGCCTTAAAAGCGTAGACTTACCGCTTCCGCTTGCACCATGTATTCCAAGGATTTTTCCTCTATATATTTTAGCGGAAAAATCTTTCAAAATATCATTATTTACGCCGTCATTATAGCTAAACGTAATATTGTCTACATTTATCAAAGTGTTGCCTGAAATCTCAAGCTCTTTTTTTCCTGTCACTTCCTCAACCACCGGCTTCTCATCCAAAAGTGCAAGCACTCTTTCACCGCTTGCAAGTGTCTGATTAAGGTTGTTGGAAAGAGACGCCAAAGCTACCACAGGGCCAAAAGAACTCATCATGGCAAAAATGCCCGTAAGCATTCCTTCAAGCTCAATTTTGCCGTTAATATATGCAATAACCATAACGACAAGCACTGACCAGTCTATGAGCTGAATAACAAAATTGGTCATCAGCTTTTGTGTCTTCTCATATGCAGAAAGATCTTTTTGCGTGTCGGACAGTTTTTCAGATCTGTCCTGAATATCCTTTAAACTCTTTTTTCCTGTGTCATATTGGAGCGTTTCATCAAGTCCATACATAAGTCCAAGAACAAAACTGCCCAAAGCTGCAAATCCGTTTCTAAATTCCAGTCCCCTGTCCGCACTTCGCTTCTCGTTAAGGACAGGAATTACTGCTCCCACAAGAATAAACCCTATAAGGGCCAAAACTCCTGCCGGCAGATACTGTTTACCAATATATATCACCATGATCAAAGACGTCAATACCGCTATAGCAATCGGAGAAATAGTATGGGCAAAAAATACTTCGAGAAGTTCAATATCACTTGTAATAACTGAAATAAGATCTCCCTTGTCTTTCCCTTCAAGCTTGGCAGGGCAAAGCTTTCTCAAGGCAGAAAAAACCTTGTGCCTTATGATTGCCAGAATCCTGAATGCGATATAGTGATTGCAGTATTGTTCTCCATAATGCAGTATTCCTCTTAAAATCGCAATAATAACAAGTGCTATCAAAATCTTTTTATACCCGACCGCTACGCCGGATGCACCTGATGCTGCAAGAACAACCATTGAAACTGCTTTGCCTGCAAGGACAGAAATAAATATTGCACACAGATGTCCTAAAGTTCCAAGCGTTATTCCCAGAAGCATAATCATAGTAAGCGGCTTAACAAGTACAATCAGCCTTCCCATTATCGAAATTGCGGAAGCTCTCTTTTTTTCCATATCAAATAGCCTCCTTTCCAGCGTAATTTTCAAGCGATTTTTGTTCGTTGTACAAAGAAGCGTACACGCCGCCATGATTTATTAGTTCCTTATGAGTTCCGGATTCTGCAATTCTTCCGTTTTCAAGCATATAAATTGCATCAGAAGTAACTACATTAAAAAGCCTGTGAGAAATCAAAATTACTGTCTTTTTCTTCTCTTTTACAAGTTTCTTTACAAGCTTCATAATTATTTCTTCCGATTCAACATCAATATTGCTTGTGGCTTCATCAAGAATATATACAGGGCTGTCCTTTAAAAGAGCTCTGGCAAAAGCAAGGCGCTGACGCTGACCCCCGGAAAAATTATTCCCACCTTCTTTAAGGACCGTATCAAGTCCGTTTTCTTCCTCAAGAAAATCCTTCAAATTAACATCTTCAAGCGCCTTCCACATAAGTTTATCTGCATCTTTTAAAAGAGCAGTTTTCCCATTAAGCCCAAGCATCAGATTATCTCTTACTGTCCCCGAAAAGATATAGCTGTTATGCGAAATGGTTGTAATATTTTCAAGAAGTGAACTTTCTTTTATCTCTGAAAGCTCTTTTCCGTTAATTGTAATATGCCCCTGATATCCCTTATTCTGACCTCTTAGTATTCCTGCAATCGTCGATTTTCCGGAGCCGGAGACACCAACAATAGAAACCATCTTTCCGCTTTCAGCCTTCATAGACACATCAGACAAAATCTCTCTTTCTCCATAAGAAAAACCTATTTCTGAAAGCTCAATATTTATTGCACCATCTTTTTCACAGACTATTTCCTCATTTTTATCCTCTTCCTCGGGTAAATCAAGGAAATCAAACATTTTATCAGCGGCCTTCATTCCGTTCATTCCGATATGAAAAAAAGAACCAAGAAGCCTCATGGGAAGGAAAAACTCAGCAGAAAGCATAATAAACATCACAGCTCCCATAAGATCAATTCTTCCCTTTACAAGTTCACCAATCGTAACAACCATTCCTACAGCTGTTCCACCATAGGCAACAATATCCATGACTATAGTAGAATTAAGCTGCATACTAAGAACCTTCATGGTAATTTTTCTAAAGCGCTCAGACTCCTCGTCCATCTCTTTTGCCGCCTGCTCATCTGCACCATAAATTTTTAGAGTCGTCATGCCGTGAAGCTTTTCAAGGAACGTATCACCCAAACCGTAATAAATCTGAAAATAGCCGTCTAAAAGCTTTCTGGCAACCTTCATTACCACCATTATTACCATTGGGATAAGAGGAACCGCAACTAAAAGCACAACTGCAATCTTAACGTCTACTCTCACAAGTATCAAAAAAAGTGTAAAAGGTGCCAAGAGAGCGTAAATAAACTGGCTAATATATTTTCCAAAGTATATCTCCAGCTGTTCAACGCCCTCTCCCATCATCTGTATTATCTGCGAAGAAGGGACACTCTCCCTGTATGAAGAGCCTAGCCTAAGAAGCTTTTCGTAGATTAAAGTTCTCATTCTGCTCTTAACATTGACACTTGCCTTAAATCCGGCATCAGTATACATTCTGTCGCAAAAAAGCCTTATGCCCACGCATACAGTAACTGCAAGCACATAACTCCATAACATTCCAACAGTCAGCTTACTGCTAAAAGCTCCCGAAATGATACAAGCTGCAAGATATGCTATGACAACCTGGGCTATCAGCGATATCCACTGCCATATGATCTGCAGCCATACGTACTTTGTTTCCTTTGTAAGCAACTTTAAAAGTCTGGTTTTTATCATAATAACTTCCTTCTTTGATGCACATATATGTTATATAATATATATCTCATATATTACGCATGATTGTATGTGATACCTTATGTTAGCACCTGCTAATATAAAAAATCAAGTTCTCAAAATATGCAACTCAGTGCGCAGCTTAGTGCGCATTTCTGTCTGAACAGTAACTATGTCTTAACATAACATACCCTCATCTTTCACGAGATGAAAGATGAGGGTATGTTACTGTTGCCAGCCAATATATGAGCGAACTTAAATTTACAGTGTTGAATATCCAAATCCGTTGCAGATAGCATCAACAGGAACTCCGTCCCGACAAAGCGGGCAAGTATCATGTGTATAGCTTGCGTAATCAGGAAAATCTCTCTTTGTAAAAAGAGCCCTGATAGGGATATCTTCTATCTGTGTAGCAATAGAAAATACCGCTGATATACCAACTATCTCTCCCTTATAGAATCTTACGGAATCAAGCGCGGTCTTAAGCGTTCCTCCGGTTGTTGCTGAGTCTATAAGAATAAGTACTTTTTTACCATTTATCATATGCTGATTGTTCTCTCTAAACATCATCTGCCCATTTACATTGTACTCAGGCTGTGTAATATACATGGTCTTATGAGAATTAAGCGATATAATTCCGGCCTCTGTCAGTTTATTCGCGAGGTATGAACCAACCACTTCCATTCCGTTCAAACACAAAACAGTATCAATAACATCTGAAGCAAGATACATCTCCGCCAACGATTCACCGGTTGCTCTGGCTTCTTTCATTCTGGCTTTAGTATCACAAAGATCAATGTAATAATTTACATGTGAATGTGGAGTAATAAAATGCCCCGGTGTGATACGCAGAATAACATTTTTGTTCCCGTTATATTCTACCTTTGTATAGTTTTGCATATTGCATCCTCCTCCATGGCGCAAACAAACTCTACAGTTCAGTGAGGTAAATGATTATCCGTCTGCGGATTATCGCCAAATTCACGCATTCTCTTAATAGCCTCAATAGCTGTTTTATATATCAAAGCCATATGTCTTGATGCAGGATCTTCCATGTTGCACTTTCCCTGCATTAGATTAAAATGCGATATTGCTTCATCAATTACAGTTTTTGAAATTACATACCCATCACAATATAGAGTTCCCGTATCAAGATCATAACGAGACTTTTCATATCTTGTCTTGGCATAATCTCCGGCTCCCATGCTGGCAGCCAACTGATTTATCAATTCAGTCCTGTTATCTGGCATTTTAGCTCCTTCTGCGAAAAACCGCTGATTGGATTTTAATAGTAGTCACAAATACAATTGTGCTATTACAATTTTAGCATATTAATAAATGTAAAAACGTAAAATATTTATAATTTTTTGTATACGGATTTTACTTTTAATGTACCGGTATCTCCGCTAAGGACTTTAATTCTCTTTTCTTCGCCGTTAAGATCAAAATAATTGTCAGAAAGAAGCAGGTCTTCATTATCATTATTTATTTCAACGCTCTTGGCATAAGCCTCGCTGCTAACAACTATAGTATCTCCCTCTACTCTCACATTAAGCTTTGGATCAGCAAATCTAAAGTGCTTAGGAGGACAGAAAAGAACGGTTCCGCTTGATAAAACTTCACCGTTTTCAAGCACTTCATAGCTCACATAATTTTCATAAAGATCTGCCTTATCCATATCTTTTTCATCGAACCATACAGCACTAAGCGGCTGAATATCAAATCCCACAGACTCCTGCGCCAAAACTTTGGCAAATCTGTCTCTAAGCTGATATCTGAGTGTGAGGTGATGACTCTGCATTGTTTCATTACATACATTAAGTCTTATGGACTTTCTGATAGGCTCTTTTTCGTCATTTACGCTTATCCTTTGGTCAAGGTAGCCCTTTTCCTCACAAGAAACCAGAATCGGAGCAAAAAATCTTGCGGCATAGTACTGAAGCGCTTTCCATCTTCCTTCATAATCTATAGAAGCCCAGGAAGCAACAGGCCAGCAGTCATTGAGCTGCCAGTACACAGTGCCCATGCATCTCCCCCTGTTTCTGCGGAAATGCTCAACGCCATATCTGATTGCCTCAGCCTGAAGAAGCTGTGAATAATAAACAAGTTCCTCAAGACTTTCCGGATAAAGAAATGTCTGGCTCATATAATTCATTATTTTTCCGTTGGCTGCAGAATTTCTCTGATGTTTTTCCATTACATAAGAGAAAATATTTCTATCCTCCGGCTCAGTGAATGTCTCAATAGTCTTAACCGCAGGAAAAGACTGGAAACCAAACTCTGAAAGATATCTGAAATGAAACTTTCTGTATTCCGTAAATGGCTGATTTCCGTGCCAAACCTCCCAATAATGCGCGTCACCGCGGTTTTCATCATTAGGATTGTCAAAGCCGCCGCCTGAAGATGGGCTTGCGGGCCAGTAGAATGTCTGCGGATCCTCTTTTTTGAGAATCTTAGGGAAAAGATATTCATACATCTTTACATAATCGGATTTAAGAGTAAACTTTGCTCCCCAGTGCTCCTGTCCAACAAACAGCTCCATTTCATTATTGCCGCACCAAAGTCCCAGACTCGCATGATGTCTTAGTCTTCTTACATTCTCAATTACTTCTGTACAGATATTTTCCTCAAAATCCTCTGTCAATCTGTAAACAGCGCAGGCAAACATAAGATCCTGCCAGACCACAAGTCCAAGTTCGTCACATATATCATAAAAATCATCTTCCGGATAATATCCGCCACCCCAGACACGAATACAGTTAAAATGCGAATCCGCGCACTGCTTAAGCAGTTTATAAGTGCGCTCTTTATTTACTCTGCTGAGAATATTATCCTGTGGGATATAATCAGCACCCATGGCAAAAATCTTTACGCCGTTTACCTTGTGCGCAAACTCTTGTCCATATTCATCTTTCTCTGTAGATATTTCCATCGTGCGAAGTCCAATGCGCTTTTCCCAGACATCCAACTCTTCTCCGGCAGAATTTTTAAGTTCAACTCTTACAGTATACAAAGGCTGACTGCCATATCCGTTTGGCCACCATAACTGCGGTTTTTCAATATTAAGTGTTTCTTTTATATCACAGTTTTTGGCTATTACCTTTCCGGCAGGATCAGTTACAGTAAAAGAAATATCTAATCCAACAGCCTTTTCGGTCTCAGCCTCTACGCCAAGCTTAACCATTCCGTCAATATGCTGCTGTTTAACATATACAGAAGTAAATCTGCTTGTCTTTATCCCAACAAGACTTACTTTTCTGTGTATTCCTGCATCAGGAAGCCTTGGACCCCAATCCCAGCCGAACATGTAGTGGGCTTTTCTTAACTTAGGAAATCCCATACTGCAATCCTCTGAGCCAAGAACAGGATCTTTTTCAAATTCTTCCTTAATAAATTTATTCGGAGAGTGAAGCACTATTCTTAGCTCATTAAGTGGCTTAAGTAGTTCTTTTACCGGAAATTCATAACATCTGTGCATATTGCAGGTATTTCCAAGTAAATTACCATTCAAAAACACATCTGCAACCGTATCAATCATCTCAAACTGCAAAAGAACCTTGTCACATTCACTAAATCCGTCACTATCATCAACTTTAAACCCGGTATGATATTCATAATCATAATCCATCAAACTACGTGCCTTATCCTCATTATCCCTGTAATAGGGATCTTCCATAAGACCTGCATTAAGTAAATCAGTATAAACTGTTCCCGGAACCTTTGCCTCATACCATTTGTCCCAATCAGTTCTTCTCATTTCCCAACCATCATGTAAATATTTCCTTCTCATAACCAGCCCTTTCATTGCCCAAAATATTAATTTGAAAAAAGCCAGGACCATGTGATCCTGACTTTTATTATACTAATTATTCTCATCTCTGTTTACTACATTTTTGTTAAAATCATAATCGTATGCACTTTGTGAATTGTTATCGCTATTATTCTGATAATTTCTGTTTTGATAACTGTTATTCTGGTAGTTAGTGTTCTGATAATTGTAGTTTTGTGAATCCTGATATTCCTGCGGTCTGTCATTCATAAGAAGCGCTGCAATGATATAAAATAAAACTCCGCTTCCACCTGCAAGTGTAAATACGATCCATATTAGTCTTATTATTGTAGGATCGATTCCCAGGTACTCACCAATTCCGCTGCACACACCTGATATCTTTTGATCTCTGCCTTTATAAAGTTTCTTGTTATTCATAACCAACCCTCCTGTGCTAAAAAAATCATTTATCGCTTAACTGTCTGTTCTTAAACAGTTTTGTTTTATATAGACATTTTACACACATAAATTAGCGACATAAACATTTATTTGTGCGACTTTTTAAGATTTAATTCTCTTTTTTTGGAAAATAAGGTATTATATTGTCGTTATAGGTAAAAAGGTTGGAGGAAGTAATGGGTAAAAAGTCAATAAAAGAAAATAAAAATATTTTTTTCGAAAGCCGTGAAGAAGCCGGTCTAACAAGAGCACAGGCTAGTGAACTCATAGGAACCATCAGTGAAAGCCGTCTTGAGAAGATGGAAACAGGAAAGACTGCGATTTATCCTGAAGATGTGGTTGACATGTCAGTTGCCTACAAAAAGCCTGAGCTTTGCAACTACTACTGCACTCACGAATGCAGAATCGGTAAAACCTCGGTTCCGGAAGTAAAAATGTCTACCCTTTCAGAAATCGTTCTTGCTATGCTGTCTGCTCTTAACTCTCTCGACAGACAAAAAGAGCGCCTTATAGATATCACAGCCGACGGACAGATTACTGATGATGAGCTTGTCGACTTTGTAAGCATACAAAAGCAGCTTGATCAGATTGATCTCACTGTTGAGTCTCTCAAATTATGGATGCAAAGCACTATCGCTGAGGGTAAAATCAATAAAGCAAAGCTGGATGAATTATCCAGATCATAAACCACAGGAGGAATATATGTATACAGCAAATGAAAATCGTTATGAATCCATGCAGTACAACAGATGCGGTAAAAGCGGTCTCAAGCTTCCTGCAGTTTCATTGGGACTTTGGCACAATTTTGGTGATAATTCAGATTATGATAACATGGTCAATTTGTGCAAAACAGCTTTTGACAATGGAATAACACATTTTGATCTGGCTAATAACTATGGCCCTGTTGAGGGTGCTGCTGAGAGTAATTTCGGCAAGATTTTGAAGGATAACTTTGCCTCATACAGAGATGAGATGATAATTTCTACAAAGGCCGGTTACTATATGTGGCCCGGTCCTTATGGCGACTGGGGCAGCAGGAAATATCTGATTGCGAGCCTCGATCAGTCCCTTAAGAGAATGGGGCTTGATTATGTGGATATTTTTTATCATCACAGAATGGATCCCGAAACTCCGCTTGAAGAAACAATGGAAGCTCTGGCTCAGATAGTCAGAAGTGGAAAAGCGCTTTATGTCGGTATTTCCAACTATGATGGTCCTACTCTTGCCAGAGCTGCAGAGATTTTAAATGAGCTCCATGTGCCGTTCATTATCAATCAGAATCGCTACAACATCTTTGACAGAACAATAGAAAATAACGGTCTTAAAGAAAAGGCAAAAGAACTTGGCAAAGGAATTATCTGCTTCTCTCCTCTTGCGCAGGGGCTTTTAACAGACAGATATCTTGACGGCATTCCTGAAGACAGCCGCATCAGAACTGACGGACGTTTCCTCAAAGAAGGCCAGTTATCAGATGAAAAACTTTCAAATATAAGAGCTTTAAAGAAAATTGCCAATGATCGTGGACAGACTCTGGCAGAGATGGCTCTTGCATGGATATTAAAGGATGGCTATGTAACTTCAGTTCTTATCGGCGCTTCCAAGCCATCTCAGATACTTGATAACATCAAAGCTATCGAGAACACTACATTTACAGCACAAGAGCTAAAAGAAATCGATAAATACTCTATCTGAAAAAAATTCAATAATTTATCACGAAGATTATTCGCACATATAAATCAAACTAAGGTTTATATGTGCGAAGTTTTTTTCTTGAAAAAATTCAAAGAAGCTTTAGAATAGTAAACCGAGGATAAATATGATGAGTTATAGTCAAAAAAGGGATTCTTCACTGGATTCTCTAAAATTTTTTTTAATTGTATTTGTTGTTTTCGGCCACGTATTGGAGGAGTTTGGGGTAAACAACACTCTAGGCTGTATGCGTGCAATGATTTATTGCTTTCATATGCCGACATTCGTTTTTTTATCAGGGTATTTTTCTAAAAATGTAAAACCGGAAAAACTCTTTTCTTCGTGCTTATTGCCATATTTTATATTTAATACCGTATATGTATTTGTGTTCGCAAAAAGTTTCAACATCCTGACACCTAAATATTTATACTGGTATCCCTTAAGTTTATTCTTTTGGCGATTACTGATCATTACCGTAAAAAATAAGAAAAGACTTCTTCCTATAAGTTTTGTCATTGGATTATATGCAGGCTATTTACCTGAAGCCGATCGTTTTTTATCTATTTCAAGAACAATTGCTTTCTTTCCTTTTTTTGTTGCCGGCTGCATGTTCACTGAGCAGGAAATGAATAAGCTTCGCGAAATTCCAAAATGGATTTCATTATCAGGAATTATTATCGGAGAACTGATAGTAATTGGACTTGATCACTATAAAATAATGCCTGTTAAAATGTATGAATTAATTGAATGTTACAAAAAAACTCTTGGGCAACGATTTGATTTGCATGAAGAGCAAGGAGTACTACTGCGATTATGTATTTATTTTATCGGTTTTGCCATGCTCTTCTTAATCATTTCTCTAACCAGAAGAAATACCAGATTATCGCTTACAGCAGCCTGGGGAAAGAGAACACTTACAATTCTTATGCTATCAGGATTTTTTGTTAAGATTCTGTTTTTTGTTTTTGTAAAAACAGGCTTTGATTACAAAAGTCTTTCAATTAAATATCAGGTGTTATTAACTATTGTCATTTCATTTTTTACACTCTATATCTGCGGAAACAAATGGATATATGACCTGTACAATAAAATTTTCAACTATATAAATTATGCTAAACGAAATGACGCGGCCTAAATTACCGCCAAATACATATTTATGATTTAATTCATAAATTATCAGTTCCAAAAACCTGCTCTTTAAGCTTCTGACCGGTTGGCGTAGCTGCAAGACCACCTTTGGCAGTTTCTTTAAGTGCAGGAGTCATGACATCTCCAACTTCTCTCATGGCATCAAGGCATTCATCTGCAGGTATCTTTGCTTCAATTCCGGCTAGTGCCATGTCAGCGCTGGAAAAAGCAATCATAAGCCCTGAAACATTTCTCTTGATACAAGGTATTTCTACAAGACCTGCTACAGGATCACACACAAGTCCCATCTGGCTCGATACTGCAATTGCACAGGCATCTGCGCACTGCTTTGGCGTTCCTCCCATCAGCTCAACTAAAGATGCCGCCGCCATAGCCGCCGCACTTCCACATTCAGCCTGACATCCACCATTTGCACCTGCAATGCTTGCACGATTTGCAATTACCATTCCAAAAGCTCCCGACGTAAAAAGCGACATAACAATATCTTTTTCACTAAAGCCTTTATCCTCATAAAGAGTAACAAGACATGCGGGAATTATTCCGCAGCTTCCAGCTGTGGGCGCCGCAACAATTTTTCCCATTGACGCATTGCAGCCGGCAACAGAAAGAGCTCTTGCCATAGCTTTTGTCATAAGATTGCCGCTTAGTCCCCCGCCTGTCCTTTTTAAATAAGAATTCATCTTAAAGCCTTCACCGCCGGTAAGCCCTGACATAGAGCGCTGATTTTCTTTTTCTCCATCCTTCACTGAATCAATCATGATATGAAAATTTTTCTGCATTTTTTCATAAAGCTCTGCATGATTTTTTTCCATACTTTTCGCCTGGTCTTCAAGCACAAGCTCACTTATCTTTATATTTCTTTTTTCTGCTTCACTAACAAGCTCAGCTATAGTCTCGTATTTTAACATCTTTCACACTCTTCTTATTAAAATAGCATTGGTCACATGGTCTATTTTTCTGATATCATCGACAAGTTCATCAGGTGGCATATTGTCAATCTCAATTGTCATAATGGCATCGCCGCCCTTCTCCTGTCTTGATAAATGGAAATTGGAAATATTAAGTTCAGCATGTTCCCAGTGCATGAGATTAGTAACTGCGGCAATTACTCCGGGCTTATCTTCGTGCATTACAAGAAGCGTATTATTGTCCCCATTAAATTCCACAGACATGCCATTTATCTGATTAACCAGAATATTTCCGCCTCCGATGCTCGCTCCCTGCATCACTCCTTCGCTTCCGTCATCAAGAAAAAAATGAATCTGTGCTGTGTTTGGATGAGCGCCTTTGATATCTCTTTTTACAAAAGAATACTCAATTCCTCTTTCATCAGCAATCGTGAGTGCATCCCGGATTTCAGGGGAATAACTCTTATAGCCCATAATACCGGCAAGAAGTGCCCTGTCGGTTCCGTGTCCCTTATAAGTCTGGGCAAAAGAACCTGATAAAGTAATCACAACTTTCTTTAGCTTTCTGTCATCTATTAGTTTATTGACAACTCTTCCAAGCCGCACTGCACCTGCAGTGTGAGAGCTTGAGGGGCCTATCATCACAGGCCCGATTATATCAAATACGTTCATATTTCTGCTCCAAATTGTTAATATTAAAATCAGAATAATTTAATTCATCTCGTTTTATCGCCGTTATATTATATTATTAGAATACTGTGACGTCAAAAATTCATGTACTTACTTTTTACCTTTAGCAAAAAATGAGAACTGTGTTTTTTAAACTGATAACTATATTTATATTTTTTTCCATGTGGTTCGGCGCGATAACAACAAATGCGGCGGACTATTCATCTCGTCAGTATCGAATTCTCTTTATTTCATCGTATGGCTTTTCAAACGCTGTAGTTCCTGAACAGCTTCGCGGATTTGAGGAAGGTCTTGGGGATTTGAACTACCAGATAGATTACGAATTTATGGATTCAGAATACTATTATCGCTCTACTGATATTATAAATTTTGAAAGATATCTGTCCTACAAATATTATACCCAGCCAAATTTTGATTTAATTGCTATTGCCGATGATCAGGCACTGAGATTTCTTAATAATCACAGGGCTGATATTTTTGCGGATAAACCTGTTGTATTCATGGGCGTTAATAACATCACCGAAGCCACTACTACATCTGCCCTAAATGGCGTAACCGGAATAGCAGAAGTTGTGGAAATTGAAGAAAACTACAGACTTATGAAAAAGCTCTTTCCTGACAGAAATAATCTAGTTGCAATCGTAGATGCTACCATTGCCGGTCAAGGCAATTTCGTTGAGTTTATGAAATTCAAAGACACTCATCCTGAGCTTACCACAAAAGTTATAAATACCTCCTATTACACGGCTAACGGCATAAAAGAGGCTTTATCGGATCTTGGTGCTAATGATATGATTCTTTTCCTTGATTTTTCAATAGACGGAGAAAACAATCTCTATCCTCTCCAGAACGCTGCCGCCTTTATTTCTGCCTATACAGACGATGTTCCGATATTCAGAGTTGCTTCAGCCCAGATTGGAAACGGAGTTCTTGGAGGGCTTTCTTATTCATATTATGATGCAGGAAACCTTGCAGGTGAGATGGCAAAAAACATCCTTCTTGGCGCAGATCCTGACTCTATGCCTTTTATTACCACCTCAATTTCAAAGCCATATTTTGAGCAGTCTCAAATGGATAAATTTGGAATAAAATACACAATGCTCCCTGATGATGTGGTGATAATAAATGAAAAACCAAGTATAGGATCTTTCTATCGTGAAAACACCGTAGTCAGTAACCTTGTTATACTGATTGCTTTTCTTCTCATTAACACAATTGTAATACTGATAAAAAGTAATACTCGCCGATATAAGATGATACGAACAGATTATCTGACAGGCCTTCCAAACAGAACCTACCTGGCTGAAAAAATAAGTAAAGCAATCGAATCAGGCTCATCCTATGGAATAATTATGATGGATGTTGACTATTTTAAGCAGATTAACGATACCTACGGGCATCAGACAGGCGATGATGTTCTTTTTGCTGTTGCCTCAAGATTAAAAGAGTTTTCTAATAAAGACATCACTTTTGCACGACTTGCAGGAGATGAATTTTCCGCAATAATCTCAAATCCGGACAAAGAAAAAGCTATCCGCACCTGCTCATCAATTGTGAGCAGAATGCGTGACAGCATTAGTATTTCAAATGAAAAGATAGATATTACTGTTAGTCTTGGCTGTGCAATCTATCCGGATGATGTAAAAGATATAGAAAGTGTTATGGAATGTGCGGATCAGGCTCTATACGAAACCAAAAAACAGGGAAGAGACGGCTATTCTTTATTCTCCGGGAACAATCAGTCCACCTGAGTTATAAGTATAAAAGCCGGTATCAAATAATTCTTCCTGAATGTTTTCTTTATCAACGGTAAAAGGAATAAGAAGAAACGATGTCACATCTTTTTTTCCGTTATTATAACCTGTTGTGTCATATTTACAATCAAAGCTCCAATTGGCGCTTTCTATAAAATCTGCATCCGGCTCTTTTCCTTCAAGAACTGCTTCTGCAAGATCAACCGTCACTATAGTTTCATTTTGAAGTGTCTTAAAGACCGTCATAGACTGATCGCCTGACAGAATATTATATACATTTGCCATATCAGCATCCTGTCCTGTCACAACAACTTTGTTATCAAAAGAATAGTCTGACTTTAGAGCATTTACCGCCCCAAGTGCAGTTGAGTCGTTAGCGCAAAGAATTGCATCAAGCATTTCTGTTTTATAATACGAATTAATAATAATCTGAACTCTTTGCTGCGCTATTTCTGTAGACCAGGTTCCAGTGGCAGTCTCATAAAAGCCCTTCTGCCCTGACTTTATAGTAAGTTTTCCACTGTCAAAATACGGCTCAAGCCTGTCCATTGCTCCGGAATAAAAATATCGTGCGTTATTATCAACCGGATCACCCGCGACTATTTCTATAGTTTTAGGGGACAGGGAATTATCAAGGTCAAGCGCCTCAATAATATAATCCGCCTGAAGCTCACCTACCATATAATTGTCAAAAGATACATAATAATCGACCACATCAGTATCCATTATAAGTCTGTCATAGGCGATAATCTTCACATTTGCCTTTGCGGCCTCTTCCAAAACCGAAGTCAGCGCCGCACCGTCTATTGGCGAAATCACAATTAAATCCGCCTTTTTTTCTATCATTTTACGTATATCTGAAATCTGCCTGTCGATAAGATTTCCGGCATAGGACAAAATAACTTCATATCCGTTTTTCTTAAACTCTTTTTCAAGAAAAGCGCCGTCTCTGTTCCATCTCTCTAGGAGTTTATCAGGCATCGATATTCCAACTACTATGTGTCCATCGTCAGAATGATTGTCTTCTATCTGCTTCTGCACGGTCTCAACATTTTCGGCATCAGAAGAAGCGCCATTTAAAGCTTCTGTACCGCAGCCTTCAATGACGCCCAGAAAAAGAGTCATGATAACACAAACAAATATGAATCTTAAGAATCTTTTCATTGCCTTAGTCAATTCTCCAGCGTTTCTCAAGCTCTATTCTTTCTTCAGTGGTCTCACATCTAGGAATCGGAATTCCAATATTTAATCTCTCAAAAATTGTATCAAGACCTTCCGGCTTGTGATAAAGAAAGCCCTGAGCCAGCTCGCAACCAATATCAAGTAGAAACTGCCGTTGTTCCGGAGTCTCCATGCCCTCACAAAGAGTATGGATTCCAAGTTTATGCGCAACATCGACCATTCCCTTTAAAATCACCCTGTTTGCACCACCTCGCGCATCAAGATTACGCAAAAGCTCCATGTCAAATTTGATAAGATCTATATCAAACATGCTAAAGACATTGAGAGATGAATAGCCGCTTCCAAAATCATCAACCCATAGCTTATATCCGCTTTCTCTTATTGCTGATAACTGATCCAGAAACTTATCTGTTGCCTTTGCAAGTCCCTGCTCAGTTATTTCGATAAAGAAATAGCTCTTATCTATTCCATACTGTTCAATATGATATTTATCAACTATCCTGTTTATCTCACCTACGACATCTATATAATCAAAATCCTGTCTGCTGAAATTGACCGATATCGGTAAAAGCGGAATTCCAGCCTCGTAACGTGGCTTGATTTCTCTGCAAACCTGCTCAAAAATATAAAGATCCATTTCATGCATCAGGTGATATTTTTCCAAAGGAGGAATAAAATCTGAAGGATTGATAATTCCTTTTACCGGATCATGCCATCTGGCAAGAGCCTCAAAGCCCATGCCACTTCCTGTTTCAAGCCTTAAAAAGCACTGATAATATACTTTTATCCATCCATTATTAAGTGCTTTGTAGAAATTTTCTATTACATATCTTTGATTACGATATAAAACGTCATCCTCATAAGTATAAAATCTATATGCTGTGTTCAGATCAGCACCAATGAGCTTATTTGCTCTTATAGCGTGATCTATTGATTCCGTCAGGCTGTCTTTTTGACCACATACATAAATTCCCGCCAAAAGACCTGTTGTCGTTCCGAATGCTTCATTTTTTACCCTTGTATTGATTTTTTCAAGTCTCTTCGAAAGCTGGTCGCGTCCCTTATAGCTGTCAACAACAATATAGTGATCATCTGCTGCCCTGATTACCAGACCATTCGGAAATTCCGTTGCCAAAATATTTGCAATAAGAACAAGAAGCTGATCTCCTCGTTTAAAGCCATACTTATTGTTGTAAGACTGCATGGATTCAACATCAAAATAAACCACTACAGGGATTTCGCCGTTTCCGAGTATATCCTGCATTTTCCCTTCACCAAACTTATTTAAATAATTTATGTTCGGCAAATCAGTCAATACATCCATATAGAAAACATCTTTCTGGAATAATACATATTTTTTTACAAGCTCTTCAATGACGCTCCTATGCCTCTCCATGTCCGCAAACATTATTAGAGCCATTTTGGAGCCATCAGGCATTACCTGCCAATAACCTACTCCATGAATAGGATGATAGACACCACTTATCCTTCCTCTGAATATAATATCGAAATCAGTTTGTTTTATTATAAAATCATCACATATGCTACGTAATTTCGATACCTCATCAGGATGAATCTTTTCAAAAAATCTACTGATTACCTTAAAATCATCAATTTTTTGAAGCGCTTCTCTCGTTGCACCCATATATGACAAAAGACCATCGGAAATAAGAACGGGAATCATATTTCCGTTCTTATCCGATGTAGCAAATATAATAGGTATTGTTAATTTTTCATAAGATTCTCTTAGCTCAGCTGAAAATGTGTACAAAACCACTCCTTATCTGCCCTTGAATCAATTTGGTTTTCTATCTGCTATTATTGCCAGTGTTTGCGAAATATCATTAAGTGTCTGTGTCATATTCTGAACCATAAGCTGCATTTTAATATCATCTGATAATTCCTCTTTTTTGAATCTCTCCTGCATCTCTCTGATTCTCTGCTGTTGAAGTGCAGCTACTTCTGAAACTCTGCTCATACTCTTTTCCCCTTTCTAAAACACATACTCGTGAATACATGATTTTACTGCATAGCATTAAAATCTTATATCATAATTGTACATTCAATAAATCATATTTTCGTTAAATAAGAATAAATTTTACGTTAAAAATCCATCATTAACTTGCTTGCGGCTCGTTGCGGTAACTTCTTAGCGCCTTATCGTGGCATAATTCCAAGCTCCTTGTGCATTTTGGACTTATTCTCATACATGCGCTCATCTGCAAAAAGATAAACAGCATATATGTCTTTTTCCAATATTTCCGACTTAAAAGCATAGCCTGTTGCAACATCTAAACGGTTTCTAAAGTTTAAGTCATATTTTTAGCACTAATTGAGAAGTGGATTTTCTATTTTGGAGAGTGAATTTTTCTGCAAATTTGTATAATACAATAATACGAGTTGTCAGACAAAATATTAATTCACATCAAAATTGGAGGTTTTCATGGGAAATTGGGGTGAAGAATCGGATTATGAAGCCAAGTCCATTAAGGACTATAACGGACGATTCACAATTAATTTCAAGAAAATATTCATGGATGTCGACGAAATCTCAGAAAAAACGCTTGAGATAACTGAAAAACATCCAAAGGATTCTCTTTTAAAGCTCCTGGCAGGTACATTGATTGGAATGTTCATCTTTTTCCTATTATCTTACCAGGTCTTTGCGCTTGTCATGATTCCATTCCTGGCATTTTATGTCATCGCACTCTTTAGAGTGTACAAGTGCTGGAAGAGTTTTAACTACAGCTCACTGACATTTTGGGGAATGAGCATAGCCGGAATCTGTGCTGCCTTTGCACTTGCGCAGCTTTTACAGCACGTCATAGTAAACATAATTTAATGCATCAAAATTTTACACGAGGAGAAAATACAATGGAAGAAAGTAATGTTTTTAGCAAAAATCCGATAATTACGGAAATTTATACTGCAGATCCTGCGCCGATGGTATCAGGGGATACGCTGTATCTTTATACAACTCATGATGAAGATGAACTCATTAACGATTTTTATACTATGAAGGACTGGCGCTGTTTTTCTACAAAGGATATGGTGAACTGGACTGATCATGGAGTTATCTTTTCACTGGATGACATAAAGTGGGCGGATGACAGAGCATGGGCTCCTCAATCTGTTGAGAGAAACGGAAAGTTCTACCTCTACTGTCCTGTTCACAAAACGAACGGTGGAATGGCAATTGCTGTTGGAATATCCGATAATCCTGCAGGTCCATATAAAGACCTCGGCTATCCGCTTATAGACGAAGGCGATTGGAATGACATAGATCCAACAGTATTTATCGACGATGACGGTCAGGCTTATCTTTACTTTGGTAACCCTGAGCTTAGATATGTTCTGTTAAATGAGGATATGATTTCTTACAATAAGGAAGTCGGAATTGTTAAAGTTCCTATGACTGAAGAAGCCTTTGCAAAAGGAAGCCATGATACAGGAACTTCATATGGTGAAGGACCTTGGTTTTATAAAAGAAATGGTTTGTACTATATGGTTTATGCAGCTTTCGGAGTTGGTGAAAATGTTGAACACCTTGCTTATTCAACCTCGCAGTCTCCTACTGGCCCATGGAAATACGGCGGCGTTCTTATGACATCAGAAGGCGGAGTATTTACAAATCATCCCGGAATCGCAGATTTTAAGGGACATTCTTATCTTTTTTACCACACAGGAGATCTTCCGGGCGGAAGTCTGTTCCATCGAAGTGTCTGCGTCGCAGAATTTACCTACAATGACGACGGCACAATCGATGTTATTCCTAAGTGTAGCGGAGTACAAAAGGTAAACTAAAACCGTATAAAACTGTTATATTCCAAAACGATGTACGGGCATCGACGATTGATGACAACGCAGTATCTGGAAATATCTATCAAGAATTTGTACCGGTTATTTATTATTCGATGTACTAGCTGCTTTTGTTCTGCTACTATTCTCTATTATATTATAGTAGCAGTTGATTTCTTGGAGGTCACACTGCCTCTATCGCGTTTTATTGGATAGTGGCAGTGCTTTTTAAGCCTGCCAGTCTGCCTACTATTGTACTTATATAAATTTAGGCAGTTTATTTTAGCCTAACCTTTCTGCCTATCTAGCGCTTTTTTACAATATAGGCAGAAGCATTGCTGAAAAATCAACTGCCTCTATCCTCTAGTCTCTTGATATAGGCAGAATACCAAGTCAAAAAGTCTTTTCATGCCGCAAAATCCTATAATTCCAATTCAGTTTCCAGATACTCTCCGATTTCTCTTATAACGTCCTCCGAGAAAGACGACTTAAGCCCCATGTAGGATATAGCTTCGTTATAATCCATGGATTTTCCGATCTCACCCAGCTTAATAAAGAGCTCTGTACCCTTTTTCCTGTCTTTTTTAAACTCATTTGCAAGGTAGATTGCAGACATATTACAAAGAGAATATGTGATCGCATATCTTGGCAGTCCGAAAATGTTGAAGCCTCTATAAAGAGCTGCGCCTTTGGAAAGAAGATCCGTGTCCATCATCTCAACGCCCGGCAAATATAGTGCAAAAAGCTCGTTGTATTTATCGATTCGCTCCTGCGCAGTGGCACCCGGATTTTCATAGATAAAAGTTTCAAAATCAAACCATCTGCAAAAACCTGTAATATCATCCAGAAAATCTGCCAGCACGCTTTTCCTGTGTTTTTCTGCATCTTTGCCAAAATACATGTCGGCGTATTCAAGAGAAATAAGCTCCATGGTCTTTGACGGAACTTCCTTTAAATCATGCACCTGGCTGTGAAGCTCCTGGTTCTCATATTTATCCATGGACAACTGGATCTGCATGGTATGGCCGGTCTCATGAATAATATCATTGAGATCAGATCCGCTTCCTAAGTAGTTAGCATAGATGAATGGAATCTTCTGCTCCGGCATGGGAACAGAAAAAGCTATTCCGGTAACTTTTTTATCTGAATATTCCAGTTTAAGATAGCCATTCTCCCGCATTCTTCTGAATGCAGTTCCAAGACGCGGGCTCATGTCATCATACATTTTCTGAATATTATCAACTGCAAAATCAAGGTCGGGACTGCTTGGCATAGCATTCCCGTCAGTAAAATAGATATCCGTGTCATCAGACGTATAGTGTTCAAGACCCAGGCGTTTTTGAAGTGCCTTATTGTTCTTCTCAACGATCGGAAGGATTATCTTTTTTACATTCCCCACAAACTCCCGAAGCTCCGTTTCGCCATAGGAGAATCGGTCTTTTTCAGTATCTGCATATTCCAGATAATTACTAAAGCCATTTGCTGTCGCAAGTTTATGGCGGGTTTTGATCAGCTCATCAAGAAGACTTCCAAATGCTTCGCCGTTTTCCGCAAAGCCCGCCCTCTCCGCATGTCTTGCTGCTTTTCTGACTTCCCGGTCCGCAGAGTTTTTGAGCGTTCCGATTTTGGAGGCTGACACCTTCTCGCCGTTATAGTCAAATTCCATCTCGGATGCGAGCTTGTGGATCTGTGCAACTATTTCCTGCTCTTTTATAGCGTATTCTTTTCCCTCTCGGAAAAGAGCTTGTTTCTTTTCCATGGATTCCAGTAAGAATTTACCGTTTGTTTCTTCAAAATGTGCTCTGTATGGACTTGTCAGAATAGCCTCATTTAACGAAACGGAATTGGCTGCTACCAGCTGTCCCATTACCTTCGCAGTCTCCGCGGCCACTTCCTCGTTTGTTCCATCTATAAAGCTCTGAATATACATATATGTAGCCATTGAGAGGCAATGATTGCCATAGCTCTGTAATTCGTCATTCAGCTTATCAATCTCTTCAAATGAAGCGCCTGCCTTAACTGCATCCTCAACCGCTTTTATTTTTTCTTTCAGAAGTTCAAAGTCAGGTCTTTCATACCTGATCTCATCAAATCGTTCCATTCCTCAACACTCCCCTTTTTTAGTTTTTCCTTATGTACTCCGCCTTCCCCTCATCAATCCCCAATCTGCCTATCAACCTGTACGCCACTTCCATATGCGTAATCCCTCCCGCCATACTCTAATTCTCCTCCATTTTATACCGGTCAAAAATGATTCCTTGACTCCGTCCCAATGTCATTTAGATAGTAAATAAATTAAGAATAGTGTATCATTAAAAGCAAGATAATCACAGACAAAATACAGCTAGTTCTCGGGTTTACGGTCAAAAAGTTACAGTTCAGACCCTATCTTGAGATAAGAAGACCGGTAGACTACACTTGATTCATCAAGTCGATCTACCGGCCTTTTTCCTCTGGTATATACACTCACATCTGTGTTTTTATTTTTCGAGAACAAAACCGCATATAACGAGCCGATGACTTCCGCGCCGTATATCAGTATTTTCAAATTGTCACCTCCGTATTACGCTTCCAGATACTCGATGAACTTTGTAGCATATTCCACGCTGTACTCATGCAGGTATTGACCATGCCCCATATTATCAAATTCAACCACTTCCAGCTTTGGAAGATATTCCCTTAACAGTTCGGCGATTTTCCTTGGATAAGGTTCATTTGTACCGTGCCAGAATACAACCTGACCGGTGTATTGTCTGATACCTTCCGGAATATCATATCGGTACACATATTCACACGCATTTGTAATCGTCTTTGAAGTCACTCCCGGATAAAGCATCTCGACCACGCTGTTATTATCTTTCCCCATGATAAGATCCATCAAGAGCTTGGGAATCTTCTTCCCCTGTTGCATCCGTGAGATTCCTTTGCAGAATAATTTCTCATACAGTTTTGTAAGAGATCCCATCTTTGTAAGAAATGCAGCATC
>JAFSQI010000018.1 GCA_017446685.1 Butyrivibrio sp.
CCTTCTCAAAGGGCAGTCTCCAAGAGCGGAGTTAAGGCTATGATAAAGCAAAGCCCCGGCATAAAAGCCAGGGCTAATGTTAAAGATTTTTTGAGACATTTTCAAAAATGCTTGACACAACTTTTTTTATTTTTTTATATATTTTTTTTAAATGTAATTTTTTATGTAAAATCATACCTTTTTATTTCACAGTTCTTAATTCCACAGGATGAAAATTCCTCATTACTCATTTCTTTAAAATATGATTCTACCATTCGCGTTATTCCATTATGAGCTACCATTATTACAATTTCATCTTTTTCTCTTACTTCATCTATAAGATTGTAGATTCTTTGAGCAAGTTGTAACATTGATTCTCCTGTTCCAAAGCGGCATGCCATATCTTTTTTGGCCTCATGAAAATCCAACCCATCTCTTGGGGTAGATTCCCATATGCCAAAATTCTGCTCTTTAAGCCTTGGCTCAATTTTCATTGGTATACCGGTAATCTCAGAAATATGTCTTGCAGTTTCAGAAGCTCTTACAAGAGGTGATGTCAATATTACATCTGCTTTAATTCCCATTTCAAGGATCTTTTTTCCGGTTTCAATTGCCTGTTCATGGCCTCTTTCAGTAAGCTCTATGTCAGTTGCACCACAAATCTTATTTTCAACATTCCAGATTGTCTCTCCATGCCTGATGAAATAAAAATGATCCATTACTATTACTCCTCTCAAGTTACTTTTTTATTTTGATTATCTGCTTAATATTAGAAAACAGAATTATTTTACATAATATATTAGACGACATAAGTAATTGCCTATTGTCGTTTGCTGCGCCAGATTTTGGCCGCTAAAAGCAACATAATCCCTTGCAAAATCTGTACACATCCTTTCGAAGCTTTATAGTGATTGGCAGATTCGTCTGACGTTTACTATAGAAGTAATCATAACATGAGTTTTCAAAAATAAAAAACATTCACTTTGGAACTCAAATAAATATACTAATATAATAATGATAATTATTTATATATTTAGATAAAAAATAATAATTATTTATATGTACATATGAAAAAACACAAAAAGCCAGTCTCCAAAACCGGTTTTTTGTGTTTCTTCTAATAAAATCTAAATATTTAACAAGTTAAATTATGCAGAAACCTTTTCTAATGAAAAGAATTCCATTTTTTCACTAAGTGTCTCTGCCATATCGCGTAAATCTCCAGCTGCTTTACTGATAAGTGAGAACGTTGCATTCAATTCTTCCATAGAAGCATTTGTCTCCTCAGTAGATGCAGCATTCTGCTGTGATATTGCAGAAAGCTCAGAAATAATATCTGAAAAGCTTGTCTTAAGGTCATTAAGCAGATGTATTTTTTCTGCTATTAGTTTTGTTGAATTATCAACATTGTTTACGTTTACAACTACTGCGTCCATATCATCCTTTGTATTAGTAAGCTGTGCATTCTGCTCCTGCATACTCTCGTTCAGTTCAGAAATGGTTGCAACGCTCTTCTGAGACTCTGTAACTAGAGTCTCTACTATCTTCTTGATTGAAACCGCAGCCTCTTTTGACTGCGCTGAAAGTGAACCTATTTCTGATGCAACAACGGAAAATCCTTTTCCATATTCACCTGCTCTTGCAGCCTCGATAGTTGCATTCAGAGAAAGAAGGTGCGTCTGATCAGCAATGGCTGTAATAATATTAGAAGCCTCTGCGATATCCATAACAGAATCATTTGTAAGGCGAATCTGTTCATCAATATCATGCATTGAAGTCATTACACTCTCATTTTTGTTCATAAGGCTCTTCAGTGTATCTACAGTACGGTTCGCACCTGACAACATATCGTTGGCTGCAGCTGACAACTCTTCTACTCTGCATGTAATGTCATCAATGCTCTCTCCCATTTCATTAGTATTGTTTACTGAACTTTCGACACTTTCTGCCTGGGACGCTGCACCACGGCTTATGTCCTCTACAGCACAGGTAACCTGCTCAGCGACACGTGAAGCTGTAGCAGCACTGTTTGCAAGGCTTTCACCAGACTGAGTAACATCTTCAGATAATTTCTTGGTTGTGCTAATAACATCTTGAAGCCTGTCACGTACCTGCGCAGAGCTTTCTGCAATTACACCAAGTTCATCTTTACGCTTGAATGTACGATCATCAATATAAAAGAACAATTCTCCGTCTTCAAGCTGCTTAAGTCCACTGACTATATCACGAATTGATCTAGTAGATCTAGAAATAAGAATACGTGCTACAGCAAAGTTAAAAAGGAAAAAACCGATAAATGTTCCTGCTATTGCTCTTGCTGCTGCATTCATGTTGCCTTTGACAATAGATGTATCTCTTCCGGCAAATATCATACCAACAACAGTACCGTCAGAATTTTTTATTGGAAGATAGTATGCATACCAGTTCTGACCGGCTATTTCAAAATTTTCTGCAAGATACTCATTTCCTTTTACAATAACCTCGTTAACAACTGCATTAGATGCCTTTGTGCCCTCCATACGAAGTCCTGTTTCAGCATCTACAAGAGATGTAATATATCTGGTATCTCCATAAAAAACTGTATAATACATGCCGGTTTTCTGAGTAAGGTTGTCTAGCTGCTCCTGATAAATATCGTGAATTGCAACATCACCTTTCAAAAGCTGACCATCCTCAGACAATGACCAATCACCGCTCCATTCATGTGCAATCTCATCTTCCATGAGAATTGCTGCTGCATGCAGGCCTTCTTTAAATGAGGTCAAGTAAGCATTTTGGATATGATTGAACCCTATAATTCCAACGCAAGCCGACATCATTAATGCAAGAACGGATGCGATAAGAATAATCCCACGAACCATGTTTCTGTTTTTCCCTTTTTTCATGTTATACCCTTTCTGAACTAATCAATTGTTTATAAAGCTTGCCTATAGCGGGGCATTTTCTATCTTTCAAGACGCTGTACAAGGAATTTCAAAGAAATACCCTATAAGAAAAAGCACGGGAACCATGTCCCGTGCCTCTGAAAATTTTTAACTGAATAAAAAGCAACTGGCTGACATGTTAAAGTCCCTATAGCTTTGCGTCACAGGCTTTCACCTGCTTTGCCCAATATTTAACATTGACGATTATACGTGAGAGATTATCTTTTGACAACATAAATTTTATAAAAATTTTATTTTCTGCACTCTGCAATATACAGAGAAATTTAGCTATCGTTTTTTGGAGATATTAAACAAATCATAACGTTTTTTATAAAATAAGTTTCATTTATTATCAAGATAATTCAAAAAATAAATCTTATAGTTTTACATTTTCTGATGATAACGCAATTTTTGATTTATTTAAGATACTGACTGATAAGAAAAAAGAACCAGGCAAATGTAAAATAAACATATACCTAAAAATCATTAAGGAGATTGATATGAAAATATTTAATGTTACAGATCCGGAATTTACAAATTACGGACGAATAATTGAAGGCTATGAAGATGAAAAGAAGCAGATAATGAAAGCATTAAGGGACAAGACTCCTATTCCCGAAGGTACAGACTACGTTGCCGAGGAATCTGCACTCCAGTCACTTCCTGCATCTGACAAAATTACAAACACACTCTTTGGCGGCTCACCAATGCAGTTTGGTTGGTGCAACGGACACAACACAAAACTCAACTGTCTTGAATATCATCGTTCAAGTGAAATTAATCTTGGTGCAACAGATTTTATCCTTCTTCTTGCTAAAAGGGAAGAAATTACCGATTATAAGCTTGATTCAAGTAAAGTAAAAGCATTCCTGGTTCCAAAAGGAGTTATGGTAGAAGTTTATGCAACCGCTCTTCATTATGCGCCGTGTCAGGCTGCCAAGGATTCCGGTTTCCAGGTTCTTGTTGGTCTTCCTAAAGGAACAAACGTCGGAAAGCCTGAATATCCTGCAGCAAACCAGGAGGACAAGCTCCTTACCGCTACAAACAAATGGCTTCTGGCTCATGCAGAATCTTCTGAAGCAAAGAATGGTGCCTGGGTTGGAATAACAGGAGAAAACATTGATATCATAAATGATATTGCCTAAAAATTTCGGGTAGAAGATTTAATGGATCTCCTACCCGATTTTCTTTTTATACAAAGACAACTCTGTTTCTTCCGCTTTCTTTTGCCTGATAAAGACCTTCATCAGCCCTCTTAACAAAGCTTTCTACTGTATCATCCGGCTTTATCATGGTTACTCCCAAACTTATTGTAACATGACCTACAGCCGGAAATTCATTTTCGCATACCTGGATTCTGAATATATCCGCTAATTCTCTTGCCTCCGTTTCTTCAATATCGGAAACCATGTAAAGAAATTCTTCTCCACCCCATCGTCCAAAAACATGGCCATAATCAAGATTATCTTTTATAAGATCAACTACAGATCTTAAGATCACATCTCCCATATCGTGTCCATATGTGTCATTTACCCTTTTAAAATGATCAATATCCATAAAAATCAAAGCTGCAGTCGTGTTATTATTACGACACTGATCGATTGCTTCTTCAATCTTACGTTCAATTTCCCATCTGTTATATATTTTGGTCAGTTGATCTGTATAAGCAATTTTACCGAGTTCTTTATTTACTTCATTGAGTTCATCGGATGTTTTCTCCAAAATAGTAAGTATTCTCTCCAAAAAAGGAATATATTCTCTGTCGTCAATTTCATCATCATTTTCCTGGTTAATAACAGTATTGGGAATAAAAATATCTTCTGCTGCATCATCTTCTTTTAATCCGATCGCAACAAGCGCACTGTTAAGGACACCACCGCCTTTTGGCGTTATACATATCTCTGAATAACCGATAGTAATTGAAGTACTGGATAAAATATCGTAATATCCCATTATTTCTCTTTCATATCTATCTCTCAAAAATCTGTGCCGGTTGCCACATTCGAATAAATAAATTGCTTCCGGAGAAAAAGACTTAATTTCGTTTATAGATTGCTTAACAATTGCAAACATAGTATCTGCGCTTCCATAGGACAATCTGAAATGTTCTCCTCTCTGCACATCCGAAGTAAACAATAATGCTCCTTCTTCTGTATAGCCGGAAGCAACTCTTGCGACCATTGCATTTTTTCTATGAAAAATTAAAGGAAATTCACAAACATTTTGCACAAAAGAGTTATTAGGCCGTATTTTGAGATATTTTGTATAAACCTCAATAGCAGGTCGATTATTAATTTCCGTAATATGATTATCATTTTCAGTTTTGGTTACAGTCATTTCAACGCCTATTTCTTTAAATCCAAGGCTGTTATCCATATACAGCTTCAGGCTGTCTCCAATAAAAACAATTGCTACAATTCCATTATCGTAACATTTTCTCCCATAGACATACGCAGTATTCAAAGCTCTTATGCTTCTACCAGCTTTTCCTCCGAAAATCGGCAGATTATAATGGCTAAATTCATTTGTAAAAGTATGCATTATCTCACTATTTACCGAATAACACAGCTGTATGCACTTAACCTTTCCAAGTATATCCAACTGTTTTTGCATAACTCTTCCGGCTTCAAAACCGGTGTGATCAAGCATGTCAAAATCAAGCTCTATTACTTTTGTCTTGAAAAAATAAGAAACATTAAGCTCTATAGGATTATCCTTAATATCGAATTCTCTTTTACCAATATTTGCGCAAGTAAAACCGGTAAGACATGCTTTACTGCAATACTGCGTAATGTACTCTACAAGCTTTTTATCATCCATTTCCAGCTTTGGATTATATAGCTGTAAAAGTATGCCCTCAGCATTTTTGTAATTATCGCTGTTAACTATTGTTGATACTATTTTCGTCAATTCACCAAATGTGTGGAAAAAATAGTTCTGCTGTACCATAGGCTCACTCCTGACATTGTATACAAAACCGCACTTTACCTTCTGTAGTTTAAAGAATTAACGCAATATCAATAACATTATAACAAATGAACTACTGAATGATAAGAAGTTAGCATTAATTAAAGATATTTAATTATTCTGCTGCTTTATAATTTTCATATGGTCAACTATCACAATAACTGACTTATACAAACTTTTAAGGTAAGGTGATGAAATGAGTTTTGAAATATATAAAAACGGGCAGGTTGCCTCTATAGTATTGGAAGAAACTTTAAACGATGAATTGGCAAAAATGGTTGGAATATTTGCCGGCGATATAGAAAGAGTATCAGGGAAAGCTCCCTCTGTGCACAATTCGATATCGAGTGATATTAAAAATATAATTTTAGTCGCAGTTGCCGGAAAAAGTCGACTGCTTGAACAGTTCAGTAATAAACTCTCTGATATTCAGGGAAAAACAGAATGTTACAGTATTTTTACTGCTGACAATGCGTATAACAACGGTCAAAAAGTTCTCGTAATAGCCGGAAGTGATAAACGAGGAGCTATTTACGGTATGTTCCATCTGTCAGAAATTATGGGCGTATCTCCATGGTATTATTGGGCTGATGCAAATGTAAAAAAGAAAGATGAAGTAGTTCTGACAGAAGAAGCCTTTATAACTTCAAAGGAACCTTCAGTAAGATACAGAGGTCTTTTTATAAATGACGAACAGCCTTGTTTTGGTAACTGGGCAAAAGAAAAATTTGGAAGCATAAAACCAGGTCCGGAACTATATGAAAAGATTTTTGAACTTATTTTGAGATTAAAAGGAAACTACATTTGGCCTGCCATGTGGCGCTCAGACTTCACACTTGATAATATAGAAAATGCTCGACTCGCCACTGAAATGGGCATTATAGTCGGCGCATCACATCATGAGCCTTGTTGCCGCTCAGGTCAGGAATTTCAGACTCTTAACAAGGGCAATCCCCAGTATGGAAAGGAATGGAGCTTTCTTTCAAATGCAGCCGGAATAACCGAATTTTGGAAAGACGGTCTTATTAGAAACAAAAATTTCGAAAATCTGATTACAATTGGCATGAGAGGTGAAAATGATTCTCATCTGATGCCGGAAAATGCAACATTAAAGGACAATATAGATGTTCTGAAAGCTGCAATAACAAAGCAAAAAGAGCTGATTAATAAATTTGCACCGTCAGAACATCCTCAGCTCCTAGCTATATATAAAGAGGTGGAAGACTATTTTTACGGAGATGAGAACACTCCGGGACTTAAAGATTGGGATCTGATAAAAGATGATATTATGATGCTGTGCGATGACAATTTCGCAAATGTACGCACTTTGCCTGATGAAGAACTTAGAAAGCATCCCGGCGGTTTTGGAATGTACTATCATTTTGACTATTTCGGAGGGCCTGTATCATATCTTTGGATAAACTCATCTCCTCTGACCAAAATATGGGAACAAATGACCATGGCATATGACTTTGGCATACGTTCCGCCTGGATTGTAAACGTAGGAGATATAAAAAATCAAGAGCTTCCACTTAGTTATTTTCTTGATCTTGCCTATGATTTTGAGAATTACGGAACCAGCGCAATAAACAAAACTGTCGATTACACTATAAAATTCTTTGAAAAAGCAGGTTTCGAAAAAAATTTTTCAAAGCTGGCGGCCAAAGTTATAACCGAATGTGTCAGATTAAATGCCAAAAGAAAACCTGAAGCACTAAAATCTGACACCTATCATCCTGTACATGAACACGAATCTGAAGAAATACTTGAAATAATTGACAAAATGACTTCTGATACAGAGAAGCTTTATCAAGAAATAAAAGGAACTGCGCTTGAGGATTGTTTTTTCCAGTTAGTATACTATCCGGTTAATGCTGTTGCGGCAATAAATCGCATGCAAATATATGCCGGACTTAACAAACTTTATGCAAAGCAAGGAAAAAAGAAGGCAAATTCATATGCCATGCTAGTAAAAAAATATATTGAAGCAGAACGTACTCTAACCGATGAATACCATAGCCGAAATGGCGGTAAATGGAATCATATGCAATCTGTGGCACATATTGGTTACAACAACTGGAATGAAGAACGCTGGAATTATCCTCTAACACAAAATTACTATCCGGTAAAAGACAGTAGGCTTTTGGTAAGTCTTACTGATACAGATGACAGTACCAATGCAAATCGTTGGACAAGACATATCTTGCAGCTCCCTATATGCCTTGATATAAGCCCTACAAATACTATAGAAATCGCAAATGGCGGAGAAAAAGATTTATCTTACAGAATTGACTGTTCTGATGACTATATAAATATACAATCCATAGACGGACAACCTATTAGCAAAAACACATGCTATACGCTCGACGATACAATAAAGCTTCAAATTTCAGTTGATAAAAACAAATGGAATGGTTCACCGGATACTTCAATAATAATCTATGGCGATAACTGTGAAGAACTTGCAGATGAATCAGAAAACTGTACAAGTATAACTCTTGTAGAAGTTAAAGTTCTAATATCAGAAAACGACATTTCCAAAGTAACAGATAACTGTCACTTAGAAAGCAACGGATGTATAAGCATAGAGGCTATTCACTATGCCAAAAACATTCCTTCTATAAACGCAGAATATAAAGCAATTAAAGATTTCGGAAGAACTCTTGGCGGTGTAAAAGCATATCCTCAGACATTAAGCTTTAAAAATGAAATAGAAGCGCCTGCATTAGAATATCATGTGTTTTCAAATGATGAGGGAGAATATACATGTTTTCTCTATGCAGCTGACTCGAATCCTGTAGAATATAAAGGAAAAATGCAAGTAAGACTAAAGGCAAATGACAATGACAGTATTATAGTAAATACCATTCCTGATGCCGGATTTATTCCATGGAAAAGCCCAAGTTGGAGCAAAGGTGTACTGGATCATATTCACATTGGAACCTGCAAGCTAAAATTAAAGAAAGGCTCAAATACAATCAGACTTATTGCTATGGATCCTGCTGTAGTTACAGAAAAAATAGTTCTTTGGAATCCTAATGCCATGATAAGAGATTCATATCTTGGACCAAAAGAAAGTAAAATAATATTTTAAAAAAAGTTTGTTATATTTTGCGAGTGTTCCCCAGTTTAAGATAAACAAAACGCGGCAAGTTTTTTCATGCTTTGCCGCGTTTTTGAATTATGCGAAATAACTCCACAAACCATAGATAGCCAGAAACGCCAAGATAGCAGGAAGTACAATCTTAAAATACCATTTAAGTGCCCTTGTCATCTTTATTCCAACACCACTATTAACCTCTTCTATGTAATTATCAAATCCCCATCCGTACTTACATGTACAGAATAAACAACATACAAAAGCACCTATCGGAAGAAGCATATTGCTTACCATAAAATCTTCCAGATCCATAATTGTATTTCCGGCTTTTAGAGGCTGAAACGCACTCCATACATTAAAGCCTAGTACACACGGAATTGAGCCTAATGTAATTACTATTCCGGCAATTGCAACAGCTTTTTTCCTCTCATGTCCAAACAGATCAATAGAAAAACTTACATCATTCTCAAATACACCTATCATTGTGCTAAGCGCTGCGAAATACATAAATAAGAAGAATAGACTTCCTATTATTCTTCCACCTTTCATAGATGCAAATATATTGGGAAGTGTCAGGAAAATGAGACTCGGTCCCTTATCAGGTGCTACACCATAAGCAAAACATGCAGGAATTGTAATAAGTCCTGCAACTATTGCAACAAAAGTATCAAGTCCGGCAACCAGAAGTGCTTCTCCAACCAGGCTTCTTTCCTTCTTTATATAACTTCCAAATATTTCCATACTGCCAATTCCAAGACTCAAAGTGAAAAAGCTTTGGTTTAATGCACCATACAAAACATTTCCCAGTCCAACTTTCCTTACATTCTCTGCATTTGGCATCAGGTAAAATTTTACGCCTTCACTTGCGTTTGGAAGAAGCAAAGATCTTATACCAAGGATAATCATGATAATGATAAGTACTATCATCATAACTTTTGTTATTTTTTCAACTCCGGCTTCAAGTCCCATGGATGTAACAAACATAGTAATAGCCATCGTTATGACCATGAATAAAGTCATAACCCATGGACTACTCATCATTTCCTTGTAAATAAGCTCAATATTATCAGGACCTTGACCTTCAAAAGCTCCAGCAAACGAAAGCACAAAATATCTTAAAATCCATCCGGAAACCACTGAATAAAACATCAGTAGAAGATAATTTCCTGCGATAGCAAAGTATCCAAAAATATGCCATTTAGTATTAGGCGGTTCAAGTTTTTTGTATGCGGAAAGAAGGCTGACTCTGCTGGAACGCCCGATAGCATACTCCATAGTCATAACCGGCACGCCCAAAATCAACAAGAACAACACGTAGACAAGCACAAAAAGTCCGCCGCCATTCTCTCCCACCATGTATGGAAATCTCCACACATTTCCTATTCCTATTGCGCAACCGGCTGAGAGTAAAATAAATCCCAATCTACTCCCCAGTGACTCTCTCTCTTTCATAAATCATCCCCATTTCATTTTTTTACACAGAGCTTATTTCGCCCTGTTTCTTTTGCTTCATATAAAGCGGCATCTGCTCTGGCAAATATCGACTCTATAGTATCTCCTTTTACGTAGGCAGTCACACCAACACTTACAGTACGATTGCCTATACCTTCTATCGCAGTTGAAGATACTCGTTTTCTTGCTTCCTCAATCTTTGATACAACACTGTCCAGCTTTATACTTGGTGCAATAAAAAGAAATTCTTCACCACCCCAGCGTCCAAAAATGCCTCCCGGAAGCTTTTCCACTTCGCTGCACATCGCTGATGATATTTCTTTTAAAACTCTATCTCCTGCTGCATGTCCGTATGTATCGTTTATCTGCTTAAAATTATCAATATCAACAATTCCAAGGACCATGTCAAGATTGCATTTCTCTACTCTATCCAATGTATCGTAAGCAATTTTATCCAACATACGCCTGTTGTATAGTCCGGTCAACTCATCTGTTGCAGCCATCTCTTTTAGCTTGTCATTGGCTTGCTGAAGTTCAGCAGATGTTACATTAATAAAGTTTGCAAGACGCCTTACCATTGAAATCTGGCTATGCATCTTTTGCTCTTCTGTCATAGGAAGAATCATCTCACCTTCACCTGTAGGCTGCGCCTTGGCTTCTCCGCCTTCACGCATACCGATGGCGATAAGTGTAACATGATGCTCTATTATATTTTTACCCATTCGCATAATTTCACCACTGGAATAAAAACCCGCTACAGGTGCGATCATGGAAAATGGAACTGTTTCCTTATTAATGAGATATTTCCAATATAGTCTTCTTACTCCGCAACTATATAAAAAAATAGCCTGTGGCGCAAAAACTTTTACCTTATTACTAAGTTTTTTTACATCAGAACGTATTACATCCGGGTCTCCATATGATAAGTTAATTGGCGTCCCCAAGTCAATATCTGCCGCCAATAATATTGAATTATCTTCTTCATAACAGGCAAAAGGTAAACGCAATACTTCATACCCATGCTGATGAGACATGATTGGAAATTCAAGAATATTCGAAAAGAAATCCTCATCCGCATGAATATCCAGATATTTACTGTATACTTTTCCGGCAGGTACATTATCAATTTCATAAAGACGCTTGCCTGTTATTTTGGTTACTGTAAGCTCTTTACCAAGAGGCTTCCAGCCTATTGCATGATGAACATCCACATGCAGATTTGTTCCTGAATAAGTAACTACAAGCACACCTGTAGCAGTTACGCAATCCTCATTAAATACTTTGGTATCTGTCGCGGATATATCTTCATTGGCACTTCCGCCTCCAAACAAAATTATATCTTTTCTGCAAGCCTCCACTGCAGATAGCACATCGTGGCTGTTTATTGATTTTAACGTAATCAAAAGCTCCGCTGCCACAATTCTATCAGTATTTTCAATATAGTCCGCAATGGCTGCTCCTATATCTGATTCTTGTCCCGGAGAACAATCAAATAGTCTGACCTTCGCATCACTTTCCTCAAAAACAGAAACTGCCATAACCATTCCATATTCAGCTAAATGTCCATCACAAATATCACCATTGGTGCTTGTTCCTCCAATACAAGCATCAGAAAATGTATCCAGAATTTGTTTCTGAACTATCTTGATTTCCTCTGTTGTAAATCTAATTGTATATAGATGAAACAATAAAGATTTATATGAACTATTTCCAATTTCTTTATATATTGAATCTAGTGCATCTCTTACATCGCTTACGTCAGTTAATTCATAATTATACTGCTTCATATAACCCTTTCCTTTACGCCATAACTATAGTAAATGACATTAGCTTTTGCTAAACAAATCACATTATACACCAATGCCTCTAAAATACGCAAAAAAACACTGAAAGTCATGCTAACAACTTTCAGTGTCTATGTGAGAAATAATATCATTTTTTAAACATTATTCACAAAAATTATTTACAGATGAATTGACGCCGGTTTCAACACCACTATTTCCCTTAATGAGCTTCATAATAAGTCCAAAAATGTTTCTAACAAGCGGACCGGCAAAGAAAACCTGCCAGCAAAGTGCCATTGGAAAATTCTTTACAGTAGTTTCAATCCAAACAGCAATAAACTCACTCCCTGCATTCTTGAAAAGAATTGTGGCAGCAAGACTCATCAGCGGACACATAAGGCATACTGACATTGAAGAAATAGCCAAAATCATCATTATCATAGGATCTTTGCCAGGGGTAACAAATCTAAAAGCCAGTATCTGTGCAAGCTTACCTACAAATAAAAGCTCAAGCACTACCGCAATGGGCCACATAATGATTATTTCATTAAATGCAGCAAGAAATACAAAATTCTGCATTCCTCCAATGCTTAAAGAAATATTGTAGCAGATCATGGCATATACCATGACAAATGCCATTAATGCAGTAAAAAACACATCCTGTAATTTGCTCTGTGGTAACATAGGGGTTCCTCTCTTTCTTAAACACAAATCAGGAAGACCTCCGTGTTGTTCGTTATCACCCGCAAAGGATGTGCGTTTCCAATAATACCTCGAAATCTCCAATTATCTTTTTTCAGCAAGAAGAGATTATAGCAGATTTCGAGGAAAAATGTAAATAAAAAATTGAAAATCATTTGTTATTTTTTAATAACTCTTTTGAAAATTCAATATAATCAAGACAGGTATTGCAATTTGGTGCATAATTAATCAAAAGTTTTTTATATTCCTGAGCCTCTTTTGTTTTGACACATTCACGAATAACCGTATTAAACAGCTTTGTTCCCATCTCCTTGGCACTTTGCTCTATGGTTTCTTTACTTTCACGCTCAAGATTGGATCTTCCGGAATATCTGACAAGAAGAAGACCTGCAATGGAAAGTTCTCTGTTTTGCCTGCGCTTTACTGACATTATTGTGTCATAAAGCTGCTTAATTCCCTGCATCGCATAAGAATCGGCAGTTACAGGAATTATCACTTTATCTGCAGCAATAAGACAGTTGTACAAAATTATGTTAAGTGAAGGCGCTGTATCTATCACAATATATTTGTATCCATCAAGATCATCAAGTGCATCCTTTAATCGATAAAAACCCTCAAGATCTCCGTCCAGCATCTTTTCAGCTTTTACCAAAAGCGGATCTGATGCCACTATATCTCCATTTGAAGTATGTTGAATTGCCTCTGATATAGGAAGCTTTTCTGAATCAATCATTACATCATAAAGCGTTGCCACATCATCAACCTTTGCTTCATACGTGCTTGTGCTGTTGCCCTGTGGATCAGCGTCTATAAGAAGTGTCTTGGCTTTTTGCCCCAAAATTCCTGCAAGATTAGTGGCCGTAGTACTCTTACCAATGCCACCTTTTTGATTTGCTACAACAAATACTGTTGCCATGTAATTACTCCCCCTTAGAAGTCAATACTTCCATTAATATTGCCATTTACAACATAAAACACTTTATGTTCCTCCGGCTTTACATAGATATCAACATTTTCAAAATCAGAATCCGAAAGTCCCCTTGAAAGTACATCTTCCTTAATTTGTTTAAGAATATCCTCCGTATTCCTGTCTTTGTTACCAAATTGAATAATGATATTCTTTCGAGCGGTCGCAAAACCTCCTGTCATCTGGTTTGCTCTCTCAACACTACTTTTTCTGGCCATTATAAATTCCCCCTGGTTGCTGTTTTTCTGCGATGCAAATACTAAAAACCACGCAGTTAAAGAATTAGCACTTTATAATTATTGATTTTAACATCATAAAGAGAAGGTTACAATCATTTGCCAAAAAACAAACACCCATAATCACTTGACAAATTATTAACTTAAGTAAAATATTCCTAAAATTATCATAAATATCAACACATTAATATGCAAAGGCGTTAAAATATCCATGTAACAATATAATATTGTATATTTATACAGGAGATAACAGTATGGCAGCAAATGTAAAAAACTCGTCAAATACCCAATCCTATGAAACAAAAAAAATACCATTTTTTAAAACTGTGGCCGGTATGATAGCCACTTCATATGCAGCCTTGCTCGTTCTATTTATCCTTTCTATTTTCTTAGTTACAACCGAAATGATAAGTATTACAAACACTTCCATTTCGACAACTAAGTATGTAGAAGGAGTAATGGATGATGTGCGTGTATTTGAAGTAGATATGCGCATTCTTGACAATGATGGTTTCGCTCTTGCATCAATGTATGATACTATTGTTGCTATAGGACAGCTCGAAGGTAAAATTTCCGAAATGCAGACATGTTTAACTGAAATGGATGAAGCCATTGACGGAATAAACCAAGCTTTCAGTAATTTTTCTTCAAATGGAGGCACCGCTCTTTCCGCTGTAAAAACTTTGCAGGAAAACTATGCGGGATATAGGCAAGGCTATGCAAGTGTAGTAACTGCAGCCGGTTCCGGTGATGTAAACACTATTTTAGGAGTTGTTTATGGTGATGCATCCACACAACTTGCGAATATGAAGGAACAACTTGAAATTATGGATGATGAATTAGTAAAAGTTCAAGCTGGTGCCATTGATAGAGTTTCAGCAAAATCCCACAAAGCCATGGCAACCATTAATGGATTGGTTGTTATATATATACTTGCTATTATAGGATTCCTTATTTGGAATTACCGTACTGTTGGTCGTAAAGTTAACCTTATCGCAGATGAAATCAACAATATTATTAATAATATCAAAGCAAATAAGGGCGATCTTACAGTCCGTGTTACCACTCCCACTTCTTCCGAACTTGTACATATAAAAGATGGCTTTAACCACTTTATAGAGACCCTTCAGGAGATACTAAGAGAGGTAAAAGACGGCACAGATAATCTAACTGAATCTTCAGAGCACATGACAAGTCAAATTCAGCTTGCCAGCGATAACATTACCAATACCTCCGCAGCACTTGAAGAATTGTCTGCAAGCATGCAAAATGTTTCTGAAACAGCAGAGGTAATGAACAGCAAACTCGATTCAGTAAAAGATGCAACCGAAAATATCAATTCCGGTGTCGAGGATGGTACAGCCAGAGCAGAAGAAATCAGAGCTGAAGCAATTGAAATCAGAAATGATGCCCTTAACAAAAAAGATAATACCGGCGTAAGAATGGAAGAACTGTCCGGAGTGCTTGAACAATCTGTTAAAGACAGTGAAAAAGTTGCACAGATTAATGAACTCACAAATGTAATTCTTGATATTGCATCACAAACCAACCTTCTTGCCCTCAACGCTTCTATTGAAGCAGCCCGTGCAGGAGAAGCAGGTAAAGGCTTTGCAGTTGTTGCTGAAGAAATCAGTTCTCTTGCTGAAAATTCACGTCAAACCGCCGGAAATATACAGAATATAAGTAATGAAGTAACCGCAGCAGTTAAATCTTTGGCTGACAATGCTATGCAGGTACTTGATTTTATTAACACAACTGTTTTAAGTGATTATGATGCATTCGTTGAAACAGGTGAAAAATATGAAGAAACCGCCAAGATTATTAACGAGATGCTTGACAGAATATCCGATCAGGCGCAAAGTCTCAACGTAATAATGAGCGAAATGGCAGGCTCTGTTCATTCTATTTCACAATCCGTAAATGAAGCATCTAAGGCAATTAACCAGTCTTCTGAAAACTCACAGGATATTGTAGATGAAATTAACGGAATTAGTTCTGCTATGAGTAAAAATAATGATGTTACAGACATGCTCAGCTCAAGTACCAAACAATTTATTAATATTTGACCATCTGGTAACATACTGGAGCAAGCTTTATGCGAGTGAACAACAACTAACGATAGCCTGTATAAAAAGGCCTGTAAATGCAGGTCTTTTTATTTTGTCCGCGATTCCTTATAATATTTTGTAGAAAAAGTTCTATCTGAAATTGGAGGTTAAACATGTACTATTTGATAAAAAACTCCTTGGAAGAATGCAGCGCTGAACAATGCCATGATGCTGCATCACCCTATGTCGCAGTATTAACTCCTGCCCAATGGGCTGAACAAAGCGAAAATTTTGATATGGGCATTGATTTTGATATTAATAATGAAGATATTTTTACAACAAAAGCCGAAGTCAATTATGATTCACTGACCGGGACCTTTTATTTGCCAACACAGTCTACCCACGCAGATACTCCACAAAAGTTTTCTTACGTGCTTGACGAAACCGGAATAGTTTTTATAGATGACAGTAACACTGCATTAAATCTGGTGCAACGTATCCAGAAATTTAAAAAATGGAAAAAACCATGTTTGGAACGTTTTTTCTATGATTTTTTGGAATTAATAATTCATAATGATCTACAGCTCATGCAGAAATTTGAAGTTGAACTTGACAACCTTGAAAAAGAAATCATGTCAGATGCAGAAACTGCACCAATGCAACGCAACAACGATATTCGCGGCGATATAAGAGATCTTCGCATCCACTACGAGCAGCTTTTGGACCTTGGACAAGAACTTGAGGAAAACGAGAACGGCTTTTTTAAAGAAGAAAATCTGAGATACTTTCATATGTTTTCAAGCCGCGTTGACAGACTTTACGATACTGCAACTCATTTACGCGACTACACCATTCAGCTTAACGATTTATATCAATCGCAGCTGGATGTAAGGCAGAACCGCGTAATGACTGTCCTTACAGTGGTTACAACCATCTTTATGCCTCTTACACTGATTGTTGGCTGGTATGGAATGAATTTTAAATACATGCCAGAATTGGAATCAAGATTTGGATATCCTATAGTAATTGTGCTTAGTGTTCTTATTATTGTTGGAAGTCTAACATTTTTTAAAGCAAAAAAAATATTATAAACTTGGAGGAATAAACGTATGTTAAAAGATTTGGTTCAAAAAAACAGGAGTTATAGGGGATTTGATGAAAACTATACCTTTACAAAAGAAGAGCTTGAAGAATATATAGATCTTGCCAGAATCTGTCCGTCAGGTGCTAATCTTCAAGGTCTTAAATATCACCTTGTATATGAAAAAGAAGCTGTAGAAGAATTACTGCCGTTTACTCATTTTGCTGCTCAGCTTCCTGAACTTGGCCTTCCCAGAAAAGGTTCTCATCCAACAGCTTACATTGTAATATGCCAGGATATGAATATAACAGATAATCCAAACAGACTTCAGAAAGATATCGGCATCGTGGCTCAAACAATGCTTCTCTACGCTGCAGAAAATAACCTTGGTGGTCTGATGATTGGTAATTTCGAACTTGGCAATGTAAAAAAAGTATGCAAGCTTCCTGATAACCTCTCTCCTGTCCTTTTAATTGCTCTTGGGAAACCCACTGAAAAAATTGTTCTCGTAGATGTAGATGAAAGTGGTAATACAAACTACTATCGCGATGAAAACGATGTTCATTACGTACCAAAAAGAAAACTTTCAGATGTAATCGTTTGATATTTTTTTAGCTATTAATTTTTTATCCCTTGCACCCGATATACTTCTTGGTTAAAAATATTACATTGTCGCTTTGGGCAGAATTAGATTTTTTACAGGGAGTATATTAAAAAATGGATTTTAATTTTCTAGCTGCCGCCAATGGCATTACAACTAAATATCTGAATCAAAACAGCGTAACTAATTCTGTTGTCAAAAATTCAGCGCTTGATAATGAAACAAAAAACAAATTTGGAAAAGAATTTTCTGATGCATATGATTCACTTACAGCAACAAAAATGCTCAGCGCTAATTTAAGACAAAGCTATGAGACACTTCACGAAGTTGATTTTAGAGAACATGCAAGTCGTCTTGGGTATAATATTGATAACAGAATCATAGATATGTTACACCTTCAACTATCAGACGAAATGAATCAGCGCATAACCACAGCGCTTGACTATGCTATAAACGAATTATAAGGATGTATATGTTATATAACATATACATCTATTTTTTAAATTATTCTTTTTTCTCTTTATTTTTTAGTTATTCTTTAGTTTTCACTAGCATAATATCCATAAAAATAAATCTAAGCAAAATTAGATACTTTTTACACAAGGAGATTATTATGAAAATCAAGGAAGTAAAAAAATTAGTTTCAATTACTTTAGTAACTGTCATGAGCTTAGCTATGGTTGCCTGCGGAACTGCCAGCAATTCTTCCGCCTCAACTACAGAAACAAGCGCAACAGAAACTTCTCAAGAAATGCAGGATGGTGAAGCTCCGGAGGGTCAGGCTCCTGAAGGAGAAGCTCCTGAAGGTGCTCCAAATGGCGAAGCTCCTGAAGGTGCTCCGGATGGAGAAGCCCCTGACAAGCCAGATGGAGAGGCTCCAGATGGAGCACCGGGCGGCGGCTTTGGCGGAGGAAGCAGCAGCGCCGATATAGATTATACAGGTGCCGTAGAAATCACATCTGCCGACACCCAGGAAAATCAAACCTATGAAAGCACAACAGCAGATGAAAGTGCTCTTTTAATTGCTACATCGGATGATGTAACAATAACAAATCCTACAGTAACAAAGACCGGTGATTCAGATGGCGGTGACAACTGCAACTTCTACGGACTTAATGCTACCGTACTGGTAAAAGACGGTTCAACAACTACAATTACCGGGGGAACCATTACCTCTGATGCAGATGGCGCAAACGGTGTATTCTCCTACGGCGGCAATGGCGGACAAAATGGTGCTGACGGAGATGGAACAAAAGTCATTATCTCTGATACCACAATCACCACAACCGGAAACGGATCAGGCGGTATCATGACAACCGGCGGTGGAATCACAGAAGCATACAATCTGACTGTTGAGACAAGTGGCCAATCCTCCGCAGCTATCAGAACAGATAGGGGCGGCGGTACAGTTACTGTTGATGGTGGTACATATACAACAAATGGTCTTGGTTCACCAGCCATTTATTCAACTGCCAACATCACGGTTTCCAATGCAACGCTTACATCCAATCTTTCAGAAGGTGTATGCATCGAAGGTATCAACTCAATCAAATTAATTGACTGCGACATGACGGCAAATAATACAGATACAAATGGAAATGCAACATTTTATGACACAATTATGATATATCAGTCAATGTCAGGAGATGCTGACAGCGGCACATCTTCTTTTACAATGGAAGGTGGATCACTTACAAGTCTGAACGGTCATGTATTTCATGTAACTAACACTTCGGCAATCATTAATCTTACTGATGTAAGTATAACAAACAAAGATGCTGACAACATTCTCTTGTCCGTATGCGCAGATGGATGGACAGGTGACAACAATAAAGCCACTTTAAATGCCAGCAACCAGGTTCTTGAAGGAACAATCCTTGTAGGTGATGATTCCGAACTTACTCTGAACCTCAAAGATGGATCAACCTTCACCGGAACAATCGATGGAAGCATCACAAATGCTGCAGGAGAAACAGTTTCAACTGAAGTTGGAACCGTTTCAGTAACGCTTGACTCTGACAGTACCTGGACACTTACAGCAGACACCTACATCTCCTCTTTTGACGGAGACGTATCAAACATCATCAGCAACGGCTACACACTCTATGTAGATGGTGTTGCAGTAAACTAAAAAATTCATCATTTGTGATTATTGACACAAAAAAATCCCGGAACGATTAACACAAATAGTTCCGGGATTTTTATCCTTTTATTATTCATGGTCAGTTAGCCATCGCAAGCTTATCTGCAAAACTTATAAGGCCTGCCTCGATAAGTGCATAATCTATCTTTTCTCTTCTGACAATCATATTGGAATCCATAGCTGCATCCAACATTATCATTCTCTCTGTTTCATCAGCCTCTCTATCATAGAAACTAATAAATCCGAACTCCATCGTTATTCCTCCTGTTTCATCACATAATCATTTTCACGTTTCTTTCTGATTTTTTATACGAACAGGAAAAATACTTGGCAAATATTTTTAAGAAAAATTACTTCTCATATTTCTAATTTTTATCGTACGGTCAAATCCTGTGTAGTCTGTAAAATACAATGTTGACGATCCTGCATTTGTAAGCTCGGAGTCCTCTTTTCCCTCCATAAAACGGTGTGTTCCGAAAGCCGGCCCAATCTCGATAGTATCCATGGAATTTGAAAACAAAACATTGTCATCCTTGGCAATTATTGTCTCATTTCCTCTTAAATTAGTGGCATAATGTCCATTTTCCATAAAATCTGCACCTGTAACAGACATCTCAATTCTCCAAGGTGCTCCATCCACACCTGAAGTTTTTACTCTGACATCAATACCATTTTTATCATCGCTTTCACTTACCCATACATCAATATCCATATCAGGTCCCATTTTTTTATCTCTGGCAGAATTATCCATTTCCCACCAGTCATTTGTTTCAGGTATTTTTTCTTCACTCCATGGAAGATAATACCAACCATGCATGGTCTGATGTAATTTTACACCCTTTTCTTCCTCTTCAATTGTTTGCGCTTTAAAAGCCCTGTGCTCGCAAAAACTGCCCGCAACTTTCATTTCAAGTTTGATAGTCCCGTTATGGAAATATAGAAAATTGGACTTACCTTTCATAACTGTATAAGTGTAGCGACCAGTCTTATTTCTTGATATCCCTGAGTTTTGATAAAAAAAATGATAATCAGGAGCTTTATACAGCCCTGAATGCTCTACAGTCTTCCACTGCGGATACCACATAAAATAGATCAGACAATCCGGCCCATGCAGATTTTTCTTTTTACAAATATCAATTATGGTATTTGCCATCTCAAAAAATTCCGGAACTTCATGCCTTACAGCCATTAGCATATATTCTGTGTAATAATCTGTTGGATACATGAGGCGATCTTTATCAAAACGGGTTGAATTAGCCGTAAAAACAGAGCCATCAGGTTCCCAGTAGTGAAGCATCATTTTAAGATTTCTGATTACATATTCTTCATAACCTTTATCTCCTGTTGCCTCAGACAAAGTTATCATCGCATCATTATTTACCCTATTATAATTTCCTGCGGACTTCTCTGCATATTCTCCGTCTTCGTTACAGTCAATCCCCTCAGCGAGATATCTTTGTGCGCACAAAGCCATGCTTTCATCACCATATATCTTGTAACATTCCATAAGTGTTGAAGCAATAGCCCATCTGTGATTAGGCGTATGAAAACCACCCGTTATTATTCCTTTTGCAGCTTTTTTGATCATATTGTTGATGATTCTATATATTTTTTCTTCATCATCACTTCGATTATTTCCCCTGATATCTCTTAGGAAAAAGAAAATCGGCATAAGTTTTTTTATCAAAAAAGCGGTATCAGGCGCCGAATTGAAATTACAGGTAACATAATCAAAAAGGCCGTTTTCATGCTGCATTTTTTCAGCAAATTCTAACCCGGCAATTATTCTGTCATAAATATCTCTTTTCATGTAAAAAGTGCTGTCGCTGTTACAAAACAGGGAAATCATAGATGCTATTCTATATACTGTGTATTTTGCATCTAAAATATGATTATCATCCAGGAATGCACCGTAGTTTTTATCTGCTCTGTCAATAATCTGCCGGCACATAGATTCATATACCAGCTCCTCTGTATCTTTTAATATAAATTCGTAATGCTCTCTCATTTCTGCTCCCTGCAATTTTGTTCATATCCTATATAAATAGCCATTATCTGCAGATTATTACAGGATTGGTAATTGCCATATTAGTGCAATCATCCTGAACCATAAAATACATATAATTATCATTCTGAACCGGCTCTGAAAACGACATACTATAATCGAAGAAACCGTTGTTTTTATTACTCTTTAGCTCTACTTTCCTTCTCGCACCGTTTTCTGTACAAATAATAAGGCTTTTAAGAATCCTGTTTGATACGATTTTAAGCTCTATATCCAATATCTCTTTTTCACTAAGAACCTTTACCCTCTCTCCGGGAATTTTTCCATTGACCTTTGAAAGTAAAATCGGTCCATTAGTCAAAAAGCTGTTTCCTCTCCTTAATATATTCATTATATTAACCGGAGTATGTGTAACTTCTTTTGGCAAAGTGCTGTCAAAATTTACATATGTTCTTACACATCCGCTGGTAAGACAAGTTTCTGCCCATTTTTCCAATACAGGTAATATTTCTATAAAAATTTCTTTCATAACCTGTGTCTCTAACGGATATATTTCAGTAATTTCCCTTTCATTGGCATTAATCGCATCTTTTATATCCATCAGTCTGTCAAAGAAAACATGGTAATCATTCGCACAAATATTGTGAGTATCACTTCCTGTGGTGGCAGGAATAAATATCCCTTTTTTCATGCAGTCCATCCAGAGTTTTCTTGCCGCATCATTAGTACTGCCGCTCATCATAGGATTAGACCCGTTCCAGATTTCCATAGTTTCAAAAATATCGAGCATGTCATTAAAATCAGGATTCCAAGAAAGCGATTTTTGTAAATCCCTCGGATGGTTTATCTGGGCCAGGCCACCATTTCCCTTTATTTCATCAGTTATCCTGACAAATTCATTTCTCAGATACACATCTGTCCTGTTAAGATCATCCGGAATAGCATAAATCACATCTTCAGCTACGCCCATAGCCATAACATGACCATTTGAGGTAGATATTTCCTTGGAAATAATTGGCACAAAATCATCTCTTTTATTGGCTTTCCATGCTCTGTGATTCAGGATATTGTGATGGTCTGAAAGTGCACCAAATCCCAGTCCCATAGCCAACATCGAACACGCAATCTCCTCAGGCGTTTCTACAACATCATCATCTCCTCCAAATACCGGACTAGAATAAATGCTGTGATGATGAAGTTCTCCTGCTATCCAGCCTTCTTCTTCCAAATTGATAAAACGATTTAAATCATATTCTTTTTTAGAAAACTCGCCCTCATATATTTCTATATCATCTGTTATTATTTCTATTTCACTGCCCTTTGAAATTTCTATTATATACCTGCCCACAGGAATCTTTCTTGAAAGACATCCATCATACCTGGTCATCTCCCTGATCATGGTTATTTTTCCATTTACTCTGTTAAATGTATCGGCCTCCTCATTCTCAAAAAGCTTAAAAAACTTCACCTGCGCCGGAGTTCCTCTCCCATTTAGCCTTGTTTCTATATAAATATTTCCAAATTTTTTATTTTTTTCAGTATTTCCATTCTGATGAAACCTGTTTCTGTCATTTTTAGCCGGATAATCTACTTCATTAGTTCGCCTTTTACTATCATCAACAAAATTTTCATCCACATACTGAACATATTTATATAACCTGTCAGCATCTATCCCGTAAGGCACATTTTCAGAACACCCTGAATCTTTTTTAATTCCCTGCAAAAGACATAGCGCAATGCTCAAAAACTTGGTTTCTTTTCCCATTCTCTCCTCCGTGAACTCTCCATAGCAATCCCTAAATTAAATATATGCCTCACCTTCAACTAAAAACATACTCTGATTGCGAAATATGGGTTACTTTTCACTCGCATACAGCTGTACTATAGATTATCTTGCCACGATTAATTATATATTTTATGTTTAACTCCTCATCTACCAACAAAATATTCGCATAGGCACCTTTTTTTATCATACCGTACCTGTCTTCTATGCCTATTGCTTTTGCCGGATTAATCGTTGCGGCTCTTATAGCAGCTTCTTTACTAATTCCCATTTTAACAGCACTGACCATACAATCATAAAGATTAGTCACACTTCCTGCTATAGTTTGCGAATTATTTGCAAGTACAGCCTTTTTCCCGATAACTTTTACCGCCTGCCCTCCAAGCTGATAATCCCCATCAGGAAGTCCTGTAGCCTCCATACTGTCAGAAATTAAAATGATTTTTTCCTCAGAAAAAGTATTAAAAACAAATCTGACCATAGCCGGATGAACATGAATCCCATCAGCTATCAGCTCAACCTCCGCCTGCTTTTCCATTGCAGCACACACAGGTCCCGGTAATCTATGTGACATTAAAGGCATAGCATTAAAGAGATGCGTAACATGGCATGCACCTAGATCAAATGCCTTTATCGCTGTATCATAATCACAATTTGTATGTGCAATTGAAATATTCACATCTTTTTCTAGCTCTCTTATGAATTCAAAACTGCCAGGTAATTCAGGCGCTATATCAACAAGCTTGATCTGATTCCCGGATTTTTTCTGAAGCCTCTTAAACATGCCGGTATCAGGATTCATCAGATATGCGGGATTTTGGGCACCAATCTTTTCAGGGCTTATGAATGGCCCTTCCATATTGATACCCACAAGCTTCGCCTCATTGTAATCTTCAACAAATTCTCCTGCTTTTTCCATTATTCCGCCAAGTATTTCTTCGCTAAAAGTCATAGTCGCAGGACAAATCGCTGTAATACCGTGAGTCGCTTCATATTTAGCTATTTCTTTTAACCCATTGCAATCTGCATCGCAGAAATCGTGTCCCATTGCACCATGAAAGTGAATATCCACAAGTCCCGGAATTGCCAAAAGACCAGACGCATCAATTACATTTTCTGAGTTACTTTCACAAGTCATAAAATCAGATACACAATCATCCTCATCCATAACTCTTTCAATAAGCGTATCGCCCGTTATTATTATTTTTTCCGTAAACTTAAAATCACTTGTATAAACTCTGGCGCCTTTTATTATCATTTTTTGCACACTCGCTATTGCAATAAAATTTTTATAAAGCCAAAAACCGGCTATTTTACTTATATTACTTTAACTTAATTTTAAAGCACACCGGCATATCGGATTTAAAGCTGTTTAATGCTCCTATGACCATTGCGTCATCATTTCTTTCAAACTTAAGCTCTTCTCCTGTTGAAAGAAGTGTAACCTTATCAACAAGAAAATCTCGTTCATTTTTCTTTTTAAAACACTTTATTACAGCATCATGCTCAGCCGGTTTCATCCAAAAAGCATATATACTTCCGCCCTTATACGTAAATCTGAAATCCTCTGAAGTGTACTCAAGTTCCTTGGAATCACTAAATGATCCGCTTGCAGCAACAGTTTCTCCCTCTTTATACTGACTCCAGTATGTAGAACCGTATATTCCTTCTCCATTTTTTGCAAGCCATTCTCCAATGGCAAGAAGGTCTTTTTCCTCCTCTTCAGTAAATGTTCCATCCGGCTTTGGACCTATATTAAGAAGGAAATTACCATTCTTACTGACAGTATCAATCATGTCACAGATTAGCTTATATGCACTCTTGAAGGTATTATCCTTAACATATCCCCACGAGCCATTTCCCATTGCTGTATCTGTCTGCCAATAATCGGGAGAAATCTCGTTAAGCGCACCTCGTTCAACATCAAATGTTGCTGTTTTTGGCGCAAATGCCTGATGTTTATAACAAATAGTAACCTCTTTTCCCCACTCAATAGCTCTATTATAGTAATAAGCTGCTATTTTCTGTAAATACGGCTTGAAACTATGATTCTGAATCCACCAGTCAAAATAGAGCATGGCGGGCTGATATTTATCGATAAGTTCTGCTGTTCTTACAAGCCAATCCTCAAGCCACTCGCGGCTTGCACCCTTTTTGTAAACATCCTCTGTACCCGCGGCCAAATCACTATCATCCCACTCTGGACAAAGAACTGCAGGTCCATAAAAATCACGATATCTGTCATCACTTACATCACTTTCAATCTCACGGCCAAGATTCATAAAGAAATAATGCTCAGCTCTGTGTGACGAACCGCAAAAAGTAAGTCCCTGCTTTTCACACTCATTTTTTAACTCTCCGCAAATATCTCTCCCAGGTCCCATATTAACAGCATTCCACTTATTAAATGCTGTATCATACATAGCAAATCCATCGTGATGCTCCATTACAGGAACAACATACTTTGCACCGGCTTTCCTAAATATTTCAATCCATCTTTTTGCATCAAAATTCTCAGCCTTAAACATAGGAATGAAATCTTTATATCCAAAATCTTTCTGTTTACCATAAGTTTCTATGTGATGTTGGTATTCCCGGCTGTTTTTATTGTACATATTTCTTGAATACCACTCGTTACCAAATCCCGGAACACTATAAATCCCGTAGTGAATAAATATCCCAAACTTTCCCTTCATAAACCACTTAGGAGTTTCATGCTCTGCAAGACTTTCCCAATCAGCTTTGAACTTCCCCACTGAATTTATTCTGTCAATTTCCCTCAAATACTCTTCTTTTGTCATAGAAATCTTCCCTTTCAATACACCTTCAATATTTTTGTAATACTATTTACCCATAACATTAATATTATAACAATGCACAACTTTGTTTTACAGTTAAAAAAGCGAACCAGAATAAATTAAATTATCCTGATCCGCTTTTTATTCTTATTACTTTTTTACTTTATTATATGATAAAATTTCCAATTACTTTTCTCCGGTAGATACATTTACTTCAGCACCGGAAATATTTATATTTTTATTTACCTTTGCATCATAGGTTCCGGCTCTCATTATCTCAGTAAAATCTACCCCTGTTGCTTCAGACATAGTATCGAATACCTGTTTCATAACAATAGGCATGTTTCCTGAAATCTGGCTTGCACCATTCTGTCCATCACCTGTTCCATATATATTGATCTTATCAATCTGTGAAAGAGGTTTAGCAATTTCAGCAGCCATCTGAGGCATTATCTTTATCATCATTTCTGCCATAGCAGCACCATTATACTTCTTATACGCTTCTGCTTTTTTCTCCATTGCTTCTGCTTCTGCAAGACCTTTTGCCTTAATTGCCTCAGCTTCCGCACGACCTTTTGCAGCAATACCGGCTGCCTCTGCATCATATTTTGCCTTAATACCTGCAGCTTCCTGCTCTGCAGCATACTTCTGAGCTTCAGCCTGTGCCTTCTTGGCATCAGCTTCTCTTTCCTGCTCATACTTGGCAGCTTCAGCCTTTTTCTGACGCTGTACCAGCTCTGCTTCAGCTCTTTTCTCTGCCTGATACTTATCAGCATCTGCCTTCTTTTCAATTTCAGCGGCAAGTTCCTGCTGTTTAACTATAACTTCTTTTTGTTTTAGTTCTGCCTCACGCTCTGCCTTAGCAATCTGAGCATTTACAGTAGCAGTCTGAATAGATTTCTGCTGCTCCTGCTGTTGAATTTCATAAGCTGCATCGGCTACAGCACTTGCTGTATCTGCTTCTCTCTTAAGTTCTGCCTGCTTTATTGCAAGAGCATTATTTTTCTCAGCAATCTCTGTCTGTGCAAGCACTCTGGCATCATTAGCGGCTTTATCAGCTTCAGCTTTTGCTATAGCAACATCTCTATCTGCCTGAGCCTTTGCAATAGCTGCATCCTTTTTAATCTTAGCTGTATTATCCATACCAAGATCATTTATAAGTCCATTCTCATCAGTAACATTCTGAATATTACATGACAAAATCTCAATACCCAGCTTATTCATATCCCTTGAAGCTTTTTCCATGACCTGATCTGAAAAGCTGTCTCTGTCTGTGTTAATAGTCTTAAGAGCAAGTGTACCGATGATCTCACGCATGTTACCTTGCAAAGAATCCTGAAGATCAAGTGTTATCTGCTCAGGATTTTTATTAAGGAAGTTCTTGGCTGCAAGTGAAATAGCCTCAGAATTTGTTCCGATACGAACCTTTGCTACTGCATCTACATTTACATTAATGAAATCATTGGTTGGTACTGACTGCTCTGTCTTGATATCAACAGTCATCTGTCCAAGATAAAGTTTATCAACTCTTTCAAAAAATGGGATTTTAACTCCTGCTCGTCCAATCAAAATCCTTGGAGTTTTCCTGATACCGGAAATAATGTAAGCTCTATCCGGAGGTGCCTTTACATAACCCGCAACTATAACCATTACAACCACCAAAATGATCGCGAAAACTGATATTAACTGTATACTCATACTTTCCTCTCTTTCCCGGAACACTATCGCTTAATTGCGTTTAGGTGTTTCCTGATAAAAAAATTGTACAACAGCTCAACCCATTCTTCATTATCAGTTATTGCCTATTATTTCCTCATATTTTGCTTTTTTTGGCTAGGGTAAATTTTTTGTAGGATTGATAGAGAATAGTATATAGATTGCATGCAATGTAATATATAAAAGAAAAGGACAACCTTCTGTGTTAAAGTATTTGTTGGCACAAAAAAAGCACGGGAGGTGTCCTTATGGATAG
>JAFSQI010000019.1 GCA_017446685.1 Butyrivibrio sp.
GCAGAGAAGCAGGAGACATGCAGAATTCTTGAACGCAGAAGACGTGAATTAAGGCGTGAGCTTCAGGGACTCGCTATTCCTGTGAGCTTTATCGGAATTTCAAGACGTGCACCTGATACTGAACGTGATGCACTGCTTGCTGGCAGAGGTCTAGACATTACAGTCTGATTTTATTTCCTGCCGAATAACTTCTTCAGAAATTTTCTGAGCCTGTGAAGCCATGATGATTTAAATATTTGGCTGAAGTATTCTGCTGCCACTTTGCTGTAATATCTATACACTTCAGGATTATCAGCTTCTCCTATCTTACCAAAAGCTAATCCTAAACCATGGCCGGAAGCTATGCGAAGATATTTGCGGAAATCCGATGCACTGATTATATGATTTATATCCTTGTCATGAAAATATTTTCTGAGATTGCTGCTGATAAAAAATAGAAATGGACCTCCATGCGGAGCTTTCTTTCCGACAAAAATAGAAAAAGAAGAATCCACATAACTTATCTTCAGATTGTGAACGTGATCCAGTGCTGCCTCATATCCCATCATATAATTTGCACGAGGTATTAATATAACTTCAGTATCATCACGCAAAAATATCATGTTATGTGAACATGAGCCTACAGTTGATGCAAAGCTCTCACAATTTACTAAAAGATTAAGTTGTTCATCAAGTGAAAGTTTTTCAGGATGAATTATCTCATAACCTTTAGAAGAAAAATATTTTTCAAGTTTATCTTCTCCCACAGATTTGCCGGAAGTGTATCCTGAATACGAATAATATAACTTTTTACTCTTAACAGGTTTCATATTTTTTATTGCATAATCTCTTACTATATTAATCGTCTCTACATACTCTGGTGTGAAGAAACGAATTCCATCACTTGTATGAAAAAAACTTTCATCTGGCAAAATTATTCTGTCATATTTTGTGAGCGTTTCAACACATTGCATAACAGAAACATTGATACCAAGTATATCAAGCATTCGTTTGTAATTTCCGTTGGGTTTGAAATTTTGGAAAGAATAATAGACAAACGGACATTCAGAGAAATTTTTTATGTAGTCTTCTGTTTTTTGAAACCACATAAACCTCATGCTATCCGTTATAAAATGTCCCCATCCTCCTGCCATTACTCCCAAATACACAACTGTAGAATGTTCATTCACAACATTGGAAATATCTATATTATTTTCTTCAGCAATTGCGCTTAGAGTTTTACCTTTATATTCAAACCTTCTGCCATCATCAACAAAATTACTACCTTCAACATAATTTTCATAATCGTCAAAAATTCCTCCGTAAGGAAGGAAGTAACAATTATCAATAACCCGAAAACTCATTTTTTTGTTTACTAGATGATTAGCATAAAAATGTCTTATGAATTGTTCATTATCTTTGTCGTATAAAAGTTCATAACTAATGGTCTGGTCTGGTCTTGTCTGGTTAATTATGTGAGGCATTTTTATTTTGTCAAGTCCTTTCTCAGAAATTTATAACGAAGATATTTTAGCATATTTATTTAAAAATATTTTAACATACTCACTCTGAGATATGAATGCATGAAGTATAATAATCATCATGGCAGAAAATAATAAACCAGATA
>JAFSQI010000020.1 GCA_017446685.1 Butyrivibrio sp.
AATCAGTCATGTACTTGAAGGGACTGAAGGGAGGGTAAGAGTAGAGATGTCAACAGTAGTAGTAAAAGAAAACGAGACTTTGGATAGCGCACTGCGTCGTTTTAAGAGAAGTTGCGCAAAGGCTGGTATCCAGCAGGAGATTCGTAAGAGAGAGCACTACGAGAAGCCTAGCGTAAGACGCAAGAAGAAGTCTGAAGCAGCAAGAAAGCGCAAATATAACTAAATCAAATTTATGAAAAGTCCTCAGGTTGCTCTGGGGACTTTTTTCGTTTGCACATTTCAAAAAAGCTACAACGTGTCCAAACTTTATGTTACAATAGCATTTGCTGGAAAAATGTTTAATCTGGAATGTTTGATTTGTGAGCGTTTTATGTGGATTTATGTTCTTATTTTTTTACTCATATTTATATTGGCATGTGTGGGGGTAATATATCATGACACCCACAATTTTGTTGTGAGATACTATGATGTCACTACAGATAAACTTGATAAGGACTTCACATTTGTACTTCTTTCTGATCTTCATGGATACGTATTTGGACAGGATAATGACAGACTTATAAAGGCAATAAATGATATATCTCCGGATGCTGTTCTTTGTGCAGGTGACATGTTTACAGCTCACCCCATCGATGGAGAGATACGCTATCAGGCAGGACTTAATGTGTTGACTTCACTGGCGGCAAAGTTTCCGGTTTACGCAGGAAATGGCAATCATGAACATAAGATAAAGACTTTTACCGGTGAATTTGGAAATCTTTTTGACAGATACAGATCCAAGCTCAATAAGGCTGGTGTTATTACACTTGAAGATGAGTCTGTGGTTATTCCAAATACTAATATTAGAATTACGGGACTTGACCTTGAACATGATTATTTTCGCAAAGTGGTAAAAAAAGAAATGGATGACGATTGTATACCAAGGCATGTGGGGCATAGTGACAGTAATTACTTTCAAGTTCTGATTGCACACAATCCTCAGTATTTTCCGAATTATGCCAAATGGGGCGCAGATCTTACTGTATCAGGGCATGTTCATGGCGGCATAATAAGACTTCCAATACTTGGAGGAGTTATTTCTCCGGCTATAGCTCTTTTTCCAAAATATGATGGCGGAAAATTTGTGATAGGCAACAAAACGATGATTCTTTCCAGAGGGCTTGGCACACATAGTATTCATGTCAGAATGTTTAATCCCGGAGAAGTGGTTGTCATAAAAGTTCATGCTTGATTCAATTACACAAATGCATATATTTTATAGTTTTGTAAAATGATAAATAGAGGTGCAAGATGTCATTGGAAGTTAAACTTCAGGTGTTTGAAGGTCCGCTTGATCTTTTACTTCATCTGATAGATAAAAACCAAATAGATATTTATGATATTCCGATTGTTACCATTACTGAGCAGTATATGGCATATATTAATGCCATGCAAAGAGATGATATGGAAGTTACCAGTGAGTTTCTTGTAATGGCAGCAACTTTAATAGATATTAAATGTAAGATGCTTCTTCCTAAAGAAGTTAATGAAGAGGGGGAAGAGGAGGATCCAAGAGCTGAACTTGTTGAAAAGCTTCTTGAATATAAGATGTACAAATATATGGCATATGAGCTCAAAGACAGGCAGATGGATGCCGGACTTTCATGGTACAGGCAAAAGAGAATTCCAAAGGAAGTCAGTGATTATGAGGCCCCTGTAGATATTTCTGAGCTTATAGGAGATGCAACACTTACAAAGCTTAATGAGATTTTTCAAGATCTTTTGAAACGCCAGGAAGATAAGGTCGATCCAATTCGTAGTAAATTTGGAAACATCGAAAAAGAAGAGGTTGATATGGATGCCAAAACGTTGTATATCAAGGCATACATTAGAGAACATTCCAGGTTCAGTTTTAGACAGCTTTTAGAAAAACAGCATAATAAAACCGAAATTATTGTGACATTTTTGGTTATGCTTGAGGAAATGAAACTTGGAGAAATAGAGATTGAACAGGAAACTACGTTTGGAGATATAATCATAACATCGAGAAAGGTAAGCTGATATGACCAAGGCAGAGGGAGCAGCCGTAGTAGAGGCTATTCTTTTTACTATGGGTGATTCGGTTGAAATAAGTGCACTAGCTAAGGCAATGGAAACTGAACCCAGGGAAATAAAAAAATATATAGAATATCTTAAAGAAAAATATGAGAACAAAGATAGCGGAATAGGATTACTTGAACTTGATAAATCAGTTCAGCTCTGCACAAAAAAAGAAATGTATGAGTATCTGGTGAAAATTGCCAAAGCTCCTAAAAAAGCTGTTCTAACCGATTCGCTTATGGAGACTTTGTCAATAATTGCTTATAAACAGCCAATAACAAGGCTTGAAGTTGAAAAGATAAGAGGTGTTAACAGCGATCATGCGGTGAACAGACTTGTTGAATTTGGACTTGTTCAGGAGCTTGGAAGACTTGATGCCCCCGGTAGGCCGCTTCTTTTTGGCACCACAGAAGAATTTTTGCGCAGCTTTGGGGTAAAATCATTAGATGAACTTCCATCCATTGGTGCGGTGCAGGTTGAAGAATTTAAAGCTCAGGCCGAAGAAGAAATAAATGTAAAATTAGATATCTAAATTATTCAATTGCCGATTTTTAGTTTTTTTGATTGGAAATTGTGTCAGTATAGGGAAAATTGCGTAACTTTTTATGCTTTTTTCCTTTTTTTTACGATGTTTTATGATATACTATAATCTGACTTAAGTTGCGATAATAGCGTAGCTATGTGCAATTCAGTTACTATTCACGTATGTGAGTATCTATACAAGCATAATGATAAAAATTCTCGGAGGTAAAGAAATGAGTAGTTCTTCACAAGCGAGACAAAGAATTAATGCTTTGCTCGATGAAAACAGTTTCGTTGAAATTGGTGCTCTTGTGACAGCCAGAAACACAGATTTCAATCTGAAACAGGAAGAAACACCATCTGATGGCGTAGTGACCGGATATGGTGTTATCGACGGTAATCTGGTTTATGTTTACAGCCAGGATGCGTCAGTTCTTGGCGGATCAGTTGGTGAGATGCATGCCAGAAAGATTGTTCGCCTGTATGATTTGGCAATCAAGACCGGTGCGCCTGTAATCGGACTTATCGATTCTACAGGACTTCGTCTGCAGGAAGCTACAGATGCACTTAACGCCTTTGGCGAAATTTATCTTAAAAAGGTGGAGGCTTCCGGAGTTGTTCCACAGATCACAGCAATTTTTGGTGCCTGCGGCGGCGGACTTGCCCTGATCCCTTCACTTACTGATTTCACATTTATGGAATCAACAAAGGCAAAATTATTTGTTAATTCACCTAATGCCATTGATGGCAACAACAAAGAAAAATGTGATACTTCATCTGCTAAGTGGCAGAGCAGTGAGACAGGAAATGTGGACGTTGTAGCTGATGAAGCTACTGTTTATGCTCAGGTTAGAGAGCTTGTTTCACTTCTTCCTTCTAATAATGAGGATGGAGATTCTTATCAGGAATGCTCAGATGATCTTAACAGAGCATGTGAGAATCTTGATGGAGCTACTGCAGATCCATCTCTTATTGCAAGACAGATTTCCGATAATGGTGTGTTCTTTGAGACAAAGAGAGAGTACGCCAAGGAAATGGTTACAGGATTTATCAGACTTAACGGTGCTACAGTAGGTCTTGTAGGAAACCGTACAGCCATCTTTGATGAGAACGGCAAAGAAACTGAGAAGTTTGCTGATAAGCTTACAGCACATGCATGCGAGAAGGCTGCAGAATTTATTGCTTTCTGTGATGCTTTTGATCTTCCGGTTCTTACACTTACAAATGCTACAGGATTCGGAGCAACCAAGTGTGATGAGAAACACGTTGCAAAGGCTGCAGGAAGATTGGTATATGCACTTGCTAATGCTACTGTACCTAAGGTTAACCTTGTTACAGGTAAGGCTTTTGGAAGTGCATATGTAGTTATGAATTCAAAGGCAATCGGTGCAGATGTTACAATTAGCTGGCCTGATGCACAGATTGGCACAATGGATGCAAGTCTTGCTGCCAAGATTATGTGTGATGGCAAGGATGCAGAGACAGTTTCAAAGGCAGCTTCTGAATATGCTGAGCTTCAGAATAATGTTAAGAGTGCAGCAGGCAGAGGTTATGTTGATGAGATTATTGAGCCTGCAGATACAAGAAAGTATGTAATAGGCGCATTCGAGATGCTTTTTACAAAAAGAGATGAGCGTCCTGCAAAGAAACACGGCACAGTTTAATGAAGGGAGCACTCAAAATGAAACGAAAAATGCTGGTTTTGGGCGTAATGGCTAGCTGCCTTCTTGGACTTACAGCTTGTGGCAAAGAAGCTACATTGAATTCTGTAGAAGGAAGCAGATACTCGTCCGATATATTTACAGCTGATAATTTGAGAAGCTATGCCGAGAGTATTGAGGATAACAATTTTGAAATGTGGTATCTTCAGGGTATTACTCCTGATAACTTTGAGAGTCAGTTGTATTTTGACATAGCACTTAATACATCCGATGAGAGATATGAAGTGCTTGCAAATGGTTATGACAGTTGGTATAAAGCAGTTGAAGATCTTGGATACAACAGTTTCGAGACATTACAGAATGATATCTCAGTAAAAGATATTTCATATTATGTTAATGATGATGGTGAACTTGTTGTTGATGCAGTGATTCAGGGAACTGATCATTCTGCTGATATGGAGATTTATCTCTCCAACAGAGGTGAGCCTACAGATATCGGTGTGACAATCAATAAGACAACAGGAGAGAAGCTTGAGAATGCCGGACTTAATACTCTTCTTGGAATGGGTATGGCTTTCGCAATTCTGATTATTATCTCTCTTATTATTTCTTTGTTCCCTGTCCTTATTGGCGGAGATAAAAAGAAAAAGAAAGAAGAAGTACAGATAGCTGAGAAAGCGATGGATAACACCATCAATCAGATTGCTGAACAGGAAGAACTTGTAGGTGATGCAGAGCTTGTTGCAGTAATAGCAGCAGCTATAGCAGCTTATGAAGGCAGTGGCGGCACTGACGGATTCCGTGTAAGATCAATCAGAAAAGTTAACAAAAATTGGAAAAAACATTAAATATGCCACGAGCAGAAGAAGAACTCTGCTCATTGAAAGGAGATACAATGAAGAACTATACAATAACCGTAAACGGAAACGTATATGATGTAACAGTAGAAGAGGGTGCCGGAACAGGAGCTGCTCCTGTAGCATCTGCACCAGTTGTTAAGGCACCTGTTGCACCTGCAAAGAAGGCAAGTGCCGGCGCAGGAAGCATCAAGGTTGAGGCAGGAGCTGCTGGTAAGGTATTAAAGATCAATGCAAATGTTGGTCAGGCTGTAAAGAAGGGCGATACAGTAGTAACTATCGAGTCAATGAAGATGGAAATCCCTATGGTTGCACCTTCAGATGGAACAGTTGCAAGCATTGATGTTGCTGCAGGTGATTCTGTTGAGGCTGGAACATGCCTTGCTACTCTTAACTAATTTGAAGTCAGAGAAACATTTATAAATTTTAGTGGAATCTTTATAACAGAAATGAGGATAAAACATGGATTACATAGCTAATACATTGTCTAATCTCTGGCATCAGACTGCATTTACTACAATGTCACCCGGCAATTATGTCATGATAGTTGTAGCACTTGTGTTTTTATATCTTGCAATTGCCAAGGGATTTGAGCCTTTGCTTTTGGTACCAATTTCATTTGGTATGCTTCTTGTAAATATTTATCCGGATATTATGGCTGAACCTGTAGGTGATGCTGCCGGTGGACTTTTACATTATTTCTATATTTTGGATGAATGGGCAATTCTTCCTTCACTTATTTTCATGGGTGTAGGTGCTATGACTGACTTTGGTCCGTTGATTGCCAATCCTATCAGCTTCCTTATGGGAGCAGCAGCTCAGTTTGGTATTTTCGCAGCTTACTTTATCGCTATTGCCCTTGGTTTCAATGATCAGGCTGCAGCAGCTATTTCAATCATCGGAGGAGCAGATGGTCCTACATCTATCTTCCTTGCAAGTAAGCTTCACCAGACTTCAATTCTTGGACCTATTGCCGTTGCTGCATATTCATACATGGCTTTGGTTCCTATGATTCAGCCTCCTATTATGAAGGCACTTACTACTCAGAAGGAGAGAACAATCAGAATGCAGCAGCTTAGAGAAGTATCTAAGCTTGAAAAGATTCTTTTCCCTGTAATTGTTACAATAGTAGTAAGTATGATACTTCCTACAACAGCACCTCTTATTGGTATGCTTATGTTAGGTAACCTTTTCAGAGAGTCTGGTGTTGTTCGTCAGCTTCAGGAGACAGCTTCAAATGCACTTATGTACATCGTAGTTATCCTTCTTGGTACATCCGTTGGCGCAACTACAAGTGCTGAGGCATTCCTTAACGTAACAACCATCAAGATCGTAATACTTGGTCTTTGTGCATTTGCAATCGGTACTGCTGCAGGATGTCTTCTTGGTAAGCTATTATGCCTTATTACAGGAGGAAAGATCAATCCTCTTATTGGTTCTGCCGGAGTATCTGCAGTTCCTATGGCAGCCCGTGTTTCTCAGAAGGTTGGTGCTGAGTACGATCCGTCAAACTTCCTGTTGATGCATGCTATGGGACCTAACGTTGCCGGAGTTATAGGAACAGCGGTTGTTGCCGGAACATTCATGGCAGTATTCGGAGTATAAAAGAATTAAAAGTCATTAGGAAATCTTCCATATGACTATATAGACTATTTGAATTAAAATTCGAAAGGAAGAATAAAGATATGGCAGAATTACAGAAAAAGCCGGTTCGTATTAATGAGACTGTTCTGCGTGATGCTCATCAGTCACTTATCGCAACAAGAATGCCTACAGAAGTTATGTTGCCAATCATTGATACAATGGATCAGGTTGGATATAATGCAGTAGAGTGCTGGGGCGGTGCTACATTTGATGCCTGCATGAGATTCCTTAAGGAAGATCCTTGGGAGAGACTTCGTAAATTAAGAGCAGGCTTCAAGAAAACAAAGCTTCAGATGCTTCTTCGTGGACAGAATATTCTTGGATATAAGCACTATCCTGATGATGTTGTAGAGTACTTTGTTCAGAAGTCAATCGCAAATGGTATTGATATTATCAGAATTTTTGACTGTCTTAATGACCTTAGAAACCTTGAGGCTTCAGTTAAAGCCTGCAAAAAAGAGGGTGGTCATGCACAGATAGCCCTTGCCTATACTCTTGGTGATGCATATACAGAAGAGTATTGGATGAGCATTGCAAAGGATATTGAGTCAATGGGTGCAGATTCTATCTGTATCAAGGATATGGCAGGACTTCTTCTTCCTTATGAGGCTGAGAAGCTTGTCAAGGCACTTAAGAGCGCTACAAGTCTTCCTATTGACCTTCATACACACTACACTTCAGGTGTTGCCAGCATGACTTACATGAAGGCAGCTGAAGCAGGTGTTGATATCATTGACTGTGCTATTTCTCCATTCGCTCTTGGAACTTCACAGCCTGCAACAGAAGTTATGGTTGAAGCTTTCAAGGGACAGCCTTTTGAGACTGGTCTTGATCAGAAACTTCTCGCTAAGATTGCTGACCACTTCAGACCATATAGAGAAGAGTGCCTTGCAAACGGACTTATGGATCCTAAGGTTCTTGGTGTTAATATCAAGACTCTTATGTATCAGGTTCCTGGAGGTATGCTTTCTAACATGGTTAGCCAGCTTAAAGAGCAGAATGCTAGTGACAAGTACGATACAGTGCTTGAGGAAATCCCACAGGTTCGTAAGGACTTCGGTGAGCCTCCGCTTGTAACACCTTCTTCACAGATTGTTGGTACACAGGCTGTTATGAATGTACTTATGGGTGAGAGATATAAGGTTGCTACTGACCAGACCAAGGATCTTCTTGCCGGCGAGTATGGTAAGACAATTAAGCCTTTCAATCCTGAAGTTCAGAAAAAGATTATTGGTGACAGAGAAGTTATTACATGCAGACCTGCTGATAAGCTTGAGCCCGGACTTGCTAAGTTTGAGAAGGAAGTTGCTCAGTGGAAGAAGCAGGATGAGGATACACTTTCATATGCATTATTCCCACAGGTTGCTACAGACTTCTTTAAGTATCGTCTTGCTCAGGAAACAAAGGTTGATGTTTCTGCAGCAGATACAAAGAATAACGCTTATCCTGTTTGATAAAGTGCTGATTATTGAACGCATTTCCTTTTTTGCTGTTCATTAAGTTAAATATTGAAAAATTAAATTTTAAAAAAGAGATGATTTTTATCAAATTTTCATGAAAAAAATCATCTCTTTTTTGTTTGATTCTGCTCTTTTTTTAGTATAACTGTGTTAAAATTAGTATATGGGCGAGTATAGAAGACATAGAATGAACAGAAAACCTATAGAGCTTGGCGAGCATCAGGGCGTGGAATTACGAAAAGGTGATCTTAACAGGCAGATGCTGGCATTAGATGAAGTCGGTGGATTTAGAATAAGACCCGGCTTATATGGCGTGAACGGAGCCACAATGCTGACAGATGGAGTTAACTTTACCGTTTATTCCAACGGTGCTACAGCGATTACTTTGCTCCTATTTCATCGGGGGGAGAATCAACCCTTTGGTCAGATTCCTTTTCCGGACAGTTATAGGATAGGCAAGGTTTATTCAATGATAGTTTTCGGACTTGACATTGAAAATCTGGAATATTGCTATAGCGTAGATGGCCCTTGGGATCCTGAAAAGGGACTATTGTTCGACAAGAATCATCTTTTGCTTGATCCTTTTGCAAAGGCTGTCTCCGGACAGAGAATCTGGGGACAAAGTCCCAACAGAAACGGACAGTACAGAGCAAGGGTGGTAAGGGATAATTTTGAGTGGAATGCCACAAACAGTTTGGGCATTCCTATGTGTGATTCAGTAATTTATGAAATGCACGTCAGAGGCTTCACAATGGATGAGTCTTCAGGTGTAAGATGTAGAGGCACTTTTGAAGGCATCAAAGAAAAAGTTGAATATCTAAAAAGACTTGGTGTTACAGCGGTAGAGCTGATGCCAATATTTGAATTTGATGAGACCAGGGATAAGAGAGAAGTAAATGGAAAAGTTCTTTTGGATTACTGGGGATATAATACCATAAGCTTTTTTGCACCCAATACAAGTTATGCATCAGAGAGTGAGTATAACAAGGAGGGTGTTGAGCTTAAAAACATGATTAAGACACTTAAGGATAACGGTATAGAGGTTATTCTTGATGTAGTATTCAATCATACTGCTGAAGGTAATGAGAATGGACCGTTTATATCCTTTAAGGGTTTTGATAATAATATTTATTATCTTCTGACTCCGTATGGACAGTATTATAACTTCAGTGGATGCGGCAATACTATGAACTGTAATCATCCTATGGTTCAGGAGCTTATAGTAGAGTGCTTAAGATACTGGGTTGAACAGTATAGAGTAGACGGTTTTAGATTTGATCTTGCAAGTATTCTTGGAAGAGATCAGGACGGCTCTCCTATGGACAGACCGCCGCTTATTCAGCGACTTGCTTATGATCCGATTCTTGGAAATGTTAAACTGATAGCGGAAGCCTGGGATGCAGGAGGAATGTATCAGGTAGGTAATTTCCCTGCATGGAAGCGATGGGCCGAGTGGAATGGCAAATACAGAGATGATATCAGATCTTTCCTTAAGGGAGATATCTGGGCAGCGCCTGAGGCAGTAAAGCGTATTACAGGTTCTATGGATTTATATGGTGGTTCGTATCTTGGCTATGATTCCTCTGTGAATTTTATAACCTGTCACGATGGATTTACGCTTTATGACTTATTCTCTTATAACGGTAAACATAACGAAGATAATGGTTGGAACAATACTGACGGAGCCAATGACAACAGAAGCTGGAACTGTGGCGCCGAGGGTGAAACAGATGATCCGGCAGTATTGGATCTTAGATACAGAATGATGAGAAATGCTATTGCTGTTCTTATGTGCAGCAGAGGAACTCCTATGATTTATGCGGGAGATGAATTCTGTAACACTCAGTTTGGCAATAATAATGCATATTGTCAGGATAATGAGATTTCATGGCTTAACTGGAATTTACTGGACAAGAATAAAAACTATTTTGATTTTTACAGACACATGATTCAGTTCAGGAGAAAGCATCCGGCTATAAGAAAAGATCTTATTCCTGCAAAATGCGGATATCCGAATATTTCTGTTCATACAGAAAATCCTGACAACGGGAACATAACTAAGGATTCCAAAGTTGTATGTGTCAGATATTCCGGATTTATTAATAGAAAAGGGCATGATGACATTGTATATCTTGCCATAAATGTATATTGGGAAGATGTTCAGATCATGCTTCCGAATCCGCCGGAAGGAGCTTATTGGGCACTTTGTGTCGATACAGGTGATGATGAGGGCAAATATTTCTTTAACAGACCAAAGCCTCTTACCTGGAGAAATAAGACTTTGAAGGCGAGAAGTGTAAGTGTATTCATTGCATCTTTTGGAGCTGAATATGGCAACGGATGACAAAAATACAGTAAGTAATTTAATAGTGGGCGGTTATCATTTTATTTCGCAGGAAGATGCTGCTAAAGCCCAAACGGACATCTCAAAGATAAAGATGCTAAGGACCAGGGTTAAGGCAGATAAACCTGCTGAGATTAAAATGCTTTATGAGAAAGCTATTGAGAATAAGATTTTCAGGACTCCCATTGGATGGGGGTATCTTATGGATCTTAAGAGAAAGCTAATTGCCGGTGGTTACAAGGAAGAAGATATTATTCCGATTCCTGTTGACATATCTTTTACGAGACATTCAGCTATTGAGAACATTAATGTCAAGCAGCGAATAAAACCGGAAAAGAAAGAAGAAAAAATCAATTATTTTAAGATAATCTCTTTGGCTCTCAATGTCGTGCTTGCAATTTTGGTTGTTCTAATGTTTGTGATTGCGTCAACCAGTGATAATGACAACATAATAAATTATAAAAGTAATATCACAAACAGATATGCTTCATGGGAACAGGATCTTAAGGAAAGAGAAAAAACTGTTCGTCAGGCAGAAAAAAAGCTTGGCATTGAGGACACATCAAGTTATTATGATGGTACGGAATAAAATTTGTGCGGTGCAGGACACCTTTTGCGCAAATAATTAGGCCAAGGAGGAATGACATAATGGAAGATTTAAAAATATTGGTAGTTGATGACGAGAGTAGAATGCGTAAGCTCGTCAAAGACTTTTTGGTAAAGGAAGGATATCTTGTAGTTGAAGCTGAAGATGGACAGCAGGCTCTTGATATTTTTTATGAGGATAAAGATATTGCGCTAATAATACTTGATGTAATGATGCCTAAGAGAGACGGATGGGAAGTCTGCAGAGAAATCAGAACAGAATCAAAGGTTCCGATTATCATGCTGACAGCCAAGTCTGAAGAAAGAGATGAACTTCTTGGATTTGAGCTTGGGGTTGATGAGTATATTTCAAAGCCTTTCAGTCCAAAGATTCTGGCGGCAAGAGTTAACGCCATACTTCGCAGAACTAATCAGTCAGCGAATAACCAGATTATGGAAATTGGAGGAATCGTAGTAAATAAAGTGGCTCACAGTGTTACCGTTGATGGTAAGGAAATTGAGCTTAGTTACAAGGAATTTGAACTTCTTTCGTTTTTCTTTGAAAATAAGGGCGTTGCACTTTCAAGAGAAAAGATACTGAACAATGTTTGGAATTATGATTATTTTGGTGATGCCAGAACAATTGATACTCATGTAAAAAAACTCCGTGGAAAGCTTGGAGACAAAGGCGATATGATTAAGACTATCTGGGGCATGGGCTACAAATTTGAGGCTTAAAGTTCCTTCGCAGGTCTTCCGAAAAATGGCGGAAGACCTAATATTTTTAAAGGAAAAATAAGAGATTGAGTACATCATCAAAAAAAATAAAAAAAACAGGAAAGACACATTCCATAAGATTTGAAATAAGCCTTGCATTTATTCTTATAATGGTGGGAACCTTTGGCTTTTGCTTCATCATTAATATGGTTTTCATGGAGAGCTTTTACATTCAGAATAAAAAAGAGGCAATAATAGAGTCCTACAGGAGTATAGATACGGCAATTAGTAGTGGAGATATCACTTCTGACGAGTTTGATCAGGAACTTGGCCGTATATGTGAGAGATACAATATTGAAATGATAGTTCTTGACGGTGATTCAAAGACAGTCAAGGCATCCGCCAATAACGCAGAACTTCTTGCTAAAGTTTTGTGGGAAAATATGATAAGTCCCACAAACAGCTTTCTTATAAATAATATTACAGTTTTGGAGGTTGGCGAGAATTATACTCTTCAGATAGATGAGGATAAGTCAACCGGCAGAAAGTACCTTGAAATGTGGGGAGTTGTCGGTAATGGGAACTTAGTGCTCGTCAGATCGACAATGGAGAGTATCAAAGATAATGTAATTATTTCCAATACTTTCATGGTATATGTCGGAATAATTGCTATAGTGATTGGTTCGGTTGTTATTTTGTACATTGCCAGAAGAATTACAGAGCCTATCATGCGTCTTTATCTAATTTCAGATGACATGAAAAAGCTTAACTTTGAAGCAAAATATGAGTCAAAAGGATACTACCACAGTGAAATTGACGCTCTTGGCAGTAATATGAACGAAGTTTCCGAGACTCTTGAAAAAACTATCAAAGAACTCAAAAATGCAAATATTTCATTGAAGCAGGATATTGCTCAAAAAGAAGAAATTGATGAGATGCGAAAGGAATTTCTTTCTAATGTATCTCATGAATTAAAAACTCCTATTGCTCTTATCCAGGGCTATGCTGAGGGACTTAAGGAAGGCATAAACGATGATGAAGAGAGCAGGAATTTTTACTGTGAAGTTATAATGGATGAAGCCAGTAAGATGAACATCATGGTAAAAAAGCTTCTTACTCTCAATCAGCTTGAATTTGGCAATGAAAGTGCAAATATGGAGCGCTTTGATATAGTTGATATGATAACCAACTATCTAAAGTCTGCTGAGCTTTTGGCTAAGCAAAAGGATGTAACATTAAAGTTTGAGAAATACGACCCGATATTTGTATGGGGAGACGAATTTAAGATTGAAGAAGTGCTGATGAATTATTACAGTAACGCACTTAATCATATTGACGGCGAAAAAATAATTGAAGTCAAACTTGTTCAGAAAGATAACCATGTAAGGGTATCAGTATTTAATACAGGAAAACCAATACCGGAGGATAGTATAGGACATATTTGGGAGAAGTTTTATAAAGTTGACAAGGCAAGAACTAGAGAATACGGAGGAAGTGGCGTAGGTCTTTCAATTGTCAAGGCTATTATGGAGGGAATGCATCAGGATTACGGTGTTATCAATTATGATAACGGTGTTGAATTTTATTTTGAACTGGAAACAAAATAAGAGAGGAACAGAATATGAATGGAAGAAAGTATCTTATAACAGCTCTTTTGACCGGTATAGTTCTTTCGGTTTCAGGATGTGGCGAGCCTTTTCCTGAAATGACTGAGGAAGAATATAACAATACTGTCGAGTTTGCGGTGGGACTTTTGATGAAATATTCCAATAACAGTCAGGAAAAACTTACTTATGTTGATGCCAAGGCTGTTACTAAGCAGAGAGAGAGGGAAGCTGAGGAACTGGAAAAAGAAAAGCTTGAAAATGCAGCTTCTTTGACTACACCAAGTACCGATACAGCAACTCAGGCTGTTACGGATGTATCAGGAAATGCAACTTCTGATACTATTCCATTATTCGAAACCATGGAAATTGCTGATGGTGTTTTTTTGGCCTATGATGGATATTCTGTTTTGAGTACATATCCTGAAAGCTCGAAAGGCTATGTTATAAATGCAGATAAAGGAAAGGTGCTCCTTGTCCTAAACTTTGATCTTTATAATTCATCAGATTCAGAAAAAGAGGTCAGCATGCTTGATCAACATGCAACCTTCCAGATTAAATTAAATGGAAAGAATATCGGTTATTCCTCTGTTACTGTTTTGCCAAATGATATGTCCTCATATGAGGGATCATTAGATGCAGATGCACATGAGAGTCTGGTATTACTTTCCGAAATAGATGAGGAAACATCATCGGATATTACTTCGGTTGGGCTTATAATGTCTTTTAACGGTGAGGAACAGGAAGTGAGACTTGATTAAGGGCCTTTTTGCTGAGGAATAAGTATGGTTCAGAAAAACTATAATGTTTATGGCTATGAAGATCTACTCTTAAAAATATCAGAAATAAAAAAAGAGCTGTATGCTTATAAATATGTGGACGGAGTTATAGGTATGGGAGTTGGAAATGTAGCTGAAAGTGAAGTAAAAAAAATAACTTTGCTTTTAAAAAACGAATTTCCTCAGCTTAAGATTACAGGTATTTCATCCGGCAGCCTTTCAGCTTTTTATGCAATTTACACTAATAATGAAGTTAAGCAAATAGTTACACTAAGTTTTAAGCTTTTTTTAGATTCTTCTATAAAACTTTTTTTCAGACCATTTGACAGGGAAAATAAGAATCTGGAGAGTGAAGTAAAAAATTACGCGTTGGAACTTCGGAATGAGCTTTTAGCTATGCATGACTTAAAGTGTGTTGAGCTTTGTTTTGCGTGGATAAAAGCATCAGCTTCGATGTTTATTGACGAACTATCAAAAGGGCTTGAAGATATTCCGATTTATGGTGCAATTGCCAATGCTAACAGAGCAGAACTTGTGAACGGATATATTGCAACAGACAATGAAGATACCGTTGTTATGGCAGATGAATTTGTAGGAACAGGAATTTCGGTAATTGCTTACTGCGGAAGTAATCTGTATGTATATATGGATTATCTTTTTGGTTGGGAGCCCATAGGGCGTTTTCTTGATGTTACAACCTGTGAAACACAAAGACAGGGTTCCGTCCTTGTTTGTACTATTGATGGCGAAAAGCCTGTCGATATCTATAAAAAATATCTTGGAGTCAGTCCAAATTCTTTTTTTGTCTCAAATATCAGTGAATTTCCACTTATTATTGAAAGAAATGGAATGTATATAGGGCGTACTCCGTCAGGGTATAATGAAAAAGGAGAAGTATACCTTGAAGGAAATCTTCTGCCTGGGGAAAAAGTAAGGTTCTCCTATGGTGAGTATGATGAAATTCTTGAGCATACGCAGAATTCTGCAAGCAGAATGAGGGCTTTCGGGGCAGAGGCATTAAGTCTTGTTATCTGCGGCAACAGATTTAACTTTCTGCAAAAAGATTTTCATCTTGAGATTGATTATTTCACTGATGGAAGAGAAGAGGAGCCGGAGCTTATTCTTGGAATGGGTGAAATATACAGATACCACAACAAAGGGGGAGTGTTAAACAGTGCCCTTGTTGCAGTGGGAATGCGAGAGGGGCTCGGCAATGAGACAAGTAGCAAACTTGTTGAAATTGTAAAAAAACATGAACATGAAGGCAATGTACCTTTGGCGGAGAGGCTATCGCATTTCCTTAAGGCTATGACAGGAGAGCTTATTGATGCAGTGGAACTTGCTAATTCTGCCAATAATGCCAAAAGCGCTTTTTTGTCAAATATGTCGCATGAGATAAGAACGCCGATAAATGCTGTACTTGGTATGGACGAGATGATTCTTAGAGAGAGTTCTGAGGATCAGATACTAAAGTATGCGGCTAATATAAAATCATCAGGAAATACACTCCTTAGTCTGATAAATGACATACTTGATTTTTCGAAAATAGAAGCGGGAAAAATGGATATTATCCCGGTAGAATATGATCTGTCTTCTGTCATAAATGATCTTGTGAATATGATTAAGCCAAGGGCTGATGAAAAGAACCTTGAACTTATAATCGACATTGATGAGTCTATTCCGGGTGAGCTTTATGGCGATGAAATCAGAATTAAACAGATTATTACAAATATTCTTACCAATGCGGTAAAGTATACTAAAGAAGGTTCGATAACGCTTGTCATCAGTTACACAGTGATTGGTGAGGACAGGATAAAAGTTTATATTAGTGTAAAAGATACAGGAATTGGGATAAGAAAAGAAGACCTTTCAAAACTATATGAAGCTTTTCAAAGAGTCGACGAGGAACGAAACAGGACTGTTGAAGGAACAGGTCTTGGGCTTAATATCACTAGAAAGCTTGTACAACTAATGGGTGGCAACCTTGAAGTTCAAAGCGAGTATGGAAAAGGCAGTGAATTTTCTTTTGAAATAGAGCAGAGAGTAAAAAAATGGAATCCTATCGGTAACTATCTCGAAGAATACAGAAAAGCAAATGAACTGCAAAACAGTTATAAAGAAAAATTTAAAGCACCTAATGCAGTAGTCCTTGTTGTAGACGATACACCGATAAATATCACTGTTTTTGAAGGATTATTAAAGCGGACACTTGTTCAAATTGATGAAGCTACAAGCGGAATAGAATGTCTGGAAAAGACCAGGCAAAAGAAATATGACATTATTTTTCTTGATCACAGAATGCCGGGAATGGATGGCATTGACACTTTAAAAGCTCTTAAAGCTGAAAAAGATAATCCTAACAACAATACACCTGCAATTTCACTTACTGCCAATGCGGTGTCCGGAGCCAGAGAGCAGTATATGGAAGCAGGCTTTGATGATTATCTGACCAAACCGATTTTGTCCGAAAAACTGGAAGAATTGATGATAAACTATCTGCCTAAGGAAAAGGTTAAATTTGAAGAGGTTTTAGCAGAAGAAGCGCAGCAAACATATGAACCTGATTTTGATTGGGCAAAGAATATAACGGCAATTGATATAAAAGCAGGAATTACTAATTGCGGATCAGCAGATGTATATATGGACGCAGTCAATTCTTTTGCAGAAAATTTTGATGATAATTACGCTGACATAAGAAGATTTTTTGAGGCTGAAGATATAGCGGCTTTTACTATAAAAGTTCATGCACTTAAGAGTTCAGCAAGAATTATCGGCGCCCTTGAACTTTCCAGGATGGCAGCAGAACTTGAAAAAGCAGGAGATTCGGGAAATATTGCATTCATTAAGGATAGTACACCAAGACTTCTTCATTCATACAAAGAGCTGTTTAAAGCAATTGAAAAAGAGATAGAAAAAACTCAAGGGGATGATAATAGTCTTCCCGAAATTGAAAAGGGAGTTTTGACTGAGGCACTTGGAAGTTTAAAGGAGCTGGCTCAGAGCTACGATTATGACAGCATTAAGTTTATCATGAGTTCTTTATCCGGATACAAAATGCCTTTAAATTTCAGAAAAAAGATAGATAACCTTAAAAAAGCCGTAAAAAACGCAGATTGGGAAAAGATAAAAAAGATTCTTGATGAGAGGGACAAATAGAATGAAAGATAACAAACTACTTCTTATAAGCAGCGGTTCTACTTTTATGGTCGATGCCTTATCTAACGGCCTTAAAGAAGTAGGCATCACTGTCGAAAAATGTGAACCAAAGATAAAGGAGCTTGAAAAATATAAAGAAAGTCCCAATGTAATTCTTTTTTATCTTGGAAGCTATATTGATGAGATCGCTGATGTACTTGTATATCTTAAGGATATGTGTCTTGAACAGGAAAAAATCCTTTGTACCATAGGCGACAACTCAGAGTACAATGTGCTCACAAAGGTTATTCCGGAGGATTTCATTAAAGAGAATTTCTTAAGACCATTGAATATTAAAAATGTTGCGGAGAAAATGCAGCTTATTTTGTCAGTAAATGATGAAATGCAAAGAAGAAAGAGAATTCTTCTGGTGGATGATGATCCTACTTTTTTGACGCTTGTAAAAAAATGGCTTGACGAAGAATACAGAGTAACTATAGTAAATTCCGGAATGCAGGCAATAACTTTTTTGGCTACTAATGAGCCTGATCTTATACTTCTTGATTATGAGATGCCAGTGACCACAGGACCGCAGGTTTTGGAAATGATACGAAGCGAAGTTAAGACGGAGCGGGTTCCGGTCATTTTCCTTACCGGAAAGGGAGACAGGGAGAGCGTAATGAAGGTGCTAAGCCTAAAACCAAACGGATATCTTTTAAAAACAATGAGTAAGGAAGATATTTTAAAGAGTATCAGAGATTTCTTTGAAGCAAATAAAGGAAAGTAAAAAACCGATTATGACTTATAAATGACAGTTGGCGCTCTTTTGTTCAGGAGCGCCTTTTTTGTTGTATCATAAATAAGTAAATTATTATATTTTTTCAGAAAAGGGGTAATAAATGCAAAAAATTGATTTTAATAAAAATTGGACTTATAAAAAAACAGATGTACCAGATATCGAGAAAAAGGTGGATTTACCTCATGATGCCATGCTCTGCGAAAAGCGGGATGAAGCAAATCCCGGGATTCATAATTTGGGATACTTTGAGGGCCATGATTATGAGTATAAAAAAACATTTACTATTCCAAAAGAGTATGCGGATAAAGATGTGATCTTTGAATTTGAGGGAGTATATCACGATCCCGAGGTCTATATAAACGGTGTAAAAAAAGGAGGCTGCAATTATGGCTATACAGGTTTTACCGTTATTGCAGATAATCTTTTTACAGAAAAAGAAAATGAGATAAAAGTTATTTCAAAAAATGCCGATCAGCCGAATAGCCGCTGGTATTCGGGCTCAGGAATTTACAGACCTGTCTGGATGTATGTTGGTGATAAGGACAGGATAACATTTGACGGTGTGAAAGTAAGAACCATTTTTACAAATTCTTACGGTGATGATCATTTTTTTGGAAGTGCAACAATTGGCGTTACTGTTGATGTTACCAGTGCAGAGACATCGGATGAAGAGTTCGAATATACTATTGTTTCCGCTAAAGGTGAGGAAGTTGCTTCCGGAAAAGCTCCGGTACATAACGAAAAAGAGATTTCTTTTGACAAGATTGAACTTTGGAGCGCCAGACATCCTTCACTTTATAAGTTATGTGTAAAATATAAAAATGACGAAGAAACAGTTACTTTCGGTATCAGAACACTTACATGGGACAGACAAAAGGGACTTCGCGTAAACGGGAAAAGAATTCTTTTAAGGGGCGCATGTATACATTCCGATAATCAGCTTTTGGGAGCAGTGACAGATCCTGATGCGGAGGAAAGAAGAGTAAAGCTTTTAAAAAGATGTGGCTACAACGCTATAAGAAGTGCGCATAATCCATGTTCTAAATATCTTTTGGAGGCATGTGACAAATATGGAATGTACATGATGGATGAGTATGTGGATATGTGGTATATACATAAAACAAAGTATGACTATGCGCTTCATATGACAAAAAATTATGAATATGATCTAAAAGCAATGGTTGAAAAAGACTACAATCATCCGTCAGTAATCATGTATTCAACAGGTAATGAAGTTGCAGAAACCGGTCAAAAAAAAGGAATTGACCTTACAGGGAAAATGACTGCTTATCTTCATAAGCTTGATAGTTCAAGACCTGTTACTTGCGGCGTCAACATATTTTTTAACCTGCTGTTTTCTATGGGATTTGGTATATACAGCGATGAAAAAGCAGAAAAAGATGCCAAAGAAGCAGGAAAAAAGAAGAAAGCTGTCGGAAGTGAGTTTTACAATCAGATGGCAGGAATTTTTGGCGATACCTTCATGAAAATGGGTGCTGCAACTTACCCCTGTGATTTAAAGACTAAAGATGCTTTTGCAAACATGGATATTGCAGGGTACAACTATGGAATCCTGCGATATAGAAAAGATCTGAACAAGTATAAGGAAAGACTTATAGTTGGCAGTGAGACTTTCTGCAAGGATGCTTATAAATTCTATGAATTTGCAAAGACACATCCGGGACTTATAGGAGATTTTGTCTGGGCAGGAATGGACTATATAGGCGAAGCAGGAATCGGTTCCTGGGAGCATGAGGACTATGCACCTAAGAATGCGGATAAGGCCGGTTGGCTCACGGCGGGAAGCGGAAGACTTGACATTACAGGTAAACCTATTGGAGAAGCCTATTATACAAGAGTGGCATTTGATAGGGAGAAAGGTCCGATAATTGCAGTAGAGCCTGTATATCAGACAGGTAAACATACTCCTTCTGCATGGAAAATGTCAGAGGCAATAAGAAGCTGGTCCTACAGAGGATGCGAAGGATATGAAGCAAGGGTTGAAGTTTACGCAAGGGCTGAAGAAGTGGAGCTTTTTATTAATGGAATAAGCGTTGGAAGAAAGAAATCCGCCAATGATTGTATTTTCAAATTTAAGACAAAATATACAAGCGGCACAATTAAAGCTGTTGCCTATGACAGAAACGGAGAAGTCATCGGAAAAGATGAATTAAAGACTGCAGGAAGTGAAACAAGACTATCGATTATCCCGGAAAAAGCCACTGCTAAGACAGGACATCTTTTATATGTAAGGCTTTCATTTACCGATCAGGAAGGAATATGGAAACCTATGGAAAAACACACAGTAAAGGTTGGCGTTACAGGTGGAAAACTTGTAGCTTTTGGAAACGCATGTCCTTATAATCCTGACGGATATCTTCGTGATGAGACTTTTACTTATTACGGAGAAGCTCTTGCAATTGTAAGAGTAGAAGATGAGCACATTGTAAAAGTATCAGCTGATTATGAAGGACATTCTGCTAATCTGAGTATTCCGGTTGAAAATAAAGAAAATATTCAGGTCTGAGGTTTGGGAATATGAAAAGAGTAAAAACATATGGCAGATAATATTTTGCACATCTGTTTCTATAGATTCAGATGTGCAATTATTTTTAAATGATTGAAAAAGCTAAGAAAGTAAAGTTTTATGACAGAAAAATATTCATGAGGTAATCTATACTTAATTTAACAGATGAGTTGTCATACGTTTACTTCGCTGTGTAAATAGCTTTTGTCGGTCAATTCATTATATTAAGGTGGGGAAAAATATGAAGGTACATTTACTTAAAGGTAGAACCCAAAGTGGTTATGTTACATTCGGAAGCGTTTATAAGCCCGGAGAAATAGTTGCTTCAAAATCAGAATTTTCCTTGAAAAAATCATCAGGAGAAATAATTCCTGTTCAAAGCAGGGTAACTGCAATCTGGCCGGATGGAAGCGTTAAGTGGGCATCACATACCGCAAATGCTGAACTTATAGGCGATGGTGCAGAAATAGAATGCGTTTCTAAGGATGCTCAGACAGAAGATATTTTTTCCGTCAGCAGTAATCTGAACCTATTAAAAAATGAAGAAGATGTCAACGATATTGAAAAAATAGTTGTTACCGGTAACGAAGATACACTAAAAGTAAATACCGGAAAAATTACAATTTCTGTCCCAAATAATAACCATGACAATAGAAAAGAGCTATTTGTTATTTCTGATCAAAATGGCAATGAAACAGTCGGCACTTCAGTTTTGAAGCTTGAGGAAAGAGAAAAAACACAAGATGATGTTCAGCGCATAATTATAAAAGACTATGTGGGAAAAGCAGAAAAAATACAGCTTTTGGAAAAAGGACCTCTTCAGGCGGTTATTCGTTTTGATGGAATTCACGAAAGTAAAGACGGTAAAAAAGATATAATCCCTTTTAGAATTTATATGTACTGTTTTGCAGGCAGCAGTGACATAAAGTTCACTTATACATTTTTTTACGATGGGGATGCAAACAAGGATTTTCTAAAGGGCTATGGTATAAAACTAACCTCCGGGATAAAAGGAAATGCCGCTGAGAGATTTATTTTTGCAGGAACAGATAAAGGGAATTTCAAAGAGGCTTCCGCTCTAATGTTTTCAAGTCATCCAAAGCTTCCTGAAAACTACTATTCAGACCAGCTTACCAAGGGAATTGTTGGAAACGTTGATGAAAATGAAGATGCAAAATATGTTCTTTCAAATGTACCAATATGGAATGACTTTAGCGTTGTTCAGGACAGTTCCTATCATTACAGAATTACAAAAAGAACAAGAGAAGGTTTCTGCTATTTGAATTCAAGAGAGGGAAGTAAAGTATCCGGGAATATTTGTATTAGTGGAACAAACGGAGGTGTTCATGCCGGAATCAGGGATATGTGGAAAAAATATCCTGCAGAGCTTGAAGTTTACGGACTTTCAAAGGAAAAGACCGATGTATATCTCTGGTTTTATTCTCCTAAGGCTGAAAGTTATGATTTCAGACATTATGATGACAGAAGTTATGTGGACACTTTATATGAAGGATTTAAGCATCAGGATCCGAGCCCTGTAGGGATAGCTGTTACAAGTGAAGGCAGATTGCAATTTTTTGAAGAAAAGTTTCCTAAAGAAAAAGCACTGTCGGATTTTGAAAAAACATTAAATAATCCTCCTGTATATGTTCTTAGTCCCGAGGATTATCATGATAAAAAGGCTTTCGGACATTACAGTTTGCCGTCAAAAGATACTGAAGTAATGGAGCTTATTGAAAACCAGCTTCAAAAAGAAATAGATTTTTATAAAGAAGAGATTTCTTCAAGAGACTGGTATGGACTTTTTGACTATGGAGATGTCATGCACAAGTATGATACTGTTCGTCATACCTGGCGCTATGATATGGGCGGCTTTGCCTGGCAGAATACTGAGCTTATTCCTACTTATCTTTTGTGGCTTAGTTTTCTTAGAACAGGAGATAGCGAGATATTTACAATGGCAGAAGCCATGTCAAGACACTGCTCAGAAGTTGATATGTATCATTTTGGCGAGAAAAAAGGAATTGGTACAAGGCATAATGTAAGACACTGGGGATGTCCATGTAAGGAGCCGAGAGTTTCCATGGCCGGGCATCATAGATTTTATTATTACCTTACCGGAGACTACAGAATAGGTGAAGTAATGCGTGATAGTGTAGATGCTGATAAATCTATGGTGAATGTACCATATTTTAAAACAGAAAAATCTGCAAGTGACGGAAAAGAGAAACTTTGCATCAGATGCGGCCCTGACTGGACCAGTCTTTTAGCTAACTGGATGACAGAATATGAACGTACCGGAAATAAATACTATCTTGAAAAAATCCAGGCGGGAGTAGACGATATCTATAAGACTCCGTTTGGACTCGCATCAGGTCCTGAGTATCTTCTTGACCTTGATAACGGTCATCTTGAGTATACAGGTGAACATGATGAATCCACAAATATGCATTTGCAGGTTTGCCAGGGCGGTACAGAAATCTGGATTGAGCTTGTAGATGTTTTGGGATGTACAGAAAATGGCTCTGATAAGCTAAAAAAGCTCCTTGCTGATTACGGTTCGTTTTATATGCTGACCAAAGAAGAAAAAGAAAAATTCACAGAAGGAAAGATATCGAAAAGGCCTTTTTCATTTCCATATTTTGCATCAGCAATGTCAGCTTTTTCTGCTTCGGTAAATGATGATGAAAAGCTTGCAGGAACTGTAGTTGAAAAAATATTTACAGCAATATTCGGAGAAAGTGATATGACAGGCTTTGAGACAGTGCCTTACGGTGCGGATATATACGGAAATGAGCTCAAGGAAATTCCATGGATCAGCACTAACTTTGCTTCGCAGTGGGGAGTGAACATGATAGTCGCACTTGACTTCATAAAGGAATACTTCCCTGAAACTATAGAGGAGCTGAAAGAAAAATATGTAAAGGGCAGAGAAAACTTTCATCTTGCGTAGGGCTTTTGGCTTTACATCATGTTTATGGGGGAAAGAAATGGGAAGTAATTTATTAGCTGATAAAATGAACAGTCCTATGGATGAGTTTACTCCGATTCCGTTCTGGTTTTGGAATGATGAACTCTCTGAAAAAGAGATTGAACGTCAGATGGAAGAGATGAAGGCAAAGGGAGTATGCGGCTTTGTTATACATCCAAGAAAAGGACTGCCAAGGTCCATCGGATATCTTTCAGATGATTATTTCAGATTTGTAAAGTTCGCAGTTAAAAAAGCTGAAGAACTCGATATGAAAGTGGTCTTATATGATGAAGCAATGTATCCGTCAGGGTCATGCCATGGAGAGGTAGTAAAAAGAAATCCGGAGTTTGCATCCAAAGGTCTTAAGCTTGTTGTGATGAACAAAGACAGTGACTCTGAGTGTGATACTGAGGGACAACTTATTACCGAGTACGCATGTGAGGACAAAATCTACAGATACTACCTGGTTCCAAGCGGTGGTACTATTCGCGGTGTGCATGAAAATGAGGATGACGGAGAGGCGGATGTTCCCAAAAGCGCCGACCTTTTAAATCCGGAAGCAGTAGCTTCATTTATAAACCTTACCCATGATAAGTATTTCAGTGAGCTCTCTGACTATTTTGGAAATACCATAACTGCATTTTTTACGGATGAGCCAAATATACTTGGACGAAATGCCAAAGAAGATATTATTCCATGGAGCGAAGGAATTCTTGAAGAATTCAGAGCTGCCGGAGGATTAGACGAAAATCTCAGATATCTTTTTGACAAAAAAGATGCTCTTTCTTCCGATGGAAATATTGATGAAGAAAAAGCTGCAAAGAATATTTATAAAAATGTAATCTATAACCGCCTTTCAAACAGCTACTATAGACAACTGTCTGACTGGTGCATTTCACATGGAATTTCACTTACAGGTCATCCGGAAAAAAGTACGGATATAGGTTTCCTTAAATACTTTCAGGTTCCATGCCAGGATGTGGTGTGGAGATTTGTTGAGCCTGAGGATGGACACGCAATAGAGGGCGAGCACTCTGCCATGGGAAAATGCTCTTCAGATAGTGCAAGGCACAGGAAAAAGCCAAGAAACGGCAACGAATGCTTTGGCTGCTGCAGAAGAAGGCAGGACCCCAAGCTCTTTACGGAAAAAGATATGAGATGGTATCTTAACTGGCTGTTTGTGAGGGGAGTAAATCTTGTCTATCCTCATGCCTTCTACTATTCAGTCAGAGAAGACAGAGGGGATGAGCGTCCGCCGGAGGTGGGCATGCACAATCCTTACTGGCCTGAATATGCGAAAATGAGCAGCTTTATAAAGCGCATGTGTTATCTTAATACAGGTAGCTGCAATCTGGCTCAGGTGGCAGTTATATGTGAAGAACAGGAAATGTCCTGGAAGCTTGCAAAACCTCTTTATACAAATCAGATTGATTTTAATTACCTGGAAAGAGAACTGCTTATAGAGTGCGGGATTGTTTCTAATGGTTCTAAAGAGGGTGCAGTACTGAAAATAGCTGACTACGAGTACTCTGTGCTTATTGCAGATAAGAAAACCTATGAACAGACAGAAAAAGCCCGGAGAGACATTATTGACTCATTCAAAAACAGCGGCGGAAAAGTTATTATTCTTGATGAAAATAATTTTGACGAAAAAAAGTATGTTGATGACATATCTGAATGTATAGAAAGAAAGGTTGTTTTTGAAGGGGATATATATGACCTTAGAAGCACTGTTCTGAAAAAGGATGATAATGAATTGTTCCTTATGAGCAATGAGGGAATGGAGACTATTACCGTTAAGCCGATAGTAAATGACAAAGTTTCCGTTACACTTTATAATCCCTACACATGCAGGACGATTGAAAATTTCACTGGGGAAATCTCAATCGAGCCTTGCGATATGTGGATTGCATTTATGTGAGAGACGGAACCTTTCTTAAACGCTTTAAAAGAGTAAGCTCATAATAAGTGCTCAATTTATCGCCTTTTATAAGCAGATACCCTGTCATTGAAAAAGGCGGTATCGGCATTGAAGGAAACATGTGTCTTGCAATTGCTGTCCGCACAACAACAGGAAGGTCAGGGATGAGCTGTTGAGCTATAACTACAGAATGTATAGGATGAAGATAGCAGCACACTATATCATTTTTAAATTTTTCATGTCTTCCAATTATTCCAAGATCGTGGCAAAGACAAGCCAAAACTACATTGCTAATGTTGATGTGATAACCGCGTTCCATCATGCGATATGCAGATTCCAATGCAAACAGTGCAACATGGAGTGTATGTTCACCAACAGTAGTAATGTAGTGATGCTGCTGATAAAATGAACTTCTGAATATATCAGACTGAATAACTCTTTTTCCATAAATATATATATCTTTAAAAGCTCTGTTTGTTGTCTCTATATTGACATTTTTTAAATCCTGCCAGGCAAGCAGATTTTCTTTTATCTTTGGCTCAGGGCAGCAATACCCTATAAAGTCACTTCTTAATTCCATATTTTCTCCAATTCAATATATAAAGAGCTGCTGTTCATTTCCTTACATTGCTGACTGAACAGTAACTGTAAAGACATCTTATTGTACCGAAAAAATATACATTATACAAATATTTTATTTTGGATATTTTACATCCGGAGAATAAATATATTCTTAAAATAATCAAAAATATAAAATAAAAATTGTTCAAAATGTAATATAATTTCATTTATAATAAAGTATACATGTTTATTTTACATCGCAAAAAATTTCCCGGGAGATGAAAATGAGTAAAACTTCAAAATATACAGTTGAGAAAAAGGCAGCAGTCAAAAACGGCGTATACAGAATGGGCTTTGCTGTACTGTCGATTATTATTAATAGCATCATACTTGTGTCGGTGGTTGTGTGGCTTGGAAATAGCTGGCCTGCATTTCATATGCTTCTTTCACTTTTCAGCGCTTTCATAGTGCTTGGAATCTATTCACAGCACAGAACAGTTTCCATGAAGATGCCTTGGATAATGCTGATACTTCTTTTGCCTGTTGCGGGGCTTGTCTTTTATCTCATGGTAGGTCTTAACAGCAGTACAAAGAAAATGAGAAAAAGATATGAAGACATTGATGCTGTACTTCTTCCTCTTTTGCCTGAAAATGCAGATATTTTGGATGAACTGGAAAATAAATATCCTTTTGTTGGGAATATAGCCTATTATCTTAAGAAGCATGCGGGATATCCTGTATATAAGAACACAGATGTTGCCTACTATGATGATGCCGCAAAAGGGATAGAAGCACAGAAAGAAGAGCTAAAAAAAGCACAGCATTTTATTTTCATGGAATATCATGCAATTGAAGATGCACAGAGCTGGCATGAAATCCAGGATATTCTCGAAGAAAAGGTAAAAGAAGGTGTTGAAGTAAGAGTTTTTTATGATGATATGGGAAGCATAGGCTTTGTAAATACAGATTTTGTAAAAAGGCTTCGTGCCAAAGGAATCAGGGCAAGAGTTTTTAACCCCTTTGCGCCGGGACTCAATCTTTTCCTTAATAACAGAGATCACAGAAAAATAACTGTCATAGACGGAAAAGTCGGCTTCACGGGCGGCTACAATATTGCAAATGAGTATTTTCATTTGTGTGAGCCCTATGGCTTTTGGAAGGATACAGGAATAAAGCTTGAAGGAGATGCTGTAAGGTCTCTGACAATAACTTTTCTTGAAATGTGGAATGCCATAAAAGGAAACGATATTGATGACGTTTCGTTTGAAAAGTATCTTGTAAACAATGAATATAAATCACATGAAGATGGTTTTGTTATTCCCTATGCCGACAGCCCTATGGATGATGTACAGGTTGGTGAAGACGTTTATATGAGTATGGCAGAAATGGCAAAGGACTATGTCTGGTTTATTACACCGTATCTTATCATCACTGACGAAATGATAAATGTACTTTCTTTGGCTGCAAGACGAGGAGTAGATGTCAGAATAATAACTCCCGGAATCCCTGATAAAAAAATAATCTATAGCGTAACAAGATCCTACTACAATATCCTTGCTAGAAATGGGGTGAAAATTTATGAATTTACGCCCGGCTTTTGTCATGCAAAAATGAGCATTTGCGATGATATAGCAGCGACCTGCGGTACAATTAATCTCGATTACAGAAGCCTATATCATCATTTTGAAAATGGATGCCTGTATTCAGATTGTAAAGCAGTAGCTGAGACAAAGGCAGATTTTCTTAAGATCTTTGATCAGTCAAAAGACGTAACTGATTATTATGTAAATAGCAGAGGTTCATTCCTGCGCTTTGGACAGATGATACTAAGGCTCTTTGCGCCGCTTATGTAAGTTACAATAGTTACTGCGTATGAACGTTACCATTCAGGTTACAATTCAGTTGTCAGCCAGATGGGCACATTAATAAAGCCGATGTGAGTGCATGATCACATCGGCTTTATTCGTGAACCACTGGCTAACAACTGAATTGTAACTATAAATCAAGAAAGGAATCCAGAGCTAAGGGAAGCGCTCGAGGATCTTGATGAGTTTTTATTCGGATAAAAATAAGCCCTACTGAGTTGCTTGCCGAAAGCATTTCAGCAGGGCTTTGATTTTGAGTGGTAAAATGACTGGAAGTTAAGATTAACGTTTTGTGTATGGCCCGGCATTGTTGGAAATATTACCACTATTTAAAAGAAAATTACTGCGGAGCAGAACAAAAATGATAATTAATTCCAAGTTAATTCAAAATTAATATATATTTAATCGTTATTTTGTATCATATTAATGTGACTGTTTTTTAGATAATAAAACTAAACATTGGGGTCAGACCTCTTTACCCCGAAGGCGGATTTTGAGAAGACTTAAAATGTGAGGACATTTGTGATGCCAAATGATACTTCAAGTAAACTGCAAAAAGGAGAACTGAGATTTACGATACTGGGTACCCGGGGATCAATGACGACGGCTTCGCCTGAAATGATGCGTTACGGCGGCAATACGACCAGCTATCTGTTTGAGACGGAAGAAGAGGCGATTATCATTGATGCGGGCACCGGAATCATGAACCTGCCGGACGTTGGAGAAAAGCGCCTTTCGCTTATCATAACTCATACGCATATCGATCATATCCTGGGATTGCCGATGCTTTTGGGATCTCTGAGGAATAGAAACATCACTGTGTACGGCGAGATCAGGGGAGGATATACTATACGGCAGCAGTTGGAGAGATATCTGTCGATTCCTCTTTGGCCTGTGAGCATTGATGACTATGATGTGACAGTAGATTTTGTAAACATAGCTGAAGGTGTTAGCTTCAGTATAGGAGGTGTCAGGATTGATACAATGCCGTCCAATCATCCCGGAGGCTCTACCATTTTTAAGCTCCTGTATGGCGGCAAAGTGGTGATTGTTGCAACAGACTTTGAGCATTCGCCGGAAGCGTCGGAAGGCCTTATATCTTTTGCCCGGGGCTCTGATATGATGCTGTACGACGCTCAGTATACTCCGGATGAGTACGAACAGTGCAGGGGCTTTGGGCATTCAACCTATGAGCAGGCTGTGATTATTCAACAGAAGGCGGATATTAAGGAGATGCTCCTGGTTCATCATGCCCCCGGTCATACGGATGCTTTTCTGGATGACCTTCAGTGCAGGCTTGAGGCAGAGGGCTGCAAGAATATTTCTTTTGCCAGAGAGGGATTTAAGACTGTTATTTAGGCAATAGCGGGAGGCTTTTTATGGATATTTCGACTAACTATTCCGTGGATAACCTCATTCGCATAGCGATAGCACTTTCTGCGGAAAAAGATACATCTAAAGTTCTGGATATGATCCTTCAGGTCGCAATGAGGATCAGTCATTGTGATGCCGGAACTGTCTATGTTGTGGAAGATGACCATCTGAACTTTCACAACTCATATACCTATGCAAAAGGTTTTTTAAACGAATTCACAGCCAAAAAGAATACCATGCCTCCGGTGCCTATCAGCAGGGAGTACGTCAGCGCCTGCGCTGTTATTGATAAAAAAGAGATCAATATTGCGGACGTTTACGCCTCGGATCAGTACGATTTTTCAGGCGCAAAAAAATACGACAAGATGAGCGGCTATAGGACCAGGTCCATGATGGTTATCCCAATGGAGAATGATCGTGGGGAAGTGATAGGCGTTCTGCAGCTTATTAATGCGCAGGATGAGTCGGGGAATATCGTTGCATTTCCGGAGAAGGATGAGGACATAATCAAAGCCCTGGCTTCCCTGGGAGCGGTTATCCTTACTAATAGGAGGCTGTCTGAGCAGGTTTCTGAGACTCTCCACTCTCTGGTGAGGGTTATGGTAGAGGCAATTGAAACACGAAGCTCCTATAATGCCAATCACACCAAAAACATGGCTTTCTATGCAGACCGTTTTTTGACCTACATAGGTGAGAACGGCGATGAGCGAAAACTAGAAGAGGAGGAGAGGGACGCATTTCTGATGAGCGTCTGGCTTCATGACATTGGGAAACTTGTTATTCCGCTGGAAATCATGGATAAACCAACGAGACTTGGCGCTCTGGAAGATAAGGTAAAGAACAGGGTTACGATCGCATGTCTCATGGAGGAGATAACAGGCTACAGGGAACCTGAAAGGCGCAAGGAATGCGAAGAAAAGATAAGAATAATAAAGGACGCTCTTGCCCTGATCCTGGATTCAAATACCAAAGGCTTTTTGCCTGATGAGACCATTGAAGAGCTTGAGAAAGCAGCAGAAATTGGTTGTCTTACCGAAGATGGACGGGAGGTTCCGCTTCTTGCAAAGGATGAACTTACGGCCATAACGGTTCGCAAGGGTACCCTCACGGATGAAGAGCGCAGCATCATGCAGAGTCATGTTACCTACACACTAAGGATGCTTAAAAAGATGCATTTTGAGGGCTATTACAAGAACGTACCAAAGTGGGCGGCCGGACACCATGAATTTCTTGACGGGACAGGATACCCTGATCATCTTAAGGCCGAGGATATATCTAAAGAGGTCAGACTACTGACAATTATTGATGTTTACGATGCCCTGACGGCGGAGGATCGTCCCTATAAGCCTCCGATGCCTCCGGAAAAAGCCTTTTCCATATTGGACAGCATGTCCGACGAGGGCAAGATTGACAAAAAAATCCTGCAGATGTTTAAGGATAGCGGCGCGTGGAAGAAGTAATACAGCAAAGGAGATTGTGGAATGGATAGTAAGAAAAAGAAAATTCTGGTTGCAGCTCTGGTGACAGCGGTTGTTATTATCGGGATTATCATAGCCGTATTCATTTCAAATAACCGCCTTACTGCCAGTACAATGAGATTTCTGAGAAGGGAAGGTATTGTCAGACTCTTTGAAAAGGAAAAAGAGAAGACGATATCTGATAATCTGCGTCTTAATGCCGGCAATATTCTTAATACCGAGTCGGCCTCTCTTGCAGGCATTGCCCTTGATGACACTAAGATCGTCACTGTGAATGAGCTAAGCCGTGCACAGTTCGACCAGAAGGGCAAAAAACTTGATATTAACCTGACGGAAGGAAGTCTCTTTTTCGAGATCACCAAGAAGCTTGCTGCGGATGAGAGCTTTGATATCAGGACCTCCACCATGGTTGTTGGTATCAGGGGCACTTCTGGCTACGTTTCCGTGGATGAGGACGGGCATGAAGTCGTTTACATAACTGAGGGAAGCGTTGAGATCATAGGAACCAATCCCAGAACCAAGGAAAAGAAGACTATCACTGTTTCCGCAGGGCAGCGGGTAAAGACATATCTGTATTACGACAGGACCGTGGACAGCATAATGTTTGAGCTGGAAGATGTCACGGAAGATGATCTGAACGAATTTATAGTTGCAAGGCTTGCTGAAAATGAGTCTTTGATCGATCTGGTCTGCTCAGCAACAGGATGGGATAAGAAAAAGATACTGGGCATAGAGGATGAAGATACCATGCTGGCTTCAGCTGAGGATGTCACTGATCAGCAGTCCTCCGGAGGTGGAGGCGGTTCGGACAGCAATCAGTCTCAAACGGGGAATGATTCATCCGCTAATACATTAGGCAGCACAACCGGAAACGCAATCGGAAGCACAACAGGAAACACAACCGGAAGCACAACCGGAAACTCAGCAAATAGTAAGAAATTAACGACTGCAGTGACCACAACAGGAGAGTCTTCCGGTGGTGTTTCTGAAAGCGCGTCCACAGCAGTATCTACTCAGAAAACCAATGCTCAGGAGGAGTATCAAAAGTTCTATGATGCTATAAAGCAGGCAGAAGCTGAGGAAGCTGAACAGGCCAGAAACAAGGGACAGGGCTCAACCGGCAGCAGCAATAGCTTGGATAATTCCGACAGCCGGGAAGCTGATCAGCAGTCTGGGGATAATGCCTCTGCCGCAGATGATGGTAATACGGATAGCGGAACCGGAGGTAACGAAGGCAACGCTGACACCAACACAGACACCAACACAGATACCAATGCAGACACCAACACAGACACCAACACAGATACCAACACCGACACCAATACGGATACAAACACAGATACAAACACAGATACCAACACCGACACCAACACCAACACCAACACAGATACCAATGCAGACACCAACACAGATACCAACACCGACACCAATACGGATACAAACACAGATACAAACACAGATACCAACACAGATATCAATACCGACACCAACACAGATACCAATACCGACACCAACACAGATACGGACACTAATACCGATACAGATACCGGCACGGATACTGATACCGGTACCGATACAAATACAGATAGTGGAACTGAGGAATCGGCGAAATATGACGGGCCTTAATATAACGCTGATTCTGCAGCTAATGATGGTTGGGAAGATTTGGGACGAGGCCTGTATGAAAATGATGGTTACTATTATAATTCTGAGTCGGGAAAATATACTGATTCCAATGGCAACGTATATGATTCTGACGGAAACCTGAAAACATGATGGAATGGATATAATCATTCACTTTTCCCAGCGAGGATAATGCCATTGGTAAAAAAAACCTATCAGAAAGCCCTGATAATTCTTGCTATAGCACTTCTTTATACGCTGGCAGCTTATCTGGGAACGTTTAACAGAATAGACAAGTGGATGCAGGATTCTGTGTTCCAGAGAACCAGGGCGGTTTCCGGGGATGTGGTAGTGATAGGTATAGATGACGAGTCCCTTGAGGAACTTGGGGCTTATAATACCTGGGACCGCAACAACATGGCAGATGCACTGCGGCAACTGGCGGCTGACCCAGACAACATGCCTGCAGTGGTTGCCATAGACACCCTGTATACCGGCACCACAAGCCGGGAGGCGGATGATAATCTGGTAAATGCCGTAAAGAACCTTCCAAAAGTTATTACGGCATCCACCGGCGTGTTTGGCTCGGAGTATGTTCAAAACGAAACCGGTTCTTTTGACCTTCTTGAGCACAGCGTCGTCAATTACGAAGAGCCCTTTGATGAGCTGAAGAATGCTTCCGTCCAAGGGCATATCAATGCCATGTATGATCTGGACGGAGTGCTCCGCCATGCGCTTCTGTATTTTGATGTCAAAAGAGATGACGGCAGCACCGGGAGGGTATATTCCATGGCCTACGAGGCTACAAGGGCCTTTCTGGATCAGAAGGGAGAGACTGTCGTTCCTCCCGATACCGATGAAAGAGGCCACTATTATCTCTCATATTCCGCTGTGCCGGGAACCTATGATGACGGCTATAACATTGCGGATCTGATAAAGGGAGAAGTCCCTGCGGATTATTATGCCGGGAAGATCGTGCTGATAGGCCCCTATTCTGTGGGGCTTCAGGACGAGTATTTTACCACCATTGACAGGGCTAAGAAGATGTATGGCGTGGAGGTTCAGGCCAACGCCATCGAGGCGTTCCTTAGGCAGGATTACAAATCGGAGATGTCCGAAGTCTTGCAGGCGCTTATTGTTCTGATACTGTGCGCTACATTGTTATCTCTTTTCCTGAGGATAAAACTTGTGCCCGGCGGCATCATCATGACGGCGATAGGAGTTGCTACGCTGGTCGGGGCATATCTGTTCTATGAAGGTGGTATCATTGCCCATCCGCTGTGGTTTCCCATCGGATCACTGGTCATGTACGTTGTGGCTGTGGGTATAAAGTATTTCCGCTCCGCCATTGAGAAGATGAAGATCACCAGAACCTTTGAGCGATATGTGGCACCGGAGATCGTTGATGAGATTCTGAAAACCGGCGTTGACAATTTGGCCCTTGGGGGCAGAACCTGTGATATTGCTGTTTTGTTCGTTGACGTAAGAGGGTTTACGACCATGTCGGAGAACATGTCTCCTGAAACGGTGGTTCACGTTCTTAATAAATATCTGACCATGGCCAGCGACTGTGTCGAGAGAAATAAAGGCACCCTGGATAAATTCGTGGGTGACGCCATGATGGCTTTCTGGGGAGCGCCGCTTCCCCAAGAGGATGCAGTATATAATGCGGTAAAAACAGCCATGGAGATAATTGAGGGGGCGGCAAGGGTTTCAGATGAACTGCAAGAAGAGATAGGTCAGGACCTCAAGGTGGGAATCGGTGTAAACTATGGGCCAGCCGTAGTAGGAAATATGGGAGCTGAGAAGCATATGGATTATACTGCCATCGGTGATACGGTCAATACGGCTTCCAGACTGGAGTCCAATGCTCCGGGCGGAACCCTGTATATAAGCCGCTCTGTGGCAGACCATCTGGAGGGCCGCATTCGATACACCTCTCTTGGGGCAAGCATAAAACTCAAGGGAAAAGCTGAGGGCTTTGAGGTTCTTAAAGTCGAGGAACTACTGGACTGATATTCGGGATATGCTGTTGTCGGGTCAGAAGCCAATATACGCACATTGGGGTCAGACCTCTTTACGATCCACACATGTTTATAGCCTTTCGGAATTTAAGGGCATTTAGACCATAAATAGAGGGGATTTGCCCCTAATGAACATTGTAAAGTAAATACTATCCCCAAAAGAAAGATGAAAGCGATGATTCTGTTATATATATCCTAAAAAAGTAATAAAAAAAGTTATATAAAAAAATAAAAAAAGTTGTGTCAAGCATTTTTGAAAATGTCTCAAAAAATCTTTAACATTAGCCCTGGCTTTTATGCCGGGGCTTTGCTTTATCATAGCCTTAACTCCGCTCTTGGAGACTGCCCTTTGAGAAGG